>NZ_JBFTMV010000004.1:0-327192 GCF_056397145.1 Stenotrophomonas sp. 05N423
GGCCCCGCCCCATTCCAGCTCGCGCTCGATCAGCCCGGCGTAGACCGGCAGGTCGAGCGCCTTCTTCACCAGCGTCGGGTTGGTGGTGCAGTCGACGGGGCGCAGGCGCTTGATGGCGTCGTAATCGCCGGTGTCGGCGACGACGACGGACAGTTCACGCAGCTGGGCGAGCTTGGATCGGGTCATTGCGGAATTCCTGGTACGGGGGCCGGCGCGCGGCGCTCAGCGGTGGAAATCGCCCGCGGCTTCGGGCTGGTAGTGGACGGCGGTCACGCGCAGGCGCAGCTGGCGGCCTCCGGGAGCGGTCCAGTCGATGGTCTGGCCGACGGACAGGCCCAGCAGGGCGCTGCCGACCGGTGCGAGCACCGAGACGCGGCCCTTGTCGAAATCCGCCTCGTGCGGATAGACCAGGGTCAGGGAATGTTCTTCGTTATGCAGTTCGTCCACGCAGTCCACGCGCGAGTGCATGGTGACGATGCCTGCGGGGATTTCCTCCGGCGGCAGCACCTGCGCGCGTTCGAGCTCCTGGGACAGGGCGACGGCGGCCGGGTGCCGGCTCAGGGCCGGGGAATCGAGCATGGCCTCGAGGCGGGCCATGTCACGGCTGGACACGATGATTGACGGGGGCAGGCCGCTGTTGGTCGGCATGGAAAAAACTCCTGCAATTGTTGAGAGACATGCAAAAGGCGGCGCCAAGCCGGCACCGCCCGGGCCTATTGTGCGGGGATTGTGGAACGGATGCGACCCACCCCGATCATGGGGGCGGGGCGGCGGGGATGCAATGCGTGGGAGACGCCGGTTCAGGCGTGCGCGGGCGCGCATCTTGGTGCGCGATGCGGCTTTGCCGGCAGGGCTCCAGACGGGGGCTGACCCCCCGTAACCATGGCTCAACGCGCCACCGCATGGCACGGCCGGTCGGAGGTGCCGCGCTTGCCCGGCACATGGTTTTCCGGGCGGGCCCCTTCGCACCCCAAGGCGCGCTCCTACAGGGCCAGCAGATCCGGCGGCAGGCTCTGGAAGATGCCCGCCAGCTGCTGCAGGAAATCGCCCATCGCCGAGCTGCGGCGCCAGACCATGGCGATGCGCCGGCTGGGCGCATCCTCGCCGGCGAAACCGAGCAGGCGGATGTTCTCCGAGCGCGCGACCGGCGGCTTCACCGCCAGCATCGGCAGCAGGGTGACGCCGACATTGGCCGCCACCATCTGCCGCAGCGTCTCCAGGCTGGTGGCCTGGAATTCGGACTTCTCCAGTGCGCCGGCCAGGTGGCAGACATCCAGCGCCTGGTCGCGCAGGCAGTGGCCGTCCTGCAGCAGCAGCAGGCGCTGGTCGGTAAGGTCGCCCATGCTCAACGTGGCGTGGGCGGCCAGCGGGTGGCCTTCCGGCGCGGCCAGCACGAACGGTTCCTCGAACAGGAACTCGGCGTGCAACTGGTCGTCGTGCAGCGGCAGCGCCAGCAGCGCGGCGTCGAGCTGGCCGTTGCGCAGCTGGGTCAGCAGCACATCGCTCTTTTCCTCGACCAGCAGCAGTTCCAGCTGCGGGAAGCGTTCGCGTATCGCCGGCACCACGTGCGGCAGCAGGTAGGGGCCGAGCGTCGGGAAGATGCCCAGCCGCACCGTGCCGGCCTCGGGGTCGCGGCTGCGGCGCGCGGCCTCCTTCATCTGCTCGACCTCGGCGACGATGCCGCGCGCACGCGCCGCCGCCTCGCGCCCGGCCGGGGTCAGCATGACCTTGCGCGGCGCGCGCTCCACCAGCGGCACGCCCAGCTCTTCCTCCAGCTTCTTGATCTGGGTGGAGAGCGTGGGCTGGCTGACGAAACAGGCGGCCGCGGCCCGGCCGAAGTGCTTGTGCTCGGCCAGCGCCACCAAGTACTTGAGGTCACGCAGGTTCATCGGGTTGGCCTCGCAACAGCGGACGGGATCGCAGGAGCGGCTTCAGCCGCGAAGGGGCCTGCCCATTGACCAGGCAGTTTCATTGGGGGAGAGAGCCGCATGAAAGCCCCTTCGCGGCTGAAACCGCTTCTACGGGAGATGCCGCCGGGCGGGCCGGCGGCATCGTGGTTCAGGCGGTCTCGGCCACCGCCGCCACCGGCTGCGGCGCCGGCGTACGGATCAGGTGATCGAACGCGCTCAGCGCGGCGGTGGAACCGGCGCCCATGGCGATGATGATCTGCTTGTACGGCACCGTGGTGCAGTCGCCGGCGGCGAACACGCCCGGCACGCTGGTCTGGCCGCGCTCATCGATGACGATCTCGCCGCGCCCGCTCAGCTCCACCGTGCCGCGCAGCCACTCGGTGTTCGGCAGCAGGCCGATCTGCACGAAGATGCCTTCCAGCTCCACGCGGTGCGAATCGCCGCCGACGCGGTCGGTGTAGGCCAGGCCGGTCACCTTCTGGCCGTCGCCCAGCACTTCGGTGGTCTGCGCGTTGAGCACCACCTTCACGTTGGGCAGGCTGTTGAGCTTGGCCTGCAGCACCTGGTCGGCGCGCAGCTTGCTGTCGAACTCGAACACGGTGACATGGCTGACGATGCCGGCCAGGTCGATGGCCGCCTCGACGCCGGAGTTGCCGCCGCCGATCACCGCCACGCGCTTGCCCTTGAACAGCGGGCCGTCGCAGTGCGGGCAATAGGCCACGCCCTTGTTGCGGTATTCGTTCTCGCCCGGCACGTTCATCTGCCGCCAGCGTGCGCCGGTGGACAGGATCACGCTCTTGGACTTCAGCGAAGCGCCGTTCTCCAGCTGCACTTCCACCAGGCCATCGGCGCCGGCCGGCACCAGCTTGGTGGCGCGCTGCAGGTTCATGATGTCCACTTCGTACTCGCGCACATGCTGCTCCAGCGCCGCGGCCAGCTTCGGGCCTTCGGTGTGCTGCACGGAGATGAAGTTCTCGATCGCCAGCGTGTCCAGCACCTGGCCGCCGAAACGCTCGGCCGCCACGCCGGTGCGGATGCCCTTGCGCGCGGCATAGATCGCCGCCGCCGCACCGGCCGGGCCACCGCCCACCACCAGCACGTCGAATGCCTCCTTGGCATTGATCTTCAGCGCATCGCGCGCCGCCGCGCCGGTGTCGAGCTTGGCGACGATCTGCTCCAGCGTCATGCGCCCGGAATCGAACATCTCACCGCCCTGGAACACCATCGGCACCGCCATCACCTGGCGCTGCTCCACTTCCTGCCGGAACGCGCCGCCCTCGATCACCGTGGTGCTGATCTTCGGGTTGAGGATGGCCATCAGCGCCAGCGCCTGCACCACGTCCGGGCAGTTGTGGCAGGTCAGCGACATGTACACCTCGAAGGCGAACTCGCCGTCCACCGCCTTGATGCTGTCGATCACCTCCTGCGCCACCTTCGGCGGATGGCCGCCGGTCCACAGCAGTGCCAGCACCAGCGATTCGAACTCGTGGCCCAGCGGCAGGCCGGCGAAACGCACGCCATGGCTCTCGCCCTCGCGGGCGATCACGAACGACGGCCTGCGTGCATCGGTGCCCGAGGCATCCAGCGTGATCTTGCCGTTGCCGGCGGCGACGATGTCGTCCAGCAGGCCGCGCATCTCGGCGCTCGCGGCGCTGTCGTCGAGCGAGGCCACCAGGCGCAGCGGCTGGCGCAGCAGGCCCATGTACTGCTGCAACTGGGTCTTGAGGGTGTCGTCGAGCACGGCGCAACTCCTTGTTCGAGGCAAAACGGGGGGAGGGCGCGGTTGCGGAAGGCAACGCGCCGGGAAAGTAGGGGTGAACCGGAACCGCGTCTGGCGGGCAACGAGCGGGCTGGCTCGACGCGGTTCCGGTTCACCCCCACGCCCGCCGCAGGGGCGGGGTGGGAGCGAGGGACGGCTTAGATCTTGCCGACCAGGTCCAGCGACGGGGTCAGGGTCTTCTCGCCTTCCTTCCACTTGGCCGGGCACACTTCGTTCGGGTGCGCGGCGGTGAACTGGGCGGCCTTCAGCTTGCGCAGGGTCTCGGACACGTCACGGGCGATCTCGTTGGAGTGGATCTCCATGGTCTTGATCACGCCTTCCGGGTTGATCACGAAGGTGCCGCGCAGGGCCAGGCCTTCTTCCGGAATGTGCACGCCGAAGGCGTTGGTCAGCTGATGGGTCGGGTCGCCGACCAGCGGGAACTTCGCCTTGCCCACGGCCGGCGAGGTCTCGTGCCACACCTTGTGCGAGAAGTGCGTGTCGGTGGTGACGATGTAGACCTCGGTGCCCGCCTTCTGGAACTCGGCGTAATGCTCGGCCGCGTCTTCGATCTCGGTCGGGCAATTGAAGGTGAAGGCCGCCGGCATGAAGATCAGCACCGACCACTTGCCCTTCAGGCTTTCCTCGGTGACTTCGATGAACTTGCCGTTGTGGAAGGCGTTGGCCTTGAACGGCTGGACCTGGGTGTTGATAAGGGACATGGAACTTCCTCTTGGTTGAAGGGACGGGTGGTGAACCGTGGAGCACAGGCTAATAGGCAGTGCCTAATAAAACAAATGAATTGAATGCATCGCATCAATAGGTATTGGCTATTGATTCAGCCCGCCGGGCAGGCCCTGACCCCGATATCGGGCACTTTTCCGGCTTTCCAAGCCACCGCACCCGCCAAACTGAACGGGCAGGCATAGGCAGGCTCGATCCCGGCCGGCGCCGCCGCGGTAGGCAGCGACAGGCCGGGTGACTATCCTCCCGGTCCCGGAAACGTCCCGCGAAGAGGTAGTGAAGTGTCCAGCCCGAAGGTTGCCGAGCTGTTGCGGGAAGGCGCCGCCACCCTGCCGGGCGAGGATGCCCGCCATGAGGCCGAACAGCTGCTGCTGCACGTGCTGGGCGTGGACCGCGCCTGGCTGTTCGCCCATGCCACCGACCCGGTGGACGCCGCCGCCCGCCAGCGCTTCGAGCTGCTGCTGCAGCGCCGCGCCCAAGGCCACCCCCTGGCCTACCTCACCGGCCGCCGCGGCTTCTGGACCCTGGACCTGCAGGTCAACACCGCCACCCTGATCCCGCGCCCGGAGACCGAACTGCTGGTCGAACAGGCGCTGGCACGGCTGCCGGCCGAGCACATGGCGCGCGTCGCCGACCTGGGCACCGGCAGCGGCGCCATCGCCCTGTCCATCGCCAGCGAACGCCCACTGGCCACGGTGATGGCCACCGACCTGCTCGGCCCCACCCTGGCGGTGGCGGTGAAGAACGCCCAGGCCCACGGCCTGGACAACGTATGGTTCCGCCGCGGCCACTGGTACGCCGCGCTGGGCGCGGACCGCTTCGACATGATCGTCAGCAACCCGCCCTACATCGCCGCCGGCGACCCGCACCTGCAGCAGGGCGACCTGCGCTTTGAACCGTCCCCGGCCCTGGCCTCCGGCGCCGACGGCCTGGACGCCATCCGCGAGATCATCGCCGGCGCCCCCGACCACCTCGTCCCCGGCGGCTGGCTGCTGCTAGAACACGGTTGGGACCAGGGCCCGGCCATCCGCGCGCTGCTGAAGCAGGGTGGCTTCGACGAAGTGGAAACCGTGCAGGACCTGGAGCAGCGGGATCGGGTAACTCTGGGGCGGCTGCGGGGGATTGTCTGACGTTGACCTCTTCGCGAGGTGGTGATTACATCCTGCGCAGGTGCTGAACACACCTTCGTAGGCGGAAGCCACTCCCGACAGCCCAGTGGCTTTTTTGTGCCCCGCGTTTTCTATGGCCGGGTGGCGCGCAGTCATGCAACACCCGAAAGGGAAAAGCTGCGGGCGGCCCTACGACCGTGTTCAAGCACCCGGCCGCCTCTCTGAACAGGAGGCGAAATAGACAGAACGAATCGTAGGAGATCATCATGACCGAACAGACCGAACCCCGGTTTACATCGCGCATCTTCAAGACCCGACAGGTGCCCTACCTGCGACTGTGCGGCGATTGGCTGGAGGCTGCAGGCCTCAAAGTCGGCCAGAACGCGCGGGTGATAGTGACCCGGCGCGGCATAGTGATTGCCGCTGACGAGTAGCCTTGCTTGATGGCCATGGGCGGACGAAGCCCGCCCATGGCATTTGTCGATGTGAATCTGGCGGCTAACGTCTGAGTTAAGCCGACCTGCGAAGCGGCATCGGCTTGAATGAATTGTTAGGCCCGCCCGCTTTCAGGCGGCCTTTATTAGACGGCATGAGTACTCCTTTGGCCCCCAATGGCATGCAAATGTCTCTGAGACTTCATACCATTTCCCGCCGGGATGACCAGTGCCGTGCGTGGCTCCCATGCAGGAGCACTCACAATGTAACCCTTTTGCATTCCAGCAAGCGGGCGCACATTTCTGTTGTTCGCGGTATAGCTGGATCACATAGACTTGGCCGTAGTGCTTTGCTAGGCGTTTGATAAGGTCATCAAACCAAGCAACTGGTGTTTCCCAACGCTTCCGAAGCTGATCCCAAGTCGGCTTGCGCTGGTTCTTTCCGCGCAAGGTATTGAAGTTGTTAGACGCAAATGGAAGTCGCACAAGAAGTGGATTTGGCTTCTCTCTTCGGTAAACAACGGGAACGAGTGTTTGCTGCCAAATCTCCCTTAGCCTTGAATCGTGCTCTGTCTGATCCGACATCCGAGAACTCTCCAGTGCTGGTCTGACGACTGAGTTAAGCCGCGCCGCGAAGCAGCGTCGGCTTGAATGAATTGTTAGGCCCTAGTCCCTGACCCCTGGCTAGGGACCAGCCTGCTCGGAACGCGGCAACCGGATAGTCCACAAAAGTGTTGACACGTTACACAAATTTGTGTACTCTAATGGTGTGGGGATGTTCCCACGTAACGGAGAGTCCTATGCGACTTTGATGCCTATGACAGGAGTTCGAGTGGATGAATACGGCAAGCTTTAAGCGGGAACTGGCGGCGCTGGGGGCAGCGTTTAAGGAAGGAAGCAAGCATACCAAGGTATATCTCAACGGTAAGCAGGCGACCATTCCGAGGCACAAAGAAATCCCGAATCAACTCGCTAAGGTGATTAAGAATCAGCTTGGCGTTTGATAAGAAATGAAGCGGAAAGTGGTGCATGGCCGCCCAGAAGGGCGGCCAGTTGATCTAGACAAGACTGCCATAGCTCACTCGAAGACTAAACTTATTGTTAAGAACTATCTCTGATTAAATATAGACAATGGAGTTAATGATGTTCATGTATCCCGCCCGCTTTCAAAAGGAAAGGGATGGGTACGTGGTTACCTTTAGGGATATCCCCGAGGCCACAACCGGGGGTAGTACCAAAAAGGAAGCCACCGAAATGGCTGGTGACGCGCTTGCGACTGCAATGGAGTTCTACTTCGAAGACCGCCGGCTAGTACCCATGCCCACAAAGGCACGTGATGGCGAAGAGTTAATTACTCTTCCGGCCAGTGTTGCCGTTAAGGTTCTCCTGCTGAACGAAATGCTTAGAGAGAACGTGACCCCGTCAAAGCTCGCTAAGAAGCTGGACGCATCACCTCAAACTATTACTCGTATAGTTGATTTGCATCACGCAACCAAGATCGACACCTTGGCCGAGGCGTTTAAAGCCATGGGAAAGACGTTGTCTTTCTCCGTCGCGTGACAACTTGCGTGTGACACAACTGGGAAGCTTTTTGCGCCCACATGGAAGTTTAAGAGCCCCGCTAGCGCGGGGCTCTTTCATTTGTGATCGGTTGTAGTCTGAAACTGAGCCTAACGCCTGAATTAAGCCGCGCCGCGAAGCGGCGTCGGCTTGAATGAATTGTTAGGCGTCACTCGAAGACCTTGTTGGGAAACGAGTTGTGAGGGATTGTGTACCCGAGCGTCCCAATTGAACCCCGAGCGCGGCAGCTGGAACGTGGTGGAACGCTGATAGTGATGCTCTGGCTCGTGCCGCTTGACACATCAATGAGAGCATTTATCTCATCCTCGCTTAACGCGCAGACCGTACTGCGTGCGCAAACAAGACACACAAAGATGTCAGATTTTGTAGCCATTGCAGCCTTGATGGCTTTGAGTTCGTGAGGCTGAAACACGAATTGCCAAGAGCTAGTTCCGGTCTTTCGATACTTCACGAACACCTCTCGATCCGTATTGACCTTGTAATGGCCGTAGTGATCGGAGGAGCGATTGAGCGCTTTGAAGGATTCATGCTCTACGAGCTGGGTCAGCGCGATGCCGTGATACTGATCTTGTTCTTGGACTTTCATCTCCCCCCCCCTATTAGTGATTGTGACGCCTAACGCCTGTTCGGCCGCCTAATCGCGCCGTTGCCCAAGTGTCCTGCTTTCCGGCGCTAATGTGAAGATGGGTGATGCCCAAAAGATCAACGGGTTGGAAAGGATAGGGGGCGTGGTGCAGCCGGGAGCCTGAGGTCAAACGCCGCGCGTTTGCGACCATATCGGTTACACCCCGAATTGCTCGGCATAACGCAAGGGCTCATGCTATTGAAGGGATGGGCTACTTGGGCCGGGTACCGGCACTATCCCTTCCTCCAGACGGAAGAAGGAACGCGCAAACCTCAATACAACCCCTGCGCCAGCATCGCATCGGCCACCTTCACGAACCCCGCGATATTCGCGCCATCGACGTAGTTGACGCTGCCATCCGCGCGTTTGCCATGCTGCACGCAGTTGGCGTGGATTTCTTTCATGATCACGTGCAGGCGTTCGTCCACGTCGGCGTGGCGCCAGGACAGGCGCAATGCGTTCTGGCTCATTTCCAGGCCGGAGGTGGCGACGCCGCCGGCGTTGCTGGCCTTGCCGGGGGCGTACAGGGTGCCGGCCTGCAGGAACACATCCACCGCTTCCAGGGTGGAGGGCATGTTGGCGCCTTCGGCCACGCACAGGGCGCCGTTGTGCACGAGGGTGCGGGCGTCGCTTTCGTCCAGTTCGTTCTGGGTGGCGCAGGGCAGGGCGATGTCGGCGGGGATGTGCCAGGGGCGGCGGCCTTCGAGGAACTCGAAGCGTTTGTCGCCGGCCAGTTCGGAGAGGCGGCCGCGGCGTTCGTTCTTCAGCGCCATCACGTCCTGCATGCCCTGTTCGTCGAAGCCGTCGCGCGCGTAGAGGGTGCCGCCGGAGTCGGAGAAGGTGAGGACCTTGCCGCCGAGTTCGGCGGCCTTGAGCGCGGCGAACTGGGCGACGTTGCCGGAGCCGGAGATCAGCACTTTGGCGCCGTGGGTTTCGCGGCGGGCGTGGTGCAGCATCTGCTCGACGAAGTACACGGTGCCGTAGCCGGTGGCTTCCGGGCGCATCAGGCTGCCGCCGTAGGCCAGGCCCTTGCCGGTGAACACGCAGGCGGCGTCGTTGCTGAGTTTCTTCATCATGCCGGCCATGAAGCCGACCTCGCGCGCGCCCACGCCGATGTCGCCGGCCGGCACGTCGGTGTCCGGGCCGAGGTGGCGGTACAGCTCCAGCATCAGCGCCTGGCAGAAGCGCATCACTTCGCCCTCGCTCTTGCCCTTGGGGTCGAAGTCCGAGCCGCCCTTGCCGCCGCCCATGGGCAGGGTGGTCAGGGCGTTCTTGAAGGTCTGCTCGAAGGCCAGGAACTTCAGGATCGACAGGTTCACCGAGGGGTGGAAGCGCATGCCGCCCTTGAACGGGCCGATGGCCGCGCTGTGCTGCACGCGGAAGGCGCGGTTGACGTGGGTGCGGCCGCTGTCGTCGGCCCAGGCCACGCGGAACTGGATGACCCGCTCTGGCTCCACCAGGCGCTCCAGCAGGCCATGCCGTGCGTACTGCGGGTGCTGCTGCAGGAACGGCCAGAGACTGTGGGTGACTTCCTTGACCGCCTGCAGGAACTCGGGCTGGTAAGGGTCGCGGCTGGCGACATAGGCCAGGAACTCATCGGGACTACGGTGGTTCAAGGGCATTCCTCCTGAAGGTGGGGAAGGGACAGCAAAAGGACAGCCGGAACGAAAACGCGGCCCGTAGGCCGCGTCATGGAGTCATTGGAGGCGGGCGAGTACCGCCTGCGCCGCTTGGTGCGTGGAAAGCGCTCGTCCCTGTGCGGCGAGGTCGGCGGTGAACAGGCCGTCGTCCAGTGCGGACGCGACCGCCTGCTCGACGGCGGCGGCTTCTTCCTCCAGCCCCAGCGAGTGGCGCAGCAGCATGGCCGCGCTGAGGATGGTGGCGTAGGGGTTGGCGATGCCCTTGCCGGCGATGTCCGGCGCCGAGCCGTGGATCGGTTCAAAGATGCCGACCTTGCCCTGCTCGCCCAGCGAGGCGGACGGCAGCAGGCCCAGCGAGCCGGCCAGCATCGAGGCCTCGTCGGTGAGGATGTCGCCGAACATGTTCTCGGTGACGATCACGTCGTAGGCGCGCGGCTTGGCGATCAGGTGCATGGCCATGGAATCGACCAACTGGTGTTCCAGTTCCACGTCCGGGAATTCCTCGCGGCCGATGCGCGCGGCCACGTCGCGCCACAGCCGCGAGGTCTCCAGCACGTTGGCCTTGTCCACCGAGGTCAGCTTGCCGCGGCGCTGTTGCGCCAGGCGGAAGGCGCTGCGCAGCACGCGCTCGATCTCGGCCACGGTGTAGCGGCACAGGTCGCTGGCGCTTTCCGCATCGCGGGTCTTGTCGCCGAAGTAGATGCCGCCGGTCAGTTCGCGCACGACCACGAAGTCCACGTCGGCGAGCAGTTCGGCCTTGATCGGCGAGACATGCAGCGCGGCCGGGTGGGTGCGCACCGGGCGCAGGTTGGCGAACAGGCCCAGTGCCTTGCGGATCGCCAGCAGGCCCTGTTCCGGGCGCACCTTGGCGTTGGGGTCGGACCACTTCGGCCCGCCGACGGCGCCGAGCAGCACGGCGTCGGCCTTGCTGCAGGCTTCGAGCGTGGCGGCCGGCAGCGGCTCGCCGTGCTTGTCGATGGCGATGCCGCCGATGTCGTGCTCGGCGAAAGTGAAGTCATGGCCGAAGCGGTTGGCGATGGCCTTGAGCACGTCCACCGCGGCGACGGTGATCTCGGGGCCGATGCCGTCACCCGGCAGTACGACGATGTTGGCTTGCATGGGGTCTTCCAGTGGTCTTGTTGTTCGTAGGAGCGCACTTCAGTGCGCGATGAGGCTTTGCCGGTAAAGCTTCATCGCGCACTGAAGTGCGCTCCTACGGGGAGCAGGGGGTCAGGCGTG
This sequence comes from Stenotrophomonas sp. 05N423, assembly GCF_056397145.1. Lineage (NCBI taxonomy): Bacteria > Pseudomonadati > Pseudomonadota > Gammaproteobacteria > Lysobacterales > Lysobacteraceae > Stenotrophomonas > Stenotrophomonas sp. 05N423. The sequence continues at coordinate 11,042 of NZ_JBFTMV010000004.1, forward strand.
GCGCTGGCTTTCGTACCGCTCGATCTCCGGCACGCGCCCCAGCAGCCAGCCCAGCTGGTCCACGCCTTCCAGCAGGCAGGTCTGCGAGAAACCGTCCAGCGGGAAGGCATACACCTTGCCGGCCGGGGTACGCAGTTCGCGCGTGGCCACGTCGATGGTCAGTTCGTCGTCCGGGCGCTGCATCAGTTCCTGCACGTCGGCTTCGTCCAGCACGATCGGCAGCAGGCCGTTCTTCAGCGAATTGCCGCGGAAGATGTCGGCGATCTCGCTGCTGACGATGGCGCGTAGGCCCAGGTCGGTCAGCGCCCATGGCGCGTGCTCGCGCGAGGAACCGCAGCCGAAGTTGCGGCCGGCCAGCAGGATCGAGCGGCCTTCGTTCTGTGGCTGGTTGAAGGCGAACTCCGGGTTCGGCGAACCGTCGGCCTGCCAGCGCCAGTCGTTGAATGCGTTCTTGCCCAACCCGGCGCGTTCGGTGGTGGACAGGAACCGCGCCGGGATGATCTGGTCGGTGTCGATGTTGGTCTGGCGCAGCACCACGCTGCGCGAGCTCAGGGTACGGAAACCGGCCATCACGCCACCTCCTTGTTGAACAGCTCGCGCACGTCGGCGACCTTGCCGTTCACCGCCGCCCAGGCGGCGCTCATCGGCGAGGCCAGCAGGGTGCGCGAGCCGGGGCCCTGGCGGCCCTCGAAGTTGCGGTTGCTGGTGCTCACCGCCAGCTGGCCCGGTGCGACCAGGTCGCCGTTCATGGCGATGCACATCGAGCAGCCGGGTTCGCGCCATTCGGCGCCGGCGGCGCGCACGATCTCGTGGATGCCTTCGGCCTCGGCGTCGCGCTTGACGATCTCCGAGCCCGGCACCACCAGCATGCGCACGCCGTCGGCGACGCGGCGGCCGCGCAGCACCTGCGCCACCTCGCGCATGTCGCTCAGGCGGCCGTTGGTGCAGGAGCCGACGAACACCACGTCCACCGGCGTACCGGCCAGCGCGTGGCCGGCTTCGAACTTCATGTAGTCCAGGCCCTTCTGCGCGGCAGTGTCGTTGGCCGCCGGGATCGGCGCGTCCACGGCGATGGCCGTGCCTGGGTGCGTGCCCCAGGTCAGGGTCGGGCGGATGTCGGCGGCGTCGATGCGCACGTCCACGTCGAAGCGCGCGCCGTCGTCGCTGCGCAGCGTTTTCCAGTAGGCAACCGCCTTGTCGAAGTCGGCGCCCTTGGGGCCGCGCGGGGTCCTGGCTACCCAGTCGAAGGTGACCTGGTCCGGCGCGACCATGCCGGCGCGCGCGCCGGCCTCGATGGACATGTTGCACAGGGTCATGCGCTGTTCCATGTCCATCGCCGCGATGGTGGAACCGCGGAATTCCAGCACGTGGCCGGTGCCGCCGTTGACGCCGATCACGCCGATGATGTGCAGCACCACGTCCTTGGCGCCGACGCCCGGCGCCAGTTCGCCATCGACGGTGATCGACATGGTCTTGGCCTTGCGCTGCAGCAGGCACTGCGTGGCCAGCACGTGGCCCACTTCGCTGGTGCCGATGCCGAAGGCCAGCGCGCCGAACGCGCCATGGGTGGAGGTGTGGCTGTCGCCGCAGACAATCGTCATGCCCGGCTGGGTGAAGCCCTGTTCCGGCGCGATGACGTGGACGATGCCGCGGCTGCTCGAGGCCATGTCGAACAGCTCGATGCCGTATTCGGCGCAGTTCTTCGCCAGCATCTCCACCTGCGCTTCGGACGCCTTGCTGGCGTACGGCAGCTTGCCGTCGGCGCCGGCCGGCAGGGTCGGCGTGGAGTGGTCCATCGTCGCCTTGGTGCGGTCGGGGCGGCGCGGTTTCAGGCCGCGCTCGCGCAGTTCGGTGAAGGCCTGCGGCGAGGTGACTTCGTGGATCAGGTGCAGGTCGATGTACAGCACGGCCGGTGCGCTGTCGCTTTCGGGGACGACGACGTGCGCGTCCCACAATTTGTCATACAGGGTCTTGGGTGCGGAGCTCATTGCGTCTTGTTCCGTTGCCTATGCGGGGCCGTCGCGCTCAGGCGCTGACGGCTTCCTGGGTCTTGCTGCCTTCGCGCTGGCGCAGCAGGCGGTTGGTGACGTCCAGCCAGGCCAGCGCGCTGGCCTCGATGATGTCACGGCTGGTGCCGGTGCCTTCGTAGATGTTGCCCTCGTGGCGCACGCCCAGGTTGGCCTCGCCGCGCGCGTCGGCGCCGATGCCGACGCTGTGCACGTGGTAGCTGTCCAGGGTCAGCTGCACGCCGGTGGCGGCCGACAGCGCCGAGAACAGCGCATCCACCGGGCCGTCGCCCTGCGCGGTCTCGGCCACGCGGTTGCCTTCCGGATCGGACAGTTCGACCAGCGCGTTGGCGCGGCTGCCGACGTCGCTGATGGTCATCGACGCCAGGCGGTAGCCGTCGCTGCCGGAGTTGCCCTGCATCAGGGTCTGCAGGTCGGCGTCGGTGACCACGCGCTGCTGCTCGCACAGGGCCTTGAACTGGTCGAACACCAGCTTCAGCTCTTCTTCCTCCAGCCAGTAGCCCAGCGCGCGCAGGCGCGCCTCGACCGCGGCGCGGCCGCTGTGGCGGCCCAGCACCATCTGCGAAGACTCCCAGCCCACGTCTTCAGGGCGCATGATTTCGTAGGTGTTGCGGTTGCGCAGCATGCCGTGCTGGTGGATGCCCGACTCATGCGCGAACGCGTTGGCGCCGACGATGGCCTTGTTGCGCTGGACCGGCATGCCCACCAGCCGCTGCAGCAGCTGCGAGGTCGGCACGATGCGGCGGGTGTCGAAGCCGGTGTCGAAGTTGTAGAAGGCGTTGCGCACCTTCAGCACCATGGCGATCTCTTCCAGCGCGCAGTTGCCGGCGCGCTCACCGATGCCGTTGATCGAGCCTTCCACCTGGCGCGCGCCGCCTTCGATGGCGGCCAGCGAGTTGGCCACGGCCAGGCCCAGGTCGTTGTGGCAGTGCGCGCTGAAGATGACCTTGTCGGCGCCGGCGGCGTGGCCGATGACGTGCTGGAACATCGCGCGGATCTCGTCGGGCGTGGTGAAGCCGACGGTATCGGGCAGGTTGATGGTGCGCGCGCCGGCGGCGATGGCGACCTGCGCCACCTCGGTCAGGAAATCCAGCTCGGTGCGGGTGGCGTCCTCGGCCGAGAACTCGACGTCGTCGATGTAGCCGCGCGCCATGCTCACGTGCTTGTGCACCGATTCCAGTACCTGCTCCTTGCTCATGCGCAGCTTGTGCTCGCGGTGCAGCGGGCTGGTGGACAGGAACACGTGCAGGCGCGGCCGAGCGGCCGCCTCCAGTGCCTTGGCCGAGGTCTCGATGTCGCCGGGCAGGCAGCGCGACAGCACCGCCAGCACCGGCTCGCGTACCTCGCGGCCGATCAGCGCCATGGCCTCGCGGTCGGATTGGGAGCTTGCCGGGAAACCGGTTTCGATCACGTCCATGCCCAGCTCGGCCAGGGCGCGCGCCATCACCAGCTTCTGCGGTGGGGTCATGCTGCAGCCCGGTGACTGTTCGCCATCGCGCAGGGTCGTGTCGAAGATGGTAATTCGGGGGATGTTGATGGTTGGAGTATTCACCAGAGGGTCTCCTCGACAGCGGGTGCGATGATGTTGGGATGTTCGTTTCGGGGTGGCCGCGGCGCGTTGGGGGCGACGCGGCTTCTAAGTCGTTCGGCGTTGCGCCGTCGCGGCTTGCGCGGCGGGCTGGGGCGCACTTCCGACAACAGCGTGGACAGCACGGCGGCGTCGATGTTGCCGCCGGAGACCACCGCGCACTTGCGCTTGCCGGCCACGCGGCGGCCGGCGGCCAGCGCCAGCGCGCCGGCGCCCTCGGCGATGACGTGTTCTTCCAGCGCCAGCCGCACCAGGGTTTCGCGCAGCTCGGCCTCGCGCACGATGACCACGTCGTCGAGCAGGCTGGCGCACAGGCGGCGGGTGAGGAAGCCGGGAATCTTGACCTTGACGCCGTCGGCCAGCGTGGCCACCGGCGCGATTTCGCGCACGTCGCCCTTGATCGCGCGCGCCATCGAATCCACGCCCTCGACCTGCGCGCCGATGATGCGCACGCCCTGCGATTTCAGCGCCAGCGCGACGCCGGAGGCCAGGCCGCCGCCGCCGATCGGCACGATCACCACGTCCGGTGCGTGCGGGGCGAGTTCGATGCCCAGCGTGCCCTGGCCGGCGATCACGTCCGGATCGTCGAAAGCGGACAGGAAGCGGTAGCCGTTCTGCTCGGCCAGTTCGCGGGCGAAGGCATAGGCCTCGTCATAACTGTTGCCGTGCTGGCGCACGGTGGCGCCCCAGTGCTGCACGCCGGCGATCTTGGTGGCCGGCGCGCCGTGCGGCATCACGGTGATGGCCTGCACACCGAGGCGGAAGGCGGCCCAGGCCACGCCCTGGGCGTGGTTGCCGGCCGAGGCGCAGATCACCGGGCGCTCGTCGCCGCGCTCCAGCGCGGCCAGCATCGCGTTCAAGGCGCCGCGCACCTTGTACGAGCCGGTGCGCTGCAGGTTCTCGAGCTTGAGCCAGGTGCCGAAGCGCTCGGCGTAGTGCAGCGGGGTGGGCGGCAGGAAGCGGCGTAGGCGCGCCTGCGCGGCCAATACATCAGCGACGCTGACGTTCATCTCGCCAGCGGCGGGTGCAACGGCGACGGGACGGCCACGGTCAGGCATGTACGTGGCCATGGCCCGGCGTGCGCGGCGGGCGTCGAAGAAGACGCCTCCGCGGCCGGTGGTGACGGGGGAATACCGGTACGTCGCCTACATCGGGATTCATGCCGCTACCCCGGCATGGTCCAGCGCCACGATCCGTACCGACTCGCAGTCGTAGACCTTCTCCAGTTGCCGGCACAGGGTTTCCGGCGGGCGTTCGCCGCTGACTTCCAGCTGCACGAGCCAGCGGCCGGCACCGGTGGCCTCGCGGCTGCCGGCGATGTTGCGCGGGGAGAAGCCCCGGCGCTCGACCATGCCCAGCACGCGCAGCAGCGCGCCTTCGGCGGGCGTCAGCACCAGGTCAAGCCGGTATTGCATTGGAACTCTCCTGAGTGGCCTTGGCGTGGGCGGGGTTGCCTTCCAGCATGGTGCTGTTGGCGTTGTTCGGCGGCACCAGCGGCCACACGTTGGCGCGCGCGTCGATGGCTACGTGCAGCAGCGCCGGGCCGGGGGTGTCGAGCAGCGTGGCCAGTGCGTCCTCGACGTCGGCGCGCTGGGTGATGCGCGTGGCCGGGATGCCGAACACCTGCGCCAGCGCGGCGAAGTCCGGGTTGTCGGACAGGTCGATCTCGCTGTAGCGCTCGGCGAAGAACAGCTCCTGCCACTGGCGGACCATGCCCAGCGAGGAGTTGTCCAGCAGCACGATCTTCACCGGCAGGCGGCAGCGGGCGATGGTGACCAGCTCCTGCACGTTCATCATGAAACTGCCGTCGCCGGAGACCAGGACCACGGTGCGGTCCGGGCAGGCGAACTGCGCGCCCATCGCCGCCGGCAGGCCGAAGCCCATCGTGCCCAGCGCGCCGGAGGTCAGGTGGTTGCGCGGATGGTTGAAGCGGCAGTGCTGGGCCACCCACATCTGGTGCTGGCCGACATCGCAGGCGATGACGGTGTCGGCCGGGGCCACTTCGCTCAGCCGCTTGAGCAGCGCCGGCGCGTAGATGTCCTGGCCGGGCGCGTCGTAGCGCGCGGCGAACTTCTCGCGGTTGGCGGCGCAGCGCGCGCGCCAGCCGTTGCAGTTGCCGCGGATGCCGGACAGCGCCCGCAGGCCGGCCTTGAGGTCGCCGGGCACGCCGATGTCGGCATCGCGCAGCTTGCTGATCTCGTAGGCGTCGGCATCCAGGTGGATGACGCGCGCGAACGGCGCGAACTCGGTCAGCTTGCCGGTGGCGCGGTCGTCGAAGCGGGCGCCGACCACGATCAGCAGGTCCGACTCCTGCACCGCCATGTTGGCGGCGCGGGTGCCGTGCATGCCCAGCATGCCCAGGTACTGCGGGTGGTTGGCCGGCAGCGCGCCCAGCCCGCGCAGGGTCAGCACGGTGGGAATGCCGGAGGCCTCGACGAACTGGCGGAACTCCTCCACCGCCTCGGCCAGGGCGATGCCGCCGCCGCCGTAGATGACGGGCTTTTCGGCGGCGGCGATCATCTCCACCGCCGCGGCCAGGCGCTGCGCGTCCGGCGCCGGCACCGGATCGACCGAAGCCGGCACGTGGTCGGGCAGGTGTGTGGCATCGGCCAGCTGCACGTCCTTGGGCAGGTCGATCAGCACCGGCCCCGGGCGGCCCTCGCGGGCCACGCGGAACGCTTCGGCCAGCACCTGCGGCAGGTCGTCGACGCTGCGCACCAGCCAGCTGTGCTTGACGATGGGCATCGTCATGCCGAACACGTCCAGCTCCTGGAACGCATCGGTGCCCAGCAGCGGCGTGCCGACCTGGCCGGTCAGGCACACCATCGGCACCGAGTCGAGCATCGCGTCGGCGATGCCGGTGACCAGGTTGGACGCGCCGGGGCCGGAGGTGGCCACGCATACGCCGACCTTGCCGCTGGCGCGGGCGTAGCCGTTGGCGGCCAGCGCCGCGCCCTGCTCATGGCGCACCAGGATGTGCTTGAGGGTGGAATCCACCAATGCGTCGTAGAACGGCATGATGGTGCCGCCCGGGTAGCCGAACAGCGTCTGCACGCCTTCGGCCTCCAGGGCCTGCGTCAGCCAGCGTGCGCCATTGCGTGGCGCGCCGTGGACGGGAGTGTTCATGCAGCGACCTTTGCGTTGTGCGGGTGGGGGACCGCGGGTTACGCGCTCTGCGCCTGCAGCCAGACCATCTTGGCGCGCAGTTCCTTGCCCACCTTTTCGATCGGGTGCTCCAGGTCGGCCTGCTTGAACCGGTTGTAGTTCGGCAGGCCCGCTTCGTATTCGGCCACCCAGTTCTTGGTGAAGGTGCCGTTCTGGATATCGGTCAGCACGTCCTTCATGCGCGCCTTGGTGCCGGCGTCGATCACGCGCGGGCCGCTGACGTAGTCGCCGTACTGCGCGGTCTCGGAGACGAACTCCAGCATGCGGGTGATGCCGCCTTCGTAGAACAGGTCCACGATCAGCTTCAGTTCGTGCAGCACTTCGTAGTAGGCGATCTCCGGCTGGTAGCCGGCTTCCACCAGGGTTTCGAAGCCGGCCTGCACCAGCGCCGAGGCGCCGCCGCACAGCACCGCCTGCTCGCCGAACAGGTCGGTCTCGGTCTCTTCCTTGAAGGTGGTCTTGATGATGTTGGCGCGGGCGCCGCCCAGGCCGGCCGCATAGGCCAGCGCGAACTGCTCGGCCTTGCCACTGGTGTCCTGGTAGACGGCATAGATGCACGGCACGCCGCGGCCGATCTCGTATTCGCGGCGCACCAGCGCGCCCGGGCCCTTGGGCGCGACCAGCACCACGTCCAGGTCGTCGCGCGGGGCGATCATGCCGTAGTGCACGTTCAGGCCATGGGCGAACAGCAGGCACGCGCCCTGCTTCATGTTCGGCGCCAGCACGTCCTCGTAGAGCTTCTTCTGCACCATGTCCGGGGTCAGCACGGCGACCAGGTCGGCGTCCTTGACCGCTTCGGCCGGGGTCTTGACCGCGAAGCCGTCGGCCTGGGCCTTGGCTTCGGTCGGGCCGCCCGGACGCAGGCCGACGGTCACGTCGAAGCCGGACTCACGCAGGTTCAGGGCATGGGCGCGGCCCTGGCTGCCGTAACCGATGACGGCGATCTTGATCTGGGGCAGTTCGTTGGAGCTCATGGGACTTGGTTCCTTGCAGTGAATTGGATGGAGCGCAAAAGAAAACGGCCGTCGCGTCATCAGGACGCGGCGGCCGCCGGGGGAGGGAGGAGCGCCATGCACGCCGCGGCGGTGCGCATGGCATCGCGGGCGGTGTGTTTCTGCGTGGCGGTATCGGTAGTGAACATGGTTTCAGTTGAAATGGATGCTGGAAACGAAAAACCCCGCACCGGGGCCGGTGCGGGGTCTTTGATCGAATCTGGCTTTTTTCTGCTACGCGCCAGCTCGTCCCGCACCTGTGGGTTCGGTAATAAGCACGAGTACAAGCAGCGACGCCGCGGCGGAGGCCGGGGTGCGGGTCGGGTTGGCGGTGGTGTGGCGTTGCAGCATGGGGTCGAGATAACCACGGCGCTTTCGGCGTTGTCAAGCGTGGCGACCGATCGCGGTCACGCGCATGGCCGCGTTCTCCGGAAAGGGTTGTCGCTGCGGCATGGTTGCTGTTGAAAGTTGTTTGACGGCGACCCGGGTTGATGCGGGCAAAGGGCTGCCTGCGCGGATCATGGCGGTTTCATCGCTGTGGCTGCCGTCCTGTTTCGTGAGATCGCGCCGTGGCAGTACGTCGGTGGGCGTCCGTCGAAAGCGTGCGTGTCCGCCCTGATCGGACCATGCGCCTGCCGCAATGGCGGCGGGAAGGAATCGAAAGCAAATGATAGGAACCGGACGCTTTTCACGGTCTGGTTAGTGAGCCCCGCGAAAACAGCGGGCCGCCAATCCGAAAGCTGGGGAATCGCATGAACTGTTTTCTCGCCTGCCGTATGGGGAATGGAAGCCCGTGCACACCACCGACCTTCGCCGCGGGAGCGACGCCGTGAGTGCGTGGCCGGGCGATGCCCAGCCCCTGATCCGCCTGCTCGGGGAATGCTGCATCGGCAGTGCCGGGCGGCTGATCTACCGAAAGGGCTGGGCGCTGCTGGCCTACCTCGCGATCGAACGCCCGCGGATCCACCGCCGCAGCCGGATCGCGGCGATGCTGTGGCCCGATCTGCCGCACGGCGCCGCGTTGACCAATCTCCGCCAGGTGCTGACCGACCTGAACCGCGCGATCGTCGCGGCGGTCGGCGAAGGCGTGCTGTTGATCGACCGCGAGACCGTGCGCCTGTGCCCGGAGGCGTCGCAGGGGCTGTTCGATATCGACCTGCTGGAGCCGGTTGCGCTGGTTGGCGCGATGCCGGCCAGCCGGCGCTCGCAGGCATGGCTGGAAGATGCCGGCGAGCTGCTCGAAGGCGTTGCGCTGGAACAGTGCGACGAGTTCAGCGAATGGCTGCCGGGGGCGAGGACGTGGGTCCAGCAGCGTCTGCTCAAGGCGTTGGAGCGGGCATGCGAAGAGGCGGCCACTGCCGGAAACCTGGATGCCGCACTGAGTCTCGCCCGCCGCCAGGTGATGCTCGATCCGTGGGACGAAGCGCAGCAGCGAAGCCTGATGCGCCTGTACGCATGTCGTGGCGAACCGGACATGGCCCTGGACTGCTATCGGATACTGGAGCGTGGCCTGGAGCAGGAACTGGCGGTGCAGCCACAGACGGCGACGCGCACCCTGGCCATGGAGATCGCGCAACGACAGGCGCATGTGGTTCCGCTGCGGGGCTATGGCCGCACGCGCCTCCTGCATGCGACGCTGCTGGGCAAGGCCATACGCGCCTGATGCGATGACCCCCGTGCAGCGACTGCCGCGATTGGCGGCAGGTCGATATCCTGGGTCGTGTGCAGGCCGGCCTCTGGCCACAAGCAAGCCGCCATCGTTGGTTGATGGCGGCTTCTTTGTTCGCGGATTGTCGCGGCCCTGCGGTGCGGCAGCTTCGGAAGATGCGACAGCCGAGCGAGTACGCTGGATCCGGGAAGCAGCAGGCGGTGTGACCGGACCACCTGCGCTGGGCCGGTAACGTGCAACGATCGGCGCGCTTTGCGGTCAGGGGGCCGTGTACTGCAGGTTCTTCGCCGCGGTGCGCACCGTGGCATCGGGGAATCCTCCGAGCATGTCCGCACGACGTGCATTGCTGACGATCTCGTCTTCCAGGCGCTTGGACTCGGCGGGGAAACGGGCGGCGAACTGGTCCCTGTAACGTCTGGAGCTCTCGGCGTAGATGCCTGCTTCAACCAGCGCGGCACCCGCGGCAATCGTGCTGCCGACGGCCGTGCCGATGCTGCCGCCGGCAACGGCCACGCGCCAGTTCCAGCCGCCGTAGGTCTCGAACATCTCGGCGATGGTGTCCAGGGTCTCGGAGGTGGTGTTGATCAGGTCGGCGGTGGCGTCGATGAGCGCCACCGAGGCGTTCATGGCCTCGGCCACGCCCAGTTCGACCATGATGTCCAGCTGTATCTTGTGGTTTGCCATGGCCGGTGTGGTCAGGCGTGCGGCCATGGCCACGTTGGCGTGGGCGTAGAGTGCCGGCGCGTAGTGCTCGCCGCAGCGCAGGCGGCTCCACAACTGGTCGATGCCCACGGCGAGCACCTTGTCCTGGTAGTCGTCCACGCCACCGCCGGGACGGCGCGGAGACTGGAAGACCGGCGAGGTGGCGTCGTGTGCAGGCGAGAGCGGATTGACGATGGCCAGGGCGTAGGCGACGTTGCCGGCAATCTGGCCGGGATCCAGTTCGCGGCGGGTATGCACGTGCTGGGCGCTGGCCGGCAGCATCGCCGCGTTGCGGATCGCATCGCAGAAATCCATGCTGTTCAGGCTGTTCTGACCACTGTGCGGGAGGTTCGCGCAATCGACGACGCTGCAGTTGTCCCAAGGCTCGATCTTGCTGAAGGGGACGAACCGCGGGGCGTTGATAGTCACCTGCAGCGGAACGGCCTGGTCCTCGATATGGGCGAGGTCGGCCGGCAGCGCGGTATCGACGTTGGCCACGCGCTGGGTAGCCGTGCTCCAGCCGGCCAATGACGCGCTGTCGCCGGTGCGGCGCAGTACGCCGTAACGGATGTTGCCGGCACGGTTGTCGGGCAGACTCAATGTGCGCCACGGCAGGGTGCCGACTTCTCCCTGGGCGCAGTCCTCGCGACCATCGCTGAGAGGGCTGGCCGGGCAGGGCAGGCGCGCGTTTATGGCGGCGTAGCCCATCATCGCGTCGTCGGCGCGCTGCAGCAGGTCGCGCTGTGCCACCTGGCTGCGCTCATGTGCGGTATCGCTCAACCAGCGTGCCAACAGGATGCCGATGATGCCCAGGATGACCAGGGCCACGGTCAGTTCGATCAGCGAGAAGCCGCGCTGCCGCATGCCGGCGATAGGAGGGAAAGGAGGCGTCATGGGTTCAGTCCTGCGCGATCCAGGGTAAGGGTGGTATCGCGGGCATCCTGGTAGAGGGTGTCGACCTTGTTCATGAAGTTCCTGACCTGGTCGCGCCGGGTCTTGGCGTCGTCCACGGCATCCTTGGCTTCATTCAAGGTCTTGATGGCGCTGGCCAGGCTCTTGGCTGCCTTGGCGATGGATACCACCGACTTGGCCAGTTGTTTGGCGCCGGCGGAAATGGTCAGCCCGTCCGGCGGCCAGCCCGAGGCCAACAGGGTGATGGCGATGGCCTCGTTGGTGATGGCCTCGGCCATGGCATAGACCGCCAGCGCCAGGCCGACACTGGCCTGGTCGCGGGTGGTTTCGGCGATGTGGATATCGAATTCGCGGAATTCGAAGTTGAATTTGGTCATCCCCAGCGCGCTCCAGGCGGCCTGCGCGGCCTGTGCGCTGCCCTGGGTGCGGGCCAGGCGGTCGGTGCAGGAAAGCCGGCTGGCCAGTTCCCCCGGGCCGGCGGCGATCGTGGCCAGGTCGCTGGCGGTGGAGGCACCGGGCATGCTCTGCGCCGCCGGCTTCCATTGCGCGTCGGCGTCGGCGCGGCCATGCCCGGCCATGCCGGAATGGCCCAGATAGTAGGCTACCGGCATGCCCAGTCCGGCCAGCGGAATGTTGCTGCGTTGTTCCAGCAACAGTTGCATGCAGAAATCCAGGCCGTTGCTGCTGCCCGTGATCGCCAGCGGATCGCTTTCGGGCAGCAGCGGATCGAATGCATTGCCGGATGCCAGGATCAGGCGCGGTTGGACTTGGTAATGGATGCGCATCCGCGAGGGCAGTCCGAGGTCGGACACTGGCAACCAGCCGTCGGCGACGCCGGTACCGCGGCCGTTGCCGTCGCCATCCGCCGAGGGCAGGTGGCCCGTGCTGCGCATGTAGCCCAGCAGCGCCTGTTCGGCCTGCGCCAGTTCCTGCTGTTGGCGTTCGGCATCAAGCACCTTGTTGCCGAGCGGCAACAGGGTAAACAGCAGCACGGTCAGCAGCGCGGCGATTGCAAGGGCCACGGCCAGTTCCACCAATGTGAAACCGGCAGGGGCCTTGCGTGGAACCGGACGGCTCATGGCTGCACCAGCGGTTGCGGACCTGCCGAGCCACGCGAATCGGCCCATTCCAGCGCTGGCTCCGCGCCGAACGCCATGGGGATCTCATCGCCGCCGTTGGCGCTGCCGCTGCGCATGTCCTCGTATTCCTGCTTCAGCTTCTCGTACTGGGCCTTGAGGTCCTCGTAGTGTTTCTTGGCGTTGCTTGCGCCGAGCCTGGCGCGCTTCCAGTCCTCGAAGGCGCGACTGTAGGGATAGCGCTGGCAGTACAGACCCCGCGTGTCGGTGCCTGTATTGCCCCAGATGCTGTTGGGCCACCACCACTTGCTGCCATCCCACTGCTGGCCGCTGAAGTAGGCGCAGGCGCGTTCGGGCAGCAGTTCATACAGTTGCAGCCTCCCGAACAGGGGTTCGTTCACCTGCGTGGTGATCAGCAACGGCGGACGACCACCGAGATATGGCTCCGGGGCATAGAAGGGCAGGCGGCGCTGGCGATCCTGAAGTTCCCACTTTGTTCCCGGCGGATCGGTACTGTTGTCGGGCACCTGGACCGAGACCTGGTACGTCTCGATGATTGGCGACTGCTTCCAGTCATAGCTGACCGGGTTGCCGTCCTTGTCCTTCTTGATCTCGATGGCCCACTGGAACCAGTTGTAGCTGGAACTGGTGGGATAGGTCAGCCACGGCGCTTCCTTGCGGCTGATCTGCCCGTTGTAGGCGTCGCGGGCATTGTCCATGCCCTGCTGCAGTCCGGCCTGCTCGGTTTTCAGCTCATCGATCCGGTCCTGCATGTTGGGCTTGCAGACGGCATCCGGCGTTGGGTCCCGCGGATACGGAGGCGGTTGCAGGGTCTCGACCCAGCCGTAGTTCTTGTCGGCATCGCTGCCGCTGCGGTCGGTGCACACCGCGTCCCGATAGCGGCCCGTACCGGGGCTGACAGCGGTACATATGCGTACCGGCTCCGGCTTCTGGCAGGTTTCTATATAGAGGACCGTCAGCTTGGCGTTCTCGCATTTCTGCCGGGTCATGGCAGTAGCGGGACTGGCACCGCAATGCTGGTTGTCGTCCCGTTGTGCCTTCATCTTGGACAGGATGGCATTGCTGCCATTGAACCAGCTCTTGAAATTGTCCTCGCGCAGCTTGATTTCCTTGTCCAGTTCTTCCTTGCGCATCCGCAGGCCTGACCAGTCCTGGGTGAGGTTGCGAAGAACAATGGCGTCGGCTACGGCCTGGTCCTGGTTGTAGACGTAGTCGGTGATCTCCACGCGGTTGCGGTCGCCCTTGCCGCGGGTGACGGATATGGTCTTGGTGGAATCGTTCGGATCCGGTTCGGTGATGGTCTCGGTGCCGACGTAAGTGCAGTCGCTGCCATTGAGCACGTATTCGCCCTTGTTCGTTCCGACGTACGGGCATTCCACACGCACCTCGGCTTTGCCGTAGCGGCAGTTCTTCCAGTCGCCGCCACAGATCTGCTGGCGCGTCGTGTTCACATCGATGCGTTCGACGATGCGGCCGTTCTCGGTCAGGTCGCCGTTGTTGGCCACGCCCACACCCCAGGGAGCCAGGCGCCAGCTTTCCAGCGCGTCCACCTGCTTCTGCAATGTCTTCCAACTCTTCTCGGCTTCCAGGGTCTCGTCCTCCAGCCCCTTGCGTGGAGCGCCGGCTTCGTATTCCGGCTCATAGAGGGGGTTGCCGCTGCTGTCGCGCATCGGGTTGCCGTCGGCGTCGAGCTTGGGAATCAGGTTGCCGCTGGCGTCGCGCCGGTAAACGATGCGGTATTTGTCCTTGGGGTCGTCGCCGTCCTTCCAGTCGGGGTTGAGCTCGGTTTTGACCACGCCCTCGTCGCTGGCGCAGTTGCGTGCCCACAGCGTGCACTCGAGCTGCCGGCGTGCCTCTTCGGGATTGCTGACTGGTGGAATGGCCGACTTCTTGGCCATGTCGCGTGCCTTGATCGTGGCTGCCAGCGCCGCCGTGACCAACGGCAGCGAGGCGGCCTTGGCCGCCAACGTCACGCCCTTGGTGCCCAGGCCGACGATGGAGGTCACCACGGCGGCGGTCTTGAGCGGTACTTCGGCGCAGGTCGCGCCCAGCGAGGCGATGCAGGTGACGATGGAGCGCACCAGCGACACCGACGAGGTGATCAGTGTGGTGATGTTGTCCGACAGGCTGACGGCGGTGGTCACCAGCTTGAAGATCACCGAGATCTGCGCTGCGACCGCGCCCTGCACCGCCGACTCGGTGGCGTCGAGGTTGCTGGCCTGCAGTTCGCCCAATGCATCGTGCAGGGTGACGGCGGCGGCCAGCACGTCCATGCCCGCGAGCGAGACGTTGTAGGGCGCGGCGGTAGCCGCGGCCGCACCGGGAAGGCCCAGCGGGGTGGCATAGGCGCGCGCGACCGGTGCCGGCGTGGTGCCGCCCAGCAGCCGGCAGCCGAGCATCTGTCCGGCGCCATCGAAGGTGCGCACGCGCACGCGGTCGTCGTAGCCGCCGTCCCATTCCTCCCAGGGTGCCGCCATCTGCGCACTGCCGCCGGTATTGGCATCGTCCAGGCGCGATTGCCCGGACTGGGGGCCCGCGGCGGCGATGCCGTAGGCGACATTCCACGGGACGCCGGTGGTGCCGGCTTTCAGCGGATCGTGCGGAAGGGCCTGCACCAGTTCCAGCGTACGGCACAGGTCCAGGCCGTTGATGGCGACGAACGCGCGGCGGCCGGTTTCCTTGCCGTCCTTGTCCTTGGAAATGATCTCGCGGGCGCTGCCGTCGGTCAGTGGCGGTTGATAGGTATTGCCAGGAGCGGTGAGGTCCAGATGTGCGGCGGCGTCGCCGCGATAGACCATGTAGGCCACCGGGCCGAACCGCATGCCGTTGCCGGAGGCGCCGAGCAGCGTACGCGCGGGCAGCCAGCCCTTGGCGTTGCCAGAAGCGCAGTTCTCCTCGCCATTGACGGTATCTGCCGGGCAGGGCAGGCGCGCATTGGCGGCGGCGAAGGCGGCGATGGCCTCGTCCGCCCAGCGCAGTGCCTGTTCTTGGGCAAGGGCCTGTGCGGGCGCGCGCTTGGACTGCCAGAGTATTGCTCCGGCGGCCAATGCGCTGCCGACCAGCAGCAGGATCAGCATGACCTGGAGCAGGCCGATGCCGGATTGGGCGGTGGCCGGGGCAGGGTGGGTTCTATGCATGGGCTGGTTCATGACGTGCGTCCTGAGGGCCGTGAGGAGCTAAGGAGCGGGGGAATCACTGGTTCATCCGCAGATAGCCCGTCATCACCTTGACCTGGCCGTCCTGGCGGCCATCGCGGGTCTGGGTATCGTCTTCGCTCCATGGGCGCGGTTGCGGTTGACTGCCGCCGCCGATGACGACAGTACACAGGCTGCTGCCACCGCTGTACTTCGGCGTCGGCGATTGTTCGCGCAGGCGACCGAAGCAGGCATCGATGCGGCCGTCGATGCGCGCATCGAGTTGATTGGCCAGCTCCGGGGTCAGGCCCTTGAGTGCCATCACGTTGCGCACGCGCGGCTGGTAGCCGCCGTTGGCCTTGGGTTCGGCCCAGTCGATGACAGTGTTGAAGCACACCTGCAGCTGCTGCGGATTGCCCTGGCTGTCGCGGTAGACATAGAACGACTCCATGCCTTCGGCGCGCCCCTGCGGCAGGGCGACCCCGCGTTCGAGCATGGCCTTGCGCAGGGCGAAATTGCCCGGGGCGTCGCACAGTTCGCGGCCATTGCGGTCCAGCTCGCCGTTGATGCGTCCGCTGGGATTTGCCGGGTTGTCGCCCGGCACCACGCCGCTCTGCTGCACGTAGCGGTCATAAGCGACCAGCCAGCCCTGCACGAACTCGCTGCCGATGCGTTCGGCCTCCGCGCTGCGGTAAACGTCGCGGCCGACGCTGACTGCGCCGATGATCAGCGCGATGATCACCAGCACCACCGACATCTCCATCAGGGTGAAGCCGGCTGCCGACGGAAGGGGACGGGAAGGACGGTGCATTGCGGGATCCTCAGAACTGCGGGGAAGCGATGGCCTGCTTGACCAGGTCGTAAACGGGAAGCAGCAGGGCGACGATCAGGAACACGAACATGCCGCCAGCCAGCAGTACGACCACCGGTTTGATGACTTCGGAAAGGTTGGTGATCAGCCGCTGCAGGCGCAGGCTGTACTCGGCCGACAGGCGCGCGAACTGCGAGTCGAGCGTGCCGGTCTCCTCGCCCACGCCGATCATGCGCACCATCATCGAGGGGAAGCCGCCCACCTGCCGCATCGCCGCCGACACGCGGTCGCCGCGCTCGAGCACCTGGCGGATGGCGATGATGCGGTCGCGGTAGTACTCGTCGCGCATGGCCCGCTCCATCACCTGCAGGCTGCTGACCATGTCCACGCCGGCGCGGATCAGCAGCGACATGTACTCGGTGAAGAAGGCCAGGCCCGAGGAGAACATGATGGTCCTGGCGATGGGCAGCTTGTGCAGGGTGTAGTGCGCGGCGCGGCGGAAGCCGCGGCTGTAGCGCCAGGCCACCCACAGTACGAAGACCGACACCAGCATCGCGGTGATGATGAAGCCGATATGGCCGATCAGCCATTCCGAACCCTTCATCACCGCGATGGTCAGCGGCGGCAGCTTGGCGTTCATCTGCTTGAACAGGTCGGCCAGGTTGGGGATGACGTAGTAGATCCAGAAGCCACCGGCGGCGAAGATCGCCGCGAACACGAAGGCCGGATAGATCAGCGCCTGGCGCGTGTCGGCGGTCATCTTGGCGATGCGCTCGATGTGGTCGGCGGCCTCCATCAGCATCTTGTCCATGGTGCCGGTTTCGTCGCCGATCATCACCAGGTTGCGCACCGTTTCCGGGAAGGCGTCCGGGTAGCGCGAAAATGCCTCGCTGAAGGTGGCGCCGGCATCGAGTTCGTCGAGCAGCCGCCGCGCCAGCTTGGCCGGGTTGGAGGTATGCCCGCCGCCAACTTCGTTGGCTACCGCGCGCAGGGCTTCCATGATCGGAATGCCGCTGGACGTCATCACGCCGAGGTCGCGCAGCATGCCGGCCAGTTCGACCGGGCGGATGCTGGGCTTCACCAGCTGGAAGACCGAGCGCTGAGCCTCGGCCAGCCAGCCTGGGAAGCGGTACAGGGTCAGCACCACGGCATCGAAATTCTTTTCCAGCCACATCCTTGCGGATGAGTCGTGCTCGACCGACAACTGGGTGACGCCGCTGCGCACGCGGCCGCTGGAGAGCAGCAGGCGGTAGTAGTAGACGTTCATGGCGCCGGCCCCACGCCGGCCACGCGCATCACTTCCTCGCTGGTGGTCTGGCCGGCAATGACGCGTGCCTTGGCGACATCCTCGATGCCGCGGAAGCCGGCGTTCATGGCCAGGTTGCGCAGCGTTTCGCGGTTGACGTCGTCGGCGATGCCGTTGGCCAGTGCCTCGTCCACGACCATGATGTCGTATACCGGCAGGCGCCCGCGGAAGCCGCTGCCACGGCAGCGCTCGCAGCCGGCGCCACGCTTGCCGCAGCTGCCAGCCGGCAGGTCCAGCCATTCCAGTTCGCGCTCGTTGAACGGAGCTTCATGGACGCAGAACGGGCAGTTCTGCCGGACCAGGCGCTGGTTGACCACGGCCAGCAGGTTGTCGGCGATGACCTGTGCTTCCAGACCCAGCGGGCGCAGGCGCGGTACCACGCCGAACACGGTGGTGACGTGCAGGGTCGAGAGCACCAGGTGGCCGGTGGCCGCTGCTTCCAGCGCGGCCTGCGCGGTCTCGGCGTCGCGCATTTCGCCCAGCAGGATCACGTCGGGGTCGTGGCGCAGGAAATGGCGCAGCGCCGAGCCGAATTCGTAGCCGGCGCGGCGGTTGACCTCGGTCTGGCCGGCGCCGGGAACGCGGTATTCGATGGGATCCTCGACGGTGAGCACGTTGCGCTCGATCAGCGACTGCATACGCAGCGCCGCGTGCAGCGAGGAGCTCTTGCCCGAACCGGTAGGGCCGGTGATCAGCACCAGTCCGGCGGGACGGGCGAACAGGCGCTCGAGCACAGCCACATCCTCGGCGAAGAAGCCCAGCTCCTCCAGCCCGGCCAGATCGCTGTGCTCGGGCAGCAGGCGCATGACCGTGCGCTCGCCGGCGTCGGTGATGATGGTGGATACGCGCACGGTCACCGCCGAATCCAGCACCGTCGCGCGGAAACTGCCGTCCTGCGGGCGGCGTTGTTCGGAGATGTCCATTTCCGCGGCCAGCTTGATGTAGCCGAGCAGGCGGTTGAGCGTGGTGGGCATGGCGAACATCGGCCGCAGTACGCCATCGACGCGGAACAGCACGTGCAGGCTGTCGTCGGAAGGGGCCAGGTGGATGTCGGTGGTGCGTTCGCGCACCGCGTAGTGCAGCAGGTAGTCGAGCAGTTTTTCAGGACTGTAGGCGTGGTCGTTGTCCACCGACAGCCGCTTGATCTCGCGCTCGAGCAGGCTCTCCACCGGATTCTGCGCGAAGTAGTAGGTGTGGCGGATCAGCCGCGCGACCTTGCCGTATTCGCCCTGCAGGAAGCTGCAGCGCAGGCCGCAGCGCTGCAGCACCAACTGCGCCACCGCCTGGGTGTCGGCGTCGCCGAGCAGGACTTCCAGCGCGTCGCCGGCGCGCCGCAGCGGCAAGAACTGGCGCAACTGGCACAGTTCGCGGTTGAACATCGCCAGCACCTGCGGCTCGGCATGCGGCAGCGTATCCACCTGCACGTACTCGATGCCGTTCATCTCGGCCAGTACGCGCACGATGTCCGATTCGTTGGCCAGGCCGTGGCGGATCAGCACGCGCCCGAGGCGCTGCTTCTCGACTTCATTTTTCTGCAGGGCGTACTGCAGCTGGGTCGCGTCGATCAGGCCGCGTTCGAGCAGGCGTTCGCCCAGGCGCGGGCCGTCCTTCTGTACGGCGGAGGTCGTGGGGCGGGCGGGGATGGGATCAACCGTTGCCATGGTGCTGCGTTTCCGGGGAGGTGGGCGAGGCGGCGGTGCGTGCCGCCAGCAGGATGTCGAACAGGAACAGCGTCGCCGGGTCGGGCGCGCCGCTGGACGGCAGGCCGTTGCGTTGCTGGAAGAGCGCGATGGCGGTGCGCATCCGTGGGCCGTACAGACCGTCGAGCGCGCCGTCATATAGGCCGTCGGCATGCAGCAGGGCTTGCACCGCCTGCAGTCGCGCACGCTGGTCCTGCGCGGCAAGGAAGTCCTCCGCGCGCAACCG
The DNA here is from genome assembly GCF_056397145.1 of Stenotrophomonas sp. 05N423. NCBI lineage: Bacteria > Pseudomonadati > Pseudomonadota > Gammaproteobacteria > Lysobacterales > Lysobacteraceae > Stenotrophomonas > Stenotrophomonas sp. 05N423. Next base: position 30,371 of record NZ_JBFTMV010000004.1, read on the forward strand.
GGTGCGCCAACCTGCCTGCCAGCCATCGGCAAGGCGCCGCAGGCACAGGCCGTCGCGTGTGGGCAGCCGCGCCAGCCAGGTGTCGGTGACCGCCTGTACCTGCACGTCGGCCTGGCCGAGGCCGCGCAGACAGGTGTTCCAGTCCGCGTCGTCATGGCTGGCGGCGATGACGGCCGGGGCGAGGGCGACGTGGCGGGGGGGTAGTGTGTCGTCGGCCCGCGAATCGGCTCCGCGCAAGGTAAAGGTCAACAGGGTCGCGATCAGCGCACCGGTCAGCGAGGCCGCGGCCGCCAGCGGCAGTCGCGCGCGCCGGGAACGGCGCGGCAACGGACGGGCGCCGGCTTCGGCAGCGGCGGTATGGACCAGCGCCGGATCGATCACCCGCGCTTGCGCCGGCAATGGATACAGGCCGTACAGGCAACGGTCCATGATCTGGTGGATGCGGCGTGGGTTGCCGCCGCTGGCGCGGTGCAAAGCCTGCGCGGCGTCTGCGCGCAGGCGGATGCCGGGGCTGGGATTGCCGGCCGCGTCTAGCCGATAGTGCACGTAGCGCTGCACCTCGTCGGCGGCCAGGACGTCGAGCTGCACGTGCTTGCAGATGCGGCTGGTCAACTGGCGGATGCCGGGTTGTTCCAGGTTGTCGCGCAGTTCCGGCTGGCCCGCCAGGACGATCTGCAGCAGCTTTTCCTGCCCGGTTTCCAGGTTGGTGAGCAGGCGCAGCAGTTCCAGACTTTCCAGGGTCAGGTTCTGCGCGTCGTCGATCATCAGCACGCAGGTGACCTGGGCGCGCCATTGCTGGACGAGGAAGCGGTTGAGGGTTTCGATGTCGGCCGCCGGCGTGCCGCGAGCGTCCAGGCCGAAATCGCGCAGCACTGCCGCCAGCAGGTCCGGGCCCTGCAGGAAGGTGTTGAACACCATCGAGGTGACCACGCCTTCGCCATCGAGGGAGAACAGCAGCCGGCGCAGGAAGGTGCTCTTGCCGGTGCCGATCTCGCCGGTCAACAGCACGAAGCCGGCACGGGTGCGCAGGCAGTGCGCGGCCTCGACCCGTTCGGCTTCCAGCCGTGCGGTCTGGAACCACGCCGCCGCATCGGGCGTGGGCGGGAACGGTGCGCGTTCCAGCCCCAACGTCTGCAGGTGGCGGGCGAGGGCGGGGTTCATGGCGCGGTGCTGTCCAGCTCGGCCAGCGCGCGCGCAACCTGCGGCGAGCGAGGGTAGCGGCCGGACAGCCGCGTGAGCCGCTGGCGGGCAGCATCGGCATCGCCACGGCGGGCATCCAGCAGTGCGATGTTGACGCCGGCGTTCACGTCTTCGGGAACGCGCTCGGCGATCCGGCGGTACAGCGTCTCGGCCCGCGCGGTGTCATTGCCGGCGTGCGCGATCCACGCCTGCATGCGCAGCAGGGTCAGGCTTTCGGGCGGCAGCAGGGCGTCCAGTCGCGCCAGCGCCTGCCGGGCGGTGCCCAGGTCACCGCCGGTCATCGCGCTCTCGACGTCGGCTACGGCCTGTTCCACTCCACGGTTTTCCATGCCGGTATCGGCAGGCGCGGTGCCGGAACGGCGTTCGACCTTGATACGGATCGCAGGCGCAGCGGCGTCGCTGGTGGCGGTCGCGGGCGTCGGCGAGAGAGCGGCGGGGGAGGGTGTCGGTGCGGCGGGCGCCGGCTCCGCGTTTCGTCCTGCGTTGGGCTGCGGATGTTCCGCCTGCCCGGCGATGGCCGTCGGGGCCAGGCCTTCCGGCGCCTGCGGGGCCATGGTTGCTTCCGCGTACGGGAGGCCAGGTTCCGGTGTGCGGACCACGGCCGGGGAGGCGGACGGAGCTGCGGCGACCGCAGGTTCCGCGGCGATGGTGGCGACCGTCGGTACCGCCGGGCTGGCGACATCAGGGCGGCCGGCATGCGCCGATGGTCCGGCTTCCCCGCGCTTGCCGAAGGTCAGCAGCAGGGCGCCAGCCAGCAGGAAGCCGGCGAGGCCGGCCGCGGTGAACAGCAGGGGGCCGCGCGCGGACGCGGGCTGTCGCGCCCACCAGGACGCGCGCGGCGCGGGACGGGGCGGCAGGGCCGCCCCGTCCTGTTCCCGCAGCGCGTCGTGGATCAGGCTCATATCACCTTCACCCGCAGCACCAGCACCAGTTCGCGCGTGCTCTGCTGCTTGGCGCGTGAGCCGAACAGCTTGCCGAAGGCCGGCACATCGGACAGGCCGGGGATGCCGCTGTCGTTGAGGTTGGCCTTCTGGTCGATCAGGCCGCCCAGCAGCACGGTGTCGCCATCGTGCAGGTTGAGCGTGGTGGTGATGCCCTTGACGTTGACCACCGGCAGGGTGACGGCGTTGCCGTTGGGGAACTTCTGCAGTTCCAGGCTGCCGGGCACCACTTCGGTCTGCATCGGGTGCACCAGCAGTTCGACGCCGCCGTTGTCGTGCACGATCGGCGCCACGCCGATCACCACTCCGGAGAACAGCGAGTCGGTCTGGATGTCGGTGGACTGGTTGTAGGCGCTGCCGCCGCCGGTGTTGGAGAAGTTGCTGGTGGACTTGGTGACGTAGCGGATGTTCGAGCCCACGCTCAGGTAGGCAGGGCTGCCGTTGCGCACACGCACGCTGGGATTGGACAGTACCTTGACGTTGCCGAAGGTGCGCAGCGCGTTGAGCGCGGCGGAGAACGTGTCCGTGAGGTAGCTGATGCCCAGCCCGCGTCCGGCCACCGAGCCGAGCGTCTGGTTGGGGAAGATGATGTTGCGGGCCTGGTCGCCATAGCGGCCGTAGCGCTGGTAAGGCAGAAGATTGGGGTTCTCGGGAATGCCCAGGTCGGGATTGGCCGGCGTGCCGGGCAGCGGGGCGATGGTGGCCGGGCTGTCGCCATAGATGCCGGCCACGCGGTTGCGCAGCAGGTTCCAGTCCACGCCGTACTGGAAGTTGTCGTTGAGCGACACGTCCAGGATCTGCGCTTCGACCAGCACCTGACGGCGCATCTTGCTGGTGGTGTGGCCGACCAGCTCCTCCACTGCACGGATCTGCGAGGGGCGGGCGCGGACGAACAGCGTGCCGGAGCTGGGATCCAGGCTGTAGCGGCCCTTCTCCGGCGGCGGCGGATCGTCCGGGCCGCGCGCGGTGGCGGCCTGTTCGTCGCTGCCCAGGATCACCTTGAGTGCGGCGTCCAGCTGCTTGTACGGATCGTTGTCCTTGCCGACGCTGCCGGTCATGGTCAGGGTGCCGCGCAGCGACTGGCCGCCGCCGCCGGCGCTCTGGATGCCGGCACCGAACACGTCGCCGCCGGTGGAAAGGTCGAAGGACGTGCTGGAATTGAGCAGGTCCACGTTGAAGATGCGTTCGCGCATCTGCCCGACCACCAGGGTACCGCCGCGGATCTCGCCGTGCAGGTCAAAGGCTTCGAGGATGTGGTTGTAGACCTCGCGCGCGCTGACGTTGCGCAGATGCAGGCTGGTGCGCTGGCGCTGTTCCAGCACCTGCGGGTCGACGATCAGGTTCATCTTCAGCTCGTCGGCCAATGCCCACAGCAGCTGGCCGACGTCGGCGTTGAACATGCTGATGCTGACCACGGTGTTTTCCAGCGGGTCGTAGGCCGGTGCGACCGGTGCGGTCGATTCGGCCCGCTGCTGCAGGCGCTGTTCGACCTGTTCGCGCATGCGGTCCTGCTGGCTGGCGAGCTTCTTCGACTCCTCGACGATGGCCGTGCCGCTGCGTTCCAGCGCCTTGTACTCGGTCGGCGGCAGTTCCTGGACGCTGCGCGGCGGCATGTTGCTGCACGCGGTCAGCGCCAACGCGCCGATCGCGCTGACGAGCGTTCTGACCGTGGGGCGGTGTGGGACGCGGGCGGTGCGGGCGTTGGGATTCATCGGTTCTGTACCTTGGAAGGATGCGGTGGAATGCAGAAGGAAGGGCATCGGCGGTCAGCGCGTGGTGGCCATCAGCCAACCGAGCAGGACGGTGGCGCTTTCGGCGACGACGAGATCGTCGTAGTACTCATCGCCTGGATAGTCGGGAGGGGTGACGCACTTGCCATTGCCCTGGGCGAAGGCGCGGTTGTTGGCGCCGTCGAAGCCGGCATCGCCGGTGCCGCCATCGCGTGCACTGACCGGGGCTACCAGCACGAAGGCGGGGTTGACCATCCGTGTACCGGCACCACCGCTGCCGCACTGCGTGGGTGTGCCGCCGCTGATGTAATGCGGCTGGCTGGCGAGTGGTGCGGTAGTGGTGCTGGCGACCATGCGCGACAGCGCCGAACCGAAGCCGCCGATGTATTCCAGGTCCGGCTGGTCGGCTGATTCGCGCGTGGGAGCGACCAGGTCGGTGGTGCTCGCCCCGCGATGGACGCCATAGCGCAGGCGCTCACCGCGTACCGGCACATCCAGCCCGAGGCTGGCGTAGGGAAGCCAGCCGACATTGGCGTTGGCGGTGCAGCTGCCGTTGCTGCCTTCGAAGCCGGTATCGCCGTTGCTCGACAGGTCGGGGCAGGGCAGGCGTTTGTTGCGTAGTGCGAACGCGTACAGCGCCTGTCGCGCGGTTTCGGCATGGGCACGGGCAGTGTTGTGGCGGCGTGCCTGGCCAAGGTTGTCGAAGGAGGACAGTGCCGTCACGGTCAGCAACCCGAGCACGCCCACGACCACCGCCAGCTCCACCAGCGAAAAGCCGGTGCGCGTCCCATGGCCAAGCCGTGCGGGGCGGTGGCGTGGATGCATGTCACTGCATCCGGCCCGGGGCGGCGGGCAGGCCGGCGGGGGCCACGTCGTAGCGCAGCTGGCCCTGCAGCTGCTGCAGTTCGGCCAGGATGTCGGCATTGCGCTGGCGCTGCGTGGGACTGTCCGGCTTCTGCGTGGACTCGGCCAGTTCCACGGCGAGCGATTGCGCGCGCTTGGCGATCAGCAGGTTGTTGCGCAGCGCGTCCAGGCGCACATCCGGTGGCGTCTTGCCGGATTTCTCGAGCTGGTCGAGCTGGGCCAGCAGGTCGTCGGCCATGCGCACGTTGTGGTCGGACTTCTGGCGGATGTCGCTCAACGAGCGGCCGATGTCCGCCACCGATGCGGGAGGCGCGGCGGCGGCCGCGGCGCGTTGCATGGCGGTACCGCCAGCGATGGACTCGGCCTGCATCCACGGCGGGGTGTCTTCGCTCGAAGGCTGCGCGCCGGTAGCGGTGCCGGCCGTGGCGGCAGTGGCCGCGATCGGTGCGGGAGCCGGGGGAGCGGCATCCTTGCCGAACTGGCGTACGGCCAGCATTGCCAGCGCGCCGCCGGCGATCAGGCCAGCGCCCCAGAGCAGGGGTTTCCTGTAAGCGGGATTCATCGGCGTGCCCCGGCATCGGTCTTGAAGGGCGATGGCACCGGCAGGGTGGTCTGTTCGCCCGCCGCGTTGCTGATGCGTACCCAGTCCGGACCGATGGCGACCACGCGCGCGCCACCGGCCAGGCGCGAACCGCGCTGAACGCGCTGGCCATCGACGACCGCGCTATGGCGACCATCGGTGATCAGCACCAGCGATACGTTGTGTGTGGCGTCTGTTTCCGTATTGCCGGCAAGGGCGGACGACGGCCCGGCCTCGCTGGCGGGCGGGGTGGCCAGTGGCAGCGCCAGCAGTGGCTGGCCGTCGCCGACAGATGCGCTGCGGCGCAGGCGTTCGACCTGCGCCTGCATCCGCTGGTTGTGCGCGACGGCCGCGCGCAGCTCCACCATGGCGGCGGTTTCGTCGGCGTCGTTGCCCAGTTGCAGCACGGCGGGCTTGACCACAACCATTGTCGCCAGCCAGCCGGTGACCGCCAGCCAGATCGCAATGGCGATGGCGGCGATGAACTTGATCTTCATGGACGGACCTCAGCCGCCGGAGCCGGCGGGCGCTTGAGCAGGTAGGAGAAGAAGCCGCCAGCCGAACGGGTATTCATGCCGCCGCCCTGCGGATCGACAGGCTGCGGATCGAACCCGGCCCGGCGCAGGCCCTCGACGAAGGCCGGTACCTGCATTCCCGGCGTGCCGCGCCAGGCATCGGCCACGCCGTCCACGCGCAGGGTGTAGTCGCTCGCGGGCGGGGCCGGCGGGGCAGGCATGCCGGGCGCGACGACGGCGACGGGTGGCTCTTCCAGCTTCACGCGCAGGATGCGCACCTGCCCGGCAGCGGCATCGCGTACCAGCGCCAGGCTGGCACTCGGATCGGCACCGTCCTGCAGGCGCGTGGCGCGCTCGATGAAGGCCTGCACGGGGGCGAACCCTTCCGGCATGGCTTCCTGCGCCTGCATCGCGGCGATCCGCTGCTCGATGGCGTCGATCTCGGTGCCCAGCTGGTCGGCGCGTGCATTGGCCTCGCTGCCGGTCAACGCCCAGCGGGCGCCGAGCGCGGCGAGGATGAGCGCGAATACCAGCGAAGCGGCGCTGGCCACGGGCAGCAGCGATTCGGCGCTCCAGGCCAGGCGGCTGGCCGCCGGGTTGACGGCGATGCCCGGGCCGGCCTGGGACTGGATCCAGCCGATGCCGCTGCGGTACTCGTTGCCATCCGCATCGCGCACCACGCGCAGCGGCACGCTGTCGACCTTCAGGCCGCTGCGCGCGGAAAAGACTTCGCGCAGGGCATCGTCGACCCAAGGTTGGTCCTCGGCCGGGCGCGGCACCAGTACCGGGCACCATTGCAGGGACAGCGGCTCGAGGCTGTCCTCGCCATTGCCGAGGTCCTCGGCGAACTGCTCGGCGAGCGCCCCGACGGTCATTGCCAGATCGGAAGGATCTTCGCTGTAGGCCAGTGCGGTGCGGTAGACCATGTCGTGCTTGAGCACGGCCAGCACGCTGACCTGGCGGCCGGACTGCAGCACCAGCCCCAGGCCCGGACGGAGCGACTTGAACAGCAGGGAGGTGAAAGGGATCAGCAGGCAATGGTCCGGCTGCGCCTCCGCCCAGGCATAGGTCTGTTGCCACAGATCCAATGGAACCGCGGTGAACAGGGTCTGGTAGCCGGCGCCGATGCTGCGTGTCTTGTGGATCAGGATCTTGCTTTCGCCATCGATCATGCCGTCCGAACGCAGTCGCCGTTCGATCAGGGCCACCGCATGCGCAGGACTACCTTCCAGCGAAATGACGTTGCTGACTGCATTCTCGAAATCGCTCACCACCACCGCCGCACCCGACAGGCGTGGACGGCCATCGCTGCGTGCGACGGTGGCGCCGTCGAACAGCAGCCATTGGCCCTGTTGCTGGATGACGTGGAGCAGGCTCATGGCAGGAGATTCCCGTGGTTGCCGGTGTCGCTGGCGGTCTGGAACAGCAGGCTGCCGCGCAGGGTCAGTGACAGCGGCGCAGGCCGGCGGTCGAGACTGCCAGGGGGATCGAACAGTCCCTCGTCAGGATGCGAGACGGAGATCTCGAAGGACTCGGCGCCGAACAGGTGGTCGGACGAACGCTGCACGGTGGCCAGCAGCGGCAGTGCCTCCTCGCGGCTCATCTGGCTCTGGCGCAGATTGATCAGGCGTTCGCCCCATGCTTCGGGCACCAGTCCATTGGCACGGGCGGTGTCGAGCAGCTGGCGCGCGGAGTTCGCGTGCTCCACGCGCAGTCGTGTCTCCTGCTCGCGCACCTTCGCTTCGGACAACAACTGGTTGCGGTCGCCCAGCCGCTGGTAGGCGTCGGCCAAGGCCGAGCGTTCCTTGATGAACCACACTGCCGCCACCACCAGCGAGGCCAGGGTGGCGGAGAAAAGCAGCAGCGAGGTGCGGCGCGAGTGGCGCAGGCGGACGAGCAGGGAGGGCGGGCGCATCGGCTTACTGGTTCATCTTGTAGCTGGCGACGACAGTCATCACCTGGTCGTCGTCGGTGCCGGCGCCGAAGGTCTTGCCATCGTTGACGGCCGAAGACATCGAGCCGGTGTTGTTGCCGCCCCATTCGGCACCGATGGCGTTGGCCGTGGTCGCGCCGCCGGAAGCGGTGGCGGTGCGGGACTGGATGCCGACCTGCCGGAAGGCACCGTTGCTGGCGTCCGGCTTGCCGTCGATCATCTGGTCCAGTGCGCGGGCCAGATCCGGGGTCAGGCCGGTGATGATCATCGAGTTGCCCGAGCCCCACAGCGTGCCGGGCCTGTTCCAGCCGAAGCACACGCGGATTTCCTGCGGGTTGCCGTTGGTGTCGAGGTAGGCGTAGCGGTCTTCCTTGCCCTCGCCGCGGCCCGGTGGCAGGGTGATGCCGGCCTTGCGGACCAGGTCGCGCAGGTCGAAGCCGGTGTCGCCTTCGCGGGTGCGGGTCAAGCCGTTGCTGGTCGGCAGCGCATCGGTGCCGGAACAGATCAATGACGGCTCCGTGGCGTTCTGGCTCATGTCGCCGCCGGAGAAGCCAGTGAAGTGGGTGCCATTGACCATCAGCTGCGGTGCGGACTGGTTGTCGCCGATCGGCGCGCCGTAACGCTGGTGGTAGCTGTTGTAGGTGACCACCCACTGGTCGACGAACTTCTGCTTGATGCGGGTGTATTCGGCGTTGCGCTGCACGTCGCGGCCGATCATCACCGCGCCGATGATCACGCCGATGATGACCAGCACCACGGCCATTTCGACAAGGGTGAAGCCGCCCTGGCGGCGCTTGGAAGACATTTGCATTGGATTGCCCCTTTGATGGAAACCTGCGCGGCCCACCCGAAATGGAGGTTCCGGCGGGCGTGTGTTGTTTCGGGGCAACTTGATAGTGCACGGACGTAAGAGGAACGTAAGAGCACCCGGATCCCGTCTTTCGGGCACGGACGGGCCTTGTGCGGCAAGCCCCGGTATCCGGATGCCGGCCCATGGACACGGCTGCGTATGGCGTGCCGGGTGTGCAGATACCGGTGGGCCGGTTATCTTCCGGGTCCGCCTCTGCTCCCGGTTGCGCCGATGAAACGTCTCCCGCTGCTGCTCCTGTCCTGCCTCGCCATTCCCGCCCTGCATGCCGCCGACCGCATCACCGGCCCCGGTTTCGCCACCCGCTCGGAGGTGATCGCGCCGCATGCGATGGCGGCGACGTCGCAGCCGCTGGCCACGCAGATCGCGCTGGACGTGATGAAGTCCGGCGGCTCGGCGGTGGATGCGGCGATCGCCGCCAACGCCGCGCTCGGCCTGATGGAGCCGACCGGCAATGGCGTCGGCGGCGATCTGTTCGCCATCGTGTGGGACCCGAAGACGCGCAAGCTCTACGGCTACAACGGTTCCGGCCGCTCGCCGAAGTCGCTCACCCTGGCCGAGTTCCAGCGCCGCGGGCTGAAGGACATCCCCGCCACCGGGCCGTTGCCGGTATCCGTGCCCGGCGCGGTCGATGGCTGGTTCGCCCTGCACGAGCGCTTTGGACGCAGGCCGATGGCGGACAACCTGGCGCCGGCGATCCGCTATGCGCGCGAGGGCCATCCGGTGGCCGAGGTGATCGCGTACTACTGGGACCGCTCGGTGCCGCGCCTGTCGCAGTACCCCGGCTTCAGGGAGCAGTTCACGATCGACGGCCACGCGCCGCGCAAGGGCGAGCTGTGGCGCAACCCGAACCTGGCCGACACACTGCAGAAGATCGCCGATGGCGGCCGCGACGCGTTCTACAAGGGCGACATCGCCCGCGCCATCGACACCTACTTCAAGGCCAACGGCGGCTTCCTGGGCTACGAGGACATGGCCGGCCACCACGGCGAATGGGTCGAGCCGGTGAGCAGCAATTACCGTGGCTACGATGTGTGGGAGCTGCCGCCGAACAGCCAGGGCATCGCCGCGCTGCAGATCCTCAACATCCTGGAAGGCTACGATTTCTCGAAGATCCCGTTCGGCTCGCCCGAACACGTGCACCTGTTCGTCGAGGCCAAGAAGCTGGCCTTCGCCGATCGCGCGCGCTTCTACGCCGATCCGGCGTTCTCACCGGCGCCGGTGCAGCGGCTCGTGTCCAAGGACTACGCGGCGCAGCGGCGCGCGCTGATCTCGATGGACAAGGCGTTGAAGGAGGCGCAGCCGGGCACGCCGAAGCAGCTGGAGGAGGGCGACACCATCTACATGACCGTGGCCGATGCCGACGGCATGATGGTCTCGCTGATCCAGTCCAACTACCGCGGCATGGGCAGCGGCATGGCGCCGCCGGGGCTGGGTTTCATCCTGCAGGACCGCGGCGAGATGTTCGTGCTGCAGAAGAACCATCCCAATGGCTACGCGCCGGGCAAGCGCCCGTTCCAGACCATCATCCCGGCCTTCATCACCAAGGACGGCCAGCCGTTCGCCAGCTTCGGCGTGATGGGCGGTGCGATGCAGCCGCAGGGGCACGCGCAGATCGTGATGAATCTGGTGGATTTCGGCATGAACCTGCAGGAAGCCGGCGACGCGCCGCGCATCCAGCATGACGGTTCCACCGAGCCGACCGGGCAGGGCAAGGCGATGCGCGACGGCGGCGAGGTCAACCTGGAGACCGGTTTCCCCTACGAGACCATCCGCGCGCTGATGCGCAAGGGCCATCGCGTGGTGTTCGCCGACGGCCCGTACGGCGGTTACCAGGCGATCATGCGCGACGCGGCAACCGGCGTGTACTACGGCGCTTCGGAAAGCCGCAAGGACGGGCAGGCTGCCGGCTATTGATATTGATGCAGGAGGAGCCGGGCATCGCCAGGCTCCCTACCGTCAACCAGGATCCTGCGCGCGCGCCGCTTCGATGCGGGTTTCCTCCTGCGCGGCCTTCTCGCGCTCAATCCACGCCTCGATCATGTGCCGCGCGCGCTGCGCCAGGCGCCGCTGGCGGTTGTGTTCGGCGTCCAGCACGCGGTACAGGCTGACCATCACCAGCACCATCAGCAGCGCGAACGGCAGCGCTGCGATGGTGATCATGCCCTGCAGCGCGTCCAGCCCGCCGGCCAGCAGCAGGACCGCGGCGATCAGCGCCACCGCCACGCCCCATACCGCCTTGCGCGACAGCGGGGGATCGCCGGCCTCGTCGGTGGACATGCTCGCCAGCACCAGCACCGCCGAATCGGCCGAGGTGACGAAGAAGATCACCAGCAGCACCAGCGCGACGATGGACAGCAGCAGCGGGCCGGGCAGGCTGTCGAACAGGGCGAACAGCACCGTCTCGTAACCGTTGGACAGTGCCTGCAGCAGGTCCGCGTGACCGGTGATCTGCGCCCACAGCGCGGTACCGCCGAACACCGAGAACCACAGGAAGCCGAGCAGGGTCGGCGCCAGCACCACGCCGACGACGAATTCGCGCACGCTGCGGCCGCGCGACACGCGCGCGATGAATGCACCGACGAACGGCGCCCAGGCGATCCACCAGGCCCAGTAGAAGATCGTCCAGTCCGCCACCCAGGTGCTGCCGGAGAACGGCGACATGCGCAGGCTCATCGTCACCAGCTGGTTGAGGTAGGCGCCGAGCGTGGTGGTGAAGGTATCGAAGATGAAGCCGGTCGGGCCCAGCACCAGCAGTGCGGCCAGCAGCACGGCCGCCAGCAGCAGGTTGAAGTTGGACAGCCACTTGATGCCGCGCTCCACACCGCTGAGGGTCGAGGCCATGTACAGCACGAAGGCGATGGCGATGATGGTCAGCTGCACCGGCACCGTCGCGGCGATGCCGAACACGCGCTGCAGGCCGGCGGCGATCTGGATGGTGCCGAAGCCCAGCGTGGTCGCCACGCCGATCGCGGTGGCGACCACCGCGGCGATGTTGACCGTATGCCCGATGGCGCCGCGGTGATGGCGGCCGATCAGCGGCTGCAGCATGTCGCTGATCAGGCCGCGGCCGTTGCGGTTGTACTGGAACCAGGCCATCGCCAGGCCGATCAGCGCATAGATCGCCCAGGGGTGCAGGCCCCAGTGAAAGAAGGCGTAGCGCATCGCCGCGCGTGCCGCGTCCACGCTCTGCGGAGCCAGGCCCTCCGGCGGCTTGCTGAAGTGCGAGATCGGCTCGGCCGCGCCCCAGAACACCAGGCCGATGCCCATGCCGGTGGCGAACAGCATCGCCAGCCAGCTGGCGCGCGAGAAATCCGGCTCGGCATCCTCGCCGCCGATGCGCAGGGTGCCGAAGCGGCCGATGGCCAGGTACAGCAGGAAGGTCAGCGTCAGGAACACGATCAGCAGGTACAACCAGCCGACGCTGCGCACGACCTCGACCAGTGCGGCCTGCACGACGTCGTTGAAAGGGCCGGGCGCGATGCCGGCCAGCAGCACCAGTGCGGCGACCAATGCGATGGAAACACGAAATACCATGGAGGAGCTTCTCCGATCTGGGGATGGAGCGAGCCAGGGCTTGCAGCGGAACCGGCCACGAAGGGGCGGGAAATGGAAGGCCGGCGTGGCGGCACGAGGGCGGCATGAATGCGGCAGCGGCGCATCCTACTGAAAGGGATGTCACGATTCCGTTAGAACCCGCTTCATGCTTCCACCGTGGAATGCGCCGCAGGAGCGCATTTCAGTGCGCGATGGGGCTTGCATGAAGGCCTTTCCGCAACAGCTCGCGCAACCTGTGCCAAGGTCCAGAGGGGACGGCTCCATCGCGCACTGAAGTGCGTTCCTGCACCAAGCGCGCTCCTGTACGCGCGCTGTTGGAGGCCGGTGCCATTGTTCCCGGCTTCATGCTCTAATGCCGCCCGAAGCGGGGGTACCGCGGCCATGGCGCCGCGGTTGAGACAGTCCCTTGGAACCTGATCCGGTTGATACCGGCGTAGGGAAGCTTCGCAATGCCCCATCGTGCGTGGATGCCTGCCCAAGGTACATCCATGCGCCTGCGGCAGTGCGCCTTCGCTTCGTCCGGCCCGTGCATCCGCGCGGGCCTCCAACAGGACGACGCCCGATGAACGCACCGCTTTCCGCCCTGCAGCAGCAGGCGCAGCAACTCTCCGGATCCGTGACCCGGCCGATTCCCGGTTCGCGCAAGATCCATGTGCCCGGCTCGCGCCCGGATCTGCAGGTGCCGATGCGCGAGATCGCGCTGACCCGCACGCCGACGCTGTTCGGCGGCGAAGAGAATGCACCGGTTACCGTCTACGACACCTCGGGCCCGTACACCGATCCGGGCGTGCACATCGACCTGTCCGCCGGCCTGCCGGCACTGCGCCGCGGCTGGGTGGAGGAGCGCGGCGACACCGGGCAGCTCGACGGCCCCAGTTCTTCGTTCGGCCGCGACCGCGAACACGACCCGAAGCTCGACGCGGTGCGCTTCCCCGCGCGCAGCCTGCCACTCCGCGCACGCGCCGGCGCCAACGTCACCCAGATGCACTACGCGCGGCGCGGCATCATCACGCCGGAAATGGAGTTCGTCGCCATCCGCGAGAACCAGCGGCTGGAGGAAATCCGCGATACGGACTTGCTGCAGCAGCACCCGGGCGAGGCGTTCGGTGCGTCCATCCCGAAGATCATCACGCCGGAGTTCGTGCGCGATGAGATCGCGCGTGGCCGTGCGGTGTTGCCCAACAACATCAACCACCCGGAAAGCGAGCCGATGATCATCGGCCGCAACTTCCTCACCAAGATCAACGCCAACATCGGCAACAGCGCGGTGTCCTCGGGCATCGCCGAGGAAGTGGAGAAGCTGGTATGGGCGATCCGCTGGGGTGGCGATACCGTCATGGATCTTTCGACAGGCAGGCACATCCACGAAACCCGCGAGTGGATCATCCGCAACTCGCCGGTGCCGATCGGTACCGTGCCGATCTACCAGGCACTGGAAAAAGTGGATGGCCGCGCCGAGGCGCTCACCTGGGAAATCTTCCGCGACACATTGATCGAGCAGGCCGAGCAGGGCGTGGACTACTTCACGATCCACGCAGGCGTGCTGCTGCGCTATGTGCCGCTGACCGCCAGGCGGGTCACCGGCATCGTCTCGCGCGGCGGCTCGATCATGGCCAAGTGGTGCCTGGCGCACCACAGGGAGAACTTCCTCTACACCCACTTCGAGGACATCTGCGAAATCATGAAGGCCTACGACGTGGCCTTCTCGCTGGGCGACGGGCTGCGCCCGGGCTGCATCGCCGACGCCAACGACGCCGCGCAGTTCGGCGAGCTGGAGACGCTGGGCGAGCTGACGAAGATCGCGTGGAAGCACGACGTGCAGACCATGATCGAAGGTCCCGGCCATGTGCCGATGCAGCTGATCAGGGAGAACATGGACAAGCAGTTGCGCGAATGCGGCGAGGCGCCGTTCTACACGCTGGGGCCGCTGACCACCGACATCGCGCCCGGCTACGACCACATCACCAGTGCCATCGGCGCGGCGATGATCGGCTGGTACGGTACGGCCATGCTCTGCTACGTGACGCCGAAGGAACACCTGGGGCTGCCCAACCGCCAGGACGTGCGTGACGGCATCATGGCCTACAGGATCGCCGCGCATGCGGCCGACCTGGCCAAGGGCCATCCCGGTGCGCAGGTGCGCGACAACGCATTGAGCAAGGCGCGCTTCGAGTTCCGCTGGGAAGACCAGTTCCACCTCGGCCTGGATCCGGAGAAGGCCAGGGAATTCCACGATGCGACCCTGCCGAAGGACGCGCACAAGCTCGCCCACTTCTGCTCGATGTGCGGCCCGCACTTCTGTTCGATGAAGATCACCCAGGACGTGCGCGACTACGCGGCCGGGCAGGGCATCGACGAAGCCGCCGCGCTGGAGATGGGCATGGCCGCGAAGTCGGCCGAATTCCGCGCGCAGGGCGCCGAGGTGTATCGCGTGGAGTGACGCTGGATGAATGCGCGGAGTGAGCGTTCGCTCCGCGCCGTCTGGCTGGCGGCGGGCGGATGGTGCGCACGCTTCGGCAGGCGCCAGGCAGCTGTGCTGTTTGACCGGCCCTTTAGGTTTTCTTCAGCTTGTTGAAGTGACGGCATCCGCACTGCGTTGCGGCAAAGCGTCCATGGGCCTGCGTACCAGCATTCAAAGGGCTTCGCGCTGCGTGCACCGCTTCGCCAGAGCTGTCGCAGGATGAACGGTAGATAAAAAAATCGCGCCCTGGGGCGCGAATTCTGAAGCGGATTATATGGATTGCGTCGGCGAGAGAGAGCCTGATGTCGACCCGCATGGCTATACAGGTAACGTGCATAGGCTAATATCCGCGCGCCTTGAAACATTTGCTCATTGCGTTGACGCCACTTGCGGAGTTTGGCGGTTCACTGGTGGCGGCGCCTCCAGGGGGCGGGCTCAGGACGATGCCCTCCAGCGTTTCATTCCCTGACCGGCATGGAAACCATCGACAGCGGCCTCCTCCTCACTGATCGCCTGCATATCGGCGATTGCCTGATCGTCCTGCCATCGCGCGAGGTGCATGCACCCGGCGCACGTCGTCCCGCGCGGCTCACGCCCAAGGCGATCGGCGTGTTGCTGGTGCTGGCCCGAGGCGCGGGCAGTGTGATTACCCGCGATGAACTGTTCGCGCAGGTGTGGCCCGACACTCTTCCCACCAACGATGTGCTGACCCAGGCGGTCACACAGCTGCGCAAGGCCTTCTCCGCCGGCGGCGTGTTCCCGGAAGGGCAGGAATACATCGAGACGATCGCCAAGACAGGCTATCGCCTGCTGGCTCCCGTGACATGGGGAACAGAGGAAGAACAGGTCCCGGAGACCAGCGAAACGGCGGAGGTGGACGGGCCTGCGTCCAGTCCAGCCGCGCCGATGCCTGCCGCGCAGGTGGCCGCGGATCTCCCCGGCCAGCGGAAGAACGGCGGATTCTGGCGCCAGGCGCGGCGCAGGCTGCTGCTGGCGGTGGGACTGTTGCTGCTGTGCAGTTCAGTGACGATGGCCTGGTTGCTGTGGCACAGCCCGGTGAAGGAAAGCGCGCTGGACGCGGCGACGGCCGATGGTACCGGCGTGATCGGCAGTCCGGAGCGCCCTTATCGCCTGATCACCGCCAGGCAGGGGTTCGGGACGTTTCCTGCGCTGTCGCCGGATGGCGCGCTGGTCGCCTTTGCCGACGAAAGCGATGGCGGCTCGACGCTCAAGGTGCAGAGCACCGGCAGTGCGACTTCGGCAACGCTGGTGGAGGCGCCTGCGGAGGCCATGGACCGGTTCCCCGCCTGGTCGCCGGATGGGCGCGAGATCGCGTTCGCGCGTTTCCGTGTCGATGGCAGTTGCGAGGTGCTGGTGATCGGCGCCACCGGCGGCAGCGCCCGCCGCGCCACTGTCTGCGATGGTGCGGAGATGCTGAGCTTCAACTGGACGCCGGATGGGCGCGGATTGGTGTTCGGCTCGATGACCGGCAGCCACCAAGCGCCCGGCATCCGTACGCTGGATCTGGCGACGGGACGCTGGACGGCGCTGGACTACGAAAGAGGCGAGGGCGATTTCGACTACGCGCCGCGTTATTCGCCCGATGGGCGCCAGCTCGGATTCACGCGCAACCCGCAGATGGGCAGCGTGTGGGTGATGGCGGCGAGCGGCGGCGCTGCCCGCCGCGTCACCGGCGGCAGTGCGGAAATACGTGGCTGGGGATGGCTGGGGGAGAACACCATCGTGTTCGGGCGGCGGGTGGATAGCGAATCCAGGCTGTACCAGGTGGATCTGCGATCGGGCCTGCTGAAGGACCTGGGAGTGGACGACGCGCAGAGCCCGAACGTGGCCGGCATGGGCAAGCTGCTCGCCTTCGTGCATCGTGCGCCGCAGTTCGGCCTGTTCCGGATCCCGCTCGATCATCCGGAGCGCAAGGAGCGGCTGTTCGCATCGTCGGGGCGCGATGCGCAGCCGATGATCGCGCCCGATGGGCAGCAACTGGTTTTCAGCTCGAGCCGCTCCGGGGCGTTCGCGTTGTGGTGGGCGCGCCTGGGACAGCCTGACTCCCTGCATCTGGTGGAAGGCCTGCGCCCCGAGGCGCGGCAATCGCCGGACTGGTCGGCCGACAGCCAGCAGGTGCTGGTCAGCGGGCGCGATGATGCCGGGCAGCCGGGCATCTATGAGGTGGCGCCGGAGCAGGGACAATGGAAGCGGCTGCCGATTCCCGTTTCCGAGCCGTTGCAGGCGATATATGGCCCCACGTCCAACCTGCTCTTCGTGATCGGGCGGGAGGGGGAAGGCCCGGTCACCTTGTCGTTGTTCGATCGCAGCGGCGGCAACTGGCGGCGCCTTGCCCAGGTGCCCGGTGCGTCGCAGGTGCGCTACGACGGCCGGACGCAGCGGGTGCTGTTCACCCGGCTGGCGGAAGGCGGCCTGTGGTCGGCCGATGCCGACCTGTTGCCGGCCAGTCTCCGCGAGCTCAGTGGAGAGGTGCCGAGCCGGTGGCGTTTCCGCACCTGGGCCGTGGGCAATGACGGCAGGGTGACCTATCTGCACCAGGAGGCTGGCTGCTCCGTGCAGATGAGCCGGCTCGACCAGTCGCAGGCGCCTCGCTGCCTGGAAGCCGATGCGGCGAGCGCGACCAATGGATTCAGCATGTCGCCCGACGGCAGCGCCATCTACGTGGCGCTGGCAGTGGCGGACGGCACTGATATCGGGATCATGCCGGTGCCGGAAACCGCATCGCGGCCCCTGCTTGGTGTCCTCAAGTGGTTGCCGGCATTGGGAAAACCGGATTCGTGATTTCTTCGTCCGGCGTTCCGGAAGAATTCGTGAGGTTATCGTGGGAACTTCCTGACGCCTGCGGCCAGAATTGGCAAAACCATCGGCCATTGAAGGCAAATGATGGTGAGTCATGCGACAGGTGGCCTGGGTCGATCGCGGTCAGTCGGTTTCGTTCGAGAAGCAGCCGGAGGACGGTCCGCGTCCCAATTGCGTAGGTGTCGCCCGGCTGGGCAGCCTGCAGACCTCGGGGACGGTGTTCACCGTCTGGATGCAGCTGCGCGGCAGCGCCTGGGTGGAATCCAAGGAAGGCCGCTTCCGCCTGAGGCAGCGCGAGTGGATCGCGTTCGAAAAGGAGTCGCGGCCCTTGATCCAGGCCAGCCGCGATGGGCTCTGCATCGGCGTGGCCCTGGATGCCGGGGCGCTGCGCACGCTGGGCGACCTGGCCGACAGTGCGCTTTATGCCGGTCATGGCCTCATGAGCCGGACCGAGGCGCGAACGGCATTGCACCTGTGGCGTGAAGCGCAGGCCAAGGGGCCCGGCTCCCATGTCCTGCGGCCATTGCTGCTGCACGTGGCTTCGCTGCAGCGGGACTTCTCCGACGGTGTGCAGCGCTGCCCGGGGCGCTCGCGCATCCGCAAGCGCCAGGTGTTCGGGCGCATGCAGCGCGCGCGCATGTACCTGGAAGGCAACAGCCACCGCGTTGTGCGCATCGGCGAGCTCGCTGAACTGACCAACTTCTCCAGCTGGTACCTGTCCAAGACCTTCCAGAGCCTGTACGAGGAAAGCCCACAGTCGTTGTCCGCGCGCCTGCGCCTGGAGCGGGCCGCGATGCTGCTGCGCGATACCGACATGATGATCGGCGAGGTCGCTTCGGCCAGCGGCTTCGACAACTGCTGCAGTTTCGCGCGCGCCTTCCGCGCGCGGTTCGGCATGTCGGCCACGCGCTACCGTGAAACCCCCGCCCTTCTTTCGCCACAATCGGCAAAGTCTGCGACTGGTTCGCGCAAACCCATCACTTCGGTACAAACGTAACGTTCAGGGGTGTTTAACGCACCACTAACGTAACCGGAGAGATTGATGAATTTTCGTACTCCCGCAGTGCGGCTGGGCCTGCTCCCGGCCGGCATCGCGATTGCGCTGACGCCTGCCTTCGCTTCCGCGCAGGATGCCGCCGCTGGCGCCACCACCCTGGATCGTCTGGAAGTGACCGGCTCGCGCATCCGTGGCGCGAACATGGAAACCCAGCAGCCGATCATGACGCTGAGCCGTGAGAACCTGGAGAAGCAGGGCTTCACCTCGGTCGCCGACGTGCTGCAGAACCTGACCTCGGCCGGTTCCCCGGCGATCTCCCGTTCCGAAGCCCTGGCCTCGGGCGAGAACGTGGGCGGCTACTACATCGACATCCGCAACCTCGGCGCGACCCGCACCCTGGTGCTGATGAACGGCAAGCGCCTGGGCGCCACCAGCGGCGGCTACCAGGACCTGAGCCAGATCCCGATGTCGGCGATCGAGCGCATCGAGATCCTGAAGGACGGCGCTTCGGCCATCTACGGTTCCGACGCCATCGCCGGTGTGGTGAACGTGATCACCCGCAAGCGTTTCGACGGCGCCGAAGCCAGCGCCTATGTCGGCCAGTTCAGCGAAGGCGACGGCAAGACCGACCAGTACTCCTTCACCCTCGGCGCCGAAGGCGAGCGCGGTGGCGTGACCCTGTCGGCCGAATACTCCAAGCAGGATCCGGTGTGGGCCAAGGACCGCTGGTTCTCGCGCGACGGCGGCCTGGGTCCGAACACCACCAATGAAGACTGGAGCCCGGTCGGCCCGAACAGCGTGTGGTGCGACCCGCGCGTCTTCGGCGACTGCAAGCCGGCCAAGGGCAAGCCGACCCCGATCTGGCAGACGCTCAACCCGGGCGGCAACCCGAACAACCCGAATGACTATCACCAGCTGACGCCGGCCGAATACGCCAACGCCAACCAGCAGATGATGCTGCAGACCGGCATCGAGCGTAAGTCGGTGTATATCAATGGCAACTACGACTTCACCGATTCGGTGACGTTCAACGCCGACCTGCTGTACAACGACCGCACCACCGACCAGCAGATCGCCGGTTACCCGTACCAGTCGCAGTCGTTCGGCACCCCGCTGTCGGCCGACAGCGCATTCAACCCGATCGGCCAGGACATCGAGTTCCGCCGCCGTCTGTGGGAAGTGCCGCGCACCACCGAGAGCAAGCTGAAGACGCTGCGTTTCGCGCCGTCGATCAGCGGTTTCTTCGAGTTTGCCGACAAGAGCTTCGACTGGAACGTCGGCGCGCTGTGGAACCGCAACGAAGTCACCAAGACCAACTATGGCGACATGAGCCTGATCGCCGCGCGCCAGGCACTCGGCCCGTCGTTCATCGATGCCAACGGTGTTGCCCGTTGTGGTACGGCCGCTGATCCGATCGACGGCTGCTATGCATGGAATCCGCTGCTGCCAGCCGGTGTCGCCGGTCCGGGCTCGCTGGACAGCCAGGAACTGCGCAACTTCCTGTTCCCGATCTTCACCACCACCGGCGTGAGCAAGACCACCTCGTTCACCGCCGACCTGAGCGGTTCGATCGTGACCCTGCCGGCGGGCGACCTGGGCTTCGCCGTCGGCGTGGAACACCGCAAGGAAGAAGGCCGCTACGTTCCGGACGCGTTCGCGCAGTCGGGTGAGTACACCGGCCTGGCGTCGAGCACGACCAGTGGCGAATACAGCCTGGACGAGGTGTACCTGGAGCTGAATGTTCCGGTGCTGGCCGACATGGCCTTCGCCAAGGAACTGACCGTGAACGTTGCCAGCCGTTACTCGGACTACAGCAACTTCGGCGGCACCACCAACAGCAAGTTCGGCATCACCTGGCGTCCGACCGACGACCTGCTGGTGCGCGGTACCTACGCTGAAGGCTTCCGCGCCCCGACGATCGACAACATGTACGGCGGTACCGGCTCGAGCTTCGAGAAGTACATCGATCCGTGCGGCGTGGGCGCTCCGGCCAGCGTGAACGGCAATGCCGCCTGTAACGCCGCTGGCGTGCCGCTGGGCTATGTCCAGGTCGGCCAGGGCCTGGTGCCGTGCTCGACCTATCCGTGCGCGACCCCGGACCAGTTCATCAACGGTTCCAACCCGAACCTGAAGCCGGAAACCTCCAAGAGCAAGACCGCCGGTCTGGTGTGGAGCCCGCGCTGGGTGCAGGGCCTGGACATCTCGCTTGACTGGTACAACTACCAGATCAAGGACATGATCATCCAGGACAGCGTCGACCGCATCCTGCGCGACTGCTACACCCTGGGCAACAGCGCCCGCTGCGAAGGCATCGTGCGCGAAGCCGACGGCCACATCAGCAAGATGTTCTACGGTCTGGCCAACCTGGGCCAGATGGAGACCGAAGGCTACGACCTGGGCATCAAGTACCGCCTGCCGGAACTGGCGATCGGTCAGTTCAGCATCGACTGGCAGACCACCTATACCGCCAAGTACGACGAAGCCGGCCAGAACTCCACCGGTGAGAACATCACCATTGGCAACGTCGGTACCGCGGGTATCTTCCGCCTGCGTTCGAACGTGGGCGTGAACTGGACCTACGGTGACTTCGGTGTCAACTACACCGCGCGTTACTACTCCGGCATGAAGGAAAGCTGCATCGACCTGGATTCGTTCTGGTGCAACGCTCCGGACCACATCGCCAATGGCGAGGATGATCCGCTGCGCAAGACCGGCTCGAACACCTTCCACGACCTGCAGGTCAACTGGAAGGCGCCGTGGGATGCCACCATCGCCGTCGGTGCGAACAACGTGTTCAACCACCGCGGTGCGCTGCAGTACTCGGCACCGAACAGCGACTTCGCCTACTACGGCGGCTTCGACATCGGTCGCTTCATCTACATGAAGTACACCCAGCGCTTCTGATCCATCGAAGTTCTGTGCAGCATGACGAAGGGCGGGCCGCAAGGCCCGCCCTTCTTCTTTTCGCTCCTGCAGGCACCTGGAGCCGTGGACACGGGGGCTCGCTCAGCATGGGCCTCCTCCTGTCGGAGCTTGCGTGCCGGGAGCCGGCACCTGCTTCCGGTCCCGGGTGCAGCAAGGGTCGCCTTTTTTCTTCCCGTTCCTGCAGAAGCACGTGGAACCGTAGATACGGGGCTCGCCCCGCATGGGCCATCCTGTCGAGGCTTGCATGCCGGGCAGGCCAAGCCCCTGCTTCCGCCGTTGCCGAGTGTTTCAGAGCGCAAAAAAAACGGCCGCATCGAATGCGGCCGTTGCGGAGGGCATGCGCTGGGCGCCGCCTAGGCGGTGGCGGCCAGCCCGGCGAGATCGTTGGCCATCTCGCGCCAGCCGTCGAGCCGCGGCAGCACCGCGGTGCGTTCCAGGTACTGCTCGTCCACCTGGCTGCCGCTGGCCAGGGCCGTGGCCACGTGCACCGCGCCGGTGACCCAGAAGCTGCGCACGTTCGAGCGCTGCGGCTGCAGGTGGAAGGCGACCGCTTCGATGATCGGCATCGGCAGGCCCCACAGGCCCAGCAGGTAGGCGCCGGCCTCGGCATGGCCCGGGCGTTCGTCGCCTTCGGCCGCGGGCTCGCGCTCGTCGCGCACGCCGGGCAGCAGCAGGCCGATGTCGGCCAGCAGCGCCGCGGTCGAGCCGAGCTCGGCGCTGGAGGACGGCAGCATCTTCGCGGCCAGGCGCGAGGCGGCCAGGGCGCGCGCCTGCAGTGCGTTGCGCTCGGTGGGGGAGACCGACGGCACCGAGAACACTTCGCTGGCGAGCACCAGGTCGCGCAGGGTGGACAGGCCCAGCCGGGTCACCGCGCCGCGCAGGTCGGAAATCGCGCGGCCGCTGTTGAAGAAGGCGGAGTTGGACAGCTGCAGCACCTTGGCGGCGATGGCCGGGTCGGCCGACACCAGTTTGGCGATGTCGTTGGCGTCGCTGTTCTCGTCCTCTTCCAGCGCGTGCATCAGGCTCAGGTAGAGGTGCGGCGGCGAGGGCAGCTTTTCGATGCGGCCGATGGCGGCACGCAGGCGCGGGCTGTCCAGCAGGTCGCGCAGTTCCTCCAGGCTGGTCAGCGCCTCGAGCAGCACTTCCGGCGACAGCGGCAGCGGCAGGAAGCGGTGCGCCACGCCGATGATGCGGGCCGCGGGCGCGCGCTGGCTCTGCGCGGCGTCGATCAGCGCGATGCGGATCGTCTCCGGGCGCAGGGTCCGGATCTGGCCGAGCAGGGTGGCGGGGGTGAGGTCGGGCAGGACCGGGGCGACGATGACCGCGTCGATCGTGCTGGACGCCACCGTGGCGATGGCGGCATTGCCGTCCGGGGCGGTCTGGACCTGCCAGTCCTCGCCCAGGTCGGTGATGTACTCGAGGAGATCGGCCGACAGGCTGGCTTCGTCACCGACTAGCAGGATACGCACGACATTTCCCCCAATGGAACCGTCCGGCCGCGACTGGAACAGGCCGGTAAACCGGCCTGCCAATGTAGCGGAACACCCCGCCGAGGTCATGCCCCGCGCGGATGAAACGTGATCGTCGTCGCTGGCGGCGGCAGGGCCCCGGGGGCCGCCGCCGGCGCAATTCAATCCTGCTTGGCGGCGAAGCTCTGCTGGGCCTCGACCAGGATGCGCTTGGCTTCGGCGGCGTCGCCCCAGCCCTCGATCTTGACCCACTTGCCCTTTTCCAGGTCCTTGTAGTGCTCGAAGAAGTGGCCGATGCGCTCCAGCCAGTGGCTGGATACCTGGGCGATGTCTTCCACGTGGCCGTAGCCGCTGAAGATCTTGGACACCGGCACGGCCAGGATCTTCTCGTCGCTGCCGGCCTCGTCGGTCATCTTCAGCACGCCGACCGGGCGGCAGCGCACCACCGAACCGGGCACCAGCGGCAGCGGCAGCACCACCAGCACGTCGGCCGGGTCGCCGTCGCCGCCCAAGGTGTTGGGGACGTAGCCGTAGTTGCAGGGGTAGCGCATCGGCGTGGAGAGGATGCGGTCGACGAAGATCGCGCCCGATTCCTTGTCCACTTCGTACTTCACCGGTTCCGAATCCTTCGGAATCTCGATGATGACGTTGATTTCTTCCGGGGGGTTCTTGCCCGCGGAAACGAGTTCCAGACCCATGCGCTGCTCCGAATCGTACGTTTGACAGAAGGCCGCCATTCTACGCCGGCCGCTGGTGCGGCGCACCAAAGGGCCGGCCGGAAGTAGCGGGGCCGCAGCCGGCGATGCGCTCCGTACGCTCCTTCGCATGCACGTACGGGAGCAGGCGGGTAGCCTGCGGCGATGGATTCGCTGATCGCCGCGTCCGCGCGGGCCCTGGCCACGGGTGATGTCCTGGCGGCACTCAACCACGTCGCGCTGCGCGAGGACCCGGCGGCGCTGGCCCTGCGCGGCATCGCCATGGCCCGGCTCGGCGAGCTGGCCCGCGCCCGCGAACTGCTGCGCAGGGCCCAGCGCGGATTCGGGGCGCACGAGGTGCTGTCGCGCGCGCGCTGTGCGCTGGCCGATGCGGAGGTGGCGCTGGCGATGCGCGAACTTGGTGGTTCGCCGGAGCCGCTGCTGGCCGTCGCGACGCAGCTGGAGTCGCGCGGCGACCATGGCAACGCGTTGCAGGCCTGGTTGATCCTGGCGCGCCGCTGGCTGCTGCTCGGCAAGCTGCCGCAGGCGGCCGATGCGCTGGCCCGCCTCCACGGCCAGCGAATGCCGCCGGCGCTGGCGGCCATGGCCGGGTTGACCGCCGCGGCGCTGGCGCTGCGCTCGCTGCAGGTCGCCGAGGCCCGCGCCGCGCTCGATGCCGCACGCATGGCTGCGCGCAACGCGGGCATCGCGGCCCTGCAGGCGGAAGTCGACGCCGCCAGCGCAGAGCTCGACCAACCCGCCGCGCGCTGCCTCGGTGGCGGCGTCGACACGCCGCTGCACATCGGGCAGGTACGCGATCTGCTGGACTCCGGCGGCTTGATCGTGGATGCATGCCGCCGTGGCCTGCGGCTGGGGGAGCGCTGGCAGTCGCTGGCCAGGCGCCCGGTGCTGTTCGCCCTGGTCCGCGCGCTGGCCGAAGCCTGGCCCGCCGATGTCGAGCGCGATGCGCTGATCGGCCGCGTGTTCGGCATGCGCCACTGCGACGACAGCCTGCGTGTGCGGCTGCGGGTGGAGATCGGCCGCCTGCGCGCCCTGATCGCCGCGCAGGCGGGCATCGAGGCGACGCCGGGCGGCTTCCGGCTCGCGCCGCGCATGGCGGAGACGGTGAGGGTGCTGGCGCCGCCCTTCGAGGGCGAGCAGGCTGCGCTCGCGGCGCTGCTTGCCGACGGCGCGGGCTGGTCCACTTCGGCGCTGGCCCTGGCGCTGGGCGGCAGCCAGCGCAACGTGCAGCGCGCCCTGGTGGAGCTGGAGGCCACCGGGCGCGTGCGTTCGAGCGGACGCGGGCGGGCGCAGCGCTGGTGGTCGCTGCCCGCGGGCGGATTCACGACGATCTTGTTACTCCCTGCCGCGCTGCCGGTTGACTAGTGTCGTCGGCAGGCACCGAATCCCGGACATGCCAGGAGACTGCAGCGATGAACACTGGAACCCTTGCCCCCGAAAAGACCACGACGCAGGTGCGCCCGGCCGAGGTGGTGCGCGACTACGGCCCGTTCGCCGGTTCGGATTGCATCCACGGCGTCAGCTTCGACGGTCGCAACGTATGGGCGGCCACCGGCGCGGCGCTGGTGGCCTTCGACCCGCGCGATGGCGCGCCGGTCCGCACGCTGGCGCTGGCCTGCGACGCCGGCACCGCCTTCGACGGCACCCACCTCTACCAGATCGCCGAAGCGCGCATCGACAGGATCGATCCGCGCAGCGGCGAGGTGCTGTCCTCGATTCCCGCGCCCGGCGCCGGTGCCGATTCCGGCATGGCCTGGGCCGAGGGCAGCCTGTGGGTGGGGCAGTACCGGCAGCGCCGGATCCACCAGATCGACCCGGCCGATGGCGCCATCCTGCGCACCATCGAATCGGACCGTTTCGTCACCGGCGTGACGTGGGTGGATGGCGAGCTGTGGCATGCCACCGGCGAAGGCGAGGAGAGCGACATCCGCCGTATCGACCCGGAAACCGGTGCGGTGCTGGAGCGGCTGCAGATGCCGGCGGGAATCAGCGTCAGCGGCCTGGAGGCCGATGGCGGCGAGCTGTTCTACTGCGGTGGCGGCCGCAATGGCCGGGTGCATGCGGTGAAGCGTCCTCGCGCACGTTGAACGCGGCGCGCAGCATGGCTGCTCTCCCGCATGGGTGGGCAGCCCGCGGGCCCAGGCGGGCCGCTCGTTGGACGCCCTTGCGCCGGTGCGGGGCAGGGAAGGCGTGCTCCTGCACCGTCGCCGGCAACCGCGCGGCGACGTCGATGATCCCGATCCGTGCCCCGTGGTCCGCTCCCGTTCCCTTCCCCCGCAGGCGGGGGAAGGGTAAAGGACCGCACGCCGCCAGCTTCGGCTACAGCAACGGCACCAGCAGCAGCGCCACTATGTTGATGATCTTGATCAGCGGGTTGATCGCCGGGCCGGCGGTGTCCTTGTAGGGGTCGCCGACGGTATCGCCGGTCACCGCTGCCTTGTGCGCCTCGCTGCCCTTGCCGCCGAAGTGGCCGTCCTCGATGTATTTCTTGGCGTTGTCCCAGGCGCCGCCGCCGGTGGTCATCGAGATCGCCACGAACAGGCCGGTCACGATCGTGCCGATCAGCAGTCCGCCGAGTGCGCGCGGCCCCAGCAGCAGGCCGACGATGATCGGCACCGCTACCGGCAGCAGCGAGGGCACGATCATTTCCCGGATCGCCGAGCGGGTGAGCATGTCCACCGCCTTGTCGTACTGCGGCTTGCCGGTGCCCTGCATGATGCCGGGGATGTCGCGGAACTGGCGGCGCACTTCCTCCACCACCGCGCCGGCGGCACGGCCCACCGCTTCCATCGCCATCGCGCCGAACAGGTAGGGGATCAGGCCGCCGATCAGCAGGCCGATGATCACCGTGTGGTCGGACAGGTCGAAGGCAAAGGTCTCGCCCGGGTGCGCGGCCTGCAGGTTGTGGGTGTAGTCGGCGAACAGGACCAGCGCGGCCAGCGCCGCCGAGCCGATCGCATAGCCCTTGGTCACCGCCTTGGTGGTGTTGCCCACCGCGTCGAGCGGGTCGGTGATGTCGCGGATCTCGCTGGGCAGTTCGGCCATCTCGGCGATGCCGCCGGCGTTGTCGGTGATCGGGCCGTAGGCGTCGAGCGCGACGATCATGCCGGCCATCGACAGCATCGCGGTGGCGGCGATGGCGATGCCGTACAGCCCGCCGAAGTGGAACGCGCCCCAGATCGCCGCGCAGACCGCCACCACCGGCAGCGCGGTGGACTTCATCGACACGCCGAGGCCGGCGATGATGTTGGTGCCGTGGCCGGTGGTCGAGGCCTGCGCCACGTGCTGCACCGGCTTGTACTGCGTGCCGGTGTAGTACTCGGTGATCCACACGATCAGCCCGGTCAGCACCAGCCCGATCAGCGCGCACAGGTACAGGTTGGTCGCGCCGTAGCTGGAGTCGGCCATCAGCTGCGTGGTCACCGGCCAGAACGCGATCGCCGCCAGCACGCCGGAGACGATCACGCCCTTGTACAGGGCGCCCATGATCGAGCCGTCGGCCTTCACCTTGACGAAGAACGCGCCGATGATCGAGGCGATGATCGACACGCCGCCCAGCACCAGCGGGTACAGCACCGCGTTGTGGCCGGCCTCGGCGATCATCAGCCCGCCCAGCAGCATGGTTGCGATCACCGTCACCGCGTAGGTCTCGAACAGGTCCGCGGCCATGCCGGCGCAGTCGCCGACGTTGTCGCCGACGTTGTCGGCGATCACCGCCGGGTTGCGCGGGTCGTCCTCGGGAATGCCGGCCTCGACCTTGCCCACCAGGTCGGCGCCCACGTCCGCGCCCTTGGTGAAGATGCCGCCGCCCAGGCGCGCGAAGATCGAGATCAGCGAGCTGCCGAACGCCAGTCCGACCAGCGCGTGCAGTGCGGCCTCGCCGGTTACGCCCAGGTGCCGGGTCAGCAGCAGGTAGTAGCCGGCCACGCCCAGCAGGCCCAGCCCCACCACCAGCATGCCGGTGATCGCGCCGCCCTTGAACGCCACGTCCATCGCCGCGCTCATGCCGTTGCGTGCGGCCTCGGCGGTGCGCACGTTGGCGCGGACCGAGACGTTCATGCCGATGTAGCCGGCCGCGCCGGACAGCACCGCGCCGATCGCGAAGCCGACCGCGGTGTACCAGCTCAGGAAGACGCCCACCAGTACGAACAGCACCACGCCGGCGATGGCGATGGTCAGGTATTGGCGATTGAGGTAGGCGCGCGCGCCTTCCTGGATCGCCGAAGCGATTTCCTGCATGCGCGGGTTGCCGGCCGGCTGGCGCAATACCCAGCGGGCGGCGAACAGACCATAGGCGATGGCGATGACCGCACACGCCAGGGCGAAGACGAGACCGTAGTGTTCCAGCATGAACCCCTCCAGCACAGGTGGATGTCGCCCAGCAACGGCTGAACGCGGGACACGCCGGGGATGAAGCACTGGAACAGACCCGGAGCCATGCAGCGGCCGTGGTACGTGTCGCGGTGTTCAACTTTTCCTGGAGCCGCAGCGAGTATGGGTCAGCTGTCGTTCACTGTCACGGGGCGGTCACGCTTGCCATTCCGTTCAGCGCCGGGCTGGCACCGTGCGGCTTTCCGTGATGAACGAGGCCTGCCGATGAAGAAGGGGCGTGGAATGCTGTCGATGCCGTTGCTGGCCCTGCTGCCGCTGGCCGCAGGCGCGCAGGCGCCCGTCGCGGCGCAACCGGAAATACAGCGTCCGCCGGGGACGGCGCAGGCGGTGGGCGCGGCGCACACCGTGCGGCAGATTCCCGAAGCCTGCGCCCGCATCGAAGGCCGCTTCACCGGCCAGGCCGACGCGCCCTATGACATGCAGTTGGTGCGTACCGATGCGCGTTGCCAGCCGCGCGCCGTGCTGCTGGACTTCGCCCAGGTCACGCCGGGCGAGAACGGATGGCGGCTCAACGACCGTATCCGCATTCCGGCTGCGGCCTGCCCGGGCCAGCAGGTTGTGGTCGATGTCTGGCGGCGCCCTGTCGAACAGCCGTTGACCCGCGATGGCCAGGGACAGGTGCGCGTGTACCTGGGCGAAGCGCGGCAGCAGGCCGAAGCCGGCAGGCTGGCGTCGCTGCCGGCATTCGCGGTGGACATGGCGATGGAGGGCAAATCCTGCCGCTGAGCCGGCGCAGCAGGGCGGCACCCGCCGGGGGGATTCCAGGCCTGGCTCAGGCCGGGGCAGGCCGCGTGGCGGCGCTGTTGTGTCCGGCCAGCTACTGGCCCAGGCGGTAGCCCGCGCCACCGATCAGGCAGACGAGAAGAAAGCCGAGCATGCCGATCAATACCTTGCGGATCATGGCGCCGTACCTGTGCGGGAAACGCGGTATCAGGATGCGCGCCACGGGCGTTGCCGGGCACCTGCCTGAAGTCACCGCGACGCAAGGCAGGGGCGGCGCCGGCCGCGGGGCTCAGCCTTCCCAGCCCGGAAGCTTCTTCGCCACCGCCACGTTCTTCAGCGTCACATACCTCGGCAGGCCATCGCGGCCCCAGGGCAGCGGCGCCTCACCGCGGATCAGCGGCTGCAGGTAGCGCCGCGCCTTTTCGGTGATGCCGAAACCGTCCTTGCGGATGAAGCCGGCCGGCATCTTCTTCTCGTGGTTGGCCACCTTGGACAGCGGCGCGGCCTCGATCTTCCAGCGGTACGGCGCATCGGACACGCGCACGATCACCGGCATCACCGAGTTCCGCCCCTCGAGTGCGAACCGCACCGCCGCCTTGCCCACTGCCTGTGCCTGCTCCCAGTCGGTCTTGCTGGCGACATGGCGGGCCGAGCGCTGCAGGTAATCGGGCAGGGTCCAGTGCACCTTGTAGCCCAGTTCCGCCTTGACCCGGCCGGCCAGGTGCGAGGCGACACCGCCGAGCTGGGTGTGGCCGAAGGAATCGGTGGCGCCGCCGGCATCGGCGACGAAACGGCCGTCGGCGGTGTGGATGCCTTCGCTGGCCACGACCACACACCAGCCGACCTTCGCCACCACCTGCTTCACCTTCGCCAGGAAGGCGGCTTCGTCGTAGGCGCGTTCGGGCAGCAGGATGATCTGCGGTGCGTCGTCGGGATTCTCCCCGGCCAGTCCGGCCGCGGCGGCCAGCCAACCGGCGTGGCGGCCCATCGCCTCGTAGATGAAGACCCGGGTGGAGGTCTCGGCCATCGCCGCCACGTCCAACGCGGCCTCGCGCACCGACACGGCGGTGTACTTGGCGGCCGAACCGAAGCCCGGGCAGGTGTCGGTGACGGCCAGGTCGTTGTCGATGGTCTTGGGCACGCCCACGCAGGTCAGCGGGTAGCCGAATTCCCTGGCCAGCTGCGAGACCTTCAGCGCGGTGTCGGCCGAATCGTTGCCGCCGTTGTAGAGGAACCAGCGCACGTCGTGCGCCCTGAGCACGTCCAGCAGGCGTTCGTATTTCGCCCTGTCCGCCTCCAGCGACTTGAGCTTGTAGCGGCACGAGCCGAACGCGCCGCCCGGGGTGTGGGCCAGCGCGGCGATGCTGGCGGCCGACTCCTTCGAGGTGTCGATCAGGTCCTCGCGCAGGGCGCCCAGGATGCCGTTGCGCGCCGCCAATACCTTGATTTTCTTCGCCCTGGCTTCGGCGATCACGGCCGAGGCGGTGGCGTTGATGACGGCGGTGACGCCGCCGGACTGGGCATAGAGCAGGGTGCCTTTGGACATGCGGAGACTCTCCGGGCGGGGGACATTTCCGGGACATTGGCCGGATGCGGTAAGCTGCGTTATTGCGGTGCAGCGTGAAATCGGCCCCTGAGTCTAACGCCGCTGTCCGTCCCTGGAAGAAACGTCCTCTACATACATAGGGAGTCAGGAATGCGATTGGTTCTGTTGGGACCGCCCGGTTCGGGCAAGGGCACGCAGGCGACCCGCCTGAAGGAAGAACTGCGGATTCCGCACATCTCCACCGGCGACCTGCTGCGCGCCGAAGTGGCCGCCGGCACCGAGCTGGGCAAGCAGGCCAAGGCGGTGATGGATGCCGGCAACCTGGTGTCCGACGACATCCTGCTGGGCATGCTGGAATCGCGCCTGGCCCAGGCCGACGTCGCCAACGGCTTCATCCTCGACGGCTACCCGCGCAATGTGGCCCAGGCCAACGCGCTGGGCGAACTGCTGGCCCGCCTGCAGCAGCCGCTGGATGCCATCGTGCAGCTGGACGTGCCGACCGAACTGCTGGTCGAGCGCATCGCCGGCCGCGCCAAGGAGCAGGGCCGTGCCGACGACAACCCCGAATCGGTGCGCCAGCGCCTGCAGGTCTACAACGATTCCACCGCGCCGGTGATCGACTTCTACGCCGCCAAGGGCACCCTGGCCCGCGTCGACGGCGTGGGCGCGCTGGACGAGGTGCTGGCTCGCATCCTGGCCGCCATCAAGCCTTGATGATGCCGTTCCGGCATGCAGCCGGAACGCAAAAACGAACGCCCCGGACCATGCGCTGGTCCGGGGCGTTCGTCGTACAGGGGCCAGCAGATGGGCGTGCTCAGCGCCCCGCAGCATGAGCTCCCTGGGGATGGCCTCTTGGGGAGTAGGACCTGAGGGATACTGCGGCTGGCCCGTGCATTCTCGGTATGAACGCCCACCGGCGGTATAGGAGTTTCCCCTACAGATCAGTAGGGGTATGTGCGGGGATGACATACCCGCGCGTCGGCGCATCGGCGACAATCGGCGCATGAGCAAGATCCATATCCTCGGCATCGCCGGTACTTTCATGGGCGGCGTGGCCGCCCTGGCCCGCGAACTCGGCCACCAGGTCGAAGGCAGCGACCAGGCGGTGTACCCGCCCATGTCCACCCAGCTGGAAACGCTGGGCATCACCCTGTCGCAGGGCTACCTGCCGGGCAACATCGGCGGCGATTGCGACGAGGTCGTGATCGGCAATGCGCTCTCGCGCGGCAACCCCGCGGTGGAAGCGGTGCTGGACGCCGGCCGGCGCTATACCAGCGGCGCGCAGTGGCTGGCCGAAAACGTGCTGCCCGGCCGCGACACGCTGGCCGTGGCCGGTACCCATGGCAAGACCACGACGACGACGATCCTGGCCTACCTGCTGCAGGCGGCCGGGCGCGAACCGGGCTTCCTGATCGGCGGCGTGGCCGAGGATTTCGGCGTGTCGGCACGCGTCGGCCAGGGCCGTGAGTTCGTGGTCGAGGCCGACGAGTACGACACCGCGTTCTTCGACAAGCGCAGCAAGTTCGTCCACTACCGGCCGCTGGTGGCGATCCTCAACAACCTGGAATACGACCACGCCGACATCTTCCCGGACGTGGCGGCGATCCAGCGCCAGTTCCACCATCTGGTGCGCACCGTGCCCGGCCGCGGCCGGCTGATCGTCAACGGCGAGGACACGCGCCTGGCCGAGGTGCTGGCGATGGGCTGCTGGACGCCGGTGGAGCGTTTTGGTTTCGACCCCGCGCTGGAGTGGAGCGCGCGGCTGGTCGAACAGGACGGCAGCGTGTTCGCGGTCCGGCACCGTGGCGTGGAAGTGGCGCAGGTGCACTGGCCGCTGCTGGGCCGCCATAACGTGCTCAACGGCCTGGCTGCGCTGGCCGCCGCGCATGCGGTGGGCGTGGACGTGGCCGCGGTGGCGCCGGCGCTGGCCGGTTTCCACAGCGTCAAGCGCCGCCTGGAAGTGATCGGGCAGGCGCGCGGAGTGACCCTCTACGACGATTTCGCCCATCACCCCACCGCCATCCACACCACGCTGGAAGGACTGCGCGCGAAAGTCGGCGGGGCGCGGATCGTGGTGGCGATGGAGCCGCGCAGCAATTCGATGCGGCTGGGCGCGCATGCCGATGCGCTGGCGCCGTCGCTGGACATCGCCGATGCGGTGGTGTTCCTGGCGCGCCCGGAACTGCCATGGGATGCAGCCAGGGTGATCGCGGCAGTGCGCGGCGATGCGCAGGCGGTGGCCGATACCGATGCGCTGCTGGCGCGGCTGGGCGAGTCGGTGCGTGAGGGCGACCACGTGGTGTTCATGTCCAACGGCGGCTTCGACGGCGCGCCGCGCCGCTTCCTGGCGCAGCTGCAGGGCTGATGCGCCGGCTTCCATCGTGGCGGGGACGTAACCGGCACTGCGTTACCCTCGCCACGCATTCCATCGCTTCCGGAGTCCGACCGGCCTGATGACAGACACGCAGACCCTGCCCCTGTTCCCGCTGCACGGTGTGCTGCTGCCCGGCGCCGCGCTCGGCCTGCGCGTATTCGAGGCGCGCTACCTGGACCTGGTGCGCGAATGCGGCCGCCAGGGCAGTACCTTCGGCATCTGCCTGATCCTGGAGGGCGAGGAAGTCGGCGAGCCGGCCACGCCTGCGGCCTGGGGCGTGGAGGCGGTGGTCGAGGATTTCGATGTCGGCGCCGATGGCGTGCTGCAGCTGCGCCTGCGCGGTGCGCGCCGTTTCCACGTGAGCCGCACGCGGGTGCGCGACAACGGCCTGGTGGTGGCCGAGGTCGAATGGCGCGACCCGGACCACGACGACGAACTGCGGCCCGAGCATGCGCTGCTGGGGCTGCTGCTGGAACGCATCCTGGAGCAGGCCGGCGGCGAATTCGCCAGCGCCGGTCCCGCGCAGCTGGACCAGGCGGCGTGGGTGGGGTGGCGGCTGGGCGAACTGCTGCCGCTGGAGGACGAACAGCGGCTGGTGCTGTTGCAGGAAGACGATCCGCACCAGCGGCTGGATCAGCTGCTCACCTGGATTCCCGACTTCGAGCCGCCGGCGGAAGCCGACCTGTAGAGGCGGGGCAAGCCCGCATCTACGGCTGCGGTTCGCTGCGGATCATCAACAGCGGCATCCCGCTCTCCGGCATGGCCTGGGTGCGGGTGTCCATGCCGTCCAGCGATTGCTTGACCGCATCCAGTGCCGGATCCACGCCGCGCAACGGCAGCCAGAGGCCGAACAGCTTGAAATGGCGCTGGTAGCGCAGGGTCTGCGTGCTGCCCAGCCACAGCGGCGCCTGGCCCGGTTGCAGGCGTACCGGCGCCGGCCACAGGCGCAGCGCATACAGCTCGTCCGGCTGTGCGCCCTGGCGCAGCATCAGCAGCGATTCGACATTGGTGTCCAGCGTCGCCGGTAGTACCGGCACCTGTCCCGGCTTTGCCTTGCTGTCCAGCATGGACAGCGCCTGCTGCCAGCCGGCCTGCGGCTGCAGCGTCCAGCCATGGCGTTCCAGCTGCTGCTGCAAGGGCGCCAGCGGCCCGGCGACCTGCACGTCCAGCGGCCAGCGCTGGTCGTCGTCGAATTCGTTGCGGCGCGCCGGCAGTTCGCGCCAGCCGTCCTGCCACCATCCGGCCGCGTCCATCATCCGCGGCGCTTCGGCCACCGGTTCGAACTTGGCCAGCTTGGCCGGCACGTTGCGCGGTGCGTACCAGAACCCGGCCAGCACGAACACGCCGTAGAACAGCCACGTCACCGGCTTGACCCAGAACGAGCGGTTGAAGCGGCGGCGGTAGGCGATGCCCAGCACCAGCAGCCAGAAGATGCCGAACAACATGCCGCCGATGACGTCGCTCAGCCAGTGCGCACCCAGGTAGAGGCGGGCAAAGCCAATGATCGTGACCACGATGCCCGACACCAGGTACGGCCATACCCGCGTGCGGCCGGGCAGTTCGCGACTGATCAGCACGGCGAAGAAGCCGAAGGTGATGGTGGCCATGGTCACCGACACCGAGGGGAAGCCGAAGCCGCTGCTGGCGGCCGGCGGCCGCACCACGTCCACGGTGGCGCCGAGCAGCTTGGTCAACGCCAGGCCGAACGCCAGCGCCGCCAGCCAGTGCGCGGCGGCCATCCAGCGCCGACGCCAGCACAGGTAGCCCATGCCCGCGGCGGTGGCCGGCAGCAGCACCTGCCAGTCGCCCAGCGCCGCCAGCGCCGCCATCGGGTAGTCGGCCAGCGGATTGCGCAGGGCCAGCATCAGGTGGTGCACGGCCAGGTCCAACGCCAGTGGCTCGCCGTGGCCGACCACCACCATCAGCAGCACGAACCAGCCCCAGCCCAGCAGCAACAGCATCAGCGCCAGCATCGCCAGCGGCACCGATTCGCGCCGGCGCGGGTCGAACAGGTCGTTCCAGTAGCGGCCGAGCAGGTGCGGATGGCGCTGCGACCAGCGCAGCAGGCGCGCCAGCCAGCCGTCCATGCGCGCGGCCGACCAGCGATAGCCGTACAGCACGATGGCCCACACCAGCCCCAGCATCACCCCGAGCAGGGCCACCACTACGAACAGCCGCCCTGCCACCGCCGCCACCGCGTCGTAGGCCTGGCCCAGCGCCCAGCCCGGCAGCAGGAACAGCACCGCCCACGACAGGCTGGCGACGGCGCTGGGCTGCGCGTAGCGCGCCAGCGGCATCTTCGCCATGCCGGCAATGGCCGGTACGAACGGCCGGATCGCGCCGACGTAGCGCGCCACCAGGATGCTCTTGAACGCATTGCGTCTGAACAGCAGTTCGCCGCGCTCCAGCAGTTGCGGATAGCGGCTGAACGGCCATACCCCGCGCAGGCGGTCGCCCCAGCGCCGGCCGACCCAGTAGCTCAGCCCATCGCCGCAGAACGCGCCGAGCGCGGCGCAGGCCACTGCGTAGGGGCCGGAGATCTCGCCCATGCCGATCAGCACGCCGACGGCGATCATCAGCGGCAGCGCCGGCACGATCGCGCCGAGGATGATGACGGCGTCGCAGAAGGCGATGGCGAAGATGACGGCGCCGGCCAGCACGGGGTGCGCGGCGATCCAGGCCAGGATGGTGTCGATCCAGGAAGAGTCCATCGCGGGATTATAGAAGGGCGCGGGTGTCAGACCGGTGCCATGCGATGGGGTTCCGGACAGCGGCCATGCAGGTAGGAAAAGCCCCCGGGCAATGCGCGGCCGGTCCGGCCACCGACGGCCGGACGCTAGAATGGCGGCGATGGCGAATACGAACGACGACGGCATCCAGATCCTCAAGTCCGACAGCTTCGGCCGCATCCTGCTGGTGCGCGAGGGCGGGCGCCGGTTCGTGCGCCGCGATCTCGGCGCCACGCCGTGGTGGCTGCGGCTGCCGGCCTGGTGGCTGGCGCGGCGCGAGGCCCGCGCGCTGGCGAAGCTGGGCGGCATGGAGGCGACCCCGCAGCTGCTGGGCTGGGACGGGCGCTGGCTGGACCGCAGCTACATGGAGGGTGCGGCGATGTACCAGCGTCCGCCGCGCGGCGACGTGGCCTGGTTCCATGCCGCGCGTCGCCTGCTGCAGCAGGTGCACCGCCACGGCATCGCCCACAACGACCTGGCCAAGGAAGCCAACTGGCTGGTGCGCGCCGATGGTTCGCCGGCGCTGATCGATTTCCAGCTGGCGGTCTGCGGCGACCCGCGCTCGCGCTGGATGCGCCTGCTCGCCCGCGAGGATCTGCGCCATCTGCTCAAGCACAAGCGCATGTACTGCCGGCAGGCGCTGACGCCGGTGGAGCTGCGCCTGCTCAAGCGCCATTCGTGGGTGCGCGAACTGTGGTTCGCCACCGGCAAGCCGGTGTACCGCTTCGTGACCCGGCGCATCCTGCACTGGGAAGACAACGAGGGGCAGGGGCCGAAGGCGTGACGCAGCCCGCGTAGCGGACTGCGTCCCCAAAGCTCTGCTGTGCAGAGCTTTGGGTCCCGACTCCTTGCCTTGCCTATCCCCCGCGCCTTTGGCGCGCCCCCCTTAATAAAGGGGGCTCTGCTCCATCACGTTGGCGAGGGCGTGTAGAGCGGGGCTTGCCCCGCTCCACGGTGGGTTCGTTGGAGCGTCGCGATCCGGCGAGCTGGCTTGGGCGGACAACGCGACGGCGCGGCTCAGCGCACCTCCACCACCTGCCGGCCGACGTAGCGGCGCTGGGCGTCGAAGTCGTAGCCCAGCGTGAGCGTGCCCTGGTCGGCGCAGGCGTGGCAGCTGCGCAGCGGGGTGGCGTAGAGCAGGCGCACGCCGCCATTGGGCAGGGGCGCGGTACCCGTGGCCTGTGCCGGTGCGAATGGCGCGGCGTCCGGATGCGCGTCGAAGAACGCCTTTGCCTGTGCCCCGGCGCGCGCGCTGTCGTCCAGCACGTCCGCGTCCACGTCGATGGTCCTGCCCTCGGCATCCACCAGCCAGGTGCCCTGGTTGGTGTTGGCGCGCAGCGGGAATTCCAGCGTCGCCATGCCCACGCCGGACTGGTCATCCCAGGCGCTGATATAGCCGGGGTTGTCCTGCGCGGCCAGCCGTTGCGCGGCGGCGATCGCGGCCGGTGTCGCACCGGTGGCGCGCATGGCCTCGACCACGCAGTCGCCACCGCCGGGCGGTGCGTCGCTGCGGCAGGCGTCGGTCGATCCGCTCCACACCGCACCGGCGTCGATCCGTGACGGCGTGGCATCGCTGCTGCCAAGGCCGGTGGTCTGCCCGGCCACATCGTGCGGATGCGCCATGTCGGCCGGCGATGCGGTGTGCTTCTGGCAGGCGGTCAGGGACAGGACGAGCAGCAGGGGAACGACAACGGGCAACGGTTTCATTGGAACGCACGACGGATACGGAAGGGCGCCAGTATCGGCATCGCGCATTAACGGCAGGTGTTCGATGCAAGCGGCCATGAACGGCGACGGTCATGGCGCATAATGCGGTCCGCTTCCATCGGGTATCGCGGAGTCGCGCATGAGCAGCCTGCAAGGCAAGACCCTCTTCATCACCGGCGCTTCGCGCGGCATCGGTCTGGCCATCGCGCTGCGCGCTGCGCGCGACGGCGCCAATGTCGCCATCGCCGCCAAGTCGGCGGTGCCCAATCCCAGGCTGCCGGGCACCATCCATACCGCCGTGGACGCGGTGAACGCGGCCGGCGGTCGCGGCCTCGCGCTGAAGTGCGACATCCGCGAGGAAGACCAGGTGCATGCCGCCGTGGCGGCAACGGTCGACACCTTCGGCGGCATCGACATCCTGGTGAACAACGCGTCGGCGATCTGGCTGCGCGGCGCGCTGGACACGCCGATGAAGCGCTTCGACCTGATGCAGCAGGTCAACGCGCGCGGCAGCTTCCTGTGCGCGCAGGCCTGCCTGCCGCACCTGCTGCAGGCGCCGAATCCGCACATCCTCACGCTCGCGCCGCCGCCGAGCCTGGACCCGAAATGGTGGGGGCCGCATACCGGTTACACGCTGGCCAAGATGGGCATGAGCTTCGTGACCCTGGGCCTGGCCGCCGAGTTCGGCCCGCAAGGCGTGGCGGTCAACGCGCTGTGGCCGCGCACCATCATCGCCACCGATGCGATCAACATGATTCCCGGCGTCGATGCCGCCAATTGCCGTAGCCCGGAGATCATGGCCGACGCCGCGCACGCGGTGCTGGTACGCGAGGCGGCCGGTTTCAGCGGACAGTTCCTGATCGACGACGAAGTGCTGGCGCAGGCCGGCGTCACCGACCTGTCGGCCTATGCGGTCGATCCGTCGCGGCCGCTGCTGCCGGATCTGTTCCTGGACTGAAACGCCGTCGGGGACCGCAGGAGCGCACGTCAGTGCGCGACGGGCCGGTCAGGGCTCCAGCGGTTCCGGCAGTTCGTGCCCGCAGTGGTTGCAGTAGCGCGCGGTCGGCTCGTGGCCCTCGTGGCCGCAGACGATGCAGCCGCGGTCGTCGCGGCGGCGCCGGCCGGCCTCGGCCTGGCGCATGCCGTTGGCCAGTTCGGCGGTATAGATGCCGGTGGGCACGGCGATGATGCTGTAGCCGATCAGGATCAGCACCGAGGTGACGAAGCGCCCCAGCGTGGTCTGCGGCACGATGTCGCCGAAGCCGACCGTGGCCATGGTCACCACCGCCCAGTACATGCTGGCCGGGATGTTGCTGAAGCCGTGGCTGGGGCCCTCGATGACGTACATCAGCGAGCCTGCGACGATGGCGATGGTGATCACCAGCGACAGGAACAGCAGGATCTTGCGGCGGCTGCGCCACAGCGCCTGCATCAGGATGCCGCTTTCTTCGATGTAGCGGGTCAGCTTGAGGATGCGGAACACGCGCAGGATGCGCAGGGCGCGCACCACCAGCAGGCTCTGCGCGCCGGGCAGCAGCAGCGAGAGGTAGGTGGGCAGGATCGCCAGCAGGTCGATGACGCCCCAGATGCTGAGCGCGTAGCGCAGCGGCCGCCGCACCACCAGCAGCCGCAGCGCGTACTCGGCGGTGAACAGCAGGGTGAAGCCCCACTCGACCACGTAGAACCACGACGCCCAGGCGGCGTGGATGTGCTGCACGCTGTCCAGCATCACCACCAGCACGCTGGCGACGATGGCGTAGACCAGCAGCAGGTCGAAACGCCGCGACGGCGGCGTATCGCTGCGGTAGATGATGTCGAACCAGTGGCGGCGCCAGCCGGTCTCGGACGCGGGATTCAGCTGCGGGGTGGAGAACAGTCGCATGGCGGCATTGTGCCGCAGCCCGCGTAATGGGGGACAATGCCGCTTTCACCCACCACACCTACCGGAACGCCATGACCGCTGTCGCCGAGCCGCTGTTGTCCCTGTCCCAGTACTACCTGCCGGTGTACCGGCCCCGCCAGCTCGTGCTCGAGCGTGGCCAGGGCGCCCGACTCTGGGATACGCAGGGGCGCGAGTTCATCGACCTGGCGGCCGGCATCGCGGTGTGCAGCCTCGGCCACAACCACCCGGACCTGAAGGCCGCGCTGCTGGCCCAGGCCGACAAGCTCTGGCACACCAGCAACATGTTCTACAGCGAGCCGCCGCTGCACCTGGCGCAGGAACTGGTGGAGGCCTCGCGCTTCGCCAGCCGCGTGTTCCTGTGCAACTCCGGCGCCGAGGCCAACGAGGTGGCGATCAAGCTGGTGCGCAAGTGGGCCGCCGCGCAGGGCCGGCCGCCGGAGAAGCGCGTCATCCTTACTTTCCGCGGCAGCTTCCACGGCCGCACCCTGGCCACGGTGACCGCCACCGCCCAGCCCAAGTACCAGGAAGGCTACGAGCCGCTGCCCGGCGGTTTCCGCTATGCCGATTTCAACGACGTGGCGCAGCTGGAAGCGGCGATGGCCGGCGGCGACGTGGCCGCGGTGATGTTCGAGCCGGTGCAGGGCGAGGGCGGGGTGATGCCGGCCTCGGCGGAATTCATGCGCCGCGCCCGTGAACTGTGTGACCAGCACGACGCGCTGCTGGTGCTGGACGAGATCCAGGTCGGCATGGGCCGCACCGGCGAGCTGTTCGCGCACTGGAACTGGGGCGTGACCCCGGACATCGTCAGCCTGGCCAAGGCGCTGGGCTGCGGCTTCCCGGTCGGCGCGATGCTGGCCGGCCCGAAGGTGGCCGACGTCATGGGCGTTGGCGCCCACGGCACCACCTTCGGCGGCAACCCGCTGGCCGCGGCGGTGGCGCGCGTGGCGCTGCGCACGCTGGCCTCGGATGGGATCAAGGCCAACGTGGCCCGCCAGTCGGCCGCGCTCAAGGCCGGGCTGGAGGCCATCGGCGC
Source organism: Stenotrophomonas sp. 05N423 (assembly GCF_056397145.1). Lineage (NCBI taxonomy): Bacteria > Pseudomonadati > Pseudomonadota > Gammaproteobacteria > Lysobacterales > Lysobacteraceae > Stenotrophomonas > Stenotrophomonas sp. 05N423. The sequence goes on from NZ_JBFTMV010000004.1 coordinate 70,355, forward strand.
CGAGTTCGGCGTGTTCGAGCAGGTGCGCGGCATGGGCCTGATGATCGGCGCGGTGCTCAAGCCCGAGTACGTGGCCGACATCGGCACGCTGCTGGACCTGGCCGCCGAGAAGCAGGTGCTGATCCTGCAGGCCGGCACCAGCGTGCTGCGCTTCGTGCCGCCGCTGAACATCACTGACGAGGAACTGGCCGAAGGCCTGAAGCGCGTGCGCGAGGCGATCGCGGCGTTTGTGGCCGCACGCTGAGCCCGGGCCGATCGGGTGACCCGCAGGAGCGCACTTCGGTGCGCTCCTGCCGTTTTGGCCGGCACGATTCCACGTTGCCGGCATCGTTGCTGGCATTGCCGGTTTCAGAGCAGCCGGTAGCGGCGCAGCACGCGGCGCAGCGACTGGGTGTGGTGCGCGGTGTCGGCGTGCAGGCCGGCGCCGCGCGCGCCCTGCACGTTGCGGAACAGGTGATCGACGAACAGGGTGCGTGCCGGCTCGCAGCCGAGCCGTGCGGTTGCGGCGAGATAGATGTGCGGGTCCGGCTTGCGCACGCCCAGGGTGGCGCTGCACAGCACGTCGATGCCGGGCAGCAGGGCGGTGATCGCGGCCACGCTCAAGGGGCCGTTGTTGGTCAGTACGGCGACGCAGACATCCGGACGCAGCCGTTGCAGCAGGGCGAGCGTGTCGCGGCGCAGGACGCTGGCGCGGGTGCGCGCGGTGAGCCAGTCGGTGGCGGACAACCGGCTGCCGAGCTGCTCGTTCAGGACCTGCAACAGCGCATCGCCATCGAGCTCGCCACGCGCGTGCGCCAGCTCCAGCCCTTCGCCACGCAGCAGTTCGTCGATCTGCGCCGGCATGCAGCCGGCCGCATCGGCCAGGTGCAGGAGATGGCGCGGATGGTCGTAGTCGGCGAGCAGGCCGTCGAAGTCGAGCAGCAGGGCGTGGATCATGGGCATCCATGGCGGCCGCTTCCGCAGGAGCGGCATCCGTCGCAACCGGCGCATTCCTGCGAAAGCTCCGGTCGCGACCTGCATCGCTCCTGCATGGAAGCGGTGAGGGGCGATCAGCCCGCGGCGACCACCCTGAACGCCTCGCGCGCGGCGGCCAGGGTGGCGTCGATCACCGCATCGTCATGCGCGCTGGACAGGAAGCCGGCCTCGTAGGCCGATGGCGCCAGGAACACGCCGCGCTCCAGCATCGCGTGGAAGAAGCGGTTGAACGCGGGAATGTCGCAGGCGGTGGCCTGGGCGTAGGTCTCCACCTTCTCGTCGGTGAAGAACAGGCCGAACATCGCGCCGACGCAGGTGGTGGTGACGCTGACGCCGGCCTCGTGCGCGGCCGCCTCCAGGCCTTCGCACAGGCGCGCGGTGCGTGCGGCCAGCACCTCGTGGAAACCGGGCTGCTGGATCAGCTCCAGCATCGCCAGGCCGGCGGCCATCGCCACCGGATTGCCGCTCAGGGTGCCGGCCTGGTAGATCGGGCCGGCCGGGGCGATCTGCTGCATCAGCTCGCGGCGGCCGCCATAGGCGCCCACCGGCATGCCGCCGCCGATGATCTTGCCGAAGGTGGTCAGGTCCGGGGTGATGCCGTAGTGCGCCTGCGCGCCGCCCAGCGCCACGCGGAAGCCGGTCATCACCTCGTCGAAGATCAGCAGCGCGCCGTACTGCGTGCACAGTGCGCGCAGGTGCTGCAGGTAACCCTCACGTGGCGGGATGCAGTTGGCGTTGCCGACCACCGGCTCGATGATCAGGCCGGCGATCTCGCTGCCCTGCTGTTCGAACAGCGCGGTGGCGGCGTCGAAATCGTTGTAGGGCAGGGTGAGGGTGAGTTCGCTCAGGCCGGCCGGCACGCCCGGCGAGGTTGGCACGCCCAGGGTCAGCATGCCGCTGCCGGCCTTGACCAGGAACGAATCGCCGTGGCCGTGGTAGCAGCCCTCGAACTTGACGATGCGGTTGCGCCCGGTGGCGCCACGCGCCAGGCGGATCGCCGACAGCGTGGCCTCGGTGCCGGAGTTGACCATGCGCACCATCTCGCACGACGGCACCAGGCCGGTGATGGTCTCGGCCATGGTCACTTCGGCCGGGCACGGCGCGCCGAACGACAGGCCGTTGCCGATGGCCTGCTGCACCGCCTCGCGCACCGCCGGGTGGTTGTGGCCGACGATCATCGGGCCCCACGAACCGACGTAGTCGATGTAGCGGTTGCCATCCACGTCGAACAGGTACGCGCCGTCGGCGCGCTGCACGAAGAACGGCTCGCCGCCGACCGACTTGAACGCGCGCACCGGCGAGTTGACGCCGCCCGGAAGCAACTGCTGGGCGCGGGCGAACAGGGCATGGGACTGGTCGTGGTTCAAGGACATGGCAGGCACGGAGGGTGACGAAAGAATGTGCCTATTGTCCGCTTTCGCGCCGGGCGCTGCCATGCGCCGGGGAATCCATGACCAATGGCCTGCAAGGCCGCGCGGCACGCGTGCAAGAATGCGGGACGATCCGTTCCGAAGGGAGAGCCATGAAGTTCGATACGACGTTCAAGGCCGGCGCGCTGTCGGCGGCGCTGCTGCTGGCCTTCGCCGCCACCGCCCAGGCTGGCACCGGTCCGGCGAAGATCTCCGAGCGCGCCCGCGCCATCCAGGCCCACGCGATCAACCTCGACACCCACCTCGACACGCCGGCGCTGTTCTCGCAGCCGGGCTGGAAGATCACCGACCGCCACACCGAGGGTTCGCAGATCGATTACCCGCGCATGGTCGAAGGCGGGCTGGACGGCGGCTTCTGGGTGGTGTTCACCAGCCAGGGAGAACGCGATGCCGCCGGCAACCTGAAGGCGCGCGACGCCGGCCTCAAGCGCCTGTCCGAGATCCGCGAGATGGTCGCGGCCAATCCGGACAAGTTCGAACTGGCCACCACCGCCGACGATGCGGCGCGGATCAAGGCGGCGGGGAAGAAATCGGTCTACATCAGCATGGAGAACGCCTACCCGCTGGAGTACGACCCCAGCCTGCTCAGCTTCTACTACAAGCAGGGACTGCGCATGCTCTCGCTGGCGCACATCAGCCACAACGACTTCGCCGATTCGGCCGGCATGGGCGTGGCGCCGGAGGGCGAGCACGGCGGCCTGAGCGAAAAGGGCAAGGCGATGATCGTCGAGGCCAACCGGCTGGGCATCATCATCGACCAGTCGCATTCGTCCAACGCGGTGTTCGACCAGATGATCGCGCTGAGCAAGGCGCCGATCATCCTTTCGCACAGCGGCGCCTATGACGTGTTCGCGCACTCGCGCAACATCGACGACAAGCGCATCCGCGCCCTGGCGAAGAAGGGCGGCGTGATCCAGGTCAACTCGCTGGGCGGTTACCTGATCGATACCGGCGCCACACCCGAGTACCGCGCCGAGCGGCGCAAGCTCTACGAATCTTTCGGCGATCGCAACGACCTGACCGACGCCGAGCGCGAACAGGTCAAGGCGCGCATGGCCGAGCTCGACGCGAAGTACAACATCCGCAAAGCCGATTTCGACGACTACATGCGCCACCTGCTGCACATCATCAAGGTGGCCGGCTGGGAACATGTCGGCCTGGGCGCGGACTGGGACGGCGGTGGCGGCGTCGAAGGTTACGAGGACATCACCGCGCTGCCCAAGGTGGTGCAGGCGCTGCTCGACGCGGGCTACGACGAGCGGCAGATCAGCGCCATCCTCGGCGGCAACACCGTGCGCCTGATCCGCGAGGTGCAGGCGCTGGCCGACCCGGCGGCGGTGAAGGCGGTGCTGGAGTAGAAGCGCACCTTGGTGCGCGATGGGGCTTGCATGCAGAACCCGCCGTAACAGCCCGCACATTCCTGCGTGGGAGATTCAAACGGGAATGCCCCATCAGCAAGCATCAGCCATCTTGTAGGAGCGCACTTCAGTGCGCGAAGGGGCTCTCCATTTGAATCCCCGCACATGGATGTGCGGGCTGTTGCAAAGGGATTTGCGTGCAAGCCCCATCGCGCACTGAAGTGCGCTCCTACAGGTGCGCTCCTACACGAAACACGCCTGATAGCCGCGCAGCGCCGCCACCGGATCGTCGGCGGCGAACACGCCGCTGATGACCGCGAGCAGGTCGGCGCCGGCAGCGACCAGTGGCGCACTGTTGTCCGCGGTCAGGCCGCCGATGGCCACCCGCGGCACGCCCAGCGCAGCGGCCTCGCGCAGCAGTTGCGGGGTTGCGCGGCGGGTAGTGGCCTTGCTGCGGCTGGGGAAGAACGCGCCAAAGGCGACATAGCTGGCGCCGGCGGCCACGGCGCGTTGCGCCAGGTCGAGCTGGTCGTAGCAGGACGCGCCGATGATGGCGCCGGGGCCGAGCAGGGCGCGCGCCGCGGCGATGTCGCCGTCGTCCTCGCCCAGGTGCACGCCGGCCGCGCCGATGGCAGCCGCCAGCGCGGCATCGTCGTTGACGATCAGCGGCACGCCGGCGGCGGCGCACAGCGCCTGCAGGGCCTGCGCCTGCTCATGGCCGGTGGCGGCATCGACCGCCTTGTTGCGGTACTGCAGCCAGGTGGCGCCGGCGGCGAGCAGCGGGCGCGTGCGCTCAAGCAGGCGCGCGGTGTCGGTCTCGTCGGGGGTGATCAGATAGACGCCACGGGCGGCGCGGATGGGGTGGGGCATGGATGGCTACCTGTACGGCGGCGGGAGTGGGACAATCTGCGGCCGCCCCTGTGTTGCCGTGATTATCCAATGTCCGACGCTTCCGCCTCCACTTTCCGCACCTGGATGTGCGTCGTCTGCGGCTTCATCTACCGCGAGGTCGATGGCCTGCCCGAGGAAGGCATTGCCGCGGGTACGCGCTGGGAAGACGTGCCGGAGACCTGGACCTGCCCGGACTGCGGCACCACCAAGGACGATTTCGAGATGGTGGAGCTGGACTGAGTCCGGCCGGCGCGGGAATGCCGCAGGTGCGGGGCTTGCCCCGCACGGGTTTTCCCGGTGAAGCCTCATGCGGGGCAAGCCCTGCATCTACAGGTCAATGCAGCCGCGGGCGCTCGCCGCCGAGGTCGATCAGGCGTTCGCGCACCTGCGCCGCGTCGGCGGCATCCGGTTCCAGCCGCAGGTACTGCGACAGGTCGGCGCGCGCGCCGGCCAGGTGCTGCAGCCGCAGATAGGCCAGGCCACGGTCGCGCAGCGCCTCGTTCTGCTCCGGCGCCAGCTTGAGGATGCGGTCGGCGCTGCGTGCAGCGCGATCCCATTCCTCGCGTTCGGCGTAGACGCCATGGAGATTGCGCAGCATGCGCATCAGGATCGCGCGTGCCGGCGCCGGATCCAGGATCTGCGCCAGCACCTGGTCGTCGGGCGTCTCGCCGCCGAGGTTGCTGCGCGCGCGTTCGCGCAGTTCGTCCACGCCCAGCGGGCGGCCGCCGTTGAACGGGTCCATCACCAGCACGCCTTCCTCCACCGGCAGCCGCACCAGGAAATGGCCCGGGAAGGAAATGCCTTCCAGCGGCAGGCCGAGCCGGCGCGAGACTTCCATCTGCACCAGCGCCAGCGAGATCGGGTTGCCGAGCCGGCGCGTGACCACCTCGTTGAGGTAGCTGTTGCGCGGGTCGTAGTAGGCGTCGTGGTTGCCGCTGTAGCCCAGCTCGTTGAACAGGTGGTGGTTGATGGCGGCCACCTTCAGCGGCCACTCGGTGATGGCATCCACTTCCACCCGCAGGTGGTCGGCGTGGGCCTGCAGCAGGCGGTCGCAGCGGGCCGGGTCCAGTTCCGGGTATTCGTCGCGCGCGATCAGCAGCGCGATGGGCAGCAGGGGCAGCGCGTCGTCGGCCAGCTCGGCCAACGCGTCCCAGTGCGGCAGGGTGAGGCGTGTGTCGGACATGGCCCAAGACTGGCGGCAAAGCGCGGCCGGTTCAAGGCATGGGGCGAAAGCGGCGGCGGAAAACGATGCAGGAGTGGCGTGAGCCGCGATGGGACATTGCCGGGCAGGCGCTTTCGCGGCTGCAACCGCTGCTGTGGCGGCGGGTTACTTGCCCTTCGGAATACCGGGGCCGAACACCAGCTCGGTGCCGTCTTCCAGCTTCAGCTTCGCCGCCTGTCCGGCGTTGAGTTCCAGCACGTAACGCGCCGGCCGGAAGCTGGGATAGGGCGGGCAGGCATCACCGGCCGAGCACGGCGGCACGTCGCGCTGCTGGCTGACCAGCCGGCGGGTGTCGTCGAAATAGAGGATGTCCAGCGGGATGCGGGTGTTCTTCATCCAGTACGCCTGCGGTTCCAGGCGGTCGTGGATGAACAGCATGCCGCGGTCGCTGTCCATGCTGTCGCGGAACATCAGGCCGCGCGCGCGGCTGGCGTCGTCCTGGGCCAGTTCCACGTGGTAGCGCGCCCCGCCCAGTTCCACCCAGTGCCCGCCAGCGCTGGCGCAACCGCTCAACAGCAGCAACAGGGACAGGCAGGCGGCGAGGCGTGGCAGGGACATGGCGGACTCTCGGGCGAAAGGGCGTTGCGCACCTTCACGGATGCATGGCGTGGCGTCAAGCGTCGTCGCGGGTGGGGCCCGGTGCGTCCGGCGCGGTGGCGAAGGCGTCGAGCAGCGTGCAGAACAGGGTGTGCACTTCATCGTGCAACCACGCCCGCGTGAAGGGGGAAGGCTGCACGAACAGCTGGCAGGACAGCGCCAGCGCCACGGCATCCAGGCCGAGCGGATCGTCGCGGTTGCGGCCGAGCTGGAAGAAGCGGTCGTACAGGTCGAATCGGCTCTCCAGCAGGTGGCCGTGCCAGGCATCCAGCGTGCAGTCGATATCCTGGCCGGCGGCCTGCTGCGGCGGTGTCCAGCCGGCCGGCACGCAGAGCGGCGGTGCAGGTGCCGGCGCCACGCCTGAATGCGCGTAGGCACGGCAGGCCAGCCAGAAGCGGAACAGGCACAGCTCGGCGATCGCTTCCGATGGCATGGGGTGCAAGCGCAGCAGGCCGGCGTAGCGGCGGCGGTAGTCCACCTCCATGTAGCCGCGGACGAAATGCTCCGGTGCCGTGCCGGCGGCGGGAACGTTTTCCATGGTGCTTCTCCTTGGCGGGGCGGGCGCCTGGCCGGCGCCACGCATGGGTCCATGCGCCAATGAAAGCAATTAGTTCATTCAAATGAAAGTGATTGGTGATCTTGCCGTGAACGTGGTCCGTAACGTTGCCGGCCATGAGCGACGAACGCTTCGAATTCTCCCGACGCTTGGGACAGGCGATGAGCGCGGCCGGTTACGAACCGCGGCCGGCGATCCTCTTCCGTCTGTTCAATGCGCGCTACACGGGGCGTTCGGTGAGTTTCCAGAGTGCGTCGCGCTGGCTGGCCGGGCGCTCCATCCCCGAGCAGGACAAGCTGCAGGTGCTCGCCGAGCTGTTCGGCGTGGCGCCGCAGGCCCTGCGCTTCGGCGATGCGCCGCGCGTGGCCGAGGCCCGCGCCGAGTGGAATGCGGTGGGCGCGCGCGAACGCGCGGTGATCGATACCTATCTGGCCCTGCCGGCACGGCAGCGCGAACTGGTCGGCGAGCTGGTGAAGGCGCTGGCGCAGACGGACAGGAAGTCCACCCGCTGACGGCGTGGCCGGAACGCGGCTGACACATCCGCCGGTTCCGCGCGTCAGGGAAAGCATCCCATCCGGAGATGCACGCATGCCTTTTTCCCGTTCCCTTACCTCTGCATTGGTGCCGTTCCTGCTGTTGCTCGCGGGCAATGCCCACGCCGAGGCAGGCTGCCCGCTGCTCCCCGGCTTGGATCACTGTACGGCCGGCGCGCATGGCTGGGTCTACGGCCGCGATGCCGGCCAGGTGCGGACGCTGGCCGGCGACCTGGCCGCCAGCGCCGCGGCCTTCGAACGTCATTTCGCCCGGCCATCGCTCCGGCTCGCCGTGCTGCTGGACGCGCCGGAGGGTATCGGTGCCGATGACCGCGCGCGCCTGGTCGCCGCCGGTGCCGTGCAGGTGATCGACTGGCCGGGCATGCAGGCCTTCCAGGCCGCGCGGCAGTCGGCCGTGGCGGCCGACGACCCCGGCAGCCGCCTGCTTGCCGCCAATCCGGCCATCGGCCAAGCGATCTGGCGCAACCTGACCCGCCACGAGCTGGGGCATGTGATCTTCAATCTCGCCTATTGGCCGGATCTTGGCAGGACCTCCGGCCATGGCCATGCGCGCAGTCCCGACTGGCTCAACGAGGCGGCGGCGATGACGCTGGAGGCGGACGAACTGGTCGCCCAGCGCCGGCGGATGCTGCGCGGCCTGCAGGCCGATCCGGCCCATCCGCTGCCCGGCCTTGCCGGTTTCCTGGCCATGGCCAACCCGGCCCGCCCGGTGGGCCAGGCCGCGCCTGCCACCAAGGGCGTCAGCCTGGTCTATCGCAGCCCGGCCGAGGCCGGCGACGCGGCGACCGGGGCGCGCTACTACGCCCTGGTGCAGGGCTGGGCCGATTTCCTGGTCCAGGCCACGGCCGCTGCGCGCCCGGGCGTGCTGGGCAGCATCAGCGAGCGCATCGCGGCTGGCGGCCATTTCGACGACTGGCTGGCCGACACCGGCCCGGCCTTCGGCCTGCCGGACAACCTGCCCGCGCTGGAGCAGCAGTGGCGGGCGTGGCTGGAAGCCACAGCTGGCTGACGTCCCGCGAGCCATCGCGAATCCGCACCCAGTCCGGATTCGCGATTCCGGCCACGCTTGCCGATCGTGGCCGGGACAGACCGGGCCTGCCAACGCGCCGGACCGATTGCATTGGCGTGCCTCCCGCGCGGGAGCGCAGCCGGACCGCGGACGCGCGCTTACAGCACCTGCGGCGGCTCGCCGCCGACGATGACCACGTCGGCCGGGCGGCGCGCGAACAGGCCGACGGTGACCACGCCCGGGATCTGGTTGAGCTGCTGTTCCAGCTTCACCGGGTCGGTGATGGACAGGTTGTGCACGTCCAGGATCAGGTTGCCGTTGTCGGTGACCACGCCGTCGCGCCACACCGGCTGGCCGCCGGTCAGGGCCATGATCTCGCGCGCGACCAGGCTGCGCGCCATCGGGATCACCTCCACCGGCAGCGGGAATTTGCCCAGCACCTTGACCTGCTTGCTCGGGTCGACGATGCAGACGAACTGTTTGCTGGCCTCGGCGATGATCTTCTCGCGGGTCAGCGCGGCGCCGCCGCCCTTGATCAGGTTCCTGTTGCCGTCGCACTCGTCGGCGCCGTCCACGTACAACGACAGGCCGCCGGTGTGGTTCAGGTCGAGCACTTCGATGCCGTGGCCTTTGAGCAGGGCGGTGCTCTGCTCGGAGCTGGAGACGGCGCCTTCGATCTGGTCCTTGATGCGCGCCAGCGCTTCGATGAAGTAAGCCACGGTGGAGCCGGTGCCGACACCGACGATCATTCCCTTCTGGACGTACTCGATGGCTTTTTCGGCGGCCAGGCGCTTGGCTTCGGACATGGTGGACTCGATGGGGTTGGAGGAATGGTTGTCAGGTGTAGGAGCGCACTTCAGTGCGCGATGGGGCTTTCCCGGCAATGCCCCATCGCGCACTGAAGTGCGCTCCTGCGAAAATCAGGCCGGCTTCTTCTTTTCCAGCGCCAGCAGCAGCTTCCACTGCGCGGCCGTGACCGGGAACACCGACAGGCGGTTGCCCTTGGCGGTCAGCGGAAAGCCTTCGCCCAGTTCCTCGGTGTGCCGCTTGATCGCGTCCAGCGGGATCACGTGCGCCAGCTTGCGCTCGAAGGCCACGTCCACCAGCACCCAGCGCGGTTCCTCGCGCGTGCTCTTGGGATCGTGGTAGTCCGACGTCGGATCGAACTGGGTTTCGTCCGGATAGGCCGCACTGGCCACCGTGGCGGTGCCGACGATGCCCGGCACCTTGGTATTGGAGTGATAGAACAGGATGCCGTCGCCGACCTTCATGCCATCGCGCATGAAGTTGCGCGCCTGGTAGTTGCGCACGCCGTTCCACGGTTCGGTGCCCACGCGCTGCAGGTCGTCGATGGAAAAGGCGTCCGGTTCGGACTTCATCAGCCAGTAGCGCTTGCGGGCGGTCATGCGTGCGACGGTTCCGGGTAGAGAGTGGCCTGCTCGGTGCAGATGGCATCCACCGCCACGTCCCAGTCCTGGGCCGGCAGCGCCGGTACCTGCTGGGTGGCGAAGCCGGCGCCGACCAGCCACGGCGGCGCGCTGCACTGCTGGCGGAAAGCGAAGCTGCGATCATACCAGCCGCCTCCCATGCCCAGCCGCCGGCCCCGTGGGTCGAAGCCGACCAGCGGCGCGACCACCAGCGCCATGTCCTGCGCGTGCAGCATGCGTTCGGGATCGATGTCCGGCTCCGGGATGCCGTAGCGGTTGGCGCGCAGGGGCTGCCCCGGCCGCCACGGCGCGAAGCGCAGCAGCTTGCCGTGCAGCACCGGCAGGCAATAGGTCTGCCGCGGCGGTAGCTGCATCTGCCAGCGGTGCAGGGCGATCTCGCCATCCATCGCCCAGTAGCCGGCCACCGGGCCATCGACATCGGCGAAGGGCAGGGCGAGCAGCTGCGCGGCCAGCGCCTCGGCGGCGGCGATGCGTTCGGCCGCCGGGATGCCGCGGCGGCGCTGGCGCAGTTGTCGGCGGAGGTCCTTGCGGTCGTCGGCAGTCATCGGCGGCGTTGGAGCGGAACCAGTCGGGATTATCGGCCGACGTGCCGGCCGTGGTGCATGGACCTGCAAAGAAGAACGGCGCCTTGCGGCGCCGTTCCGGAATAATTGCATTCTCCGCCATGACGATGCGTGCGAAACGACCTTGAACCCGGGGTTCAAGTGGGAACGCTGGGGAATCTTCGGGCTTCCCGCTGCAAGGCGGACCTGCACTCCTGACTCCGTCGCGCCCCCGTGGTCGTCATTAAGGGACAAGGCGAATGTTTGCACACGCCGTCGTTCACGGCAGAGAACGCGGCGCCAGTATAGCCGTGTTGCACGCGCATGGCAGCCCACTCATCGGATGAATTGGCCATGCCGAAGTGAATGCGGCCACGTGCGCATGGCGCGGCGTGCGATCACGCTGCAGGTGCGGCGACGACACGGCCTGCGCCGCGGCGTTCAGCGGCCGTCGTCGATCGCGTTGTCCAGGCGACGGTTGAGATCGTTCATCGCGCTCTGGAAACGCTGCTGCTGCTGCGCCAGTTCATCGCGCATCAAGTGCAGTTCGTGGGCCAGGTTGAGCGCGGCCAATACCGCCACCCGGTCCACCGCGGCCATGCGGTTGTTGCCGCGGATCTCGCGCATGCGCGCATCGAGCATGCGCGCGGCAGCGGTGAGGCTGTCGCGCTCGGCCGGCTCCACGCCGACGGTGTATTCGCGATCGAGGATGCGGACGCTGACCGGCTCGTTCTGGCTCACGTGTGCTGCTCCAGCGACTTGAGGCGGGTGATCATCGCTTCCACCCGCGAGCGCGCCTGCTCGTTCTTGGCCAGCAGCTGCGCGCGTTCGGCCACCAGCTGTTCCTGCTGCTGGCGCAGGCTGCGGTTTTCGTCGGCCAGGCGCTGGTTGCGTTCGAACAGCAGTTCGAGGCGGGCGGCCAGGGCCTGCAGCTGGGCGGCGGGGTCGAAGGAATCCATGCCCGGCACGATAGGCATGCGCGTCGCGGGCGGTCAAGATGGCGCGCACGTTGTCGTTGCTACACTGTGCAGCCGTTGCCGCGCCTCGCGCGGCATGGGCCTTTCCCGCTTCCGCAGACCTGTGTGACATGACCGATCTTCCCGCCGTCAACGACATCCTCCAGGCCAGCCAGTCGCTGGGCCTGGGCGCCACCCCGGCCGAACTCCACGGTGGACTGTGCGGCTGGCTGGCCGCCGGTGGCGCCGACCTGCCGGCCTGGCCGGCCAAGGTACTGGCCGACGACAACCTGCCCACGCCCGAGCCGGGCAGCGCGCTCGACCGCCTGCGCGAAGCCGTGGTGGCGCAGCTGGAAGACCGCGATTTCGCCTTCGAGCTGGTGCTGGCCACGCCGGCGGCGCCGCTGCAGGAGCGCACCGACGCCCTGTTCGACTGGTGCCGCGCGTTCCTCGGCGGCTTCGGCCTGGCCGCGGGCAAGCGCCCGGCGCTGAGCGAGGAGGGCGAGGAAGCCCTGCAGGACCTGGCGCGGCTGGCGCAGGCCTCCAGCGACGAATTCGACAGCGCCGACGAGGACGAGGACGCGCTGGCCGAGATCGAGGAATTCGTGCGTGTGGCGGTGCTGCTGCTGCACGGTGACTGCGTGATGGGCGCGCGCCACCGCCAGCGCCTGAACTGAGCCGGCCATGCACACGCTGACCGGCATCGCGCCCGCCGAGTACGCGCACCGCCGCCGCCAGCTGATGGAGGCGGCCGGTGACGACGCCATCCTGGTGCTGCCGGCCGCACCCGAGCGCGTGCGCAGCAACGACACGCACTACCCGTACCGGCAGGACTCGGACTTCTGGTACCTGTGCGGCTTCCCCGAGCCGGAAGCGGTGCTGGTGCTGATCCCCGGCCGCCGCCATGGCGAGACGATCCTGTTCTGCCGCGAGCGCGACCCCGAACGCGAGGCCTGGGACGGCCCGCGCGAAGGCCAGGAAGGCGCGGTGGCGCGCTACGGCATGGACGACGCCTATCCGATCGAGGACCTGGACGACATCCTGCCGGGCCTGCTCGAAGGGCGCTCGCGCGTCTACTACCACTTCGGCCGCGACGCCGATTTCGACCTCAAGCTGATCGGCTGGGTGAACCGGGTGCGCTCGCAGGTGCGCCACGGCGCGCAGCCGCCGCACGAGTTCCTGGAGCTGGGCCACCTGCTGCATGAGCAGCGCCTGTTCAAGTCGCCGGCCGAGATCGCGCTGATGCAGCAGGCCGCCGACATCAGCGTGCGCGCGCACCGCGCGGCGATGCGCGCCGCGCATGCCGGCATCCGCGAGTACGAACTGCAGGCCGAGCTGGAGCGCGAGTTCCGCCGCCACGACGCGGTGCCGGCCTACAACAGCATCGTCGGCGCCGGCGCCAACGCCTGCGTGCTGCATTACCGCGCCAACAGCGGCGGCAGCCGCGACGGCGACCTGGTGCTGATCGACGCCGGCGCCGAATACCGCGGCTACGCCAGCGACATCACCCGCACCTTCCCGGTCAACGGCCGCTTCAGCGCCGAGCAGCGTGTCCTGCACGACCTGGTGCTGGCCGCGCAGGCGGCGGCGCTGGAGCAGGCGCAGCCGGGCATCGCCTACGAGGAAGGCCACCTGGCCGCGGTCGAGGTGCTCACCGAGGGCCTGCTGCGGCTGGGGCTGCTGAAGGGCGACCTGGAGGAGAACCTCATCGAGGGCCATTACAAGCGCTTCTACCGGCACAAGACCGGGCACTGGCTGGGCCTGGACGTGCACGACGTGGGCGACTACAAGCTGGCCGGCGAATCGCGGCTGCTGGAGGCGGGCATGGTGTTCACCCTCGAGCCGGGGCTGTACGTGTCGCCGGACGACGGCAGCGTGGAAGCGCGCTGGCGCGGCATCGGCATCCGCATCGAGGACGACGTGCTGATCACCGGCGACGGCCACCACGTGCTGACCGGCGAACTGGAGCACAGCGCCGACGGGATAGAAGCGTTCATGGCGCGCGCGGATTCGTAGGGGCGTCCGCAGGAGCGCAGGCAGGAGCGCACTTCAGTGCGCGATGGAGCTTTACCGGGAAGTCCCCATCGCGCACTGAAGTGCGCTCCTGCGGTGCTACTGCGATGGCTTCTGCAAGCCTCTACACGGTCACGAATTTACGGAGAACCGGATGTCAGTGAATTTCCCCCTGCGCCTGCTGCTTGCCGCGACGCTGGCCTTCGCCTCGCACGCCGCAGCCGCCTCTTCCCATGCCGATCCCCATGCCGATGTGCTCGACCTGCATGGCACGCCGGCCGATGCCGGGGATCGCGGCTTCAACGTGTTCTTCGACGCCGGCGCCTGGCACGGCTACAGCCTGCCGGCCGCGGCCGATGCCGGCAGCGGCTTCAGCGGGCCGTTCGTGCACAGCCTCGGCGCCGGCCGCTGGGTCGGCAAGCGGATGGCGAACGTGACGCTGAAGGATGCCGCCAGCGGCAGCCCGGTCGCGCTGCGCGAGGTCGCCAGCCACAGCCTGCCCGGCTGCCTGGAGCGGCGCTTCGAGGGCGATGGCGTGCGCCTGCGGCAGGTCCTGTACTTCGCCGATGCGCGGCGTGCACTGGTGCGCATCGAACTGGATGCGCCCACCGCGCGCAGGCTGGATGTCGCCGTGGAAGGCGAGTCGATGCCGGCGCCGGGCGATGCCGTCGCGCTGCGGGATGACGGGCTGGTACAGACCTTCGCCGGCAGCAGCGAAACGCTGCTGATCCGGCTGCGGACGGATGCCGGGGGAATGCGGCCGCAGCAGGATCGGCAAGGCTATCGCTTCACCTCGACCGCGCCGCTGCGGTTGCAGCCGGGACGACCGTTGACGCTGGTGCTGGAGCAATACCTGTCGCCGGAAGCCGGCGTCGCCGTGGCGCCCGTCGCGGACGAGCCGGCGCTGTGGCGGCGCAACCGCGCGCGCTGGGATGGCTATCTGCAGGCGATCGCTGCCGCGCATGTCGAAGGCGTGGAAGACGCGACCGCGCGCCGCATTGCGGTGAAGGCGGTCGAAACCCTGATCGGCAACTGGCGGTCCGCACGTGGCGATCTGCGCCACGACGGCGTCATTCCGTCGTATTCGGCCGACTACTTCAACGGCTTCTGGGCCTGGGATTCGTGGAAGCACGCCGCCGCGCTGGCGTGGATCGCGCCGGAACTGGCGCGCGACCAGATGCGCGCGATGTTCGACTACCAGAGCGCCAACGGCATGGTCGCCGACAGCGTGTACCTGGACGCGAAGGAGAACAACTGGCGCAACACCAAGCCGCCGCTGGCGGTCTGGGCGACGCGGGAAATCCACCGCGCCACGGGCGATGCGGCCTTCGTCGCCGAGCTGTACGACCGGCTGGTGCGCTACCACCGCTGGTGGTTCGCCGAGCGCGACCACGACCGCAACGGACTGGCCGAATTCGGCGCCACCGACGGCACCCGCATCGCCGCCGCATGGGAAAGCGGAATGGACAACGCGGTGCGCTTCGACGGCGCGAAGATGCTGGAGAACGGCAAGGGCGCGTGGTCGCTGGACCAGGAGTCGGTCGACCTCAACGCCTATCTCTACCGCGAGAAGCTGGACCTGGCCGAACTCGCCGACGTGCTCGGCAAGCGCGACGAGGCGGCGGCGTGGCGGCGCGACGCGGAGGCGATGAAGATGCGCATCGGCCACCGTTTCTTCGACGCCGCCGCCGGCTGGTTCTTCGACGCGCGCCTCGGCTCGGGCGAACACGTCCGCGTGTTCGGCAGCGAGGGCTGGACGCCGCTGTGGGCCGGCATCGCCAGCGACGCGGAAGCGCGCGGCGTGATCGCCACGATGCTTGACCCGAAGCGCTTCGCCACGCCGATGCCGCTGCCGACGCTGGCGGCCGACGATCCGCGCTTCTCGCCGGTCAAGGGCTATTGGCGCGGGCCGTTGTGGCTGGACCAGGCGCGCTTCGGCGTCGAGGCATTGCGCCGTTACGGCCATGCAGGCGAGGCCGATGCGCTGACCGCGCGCCTGCTGCTGGCCGCCGATGGCCTGGCGGAACAGGCGCCGATGTACGAGAACTACGACCCGACCACCGGCAAGGGCTACCAGGCGCGCAACTTCAGCTGGTCGGCGGCGAGCTATCTGTGGCTGCTGGGTGTTGGCCGCGAATGACGCGACACAGGTAGGAGCGCACAGATGTGCGCTCCTGCCGGGCATGCGGGGCAAGCCCCGCATCTACGAACGATGGGCTCAGGCCGTGAATACCGGGCGGGTGAGGTTGTCGGCCTCGCCGTCGGTGCACAGCACTTCGTCCTCGATGCGGATGCCGCCGTAGGGGCGGAAGAAATCCACGCGCTGCCAGTTCACGCTGGCGGCGTTGCCGGCCTTCTTCACCTCGTCCAGCAGCATGTCGATGAAGTACACACCCGGTTCGATGGTCACCACCATGCCCGGCTCCAGCACGCGGGTCATGCGCAGGTAGGGATGGCCGGCGGGGCGTTCGATGCGACCGCCGCGGTCGCTGGCGGCGAAGCCGGCCACGTCGTGCACCTGCGCGCCGATCAGGTGGCCGATGCCGTGCGGGAAGAATGCCGCGCTGACGCCGCTGGCCAGCGCCGCTTCCGGCGAGACGGTGATGACGCCGAAGTCCTTGAGGATGCCCATCAGCGCCAGGTGCGCATCGACGTGCAGCTGTTTGTAGTCGAAGCCGCCGCGCACCGTCGCGCACATCTTCCGCTGCGCTGCGTCCACCGCGTCGATCAGCGCCTGGAACTCGTCGTGGCCGGCGGCGGCATAGGTGCGGGTGATGTCGCTGGCGTAGCCGTACGCGGAGGCGCCCGCGTCGATCAGGAAGCTGCGCGCCGGCTGCGGCGCTGCATGGCCAAGGTCGGTGTAGTGCAGCACCGCCGCGTGCTCGTTGAGGGCAATGATGTTCCCGTAGGGCAGTTCGTTGCTGTCCTGGCCCACGGCGCTGCAATAGGCCATGTGGATGCCGAATTCGCTGGCGCCAGCGCGGAACGCGGCCTCGGCGGCGCGGTGGCCGCGCACCGCATGCACCTGCGCCTGGCGCATCAGCGCGATCTCGTAGGGCGTCTTGAACGCGCGCTGGTATTCCAGGTAGTCGATGACCGGCTGCGGATTGTTGGGCACGAACTGCCTGCCAGAAGCCGGGCCCAGCGCGCTCTGCGGCTCACCGAGGATCGCGCAGCGCGCCGGGTCCTTCGGCAGCAGCGCCAGGGCTTCCTCGGGCGTGCGGATGACGTGGATGTCGAAATGCCCGACCCACCAGCCGCTGGGCGCGGCCGGCACCGCGTGCCAGTAGTCGTGCGGCTGGTGGTAGACCAGCTGCGGACGGCGGCCCGGCGTATACACCAGCCAGCTGTCGGGCAGGCGGGTCAGCGGCAGCCAGGTCTTGAACTGCGGGTTGACCGCGTACGGGTAGTCGCGGTCGTCGAACAGCTGGTAGTGCAGGCGGCCGCTGGGTACGACCAGGTGATCGAAGCCGCCCCGGGCCAAGGCTTCGTCGGCGCGGCGGGCGAGCACGTCCAGGTGGTCGGAATACAGGGCGCCGGGGTCGGGCAGGTTCATCGTGGGGCTCGCGGCAAGACGGGAATCGAGCCACGATTCTGCCGCAATCGGCGCCGTGTCGCTGTGCCGGTTCCGTCGCTCAGGAGGCCGGAAGGCTGGATTCGATCCACTGCCGCAGGCGTTCGCGATGGGTCTTTTCCAGGGTCAGGAAGCGGAAGCCGGCCCAGAAGTGGCCCGGCGCCTGCGCCGCTTCGCGCCACAGCAGGTGCACGCCGACGTCCACCGGCTGCTCGCCGCCGCGGCCATCGGGGACAGGGAAGCGCAGCTGGTAGAGCGCATCCTCGTTGAGCGGTTCGGAGGCGATCAGCAGCATGCCGGTCTCGGACACGTTGCCGAGCCGCCCGATCACGCCGGCGGTCATCGTGTCGGTGACCGGCACCAGGGCCGGCACCTGCAGGCGCGGGGCGCGCCGGGTTTCGGGGATCATGCGGACTCCGGAGCGGAATGGCCGCCGGCGAGCGAGCGCAGGGCGCGCACGGTGGCCTGCCAGGCGCGGTCGATCAGGCGGCCGCGGTCCTCGGTGACGATGCGCAGCTGGTCGCGCGCCATCAGCCGCGCCAGCGCATCGAGCGAATGCTCGGCCATCTTCTGCCCGCGCTGGTTGACGAACAGCGCGTTGTCGGTGACCAGGCTGTACCAGGACAGGCGCAGGCGGCGGGTGTCGCCCTGCTGGTTGGTGGTGAATTCGAACCAGGTGCCGAACGGCAGCGTGCGCAGCTGGCGGTAATAGCCTTCCTCGGCCGGCGTGCGCTCGGCCTGCGGCGGCGCCTGCGGGTCGGGTCCGTCCTTGCCATCGCCGCCGCCGAGCCGGGCGCGGGCCTTGAGCCGGGCGGCCAGTTCGGTGCGCGAGGTGATCTCGTCCTCGCCACCGGGCGTGGACAGGCGCCGGGCGATCGCGCCGGCCTCGTCCTCGTGGTAGCCGACCTGCAGCAGCGATTCCTCGATCTGCCCGCCCAGAGTCGGATCGGCCGCGCCCTCGGCGCTGGCGGTGATCTCGCCGATGCGGCGGGTGGCCTCCTGGCGCTGGCGCCATTCCTCCGAGTCCTCGCCCTGGCGCAGCAGGGTCAGGGTCAGCACGTCGCTCCAGGCTTCGTGCAGCAGGGTCTGCACGAACTTCGGCGGCGTCGCCGCGCGGCATAGCTGGCCGATGGTGCGGCCGGCCAGCTGCTTGGCCGCCTCCAGCCGCTCCTTGCCGCGCGCGGCCTCGATCTGCCGGCGTTCGGTGACCTCGGCCTTGCGCACCGCCGCCTGCAGGTGCGACTGCACCTGGCGGTTGGCGGCGGCGAACACGGCCTCGTCGCCCTGGTATTCGGCGACGACGCGGTCCACCGCTTCGCCGAGCTTCTGCAGCAGCGCCGGGTCGCCATCGTCGTCGCCCAGCCACACCGCGCCGGACTCGGCCACGGTGTTGAGCAGTTCACGCGCCGGGTGCTGGTCGCGGATGAAGAACGCCTCGTCGCCGACCGCGGCGCGCGCCAGCGGCACCTGCAGGCGGTTGAGCAGGTCGCTGGCCGGGCCGTCGGCGCGCACCTCGCGCTGGATCTGCCCGTAGAGCATGCCCAGCAGGTCGAGGGTGTTGCTGTCGCGGGGCGAGAGCGCGGCGCTTTCGCCGTGTTCGGCGCGCACCTGCGACAGCAGCGCCTTCTGGATGTCGCCGAAGCTGCGGCGCGTGCCCTGTGCCGCGCCCTGCGGCTGCAGGCGCGCGAGCACGTCCATCACCGCCTCGCTGGGAACGGCACGCGCCGGCACGGACGGCGCGGCGGCCTGCAGCGTTGCCGCCATGCTGGCCAGATCGGCGACGGGAGCGTTCGCGGTGCCTGGAGCAGCCGGCGTGCCAACGGCGGGGCGGGGCTGACCCGCCAGGGCGGCCAGGCTGGCGAGCATGTCGGCGGGTGCCGCCGCGCTGCCAGCGCCATTGCCGGCACCGGACTGCAACTGCTGCGCCAGCAGCTGGCGCGCGGCATCGAGCAGTTCGTGCAGCGAGGCCATGCCGGCCGCTGTCGTGGCGGAGGCCGCGCCCGGGCCCGCGGATGCGGACATGGGCGATGCCGGCGTGGGTGCGGCGCCCATCGCGGTGGGCGCCATCGCGGCGTCCGCCCACGATGCGGCCGGTGCCTGCCCCTGCCAATGGGTCAGGGGCCGCGGCGCGGTCGCTGTGGTCTGGCCCTCGCGCGCGGCGCCCGCGGCCTGCACGCCGATGGTGCGGCGCTGACCCGCGGGCCGTGGCAGGTAGGGGATGTAGACCAGCCCGGGCAGCACGCCTTCGCGCGCCAGCAGGATGTTCAGGCGGTCCAGCAGTTCGACGTGCCGCTCCAGCGCCTGCCGTTCGAACACGTGGTAGAGCTGCTGCTGCGCTTCCAGGTTCAGGCCCAGCCGCTCGCCGCAGGCGCGCAGGATCCGGCACAGCGCGTGCGGCCCCACCGGCAGGCGTTCGGCGTCGAATGCCGGCTGCGCGGCGAGCACGCCGAAGCGCTGCCCGAGCAGCTGCAGGTGCGACTGCGCGCGATAGCTTTCGCGACGCGCCATCTCATGCAGGATGATGTCGCGATCGATGTCGGTGTCGTTGACCAGGGTCATCGCCGGTATCGCCGGTGCGGGCGCGGTGCCGGGCGCGGATGGTTCGCGCAGCCGCGCCAGGTCGTCGGCCAGCGCGTCCAGGAACCAACCGGGAAATTCGGCGGCATGCACGCCCAACTGGCGGATCTGCGCGTAGATGTCGGCCTGGACCTGGCTGTTGCGCGCTTTCTCGGCGAGGCCGAACAGTTCGCGCTCCAGCTGCACCATGGTCAGTTGCAGCGGCGGGGTGAGGACCTGTGCGGCGGTGCCATGGACAGCCAGCAGCAGGTGGCGGACGCGTTCGGGAAGCGGTGCGCCGGCGAGCCGTGCCAGCGCCGGGCTGGAGGAGGTTGCTGTAGTGCCTGACATCCGATGTGCGTTCCGCGCCCCCTGGGTGGGCGATTTCTAACATTTCGGCGGTGGCGCCGCCACCCGCGGCGCTCCGCCGCGCCCTGTTCAGGGCAGGAACAGTTCGACCACGTCGTTGGTGAAGCGCCGCCCCAGCTCGGTGGGGACGATGCGTCCGCCATCGTGCAGGAGCCAGCCGCGCTCCACCGCGGCGGCCAGTGCCGGCCGCAGCACGGCGCGGTCCAGGCCGGTGCGCGACTCGAAATCGCGCAGGCCGAAACCTTCGTGCAGGCGCAGCAGGTTGAGCATGTATTCGAACGGCAGGCGCGCGGCGTCGATCATGTCGTCGCCGCCGATCGAAGCGGGCGTGCCGGCGCTGTCCATGAACGTCTGCGGATGCTTGTGCTTCCAGCGGCGCAGCACGTGCTGCTGCGCACCGGAACTGATCTTGCCGTGCGCACCAGCGCCGATGCCCAGGTAGTCACCGAAGCGCCAGTAGTTGAGGTTGTGCGCGCACTGCCAGCCGTCGCGGGCATAGGCGCTGACCTCGTACTGGCCGTAACCGGCCTGCGCCAGCAGCGCCTGGCAGTGCTCCTGGATGTCCCAGGCGCTGTCCTCGTCGGGGATGCCCTGCGGCGGCCGCGCGAAGAACACCGTGTTCGGCTCAAGGGTGAGCTGGTAGTGCGAGATGTGCGTGGGATCGAGCGCGAAGGCGCGCTCCAGGTCGTGCTCGGCCTGGGCCAGGGTCTGTTCCGGCAGCGCGTACATCAGATCGATGTTGAAGTTGCGGTAGCCGGCGTCCTGCGCCAGTTTGACCGCGCGCTCGGCCTCGCCGCTGTCGTGGATGCGGCCCAGGCGCCTGAGCGCGTCGTCGTTGAAGGTCTGGATGCCGAAGCTGATGCGGTTCACGCCGGCGGCGCGGTAGCGGTCGAAGCGGCCGTGTTCGGCGGTGCCGGGGTTGGTTTCCAGCGTCACTTCCAGGTTCGGCGCGAACCGCAGCCGCGCGCTGGCCTGCTGCAGGAAGCGGTCGATCGCCTCGGGCGGGAACAGGCTGGGCGTGCCGCCGCCGAAGAACACGCTGTTGACCACCCGGCCCCAGACCAGCGGCAGGTCCTGGTCGAGATCGCGGATCAGCGCGTCCACGTAGGCGTCGAACGGCAGTGCGCCCTTGCCGGCGTGCGAGTTGAAATCGCAGTACGGGCATTTGCGCACGCACCAGGGCAGGTGCACGTACAGCGACAGCGGTGGTGGAACCAGCTGCACCGCGCCGGGCGCGTCGCAGCCGCAGGCGTCGTCATGCACATGGGAATGCACGCTCATTGCCGCGACTCAGCGCGCCAGCTGGCTGGAAAGCCGCTGCAGCAGCACCCGCAGCGCGATGGCGCGATGACTGCGGGCGTTCTTCTGCTCCGGCAGCATTTCCGCGGCGGTCAGGCCCAGTTCCTCGTCCAGGAACACGGGGTTGTAACCGAAGCCGTGGCTGCCGCGCGGCGCGTCGATGATGCGGCCTTCCCAGCTGCCTTCGCAGATCAGCGGCTGCGGGTCGTCGGCATGGCGCAGCAGCACGATCACCGCATGGAAGCGGGCGCTGCGGCGTTCGGCCGGTACCTCGCGCAGCGCCTGGAGCAGTTTGGCGTTGTTGGCGGCATCGTCGGTGGGGCTGCCGGCGTAGCGCGCGCTGTACAGGCCGGGCGCGCCGTCGAGGGCGTCGACGATCAGGCCCGAATCGTCGGCCAGCGCCGGCAGGCCGGTGACCGCGCAGGCATGGCGCGCCTTGATCAGCGCGTTCTCGACGAAGGTCAGGCCGGTTTCCGGCACGTCGTCCACGCCCAGCTCGCGCTGCGGCACGATCTGCAGCGGCAGGTCGGCCAGCATCGCCTGCAGTTCCTTCAGCTTGCCGGCGTTGCCGCTGGCCAGGACGAGTTTCATTGTTTGGGCTCCAGCAGGTCCCAGGCGTTGCCGTACAGGTCGCGGAACACCGCGACGGTGGCGTAGGGTTCTTCGCGCGGGGCTTCGAGGAATTCGACGCCGCGCCCGGTCATCGTGGCGTGATCGCGCCGGAAGTCGTCGGTGTGCAGGAAGAAGCCGACCCGGCCGCCGGTCTGGTTGCCGATGCGGCCGCGCTGCTCCTCGTCGCTGGCGCGGGCCAGCAGCAGGGCGGCGCCGCTGCCGTCGGCGGGCCCGACCACCACCCAGCGCTTGTGGCCCTGGTCGATGTCCTCCAGCAGCTGGAAACCGAGCTTGCCGGTGTACCAGGCGATGGCCTCGTCGTAGTCGGCCACCACCAGGGTGACCAGGGCGATGCGCCGGTTCATGCCTGCGCCAGCGCCGCCTGCTGCGCGGCGAACAGTTCACCGATGCCCTTCTCGGCCAGCGCCAGCAGCGCGTCCAGTTCGTCGCGGCGGAAGGCATGGCCTTCGGCCGTGCCCTGCAGTTCGATGAAGCCGCCGCCGTCGTTCATGACGACGTTCATGTCGGTGTCGCAGTCGCTGTCCTCGGCGTAGTCCAGGTCCAGCACCGGCACGCCCTTGTAGACGCCGACCGACACCGCGGCGACCGCGCCGAACACCGGGTTGCGCTTGATCTCGCCGCGCTTGAGCAGGGTGTTCACCGCATCCACCAGCGCCACGTAGGCGCCAGTGATGGCCGCGGTGCGGGTGCCGCCATCGGCCTGCAGCACGTCGCAGTCCAGGGTGATGGTGCGTTCGCCCAGCGCGTTGCGGTCGATGCAGGCGCGCAGGGTGCGGCCGATCAGGCGCTGGATCTCCAGCGTGCGCCCGCCCTGCTTGCCGCGTGCGGCTTCGCGGTCGGAACGGGTGTGGGTGGAGCGCGGCAGCATGCCGTACTCGGCAGTCACCCAGCCTTCGCCCTTGCCGCGCAGGAACGCCGGCACGCGGTTCTCGACGCTGGCGGTGCACAGCACGCGGGTATGGCCGAAGCTCACCAGCACCGAGCCTTCGGCATGGCGGGTGAAGCCGCGTTCGAGGGTGACGGTGCGCAGCTGGTCGGCCGGGCGGCCGCTGGGACGGGAAAAGGTCATGGAAAGTCCGGGTGGCGATGGGGCGTCGTGGGGTGTCCGGGCGGACCGCGGGCCGGCATCCGGAGGCGCCTAGGGTACCATTCGCCCTTTGCAACGCACCGGAAATCCACATGATCCGAAGCATGACCGCCTATGCCGGCGGCGAACGCGTCACGCGCTGGGGCACCCTCGGCTGCGAGCTGCGCTCGGTCAACCACCGTTTCCTCGAAGTGGGGGTGCGGTTGCCGGAAGAACTGCGCGCGCTGGAGCCACAACTGCGCGAGCGCGTGGCCGGGCGAATCAGCCGCGGCAAGGTGGATCTGGTCATGCGCCTGCGCGCGCCCGAGGCGGCGCCCACGCTGTCGGTGGACGAGGCGCTGGTCGCGCAGCTGGGCGAGGTGGCCCAGCGCCTGCACGGGCATTTCCTGGACATGCGCGTCAGCTTCACCGAACTGCTCGCCTACCCGGGCGTGCTGCGCGGCGAAGCGGTCGATGCCGCGGCGCTGCACACCGAGGCGCTGGCCTTGCTGGACGAGACGATCGACGGCTTCGTCGCCGCGCGCGAGCGCGAGGGCGCCAAGCTGACCGCGGCGATCAGCGAGCGGGTGGATGCGATCGAGCGCATCGCCGGCGAGGTGCGCGAGCTGATTCCGGCCATCCGCGAGGGCCAGCGCGCCAAGCTGGCCGCGCGCCTGGCCGACCTGCCGCACCCGGTCGATCCGGGCCGCGCCGAGCAGGAGCTGGTGCTGTGGCTGCAGAAGCTCGACGTGGACGAGGAACTGGACCGCCTGGGCAGCCACATCGGCGAGATCCGCCGCGTGCTGCGCCAGCGCGAGCCGGTCGGTCGCCGCCTGGATTTCCTGCTGCAGGAGTTCAACCGCGAGGCCAACACGCTGGGCTCCAAGTCGGTGGACAGCCGCACCTCCAACGCCGCGGTCGAACTGAAGGTGCTGATCGACCAGATCCGCGAGCAGGTGCAGAACCTGGAGTAAGGCTTCAGCGCGGCCTGCCGGGTCGCGTTGTGCTCACAGGGGCCATTGCTTCACGGTAGGAACATCCCCGCTGCCGATGGATCGGTCACGCCTCCACCGCGCATGTCGAACGCGCGGTTCCGGAGATCGTCGCGCGCGATGGGCAGAGATGCGTCTCCGCTCATCGCGGCGCAACCGGCATGGGGGCGAAGCCCATGTGCAGTCCGTGCCTGCCGGTTTCGGCCTTGAATGCGTCGCTGGCCACG
Organism: Stenotrophomonas sp. 05N423; assembly: GCF_056397145.1. Taxonomy (NCBI): domain Bacteria; kingdom Pseudomonadati; phylum Pseudomonadota; class Gammaproteobacteria; order Lysobacterales; family Lysobacteraceae; genus Stenotrophomonas; species Stenotrophomonas sp. 05N423. Next base: position 94,622 of record NZ_JBFTMV010000004.1, read on the forward strand.
AAGACATGGCATTTGAGCTCGTTCCTCTCGCGCGCCAGGAAGAAGTCCTCGTGCAGATCGGCGCGCAGGCAATCGGCCTGCGACCGCATCGCGCCGTCGCCCGTGTCCGATGGCGCCGGCGCGAGCAGGTGCACCCTGCGCAGCAGTCGCGCGATGTACCACTCGTGCGGCCTGTCCTCGCACAGGACGGTGCACGGGTGGAATTCCACTTCGGTGCGGAGAACATCGCCCAGGGCTCGCACGAAGGCGGCGGAGAACAGTGGAATGCCGCCGAAGGAGGGTAGGTAGTCGAGGCGGTGCAGCGCCGATGCGGGGACGCCGGGTTGCAGCGTGCCCTCCAATGGAGGCCGGAATGCCGTCCCGGGCGGATCGTCGCCCGACACGAAGAAGGTGTCGATGCGGTCGAAGACCTTGCCGGCCTTGAACACAACGTTGTGCGACGGGCTTCTGGCATTGGCCTTGAGGCGGTAAACGGCCATCTCACTGCCACTCCACGTCGTAGTCGTCCTGCAGGCCTTGGCCCTGGGCGTTGGTCATGCCCAGGAACTGCGCGCCTTCGCGCTCCTGGCCCTGGAACAGGAGGCGCCGTTGGACCCGCAGCACGGGTTTTTTCCCGGCGCGTGGGGACAACCGGCCCCACTCGGTGGATTCGGCGGCGCTGCCGGCGGTGTGGTTGGTCTGGAGCAGCACGCGGCCGCCGCGCTCCACCAGCACCAGGCGGCTGCCGTCGCCATAGACCCCCAGCAGGGGGGCGTCGGCGTGGACCAGGCGCGCGATGCCGTCGCGGCCGATGCCCGCGCGCGTCTTCATCAACCCGAGGAATGTGCTGCCGCGGACCTCGGCCGTGGCGAACGCCTGCTGCAGCCGTGCCTGCTGCCGCGCCAGGCAATCGGCCAGCCGTTCGACCTGGATTGCGCTGAACGCGCCCGGCGGCAGGTACAGGGTGTCGCCGCGCTGGTGTCCATCGCCGCCGCTGCGGCTCTGCCCGCGGGTGTCCAGGCGCAGGCCCAGGTTGTACACGGTGGGTGCGCCCTGGTGGAGGTAACGGTCGAGATTGCGGTAGTAGGCCTCGTAGTCGATTCCCTCCAGGCGGACGCCGCGGTAGCGATGGCGCAGCTCGACGGCGGACGTGCCGGCCGCGTTCGCGCGGTAGGGGCGGGCATCGACGATGAACTCGCCATCGGCGCATGGCAGGCTCACGACGGGTTGGAACGACTGCGACATGGCGGGCACTCCGCACAGGAAAAGGCACAGGGCCGCCAGTACTCGTGCGGGCCGGGGGAGGAGGGCGGTCATGGCGCCTGTTCCCATGCGCGGCGCAGCGTTTCCACCGCGTCCAGGCAGGCGCGCGGTTCGCCGCCGACCTGCTGTTTCCACAAGGCCGCGGCCTGCGCGCGCTGGTGGTCGCGTACCAGCCAGCGGAGGCGTTCACGCGCTTCGGCCGGCAGCGCCTGCCACTGGCGCAGCGCCAATGCCTGCGGCTCGCCGAAGCGCCCGCCGGGGTCGCGCGACAGCAGCTCCGGCGCAAGTGCATGCAGGCGCTGCGTGTCCGGCGCCGCCCGCGTGCCGCAGGCCAGGTGCGGCGTGGCGGCGTCGGGCAGGTCCCAGCCCAGTCCCAGCGCCGGGTAATCGAGCAGCTGCGCGATGTTGTGGATGGCCAGGATCTGCGCCGAGCGCACCACGCCGGTCAGGTCGTGTACGTCGGCGCCGGCATCGAGCAGGCGTTGCAGCGCGGCCGCGTCGATGATCGGGAAGCCGTTGCCGGCCAGTTCCCGCCAGCGCGTGGTCCACAGCGGCGTGGGCTGGGTCTCGTCGACGACGTCGCTCCACAGCCCATGCAGCAGCAACTCGTGCACGAAGCCACGCAGGTCGCCGTCGCGCAGCGCCTGCCGGGCGCGCTCGGCGTCGTCGGGGGCCAGGCCGATGGACTGCAGTTGCTCGCGGTCGATCACGGTGCACCTCCTGTGGCGGAAAGATGCTGGCACAGCCGGGCATGCAGCGCCTGGCGGTCGTCCCAGCCGGGATGCCCGCGCACCAGCCAGGCCATGGCGCGGCCAGCGTCGCGGATCGTGCAGGCGCCGGTGGCGGCGATGGCCGAGGCGATGGCGGCATCGACCTGCGCCGGTGTGGGCGGCAGGTCCAGGGCGAAGTCCAGCGTAAGCGGCGTATCGGGCCAGGTGGCGATGCCCGCGGCGGAAAAGACCAGCGTGCCGGTCAGCCGCATGGGCATGCGGTCTTCGCCCGGCAGGCCGAAGGACAGTTGGGTCACGTCCAGCGGCACGTGCCGGTGCAGCAGACAAAGGCTGCCGTCGATGTAGCCGGGCTGCGGATTGACCGGGAAGCGGTGGTGGCTGTCGGCATGGCGGCGCGGTTCGGCCATGTCCAGCGCGATGCCATCGAGGCGGATGCAGGTGTCCACCGTCCGCTCCTCCAGCGCGAACGGGCGCAGCGCGATGGTGATGGCTGCTTGCCGCGCAGGTCCATTGCAGGGCTGGCAATGGGCGCCGGCCGCAACCAGCAGGTGATGGGGGAATCCGCTCATTGGCCGCCCTTGTGTGTCCAACCGGTCCCGCGGGTGCCGCCGGGAAAGAATGACCGAAAACGGGGCGGTCCGGAGCGGCGGCCTATCGCCCCGGCTTGCTGCCGTAGACGGGGACTGCTATCCAGTCGGTTCCCTGGTCGAGCGGTGTGGACATGCGCGGAATGGTTGCCGATCCGATCGATCGACGCAGGTTCCTGGCAGCCGCTTCGGGCTGCACTGCGCTGGCCCTGCTGCCGGCGGCGGCGCTGCGTGCGGCCGGGCCGGGGCGCGACGACCGCCCCTGGATTCCGCCCGATGCCTTCCTGGCCGGGCTGCCGGAATGGATGCGCGCGTTCGGCGTGCCCGGCGTCGCCATCGCGGTGGTGGAGCGGGGGGAACTGGCCTGGCATCGCGGGTTCGGCGTGGCCGACGTGGAAAGCGGCGCGGCAGTGGATGCGGACAGCGTGTTCGAGTGCGCTTCGCTGAGCAAGCCGGTGTTCGCCTACCTGGTCCTGCAGTTGGTCGATGCCGGCGTGCTGCAGCTTGATCGCGCGCTGGTCGACTACCACCGCCCCGACTTCCTGGCCGACGACGACCCCCGGCTGGAGCGGATCAGCGTGCGCGACGTCCTGCGCCATGGCAGCGGCCTGCCGGACTGGCGCGCGCATCCCGATCGCGATCCCCTGCGCACGATCGCCGAGCCCGGGCAGCGCGTGAATTATTCGGGCGAGGCCTTCTTCTGGCTGCAGCGGGTGGTGGAGACCGTCACCGGCCAGAGCCTGGACCAGCTGGCGCAGCGGCAGCTGTTCGCGCCGGCCGGCATGCGCGGCAGCACCTACACCTGGAACGCGCACGCCGCGCGCCATTCGGTGACCGGCGTGCCCGCACCCGGCGCCGAGCCGGTGGTGCAGACCTTCCGCGCGCAATGGCCGCTGCTGCAGCCCCTGGCTGAAGCGCGGGGCAAGCCGCTGTCGGCCTGGACCTGGGACGATGCGGTGCGCGCGCTGCCGCAGGCGCGGGCCGCCGCGCCCGAGGGCATGTTCGTGTGGCCGGGGGACCTGCTTGCGAATGCCGCGGCCAGCCTGCGCGGGCCGGTACAGGACTATGCGCGCTTCATCGCCCACATCATGCGGCGCGAACCGCGGCAGGACTGGGAGATCGGCGAGGCGACCCGGCAGGCGATGCTGACGCCGCAGCTGGCGGTGCGGCCGGGCTGGCTGGACAAGGGCCTGGGTTGGAACCTGGAGCGCGTCGATGTGGGGACCCGCTGGTTCTTCCATGGCGGCTCCAACGCCGGCCGCTACAAGACCTTCGCGGTGGGCGACCCGCAGCGCCGCCGCGGACTGGTGGTGATGACCAACGGGGGCGGTGGCACCGGCGTCTACCAGCGCATCGTGCGGGCGGCGACCGGGCGCGACATGCTGGCCTTCGATCTCTGATCCGGTCCCGGCATTTGCAGCGGCGGCCCGGGCTGGTTATCGTGCGCCGCCCGAACCATCGACCGGAGATCCGCGCGATGCGTGGCACCCTCTATATCGTCGCGGCACCCTCCGGCGCCGGCAAAAGCAGCATCGTCAACGCCACCCTGGCGCGCGATGCGCAGATCGCGCTGTCCATTTCCTTCACCTCGCGGGCGATGCGCCCGGGCGAGGAGAACGGCCGGCACTACCACTTCGTCAGCGCCGCCGAGTTCGAGCGCATGATCGCCGCCGGCGATTTCTTCGAGCACGCCAGCGTGCACGGCGACTGGAAGGGCACCGCGCGGCAGTCAGTGGAGCCGCAGCTGGCCGCCGGCAAGGACGTGCTGCTGGAGATCGACTGGCAGGGCGCCCGCCAGGTGCGCGCGAAGGTGCCGGACGCGGTCAGCGTATTCATCCTGCCGCCGTCCAAGCAGGCGCTGGACGACCGCATGCGCAAGCGCGGGCAGGACAGCGAAGCGGTGATGGCGCAGCGGCTGGCCGCCGCACGCGAGGAAATGCTGCATTACGACGAGTTCGACTACGTCATCGTCAATGAGGTGTTCGATACCGCGGTGGACGAGATGTGCGCCATCTTCACCGCCAGCCGCCTGCGCCGGGCGCAGCAGCAGGTCCGTCACGGCGGCCTGATCCGCTCGCTGCTGGATTGAGGCCGGGCTGCGTCGGGAGGGGGCGATGGGGGCCGGGAGGCCGCTCCTGGCGCCTTCCCGGAACGGCAACTGATTGATTCCAAAGGACTGGCCTGGGGTGCGATTTGATTTTCGCCGGCGCCGGCCTGTACAATCCGCCCCCTTTCCCTCATCCGATCGAGCGGCCGCTGCTGGTCGCCGGGAGCTCGCATGGCCCGCATTACCGTAGAAGATTGCCTGGAAGTCGTTAACAACCGTTTCGAACTGGTCATGATGGCGTCCAAGCGCGCCCGCCAGCTCGCCAACGGCGTGCAGGCCACCCTCGACAACAGCGAGTCCGAGGACAAGCCGACCGTGCTGGCGCTGCGCGAGATCGCGGCCCGCAAGATCGACAACGCGCTGATCGAGGAAGTGGAGAAGGCCGAGCGCGAGCGCGCCGAGCGCGAAGCGCTGGAGTGGGCCGCCGCCGAAGTCGTCGCCGACGAGGACATGTCCAAGAACGACGACTGATCCCCGCCGGTCATCGTTGTGCATCGACAGCCCGCCGCGTGCGGGCTGTCTGCATTCTGCACACCCGGCACCCGGAAAGCCCGTACCATCGGACGCATCTGGAGGAAAGCCCCCTGAGTCGGGGGGCGCCGCGAAGCGGCGGGGTGTGGATGAGCGAAAGACGGGGCCCACGGTTTGCAGCGCAAACCGTGGGGCGGCAGCGCGAGAGCGATGTCGCATCCCCGGCGTTGCCGTGTTGTTGCCGCTGGCATATCTTCCAAGCATGAACCCAGGCCCCTCTGCCCAGGTCGCTGCGCCCGCGGGTGGCGCGGTGCCGGACTACGTACTCCAACTCGAACGCGCAGCCAGCTACCTGCCCGCCGAGCAGCTGCCGATGCTGCGCCGCGCCTGGGAAGTGGGCGCGGCCGCGCATGCGGGCCAGACCCGCAAGTCCGGCGAACCCTACATCACCCATCCGGTCGCGGTGGCCGGCATCCTGGCCGAGCTCGGCCTGGACGTCGAAGCGCTGGTCGCGGCGATCCTGCACGACACCATCGAGGACACGCCGCTCACCCATGACGAGCTGGCCGGGCAGTTCGGGCAGACCGTGGCCGAGCTGGTCGAGGGCGTCACCAAGCTGGACAAGCTGCGCTTCCGCGACCGCCAGGAAGCGGCGGCGGAAAGCTTCCGCAAGATGCTGCTGGCGATGTCGCGCGACCTGCGCGTGATCATGATCAAGCTGGCCGACCGCCTGCACAACATGCGCACGCTGGGCGCGCAGAGCGCCGAGGCGCGGCGCCGCATCGCGATGGAGACGCTGGACATCTACGCGCCCATTGCCCAGCGCCTGGGCATGAGCCTGATCAAGTCCGAGCTGCAGAACCTGGGCTTCAAGGCGCTGTACCCGTGGCGCCACGCGATCCTGGAAAAGCACATCCGCAGCCAGCCGGTGGTGCGCCGCGAGGCGATGGCGCAGGTGGAGGTGCAGCTGTCGCAGCGGCTGGCGCGCGAGGGCCTGGAACACCGCCTGATCAGCCGCATCAAGACCCCCTGGAGCATCTACACCAAGATGCACGAGGAGAACAAAACCTTCGACCAGGTGATGGACGTGTTCGGCTTCCGCCTGGTGATGCGTTCGGTGCCCAGCTGCTACCACGCGCTGGGCGCGGTGCATGCGGCGTTCAAGCCGCTGGACGGGCGCTTCCGCGACTTCATCGCCATTCCCAAGGCCAACGGCTACCAGTCGCTGCACACCGTGCTGTTCGGGCCCTACGGTTCGCCGATCGAGGTGCAGATCCGCACCGAGGAAATGGACCTGATCGCCGAGCGTGGCGTGGCCGCGCACTGGACCTACAAGTTCGGCGGCGATACGCCCAACAGCGCGCAGAGCCGTGCCCATGCGTGGATCGTCGAACTGATCGACTCGCAGCGTTCGGCCGGCTCCTCGCTCGAGTTCCTCGACAACGTCAAGGTCGACCTGTTCCCGGACGAGGTCTACCTGTTCACGCCCAAGGGCAAGATCCTCGCCCTGCCGCGCAACTCCACCGCGCTGGACTTCGCCTACGCCGTGCACACCGACGTCGGCAACCGCGCGGTGGCCTCGCGCGTGGACAAGAAGCTGGTGCCGCTGCGCACCCGGCTGGTCAGCGGGCAGACGGTGGAGGTGATCACCGCGCGCTCGGCCACGCCCAAGCCGCAGTGGCTGGAATTCGTGGTCAGTTCGAAGGCGCGCACCGCCATCCGCCACCAGCTCAAGCAGCTCGAGCATGAGGACGCGGTGCAACTGGGCCACCGCATGCTCGACCGCGCGTTGGAAGCGATGGACAGTTCGATCGAGCGCCTGCCCAAGGGCCGGCTGGACGCCTTCCTCGCCGAGCACCGCTATCCGCGTCTGGAAGCCTTCCTGGCTGATGTTGCGCTCGGCAACTGGATGCCGACCCAGGCCGCGCAGGCGCTGATGGCGCACGGCGAGCCGCGCGCCGGCGGCACCACGCAGCGCGCCCAGGAGAAGATCCTGATCAACGGCAGCGAGCGTGGCGTGGTCAGCTTCGCCGGCTGCTGCCAGCCGATTCCGGGCGACGAGATCATGGGCTACCACACCGCCGGCAAGGGCATCGTGGTGCACCGCATGGATTGCCCGAATCTGGCCGAACTGCGCAAGTCGCCCGAACGCTGGGTGCCGATCGGCTGGGACAGCAGCGTGGTCGGCGACTATGACACCGCGTTGGTGGTGGAGGTGGAGAACGGCACCGGCGTACTGGCGCAGCTGGCCGCGGCCATCGCCCAGAGCCAGTCCAACATCGAACGCGTGGACTACCTGGACCGCGATTTCAACGCTGCGGTGCTGTGCTTCAACATCCAGGTGCGCGACCGCAACCATCTGGCCGAAGTGATGCGCCGGCTGCGGCGCCTGAGCGTCGTGCAGTCGGTGCGGCGCCAGTGAGCGCAGCGAACGGGTAGATACGGGGCTTGCCCCGCATGGGGCATTCCCGGGCAGGTTGCCGCTGGATGCCGCCCGGCGCTGCGGAGGGCGATCACTGCAGTAGCCGCGCTTTCTCCACAGTCGATGTGCAACGCCATGCCGACAACCTGTGGATAACCATCCGTGCGCATTGCGCGGCGGGCGTCCCCGGAGGGTGGTGAAGAATTGTCCAGCAGCATGATGCTGCGGCATTGCCTGACATCACCCGGAAACCGACAGGGCAGGGGCGGACGCTACAATGGCGCATCTTTCCCCAACCGGAGCTCCCCCATGTCCCGCCAGATCATCAACACCGCCAACGCGCCGGCCGCCATCGGCCCGTATTCGCAGGCCGTGCGCGCCGGCAACACCGTGTACTTCTCCGGCCAGATCCCGCTGGACCCGGCTACCGGCGACATCGTCGCCGGCGACGTCGCCGCGCAGGCGCGCCGTGCCTTCGACAACCTCAAGGCGGTGGCCGAGGAAGCCGGCGGCTCGTTCGACAAGATCGTGCGCCTGGGCCTGTACCTGACCGACCTGGGCGAGTTCGCCAAGGTCAACGCGGTGATGCAGGAATACTTCCAGGCTCCGTTCCCGGCGCGCTCCACCATCGAAGTGTCGGGCCTGCCCAAGGGCGCGGCGTTCGAGGTCGATGCGGTGATGATACTCGACTGATCCACACGCATGGCGCGTACCCGGCCGGCCGGCCCCGCACTGGCGGCCAATGGCGAAACGCCGGTGACGGCGCTGCTGGGCGTCGGCCCGGCGGTGGCCGCCAAGCTGCAGGCGCGCGGCATCGGCAGCCTGCAGGACCTGTGGCTGCACCTGCCGCTGCGCTATGAGGACCGTACCCGGCTCAGCGCCATCGCCGCGCTGCAGCCGGGTGCTGCCGCGCAGGTCGAGGGCAGGGTGGTCGCCGTGGAACGCGGCTTCCGCTACCGGCCGATGCTGCGGGTGGCGATGGAAGACGATTCGCGCGGCACCCTGGTGCTGCGCTTCTTCCATTTCCGTGCCGCACAGGTGGCGCAGTTCGCGGTCGGCGCGCGGCTGCGCTGCTATGGCACCCCGCGCCCCGGCCAGCACGGGCTGGAAATCGTGCATCCCAGTTACCACATGCTCGGCGATGGCGAGCAGGCCAGCCTCGGCGACGTGCTGGACCCGGTCTATCCGGTCGTCGAAGGTATCGGCCCGGCGACGTTGCGCAAGCTGATCGGCCAGGCGCTGGAACGGCTGCCCGACGAAGCCGCGCTGGAACTGCTGCCGGCGCACCTGCTGGCCGGCCTGTCCCTGCCTTCGCTGCGGCAGGCGCTGCTGACCATGCACCGCCCGCCCGCCGATGCCGACGTGGCCGCGCTCGGTGCCGGCACGCACCCGGCGCAGCGGCGGTTGGCGATGGAAGAACTGCTCGCCCATCACCTGAGCCTGCGCCGCCAGCGCATCGCCCTGCAGCGGCATCATGCTCCCGCGCTGAAGGGCGGCGACAAGCGCGTGCGGCAATTGCGCCAGTCGCTGCCGTTCCGCCTCACCGGCGCGCAGCAGCGCGTATTCGCGCAGATCCGCGAAGACCTCGCGTGCCCGCATCCGATGCTGCGGCTGGTGCAGGGCGATGTCGGTTCCGGCAAGACCGTGGTGGCGGCGCTGGCCGCGATGCTGGCGGTGGAGCAGGGCAAGCAGGTGGCGCTGGCGGCGCCCACCGAACTGCTCGCCGAGCAGCACCTGGCCAATCTTCGTGGCTGGCTGGAACCGCTGGGCGTGCGTGTGGCCTGGCTGGCCGGCAAGGTCACCGGCAAGGCGCGCGCGAAGGTGCTGGAGGAGATCGCCTCCGGGCAGGCGCAGGTGGTGGTCGGCACGCATGCGCTGATGCAGGACAACGTGGTCTTCCACGACCTGGCGCTGGCCATCGTCGACGAACAGCACCGCTTCGGCGTGCACCAGCGGCTGGCGCTGCGCGACAAGGGCGCCGATGGCCGCAGCGTGCCGCACCAGCTGGTGATGACCGCCACGCCGATCCCGCGCACGCTGGCGATGGCGGCGTATTCCGACCTGGACGTGTCGGCGATCGACGAACTGCCGCCCGGGCGCACGCCGGTGCGGACCATCGTCATCAGCGCCGAACGCCGGCCGGAACTGGTCGAGCGCATCCGCCTGGCCTGCGCGCAGGGGCGGCAGGCGTACTGGGTGTGCACGCTGATCGACGAGAGCGACGACGAGGACGGCAAGCCCGGCGCGAATGCGGGACGCATGGAGGCCGCCGCCGCGCAGGCGACCTTCGAGGCCTTGTCCGCGCAGCTGCCGGGCGTGCGCGTCGGGCTGGTGCACGGACGCATGAAGGCCGCGGAGAAGCAGGCGGCGATGCGTGCGTTCAAGACCGGCGAGACCGGCCTGCTGGTTGCCACCACCGTGATCGAGGTCGGCGTCGACGTGCCCAACGCTTCGTTGATGATCATCGAGAACGCCGAGCGCCTGGGCCTGGCGCAGCTGCACCAGCTGCGCGGGCGGGTGGGGCGCGGCGCAGCGGCATCGAGCTGCGTGCTGATGTACCAGGCGCCGCTGTCGGCGATGGCGCGGCAGCGGCTGGAGACCATGCGCCAGACCAGCGACGGCTTCGTGATCGCGGAAAAGGACCTGGAACTGCGCGGTCCCGGCGAACTGCTGGGCACCCGCCAGACCGGCCTGGCCGCGTTCCGCGTTGCCGACCTGGCCCGCGACGCGGCCCTGCTGCCGGGCGTGCACGCCCTGGCCGAACGCCTGCTGGCCGAAGCGCCGGCGGTTGCCGACCGCGTCGTGGCGCGCTGGGTGGGCGGCGCGGCGCGCTACGCTTCGGCCTGAACACGGACTTCCCCTGCCATGGTCCAGGTGCCAGACTCCATGGCCGACCAGAAGACAAGCATGAGATGAGCAAGAAGATTCCGTTGCTGATTGATACCGACCCGGGCGTGGACGATGCGCTGGCGCTGTTGATGGCCTTTGCCGACGAACGCCACGATGTGGTCGGGTTGACGGTGGCGGCGGGCAACGTCGGCCTGGGCTACACCGTGCGCAACGCGCTGAAGCTGTGCGAAGTGGCCGGCCGTGAGGACGTGCCGGTGTTCGCCGGCGCTCCCGACCCGCTGGTGTATCCGGCCGAGGACGCCGCCCACGTGCACGGCCGCGACGGCTTCGGCGATGTCGACCTGCCTGCCGCCGCGCGCGCGGTCGAGGCCGAGCACGCCGCGCTCGCGATCCTGCGCCTGTCGCACCAGTACGCCGGCGAGCTGCTGCTGGTCGCGCTGGGGCCGCTGACCAACATCGCGCTGGCGCTCAAGCTCGACCCGACCCTGCCACAGCGCGTGAAGCGCTTCCTGGTGATGGGCGGGGCGATCACCGGCCACGGCAACATCACCCCGGTGGCCGAGTTCAACATCGCCTTCGACCCGGAGGCGGCGCACATCGTGTTCACCGCTTTCCCGCATATCGAAGTAGCGGATTGGGAGGCCACCGTCGCCCATGGCCTGCTGCACCGGAGCGTGGAGCAGTGGCTGGCTGCCGATAGTGACAAGGCACGCTTCTACGAACTGATCTCGCGCCAGACCCGGTTGTGGTCCGAGGACAGCCGTGGCGAGTACTGGTACGCAGCCGATGCGCTGGCGATGGCGTGGGCGCTGCAGCCGGAAGGCGCCACGAAGCTGGAGCAGCGCCCGCTGGTGATCGAGATGGCCGGCGGCCGCACCCGCGGCGCCACCGTGGTGGACTGGAACCGCCAGACCGGCGCGCCGGACAACACCACCCTGCTGATCGGCTACGACCGGGAGCGCTTCGAACGCCAGGTACAGCGGGCGTTGGGACTGGTTTCCTGATTTTCTGCATTCCCGGCTTGCCCCGACGGGCCGGCCGGGACTATAATGCCGCTCTTGACCACCAGCCCACACGGTGCGAGCCCATGAAGGCCGACATTCATCCCGATTACCACAACGTCGTTTTCCACGACGTCACTTCCGATTTCCGCTTCCTGACCCGTTCGACCATGTCCTCCAAGGAAACGGTCAAGTGGGAAGATGGCGAAGAGTACCCGCTGATCAAGGTCGAAATTTCCTCGGCCTCGCACCCGTTCTACACGGGCAAGCACAAGGTCATCGACACCAGCGGCCGCATCGACAAGTTCCAGAAGCGCTACGCGCGCTGATAGAAGCTGTCGTTTCGCCCGAGCAGCGGCCGCGCTTTGCGCGGCCGTTGTTTTGTTGCCGTCTGCCATGGCGGCGATACGCATGCCATCCACAAGTCGACGCCGGAGCCGTGCCGGAGGTTTCCGGGTGCCTGTCATCCCGTGGCGGCCGCTCGTCTGGGGCATTGCCAGCGCATCGGATGCTTCCCGCCGAAGCTTCTTCGTGCTGTCCATCGGTCGCCTGAACACCCGCGTACCCGCAGGTGGTGTGATCGCGACGCTGTGTCGCGGAGATGCGCCGTCCATAGGACTTTTGTCTGGCAACCGGCAAATGCTGCTGTGCGATAATGGCGCGAACCGCGGTGGAAAACCGCGGAACTTCACTTCACGCGTCTGCCCGTCATTCCTCGTCAGGACAGGCGCCTTCCACTTGAGGAGCGCACACTGTGTCCGATCTTGATCAGGTCACGCTCAACGCCGGTGACAAATCCGTCGTTCTGCCTGTAGTCAAACCCGTCCTGGGCAACGACTGTGTCGATATCTCGAAGCTGACCAAGGAAACCGGTCTCTTCACCTACGACTCCGGTTACACCGCCACCGCCAGCTGCAAGTCGGCCATCACCTATATCGATGGCGACAAGGGCGTGCTGCTGTACCGCGGTTATCCGATCGAGCAGCTGGCCGAGAAGTCCAGCTTCGTCGAAGTCGCCTACATGCTGGTCAATGGGGAGCGCCCGGACGCCGCGCAGCTGAAGGCCTTCGAGGCCGAGCTGGCCGAGGAAGCCGGTGTCGACGCATCGATCAACACGCTGATCGGCAGCTTCGCCAAGGACGCGCACCCGATGGCGATCCTGGCTGCCTCGATCGCGCAGCTGTCGGCCAAGTACCACGCTTCGCTGGACCTGGCCGATGCCGAGCAGCGCCGCAAGGCCGCCGTGCGCCTGATCGCCAAGGTGCCGACCCTGTCGTCGCTGATCTACCGTCATGGGCAGGGCCTGCCGGCCAACACCCCGGACACCTCGCTGGACTACGTCAGCCGCTTCCTGAAGCAGACCTTCGAGTCGGCCGACGGCAAGTACGAGCTGAATCCGGACGTGGTGAAGGCGCTGGACCTGCTGTTCATCCTGCACGCCGACCACGAGCAGAACGCCTCGACCTCGACGGTGCGTCTGGTCGGTTCCACTGGTGCCAACCCGTACGCCTCGGTCGCCGCTGGCGTCACTGCGCTGTGGGGCCCGGCGCACGGCGGCGCCAACGAAGCCGTGCTGAAGATGCTGGAAGAGATCGGCAGCGCCGACAACGTCGAGTCCGCCGTGCTCAAGGCCAAGGACAAGACTTCCGGCTTCCGCCTGATGGGCTTCGGCCACCGCGTCTACAAGAATTTCGACCCGCGCGCCAAGGTCATCGGCGAGATGACCAGCAAGGTGCTCAAGCAGCTGGGTGTGCAGGATCCGCTGCTGGATGTGGCCGTGAAGCTGGAACAGGCCGCGTTGCAGGACGACTATTTCGTCGCCCGCAAGCTGTACCCGAACGTCGATTTCTACAGCGGCATCATCTACAAGGCGCTGCAGATCCCGACCGAGATGTTCACCGTCATGTTCGCCCTCGGCCGCACCGCCGGCTGGGTGTCGCACTGGCTGGAGCAGCAGGTCGATCCGGAAATGAAGATCGGCCGCCCGCGCCAGGTCTACACCGGCCACGACGTGCGCGACTACAAGTAAGGGGGCGGGCGCAGCGATGCGCCACCCTCATGCGAAAGGCCCCGCTCCGGCGGGGCTTTTTTGTGTCCGCCATGCATGGCAGACACCCTCCGGGCCATCGACAAGCGATATCAAAAGCCGCTCCCGGCGGTTTTTTGTTGCCGCCTTCCCCATGGTGGCAACCCCTCGGGCCGCCAGGATGCGGGGGTATCTCCGGAGATTCCTTTGCTGCGGTCCTCTCTGGTGCCGGCTACCGGCCATCGGCGAGCGACGACGAAAGCTGCTCTTGGCGGTTTTTCGCTGGATGGTGAACGACGACAGGGGTGTCCCCATGATCCGTTTTCCACAGCGGCTGTGTGGCACCCATGGCAAAAGTTGTGGACAAGTAGGTGGTGGCCGTGCGCCACGGGCTTTTCCAGGGGGTGGTGAAGATATGTCCAGCCAGCGTTGCGGCGTGGATGCGCGAGGCGGTGCTCGATCCTGGTGGCAGGTGGAAGTGATCGCGCAGCGGTGATGGCCGCGGAACGCGGCAGGAGGATTACGCCGGTTCCGTCGCCAACAGCTGCCGCAATTGTGCGAGCGTCGCCCTTGGCAGCGGTTTGCCGTCGTCGCTGGAAACCGGCGGATGGCGCAGGGCGTCCTCGGGCAGCACGATCAACTCGAAGACGATGCCGTCGGCGGCGAATTCCCACGCCGGATGGCGTTGCCGCGACGCATGCCCGGCCAGCTGCAGCAGCGACGTGCGCGCTTCGGCGGGAATGCGCTGGTCAAGCAGGAAGCGCTGCACGGCATCGGTGTCGTCGCAATGCAGGTGCAGGATCACCGGACTGCCGCCGTCGGCGATGCCGGCGAGCACCGCGCCGGTCAGGCGTGGGTGGAAGGCGTGCAGGAACTGCATGGCCTGCACCGCCGACTCGCGATGCCGGCGCAGCGTCGTCGGCTGGGAGTGCGCGTCGAACAGGCGCTGCTGCTCGCGCAGCACTTCTTCCACCTGCGCCCGACGTGGCCACAGCGCTTCGTCGTGGATGCCGAGCCGGCTGGCCGCCTTGCGCCGGGCCTGGTCGAGATCGTGGATGCCGCTCTCACGGACCAGGCGGGCGGCTTCCTGGGCGATCAACAGCCGCTCGCGGCTGCCGCGCTGCGCATTCGGTACCGGGCGTGGCATCGCGTGTCCTCTGGTGGCCGGCAGCCCGCCGGAATCCAGGCCTGTACGGGAGGGCAGCACAGGCCGCCCTCCCGGCATGCGTCAGAAGATATCGAACGCGGCGTCGTCGGCCTGCTGGTCGTGCTGATCGAAGTCGAATTCCTGCATCCGGTCCAGGTCCTCGACCTTGATCCATTCGGTGGCGCCGTTGATCGTGGCTTCCACCATGCCCGAGGGCGGGACGTTGCTGGCGATCGGCGCATCCTTCAGCGCCACGCGCATGTAGTCGATCCAGATCGGCAGGGCGGCGCGGCCGCCATACTCACGGTAGCCCAGCGAACGGAAGTCGTCGCGGCCGACCCAGACGGTGGTGGCAAGCGCGCCGCCGAAACCGGAGAACCAGGCATCGCGGTGGTCGTTGGTCGAGCCGGTCTTGCCGCCCACGTCCTCGCGGCCCAGCACCTTGGCCGCGGTGCCGGTGCCGCGCTGGACCACGTCGCGCATCATCGACACCAGCTGGTAGGCGGTGCGTTCGTCGATGGCGCGGGGTGCGGTACGGGCATCGGGGTTCGGCGCTTCCGGCTCGGCCTTGGGCTCGATTCCGCCGGCGACGGCATCGGGCTTGGCTGGCGCGGGCGCGGCCTCGGTGCCGAAATTGAAGCCGTCCACGACCTGGCTGGCCGGCGTCGCGCCGGCGGCGCTGCCGCCGCAGCCGCGGCAGGCCAGTGCCGGGTTCTCCTTGAACACCACGGTGCCGTCGCGGTCCTTGACCTCGTCGATGGCCCAGGTGTCCACGCGCGAGCCGCCGTTGGCGAACACCGCATAGCCGCGCGCGACGGAGAGCGGCGTCAGCGAGGCGGTGCCCAGTGACATCGACAGGTTCGGCGGCAGCTCGGCTTCCTGGAAGCCGAATTCGCTGATGTAGCGGCGCGCGAAATCCACGCCGATGCTGTCCAGCAGGCGCACCGACACCAGGTTGCGCGACTGCACCAGCGCTTCGCGCAGGCGCATCGGGCCGCGGAAGCCACCGCCGTCGTTCTTCGGCTCCCAGGTCTTGCCGCGGCGGTCGCGGAACACCACCGGCGCGTCGAGCACGATCGAGGCCGGATTGAAGCCCTTGTCGAACGCGGCGGCATACAGGAACGGCTTGAAGCTGGAGCCCGGCTGGCGGCGCGCCTGGGTGGCGCGGTTGAACTTGTTGCCGGCGAAGCTGAAGCCGCCGACCAGGGCGCGCAGGGCGCCATTGCCGGCGTCGAGCGAGACCAGTGCGGCCTGGCCGAGCGGCAACTGCTCGATCAGCCATTCGTCTTCTTTCTCGCCGCTGCGCACGCGGATCAGGTCGCCGCGCGCGACCAGCTTGGCCGGCGTGCGCGTGGTCCAGCGGCTGGCGGCCACCGGCAGGACCAGTTCGGCCCGGTTGGCCAGCACCACGCTGATGCTGCCGTCGGCGTGGGCCGCCGACACGATGGCCGGCAGCAGCCCGGACTGCGACGGGATCGCGGCGATGTGGCGGGCGAGCGCCGCCGCGTCGGCATCGGCCGGAACATCGAAATGCTGCTCCGGCCCGCGCCAGCCGTGGCGGTGGTCGTACAGCAGCAGGCCATCGCGCACGGCGATGTTGGCCGCTTCCTGCATCTGGCTGTCGATGGTGGTGGTGACCCGGTAGCCCTTGTTGAGCACGTCGCCACCGTGCAGGGCGATCATCTCCTGGCGGACCATCTCGGCAACGTAGGGGGCATTGACCTCGATCGGCGGCTCGTGCGGCGTGGCGTGCATCGGCACCGCCTTGGCCGCATCGGCTTCGGCCTGGCTGATGAAGCCCAGGTCGGCCATGCGCTGCAGGACATAGTTGTCGCGGCGCTGGCGCGCGCGTTCCGGATTGCTGATCGGGTTGCCGCTGGACGGGAACTTGGGAATGCCGGCCAGCGAGGCCATCTCGTCCAGGTCCAGCTCGCCGAGCTTCTTGCCGTAGTAGTACTCGGCCGCGGCGCCGATGCCATAGGCGCGGTTGCCGAAGAAGCTCTTGTTCAGATACAGCGCGAAGATCTCGTCCTTGCTCAGCTCGCTCTCGATCTTCCGCGCCAGCAGGATCTCGGCCAGCTTGCGGGTATAGCTGTACTCGGAGCTGAGGAAGAACTGGCGGGCCACCTGCTGGGTGATGGTCGAGCCGCCCGGCACGCGCTTGTCGCTGGTGGTGGCCAGCAGCCACACCGCGCGGGCGATGCCCTTGTAGTCGACGCCGCCGTGTTCGTAGAAGCGGGCGTCCTCGGTGGCCAGGAAAGCCTGTTTCAGGCGTTCCGGCACGTCCTTCATCTCGATCGGGTAGCGCCGGGTCTCGCCGAACACGGCCATCAGCTTGCCGTCGCTGGCATAGACGTACATCGGCTCCTGCAGTTCCACCTCGCGCAGGGTCTGCACGTCGGGCAGCTTCGAGGAAACGACGTAATAGAGGGCACCCGCGGCGATGGCGCCAACCAGGGCGAGGGCAACGAAGAGGGCCAGCAGCCAGCGCAGCCAGCGGCGGAAACGGGGCATCAAGCAGGATCCCGATTGCGGATTTCGTGGCCGCAGAGTATAGAGTACGCCGAGGAATGGCTGGGGCCGTTTCTGGGGACAAGCAGTTGGGGGCGGCTTCGCTGACGTGACGGGTTTCTCGACCTGCGTGCGGAGCGGTTGCCAACCGCTAAAAATTCATTATTAATGCGCGGGCGCAACACTTGCGTCCAAGTGCCCGTCGGCAGGGGAGAAACCGTGGGGCTTATCCCAAAGAGTCAGCCACCGATCATCGGTGTTGACATCAGTTCGACTGCGGTGAAGCTGCTTCAGCTCGCCCGCAGCGGCAATCGCTTTCGCGTGGAACATTATGCCGTGGAACCACTTCCGCCGAATGCGGTGGTGGAGAAGAACATCGTCGAGGTCGAGGCGGTCGGCGAGGCCATCCGCCGGGCCGTGGCACGTTCGGGGACGCGCGCCAAGGGCGCGGCCGCCGCGGTGGCTGGTTCGGCGGTGATCACCAAGGTGATCCCGATGCCGGCCGAGCTGGACGAGACCGACATGGAAGCCCAGGTCGAACTGGAGGCGGTGAACTACATCCCGTATCCAATCGAGGAAGTGAGCCTGGACTTCGAGGTGCTCGGGCCGGTGCCCAACAACCCGGAGATGGTCCAGGTACTGCTGGCGGCTTCGCGCTCGGAAAACGTCGAACTGCGCCAGTCGGCGCTGGAACTGGGCGGGCTGGTGGCCAAGGTCATGGACGTGGAAGCGTTCGCGATCGAGAACGCCTTCGCGCTGGTGGCCAGCGAGCTGCCGGTGGCCAGCGATGGTGTCGTGGCGCTGGTGGACATCGGCGCGACCATGACCACGCTCAACGTCCTGCGTGGCGGCCGCAGCCTGTACAGCCGCGAGCAGGTGTTCGGTGGCAAGCAGCTCACCGACGAGGTGATGCGGCGCTACGGCCTGAGCTACGAGGAGGCCGGGCTGGCCAAGCGCCAGGGTGGCCTGCCGGAGAGCTACGAGGTCGAAGTGCTGGAGCCGTTCAAGGAGGCCACGGTCCAGCAGATCGGCCGCCTGCTGCAGTTCTTCTATGCCGGCAGCGAGTTCAATCGCGTCGATCACATCGTGCTGGCGGGCGGCTGCGCTTCGCTGCCGGGCCTGCCGGCGATGGTCGAAGAGCAGTTGGGGGTGAGCACGTCGGTGGCCAATCCGCTGGCGCAGATGACGCTGGGGCAGAAGGTGCAGGCGCACGCGCTGGCCCAGGATGCCCCGGCGCTGATGATCGCCACCGGCCTGGCCCTGCGGGGGTTCGACTGATGGCACGCATCAATCTATTGCCATGGCGCGCCGACCGGCGCAAACAGCGCCAGCGCGAGTTCTACACCATGCTGGGCCTGGCCGCCGTTGCCGGCGTGCTGCTGTCGCTGCTGCTGTACTTCTATTACGACGGGCAGGTCAGCGGCCAGAACGAACGCAACGCTTACCTCGAGGCCGAGATCGCCAAGGTCAAGGAGCAGAACAAGGAAATCGAGCGGCTGGACCGCCAGAAGGACCGCCTGCTTGCCCGCAAACAGGTGATCGAGGAGCTGCAGGGCAAGCGTTCGCAGATGGTGCATCTGTTCGATGCGCTGGTGCGCACCATTCCCGATGGCGTGGTGTTGACCGCGCTCAAGCAGGAGGGCGAGACGCTGACGCTGGAAGGTCGTACCCAGTCCAATGCGCGGGTCAGTACCTACATGCGCAACCTTGAAAGCTCGGGCTGGATGTCCAGCCCCGAGTTGTCGGTCATCGAGGCCAAGGCACAGGAGGCCTCCGGCAGTGCCGTCGACATCAAGTCGCTGCCCTATGTCTTCATGCTGAAGGTGAAGTTGCCTGCCCCGGGTGAAAACCCAGCTGCCGAAGCGGCAGCCGCGCAGGCGCCGGCAGAGGCTGGCAAGCCCGCCGCGGCTACCGCGACGGCGCCTGCCGCCGATGCGGCAAAGCCGGCACCCGAGGCGCCGACTGCTGCGCAGAAGGAGGCTCGCCCATGAGCCAGAAGAAGAGCGGTTTCAACAATCTGGACCTCAACAACATCGGTAATTGGCCGCAGGGCCCGAAGCTGGTGTTCTGCGCCGTGCTGGCACTGGTGATCCTGGGGCTGTCCTATCTGCTGGTGATCCGCGGCAAGGCCGAGGAACTCGAGGGTCTGGAGGCGCAGGAAGTCACTCTGCGCCAGAACTTCGAGAATGAGCAGAAGCGCGCGGTCAACCTCGAGCCGCTGAAACAGCAGCTCGCGCAGATGGAACAGGTACTGCAGCAGATGCTGCGCCAGCTGCCCAGCAAGACCGAGATGCCCGACCTGATCATCGACGTGTCGCAGACTGCGCTGTCCAGCGGCCTGAACAACGAACTGTTCAAGCCCGGTGATGAACAGCTGAAGGAGTTCTACGCCGAGAAGCCGATCGCGCTGCGTCTGGTGGGCAGCTATCACCAGTTCGGCGCCTTCGTCAGTGGCGTGGCTTCGCTGCCGCGCGTAGTGATCCTGACCATGCATGACATCAACCTGAAGCCAAAGGATCCCAAGGCTGGCATCTCCGCGCGCAGCGGGGCGCTGGAGTTGTCCGGAACGGTCAAGACCTACCGTTACCTGGACGACACCGAGCTTGAGGAGCAGGAAAAGAAAGCTGCCGCTGAAGAGGCCGCGCGCAAGAAGGGGGGCAAGTGATGAATGAGTCCCTTCGCATCCGCGCGTTCGGTGCGGCAGTTCTGCTGCTGGCCTTGGCAGGTTGCTCGCGCGGCATCACCAGCACGCCGGGTGACGCGCCCAATCTTGAAAAATGGGTGGCGGACGTACGTGCGCGCCCGGCCACGCCACTGGATCCGCTGCCGGTGATGCAGCAGTTCGAGACCTTCGAGTATTCGGCCCAGGGGCTGCGCGATCCGTTCAGCGACGCCTGGGCCAATCCGGAAGGGAACGGTGCGCTGCGGCCGGATCCGAACCGGCGCAAGGAGCCGCTGGAGGCCTTCCCGCTCGACAGCCTGGACATGGTCGGGACGATCGGCAATGGCGCTGCCATGGTCGCGCTGGTGATGGGGCCGGACAAGGTGACCTACCGCGTCCGTCCTGGTGTGTACCTGGGGCAGAGCGATGGCCGCGTCACCAGCGTGCGCGAGGACGGCATTGAGCTGATTGAACTGGTGCCCGATGGTGCCGGCGGCTGGCTGGAACGCCCGGCCTCGCTGGCGCTTGACGATCGATGAATGATTATTGGGGATAGCACGATGACTTTTTCCAAAGCCCTGAGCCTGCGTCCCGCCCGGCGCCAAGCGATGGTCCATGCCCGCGCATTGGGAGTTGCGCTGGCATTGGCCTGCGGCTCTCCGTTCGCTGCCTTTGCTGCTGACGTCGCACCTGCCGCCGCAGCACAGCCTGCGGCGACCGTCGCGGTCACCAAGGTCGACTTCAAGCGTGGCGACGACGGTGCCGGCCGCCTGGTCCTGCAGTTCGACGGCCAGGGCGCCAGCCCCGACCTGCGGACGCAAGGCAACAGCGTGGTAGTCGACATGGGGAACGCAACTCTGCCGGCCGAACTGCAGCGCCCGCTGAACGTGGTGGATTTCGCCACGCCGGTGCAGCGCATCGACGCCAGGCCGTCAGGCCATGGTTCGCAGCTGGTGCTGAGCACCCAGGGGGCATTCGAGTCGCTGGCCTACCAGTCCGGCAACGAATACGTGGTGGAGATCTCGCCCCGGCAGGAACAGGCCGCGACCGGTGCGGTGACCGCCCGGACAGTGGCGCAGGCCGCGGCGACGGTCGCCGCGCGCGGCTACAGCGGCCGCCCGGTGACGTTCAATTTCCAGGACGTGCCGGTGCGTACCGTGCTGCAGCTGATCGCAGAGGAATCCAACCTCAATGTGGTCGCTTCCGACACCGTGCAGGGCAATGTGACGCTGCGTCTGGTCAACGTGCCTTGGGACCAGGCGCTGGATATCGTCCTGCGTGCCAAGGGCCTGGACAAGCGTCGCGACGGCGGGGTGATCTGGGTCGCGCCGCAGCCGGAGCTGGCCAAGTTCGAGCAGGATAAGGAAGACGCGCGCATCGCGATCGAGGAGCGCGAAAACCTCATCACCGACTATATCCAGATCAACTACCACAGCGCCGAGGCGATCTTCAAAGCCCTGACCGAAGCCAAGGGCATCGGCAACAACGGTGCCGGTGCTGGTGGTGCGGGTGGGAACAATAGCGGGCAGCGTGAGAACGGCTTCCTGTCCCAGCGCGGCATGATCGTGGCCGACGAGCGTACCAACACGTTGATGATCAGCGACATTCCGAAGAAGGTCGCGCAGATGCGCGAACTGATAGGGGTGATCGACCGGCCGGTCGACCAGGTGCTGATCGAAGGTCGCATCGTGATCGCCACGGATACCTTCGCGCGTGACCTCGGCGCGAAATTCGGCCTCAACGTCAACAACATGAATGCTGCGGGACGCGGTGATGCCTATGGCGGCTCCCTCGGCACGATTGGCAATACGACGGATGGCCGTGGGCTCAATGTGAACCTGCCGGCCAAGACCTACACCGAGAGCCCGGCCGGTGCGATCGCCTACACGCTGCTGCGAGGCGGTTTCTCGCTGGACGTGGAGCTGTCCGCCATGCAGGAGGAAGGCAGGGGCGAGGTGGTTTCCAATCCGCGCATCGTCACCGCCAACCAGCGCGAAGGCGTGATCAAGCAGGGTAAGGAAATCGGTTACGTCACCATTTCCGGCGGTGGCGGCGCGGGCGGCGCACCTACGGCCAATGTCCAGTTCAAGGAAGTGCTGCTCGAGCTGAAGGTGACGCCGACCATCACCCAGGACAACCGCGTCTTCCTCAACATGAACGTGAAGAAGGACGAGGTCGACCGGATGCTTGAAGTGACCGACTACGGCACCGTGCCGATCATCAACCGCCGCGAGATCAATACGGCAGTGCTGGTGGACGATGGCCAGACGGTAGTGATCGGTGGCGTATATGAGTTCAACGACCGCAGCAGCGTGGCCAAGGTGCCTTTCCTGGGCGACGTCCCGTTCCTGGGCAATCTGTTCAAGAAGCGTGGTCGCGCCAAGGACAAGGCCGAACTGCTGGTGTTCGTGACGCCTAAGATCCTGCGCGTCGCCAAGCCGCACTGAGCCGGATCGATCCGTACGACCGGAAAGGCCGCCGCAAGGCGGCCTTTTCCGTTGCAGGTCCTGCGAGCGTCGTGCGATGAACCATTTCATCGTGGATCGGTCAAACTGCGCCTATGAACCTGCCCCCGTACATGTCCGAACCGCCTGTCGCCGAGAACGGCCTGCATGCGGCCTTCATCGCGCTGCGCGATGCCCTGGCTACCGAGATCGTCGGCCAGTCGGTACTGGTCGAACGCCTGCTGGTCGCGCTGCTGGCCGATGGCCACCTCCTTGTGGAAGGTGCGCCCGGCCTGGCCAAGACCACGGCGATCCGTGCGCTGGCATCGCGCATCGACGCCAGCTTCGCGCGCATCCAGTTCACTCCGGACCTGCTGCCCGCCGACCTGACCGGCACCGACATCTGGCGCCCACAGGAAGGGCGCTTCGAGTTCCAGCCGGGCCCCGTGTTCCATCCGATCCTGCTGGCCGACGAGATCAACCGTGCGCCGGCCAAGGTGCAGTCCGCCCTGCTGGAGGCGATGGGCGAGCGGCAGGTGACGGTGGGCCGGAAGACCTATCCGCTGCCGGCGGTGTTCCTGGTCATGGCCACGCAGAATCCGATCGAACAGGAAGGCACCTTCCCCCTGCCCGAGGCGCAGCTGGACCGTTTCCTGATGCACGTGCGCATCGGTTATCCGGATGCCGGAGCGGAAACCGAGATCCTGCGGTTGGCGCGCGAGCGTGCGCTGCGCGAGATGGATGCGGCGCCGGTGCACGTGGAGAAGCTATCGCTGCAGCAGGTCGAACAGGCGCGCCGGGCGGTGCTGGAACTGCACATGGCGCCGCAGCTGGAGCGCTACCTGGTCGAACTGGTGCTGGCCTCGCGCGATGCATCGGCCTATGACGCGTCACTGGCGCGCCGTATCGCCTGGGGCGCGAGTCCGCGAGGCTCCATCGCACTGGAGCGCTGCGCACGGGCCAAGGCGTGGTTGTCGGGACGCGATTACGTGACGCCGGATGACGTGCGCGCGGTCGCGCCGGACGTGTTGCGGCACCGGATACTGCCCAGCTACGAAGCGGCGGCCGAGGGCTGGGACGGCGAGCGTCTGGTCGCTGCGCTGCTCGAACGCGTGCCGTTGCCGTGATGAAGCGGGGAGGTGGGAACGGGGGAGAGGGACAGGCGATATCACCCGGGCCATCCGCCCGCGGCGGAGCGTCATTCCCTGTTCCCGATTCCCCGATTCCCGTCGCCGAGGGCGTCACTCCCTCGCTGGCCGAACTGATCGCGCTGCGACGCTCCGCGACGCGGGTACGTGACCCGCGTCGCGGGCAGCGCGGTGCATCCGCGCGCGCGACGTCGGCGCAGCGCGGGCGTGGCATGGAGTACGCCGAATCGCGCGAGTACGTCGCCGGCGACGATGCCCGCCACATCGACTGGAAGCTGAGTGCGCGTACCGGCTTCACCCATACCAAGACGTTCCAGGCCGAGCGCGAACGGCTGACCCTGCTCGTGGCCGATACCGCGCCGGCGCTGTATTTCGGTACCCGCGCGCGCTTCAAGTCGGTGCAGGCCGCGCGCGCCGGTGCCGTCGCGGCCTGGTCGGCGTTGCGCGATGGCGATCGCGTGGCCGCGTTGTGCAGCGGGGGCGTGGATGAGCTGGTGCCGCCCGCCGGTGGCATGCGCGGCGTGCTGCGCGTGCTCGATGCCCTGGTGCGCTGGTACCGCGCGCCGTCCGCCGCTGGTGCCGGCCTGCAGTCCGCGCTGGAGCGCGCGACGCGGTTGCTGCATCCGGGCGCGCGGGCGCTGGTGCTGGCGGATCCAGCCAGCGCCCTGGCTGTGGCGCCGGCCACCTGGTCGGCGCTGTCGATGCACGTGGACGTGCGCCTGTTGCTGCTGGTCGATCCGCTGGAAATGCAGCCGCCGCAGTGCCTGTTGCCGGTGGCGGCGCCGGGCGGGCGCATGGAGCTGGATCTCGCGGCCAGTGCGATGCGCGATGCCTGGCATGCGGCCTTCGTCGCTCCGGTCGAAACGCTGTGCCAGGCCTTGCCGGGTCGCCGGATCCAGGTACAGGTGCTGGCCTCTGACGACGCCAGCGATGCCTGGCTGGGCGCCGCCGCGGCGAAGGCGGGCGCATGATCGCCACCGCCCTGCCGCTGCGCGACGTGCACCTGCCTGCGGCTCCCGGCTGGTGGCCACCGGCGCCGGGCTGGTGGCTGCTGCTGGCTGCCGTGCTGCTCGTTCTTCTGGTGGTTGTGGCCATGCGGGTACGACGCCTGCGCCGGCGTCGGCGTTGGGAATCCCTGTTTGATGGATCGCTGGCGGCATCGGCCGGGTCGGCGGCCCGTATCGCCATCGCATCGGAACTGCTGCGACGCGCGGCCCGCCGCCGCGACCCGCAGGCGGCGTTGCTGCAGGGTGAGCCGTGGCTGCGTTTCCTCGATGGCGGGCAAGGCCAGGATTTCAGCGAGGGCGATGGACGCCTGCTGCTCGACGGCGGTTTTCGCCGCGAGGCCGACGACGCGCAGGCCTCGCGTGCCTGTGAGCTGGCGCGTGGCCGCTTCATCGGCCTGATGGAGCGGCGTCGGTGATGGAGCACCTGCACATGCTGCTGGGCGGCCTGCCGGAATTCGCCTGGCCATGGTTGTGGCTGGCCTTGCCCTTGCCACTGCTGATGGGGCTGTGGCCGCTGCGCATGGGCGGCGGCCCGGCGCTGCGGGTGCCATGGGAGCCGGCGAGGCTGCAGGTGGCGTCGCCGCGCCGACGCGTGCCCCCGCTCCGCACGGTGCTGCTGTGGCTGGGATGGTTGTGCCTGTGCGCCGCCGCCGCGCGGCCGCAGCAACTGGGCGATGCGGTCGAGCCACCGCGACAGGCGCGGCAGATGATGCTGGCCGTGGACCTGTCCGGCAGCATGAGCGAGGACGACATGCAGCTTGGTGGCCGGGTAGTGGACCGGCTCACCGCGGCCAAGGCGGTGCTGGCCGACTTCCTCGACCGCCGCGAAGGCGACAGCATCGGTCTGCTGGTGTTTGGGCAGCGGGCCTATGCGCTCACGCCGCTGACCCGCGACCGCGCCAGTGTGCGCGAGCAACTGCGCGACAGCGTGGTCGGGCTGGCCGGGCGCGAGACCGCGCTGGGCGACGCCATCGCGCTGGCGGTCAAACGCCTGCGCGAACAGCCCGAAGGCCAGCGCGTGCTGATCCTGCTGACCGACGGCGTCAACACCGCCGGCGTGCTCGATCCGCTGAAAGCGGCCGAACTGGCCAAGGCCGAGGGCGTGCGCGTGCACACCATCGCCTTCGGCGGCAGCGGCGGATTCTCGCTGTTCGGCATGCAGGTCCCGGGCGGCGAGGACCAGATCGACGAAGACACGCTGACGCGCATCGCCAACGAAACCGGCGGGCGTTTCTTCCGCGCGCGCGACACCCGCGAACTGGTCGGCATCTATGCCGAGCTGGATCGCCTGGAGCCGGTGCGCAGTGCCGGCCCGGCGTTGCGTCCGCGCCTGGAACGGTATGCCTGGCCGCTGGCGGCAGCCTTGCTGCTGGGCCTGCTGGCACTGGCCTGGCCGGGGCAGCGTCGATGATCGCGTTCTGGGACAGCCTGCATTTCGTCCGCCCGGACTGGCTGTGGGCATTGTTGCTGTTGCCGGCCGTGCTGCTCGGCGGCTGGTACCGGCGCCGTCGCCGCGGGGACTGGCGCAGCGCGGTGGACGCGCATCTGCTGCCGCACCTGCTGGTGGGCGGCGGCAGGCGCGGCATCGGCGGATGGCCGGCGCTGTTGCTCGGCCTGCTGCTGGCGGTGCTCGCCCTGGCTGGACCGAGCTGGCGGGAGATCGAGCAACCGCTGTGGGAATCGAAGACGCCGCTGGTCGTGGTGCTGGACATGTCCAGCCGCACCGGCGCGGCGGACCTGCCGCCGAGCCGGTTGCTGCAGGTGCGCGCCAAGCTTGCGATGCTGCTGCGCGAGCGCCGGGGCGGCGGCGTGGCGCTGGTCGCCTATGCGGACGAACCGTTCACCGTGGCGCCGCTGACCGACGACGCCGCCAATGTCGCGCTGTTCCTCGACGCGCTGGCGCCGGGCGTCATGCCGGTGGATGGGCAGCGGGCGGACAAGGCGCTGGAATGGGCCGGCGACCTGCTGCACCAGGCCAGCGCGCGCGAGGGCGTGATCCTGCTGGTCAGCGACCACGCCGATGCCGCCGCCGATGCCGAGGCCGTGCGCCTGCGCGCGGCCGGCCATCGCGTGTCGGCACTGGGCCTGGGCACGCCGGTGGGCGCGGCCTACCAGGACCGTGAAGGGCATATCGAACAGGCGCGGCTGGATGAAGGGTCGCTGCGTGCACTGGCCGCTGCCGGTGGCGGCAGCTACGCGCGGCTGTCGGCCAATGATGCGGACCTGCGGTCGCTGGGTGTCCTGCAGCCGCAGGTGGCCGACAGCGACCGGCCCGGTCGCGGTACCGACAAGACCTGGCAGGACGAAGGCTACTGGCTGCTGCCGCCGCTGATGCTGGTCGCGCTGCTGGCGTTCCGGCGGCGCCGGCAGGCATTGGCCGCCGGCGTGCTCTGCCTGTGGCTGCCGCTGGCCATGCCCGCGCATGCGGCCGAAGGCGGAGGCTGGTGGCAGCGCGCCGACCAGCGCGACCACCAGCGCCTGGCCGAAGGTGTCGAGGCCTACCGCAAAGGTGATTTCGCCACTGCGCAGCGCCGTTTCGAGGGCATCGACAACGCGCAGGGCTGGTACAACCTGGGCAACGCATTGGCGCGGCAGGGCAGCTACGACAAGGCGGTCGACGCCTACGATCATGCGCTGAAGCTTGCGCCGGACATGGCCGATGCGACGGCCAACCGCGCCGCGGTCGATGCCGCACGCAAGCGCAAGCCGCAGGGACAGCAGGGCAGCGGCCAGCAGGACAAGCCCGATACGCAACAGGGCAAGCCATCGCCCGGGCAGCAGTCGCCGGGCCAGTCGCAGGACGGCAAGTCCAAGTCGCAGGATTCGCCAGCGCAGAGTCAGCCGCGGCAAGGGCAGTCGCCGTCGCAGCAGCAGAAGGACGCGCAATCACCGCAGCAGGGCCAGGGCCAGCCATCGCCGCCGGACGCGCAGCGCAAAGCGCCGGAAGCCGAAGATGCCCAGGGCCAGCAGCAGGCCGACCAGGCCCAGCGCCAACGCATGGCCGAGGCGATGCGCGGGCAGCAGGCCGACGACGGCGACGCCGCGAAGCGTGCGGCGCAGGCGGCGATGAGCCCGCAGGAGCGTGAGCGGCGGCAGGCGATAGAGGCATGGATGCAGCGCGTGCCCGACGAGCCGGGCGATCTGTTGAAGGCGAAATTCCAGCTCGAATACGAGCGGCGCAGGCGGGAAGGGCGATGAAGCGGCGAAGCGTTCTCATGGTGGTGTGGTTGTTCGCGTTGCTGGCCTGCGCCGCCAGCGTGGAGGCGCAGACGCGCGCGTGGCTGGACCGCGATCGCATCGGCGAGGGCGATGCGGTCACCCTCAACATCGAGACCGACCAGGCTGGCGCGGCGCCGGACTACGCGCCGCTGCAGGCCGATTTCGCGCTGGGCGGGCGCACCAGCGGCCGGCAGACGCGCATGGTCAACGGCAGCGTCAGCAATACAGCCGTATTCGGTGTGGTGCTCACCCCGCGCCACAGCGGCGTGCTGGAGGTGCCGGCATTGCGGGTCGGCGCGACGCAGACCCAGCCGCTGCGGTTGACGGTCGAAGCCGCGCCGGTGGCCAGCCGTGCCGGCGATGCGGTGGCCTTCGTGGAAACCGACGTCGACGACCCGCAGCCCTACGTGCAGCAGAGCGTGGGCGTGGTGGTGCGGCTCTACTTCGCGACCCAGCTGGCGTCGGGCGAGCTGGATCTGGCGACGCCGGCCTCTGCCTCTCTGCAGCGCGTGGGCGAGGATCGCAGCTCGTCGCGCGAGGTCGGCGGCCGCCGTTACAACGTGGTCGAACGGCGTTTCCTGCTGATTCCCGAGCGCAGTGGCCCGCTGCGGCTGGAAGGCGCGCGCTTCAGCGGCCGCGGCGCCGGCGGTTTCTTCGACGATGTCTTCGGGCGCGGCAACGGCGCGCTCAACGCGCGTGCGCCGGACCAGACCCTGCAGGTGCGCGCCGTACCCGATGCCGCGCCGCAGCCCTGGCTGCCGCTGAAGGACCTGCGCCTGCGCTATGTCGCCGCGCCGCAGGCGGCACGGGTCGGCGAGGCGGTGACGCTGCAGGTGGAAGCCACCGCTGTCGGCGCGACGCGTGCGCAGTTCCCGGACCTGCCGGTGCCCGCGCTCGGCGACGCCGCGCAGGTATTCGCCGAGCCGGTCCAGTACGAAGAGACCTTTGATGACAACGGGCCGCAGCTGAAGCTGACACGCCGCTATTCCATCGTGCCGCAGCAGTCCGGCACCCTGGCGGTACCCGGCATCCGCCTGCGCTGGTGGGACGTGCGCGCCGCCGAGGCGAAGACCGCCGCGCTGCCCGATCTGAGCCTGCCGGTGGCGCCGGGGACCGCGGCGGCGATACCGCCGCCCGTCGTGCCGGACACAACCACGACTTCGGTTCCCACGCCGGAAGCCGGCGATGGCGCGATCGCGCTGCCGGGCGGCCGGAACCTGCCGGAGCGGCTGTGGCCGCTGTTGGCAGCGGGATTCGCCCTGTTGTGGCTGGCAACCCTGGTCTGGGCACTGACCCGGCGGCGTGCGCCGCCGGGCCGCAACGCGCCGGCGGGAAGCGATGCGGCGCACCGTGCCACCGGCCTGGCCACACATTCGCTGGCCGACCTCAAACGCGCGCTGGATACCGGCGACCTGGATGACGTCGAGCAGGCACTGCGTGGCATGGCCCGTCCTCCGGTCGCTGACCTCGACGCACTGGCCGCGCGCCTGGGCAGTGCCGCGCAGCGCGAGGCGCTGGATGCGCTGCGCCGCGCGCGCTGGGCCAATGGCGACGGAACCGCGGCACGGGCCGCGCTGCGCGCCGCATTCAGCAGCGGGCCCGCATGGCGGGCTGACGAGGGAGCGCCGGCAGGGCCGTTGCCACCGCTCTACCCTGATCACCGGAAATCCTGCTGAGCGGTATCAGCCGGAGGCCGGCCGTCGGCCTTCGCAGGTGCCGGGCTTGCCCGGCACGCGGCTTCACCTGGAAGGTTTCATGCGAGGCAAGCCCCGCATCCACGGGAACGCATCGACCTGGGCGCACTGGCCCATATGGCAGGGGTGGCGGGTGTGCAGCTTTTGTTAAGCTACGCGACCTTTCGCCCGCGAGTACCGCCGCATGTCCCACGCCCACGCGCCCCGGAAGCCCTCCATGCCCCTGCACATCAAGGTGCTGCTCGGGTTCATGCTGGGAACGATCGTGGGCCTGGTCGCACACGCCACCGCAGCGGACGCGGCATGGGTGACGACCACCATCGACTACGTGACCCAGCCGTTCGGGCAGATATTCCTCAACCTGCTGTTCATGCTGGTGGTGCCGCTGATGTTCTCGGCGCTGGTGCTGGGCGTGGCCGAGCTGGGCGACATCGCCTCGCTGGGCCGCCTGGGCTGGAAGACGCTGAACTACACCGCGGTGGTGACCGCGCTGGCGGTCGGCATCGGCCTGCTCTGCGTCAACCTGCTGCAGCCGGGCACGCACATGGACCCGGCCCTGGTAGAGCAGGCGATGAGCAGCGCCAAGACCGGCGAGATCATCAGCAAGGGCAACGAACTGCGGCTGATGGACCTGCTGGTCAACATCGTGCCGCACAACATCGTCAATGCGATGGGCGACGACAGCAAGAAGCTGGGCATCGTGTTCTTCGCGCTGATGATCGGCATCGGCCTGGTGATGAAGCCGACCGCCGGCACCGCCGCGTTCAAGAACGCCGTGCAGGGCCTGTTCGAGGTGTGCATGCACCTGATCGGCATGTTCATCAAGCTGGCGCCGTTCGCGGTGGCGGCCTTCATGTTCAACCTGACCGCGCGGCTGGGCTGGGACGTGATCCAGAGCCTGATGTGGTTCGTTGTCACCGTGCTGTTGGCGCTGGCCATCCACGGTTTCATCGTGCTGCCGCTGTGGGTGCGGCTGCTGGGCGGCATGCCCGTGCGCACCTTCTTCCGCGGTACCCAGGAAGCCACGCTGACCGCCTTCGCTACCGCCTCCTCGTCGGCCACCCTGCCGGTGACCCTGCGCGTGGCCGAGGAGAACCTGAAGCTGCCGCGCAAGGTCTCGCGCTTCGTGCTGACCGTCGGCGCCTCGGCCAACCACCATGGCACCGCGCTGTTCGAGGGCATCACCGTGCTGTTCCTGGCACAGGTCTATGGCCTGCACCTGGGCCTGCCGCAGCAGCTGATGGTGCTGCTGCTGTGCATCCTGGGCGGCATCGGCACCGCCGGCATCCCGTCCGGCTCGCTGCCGGTGATCGCGATGATCTGCGGCATCATCGGCATCAAGCCCGAAGGCATCGGCATCATCCTGGGCGTCAACACCTTCCTGGACATGTGCCGCACCTCGCTCAACGTCACCGGCGACCTCGCCACCGCCGTGGTGGTTTCCCACCGCAGCGGCGTGGCCGACGACGAGGTGCCGGAAGTGGCGGACAACGCCGGCCATCACTGAGCTGGCCAGCAATCCGGACCCGCACGAAGGCCGCCTCCGGGCGGCCTTCGCCGTTCCGGAAGCAGGCTGATACTGCCTCTGCCGCAGGCGGACATGGCCTGACCTGCCCGGTGCACTGTGGGACAATAGGCCGCCCGCAGCTCCGCGGGAGCCTCCCGACCCGACGAACCATGACGCAGCCCACCCGCCGCCAGTTGGCGAACGCCATCCGTTTCCTCGCCGCCGATGCGGTGCAAGCCGCCAACTCCGGCCACCCCGGCATGCCGATGGGCATGGCCGACATCGCCGAAGTGCTCTGGAACGACTACCTCCGGCACAACCCGAACAATCCGAAGTGGTTCAACCGCGACCGCTTCGTGCTGTCCAACGGCCACGGCTCGATGCTGCAGTACGCGCTGCTGCACCTGAGCGGCTACGACCTGCCGATCGAGCAGCTCAAGGCCTTCCGCCAACTGGGCAGCAAGACCGCCGGCCACCCGGAGCGTCATGAAACCCCGGGCGTGGAAACCACCACCGGCCCGCTGGGCCAGGGTTTCGCCAATGCCGTGGGCTTCGCGCTGGCCGAGAAGCTGCTGGCGCGGCGCTACAACCGCCCGGAATTCGAAGTCGTCGACCACCGCACCTGGGTGTTCATGGGCGATGGCTGCCTGATGGAAGGCATCTCGCACGAAGCCGCTTCGCTGGCCGGTACCTGGGGCCTGGGCAAGCTGGTCTGCTTCTGGGACGACAACAACATCTCCATCGACGGTGAAGTGGAAGGCTGGTTCACCGACGACACCCCGGCCCGTTTCGAGTCCTACGGCTGGAACGTGGTGCGCGGCGTGGACGGTCACGATCCGGAAAGCATCAAGGCCGGCATCGACGCGGCGCTGTCGCAGTTCGACAGGCCGACCCTGATCTGCTGCAAGACCACGATTGGTTTCGGCTCGCCGAACAAGGCCGGCCAGGAATCCAGCCACGGCGCGCCGCTGGGCAAGGACGAACTGGAAGCCACGCGCAAGGCGCTGGGCTGGGAGTACGGCCCGTTCGAGATTCCCGAGGACATCTACGCCGGCTGGCGCGCGGGCGGCACCGGCACCCTGCGCCAGGCCGAGTGGGAGCTGCTGTTCGACAAGTACGCCGCACAGTTCCCGGAACAGGCCGAGGAACTGACCCGCCGTTCGCACGGCGAACTGCCGGCCGACTTCGTCGCCCAGGCCGATGCCTACATCGCCCAGGTGCAGGCCGAAGCGCCGAACATCGCCTCGCGCAAGGCCTCGCAGAACGCCATCCAGGCCTTTGCGCCGCTGCTGCCGGAAATCATCGGCGGCTCGGCCGACCTGGCCGGCTCCAACCTGACCCTGTGGAAGGGCGCGCACACCGTGGTCGGCGAAGACCCGCAGGCCAACTACGTGCACTACGGCGTGCGCGAGTTCGGCATGAGCGCGATCGCCAATGGCCTGGCCCTGCACGGCGGTTTCCTGCCGTTCGACGCCACCTTCCTGGTGTTCAGCGACTATGCCCGCAACGCACTGCGCATGAGCGCGCTGATCCCGGCGCAGGTCATCCACGTGTTCACCCACGACTCCATCGGCCTGGGCGAGGACGGCCCGACCCACCAGCCGGTCGAGCACATCGCTTCGCTGCGCTACATCCCGAACAACGATGTGTGGCGTCCGTGCGACGCCGCCGAATCGGCGGTGAGCTGGAAGGCAGCGATCCTGCGCAGGGACAACCCGAGCTGCCTGGTCTTCAGCCGCCAGAACCTGGCGCCGCAGCAGCGCAGCGCCGAGCAGGTCAGGCAGATCGAACGCGGCGGCTACGTGCTGGCCGACGCCGCCGGCACGCCGGACGTGATCCTGATCGGCACCGGTTCGGAAGTGGGCCTGGCCATGGCCGCCAAGGCCGAGCTGGACGCGGCCGGCATCAAGACCCGCGTGGTGTCGATGCCGTCCACCAACGTGTTCGACCGCCAGAACGCGGCCTACCGCGAATCCGTGCTGCCGCACGCCATCCGCGCGCGCGTGGCCGTGGAAGCCGGCGTCACCGGCTTCTGGCGCCAGTACGTCGGTCTGGACGGTGCGGTGATCGGCCTGGACACCTTCGGTGCCTCGGCGCCGGCCGACAAGCTATACCCGCACTTCGGCATCACCACCGAAGCGGTGGTCGCCGCCGCGAAGGCGCAGTTGGCGAACTGATGCGCGGCAGCGTATCGGTGTGAGAAAAGGCCGGGACTTCCCGGCCTTTTCTTTGGCCCTCCTCCGGCGGGAGCGCTTCCCGCTCTTCGTAGGAGCGCACTTCAGTGCGCTCCTACGGCCAGGTCATCCAGCGTTGGCGGGGCGTCGGCCGGAGAACCTCCCGTCTGCGCGCTGGCCCCGGTTCCATCCGCGTGCGAGCATCGGCCGCAGGCCTCCCGTCGTGGGCGGCACATCCGGAGAAGGCACATGAAGCGCGTGACCGGTATCGGCGGCATCTTCTTCAAGGCGCAGGACCCGGCGGCGCTGGCGGCCTGGTACCGCGATCATCTCGGGCTCGATGTCGCCGGCTGGAACGGCGCGGTCTTCCCGTGGGGCGGCGAGGGCAGTGCGCCGGGCATGACGATCTGGAGTCCGTTCGCCGCCGACACGACCTACATGGCGCCAAGTACTTCCCCGTTCATGGTCAACTTCCGCGTCGCCGACCTCGATGCATTGCTGCCGGTACTCCGTGCCGAGGGTTGCGACGTCATGGACAGGGCCGAAACCTCGGAGCAGGGCAAGTTCGGCTGGGTCATCGACCCGGAAGGCAACAAAGTCGAGCTGTGGGAGCCGCCGGCTGGGCAATAGCGCGCACCGTGGAGAATCCGATGAAAGTGAACCGCATCGTCGCCAACATCCGCACCGACCAGTTGGACGCCGCCGATGCGTTCCATCACGCGATCCTCGGCCTGGATCCGGTCCTGGACCACGGCTGGATCCGCACCTATGCGGCGGCGTCGCGCATGACCCGCCGCTGAGCTTCGCCATCGACGGGGGATCGGGAACACCGGTGCCGGATCTGTCGGTGGAGGTCGACGACCTGGACGAAGCGCTCGCCCGCATCCGCGCCGCCGGCATCGCCATCGAATACGGGCCGGCCAGCGAGCCGTGGGGCGTGCGCCGGTTCTTCGTGCGTGATCCGTTCGGCAGGCTGGTGAACATCCTGCAGCACGATCCGGCCGCCGCGGCCGCCTGAGCGACGCGCCGCCGTTCAGGCCCGCACGGTGCGCGCCAGCGCCAACCGCAGCAGGCGCGCGTCGAGCCATTCGCCGAAACCCGCCGGCCGCTCCAGGCCCATGCGCTGCAGGTACATGGTGTCGTTGTCGCCAGCGCGCTGGCGCAGCGCGGCGAGCACGGTGCGCAGCTTGCCGCCGGCACCGCCGGTGTTGGCCTTCAACCAGGTCAGGGCGCGCAGCAGATCCTGCTCGACCGGGGTGAAGTCGCTGCCCAGCGGGTAATCGGGCAGGCTGCCGTCGTGGCGGAACGGTGCCAACGCGGTGGCCAGCACGTCGGCGCGGTTGCGCTGCCAGTGCGTGGGCGCGATGAAGTCGCGCGCCAGCTTCTTCGCCGCCTTCGCCTGTTCCAGCAGCGGCGCCTGGAAGGCGGCGTCGGTGATGCCGGCCATCGTGATCACGCAATCCTCGTCGGTCATGCCGCGCAGGTCGGCGATGCCGTATTCGTCGATGAAGATGTCGCGCAGGTGGCGGGGAATGGTCGTATGGCCGTAGTTCCAGCGGACATTGGAGCGCGCGCTTCCTGTGTCTTCGCGCAGTGCACGGAACATCAACACGCTGCGCGCATCCGCCAGCGCGTGCGCCATCGCCACGAAGTCGTGCTGGCCGCCGACGCCGGAGACCACGCGGCCGTCCTCCAGTGCGTCGGACACCGCCGCGCCGAGTGCGGTAGCCATCATGCAGGAGTTGATGAAGCGCGCGTCGCGGCGCTGCAGCCGCTGCAGGGTCTCGTCGCCGCCATAGAGCTGGTTGATCTCGCTGATGCGGCGCATGCCGATGGCGCGGCATTCGTCTTCGGGCAGGTGCCGCAGCCAGTCGTAGAACTCCGGCGAGCCGAGGTAGAACGCCCCATGCAGGTATTCGCCTTCCTCGGCCAGCCGCGCATGATCGGCGGTGTAGGCGCTGCCGTTGGCCAGGCGCTGCATCAGCGCCAGGTCGTCGTGCACCTTGCGGCGGATCACGCCGCTCTGCACCAGCTTGCGGAAACCTTCGTTGAGCATCTCGCTGCAGCCGTACAGGCCGGTCTCGAACGGTTCCAGCCCGCCGGCCTCGCGCACCAGCGGGTGCTCTGCCAGCGTCGGATCGAGCGCATGCAGTATCTGCCGGTAGCGGGCGTTGTCGGTATGGCGCAACACCAGCGCATGGCTGAGCGCGTCGGCCAGCGTGCCGATGCCGATCTGCAGGGTGCCGCCGTCGCGCACCAGCGTGCTGGCATACAGGCCGATGGCGTAGTCGGCATCGCTTACCGGTTGCCGCGGCAGGCCGAACAGTTTCGGATACGGTCCGGGCGGGGTGAGCACCAGGTCGAAGAAATCCGCATCCACCGTGGCGGTGCCGCCCAGCCACGGCAGTTCCGGGTCGACCTCGGCGATCAGCAGCGGGCGCGGCAGCCCGCGCGCGGCGATGGCATCGAGCGTGTCCTGGGTGATGTCGTTGTTGCACGACAGCGACAGCCGCGCGCTGCCTTCGCGCATGGCTGCCTTCTGCACGATGGCATGCGGCGCGCGCTGCGCCACCGCGTCGGCGGCCTGGGTGTAGTTGAGACTGGTATAGGCACGCTGCGCCTGCGAGGAGCCGAGCAGCGCGCCGGACTGCATGTAGAACTCTTCCACCTGCACATGCGCGGGCAGGGCATCGCGCGCGACCGCCTGCGCATAGGCCAGGCGCGGGAAGTCGGCGCCGAAGTGGCGTTCGACGAACGGGCGCAGGAAGCGCGCCTGCAGATCGTTGCCGCCGGCGTGGGGCGGATCGAGCGAGAGCGCGGTGTAGAGCTGCAGCGGGCGCGAGGAATCCTGCTCGATGCGCGCATACAGCGCGTTGAGCAGGCGGTGCGGCTTGCCCAGCGCCAGCGGCGCGCCGATGCGCAGCGGCCCCTCGACATGGGCCAGCAGCCACGCCACGGCGGCATCGGGATCGATCACATGATGGGGCATGGCAGGTGTGCTGTTCCGTGGAGGCCGCATTACAGCATCGAGGCGATGAAGCTCCGGTCGGGACGCTTGACAGGTGTTTCGTTTACTCGTGTAATCGATAAAAATTACAGGCGTAAACGATGATCCGGATCAGCGAAGCCGAAGCGGTGGTGATGGAGATCCTGTGGGAGGCGCATCCGCTCGCCGCCGAGGACGTGATGGCGCGCCTGGCGGGGCGCAACGACTGGGCCGAGGCCACCATCAAGACCCTGCTCAACCGCCTGCTCAACAAGGGCGCGATCAGCGCGATCAAGGACGGGCGACGCTATCTGTACGCGCCGCTGGTGCAGCGCGACGCGTGGCTGCTGGAGGAGAGCAGCAGCCTGCTCGAACGCCTGTTCGATGGGCGCGTCGCGCCGCTGGTGGCGCATTTCAGCCAGCACCGGAAGCTGAGCCGCGACGACGTGGCCGAACTGCGCAGGCTGCTGGAGGAGCTCGACGATGACCAGCCCTGAATTCCTGCAGGCCTTGCTGGCGACCACGCTGGCCGGCAGTGCGGCGATGGCCGTGGTGCTGCTGATGCGCGGCGTGGTGCGGCGTTGGCTGGGGGCCAGCGCGGCCTACCTGCTGTGGCTGGCGGTTCTGGTGGCATGGGTTGGGGTGCTGTTGCCGGCGCCGCGCGTCGCGGTACTGCCGATGACGGCCATCGGCGCGGCGATGCCGGTGGCCACCCGTGCGGTTGTTCAAGGCACGTCGATGCTGCCGTGGGTACCGGTGCTGGGCGGAATCTGGCTGGCGGGTGCGCTGCTGACGATGGCATGGCTGCTGCGCCAGCAGCATCGTTTCGTCCGTGGCCTCGGAACGTTGCAGCGTCGCGACGATGGCCTGTGGCAGGCGCGCGGCGCTGCCGGACTGCCGGCCGTCGTCGGACTGTGGCGGCCGCGCATCGTGCTGCCGGCGGATTTCGAGCGGCGCTACACCGCACGGGAGCGCCAGCTTGTGCTGCTGCATGAGCAGGTACACCTGCGCCGCGGCGACATCGTGGTCAACGCGTTGCTGGCGGCGATGCGGTGCCTGTACTGGTTCAACCCGCTGCTGCCGCTGGCGGTGCGCCGCTGCCGCGAGGACCAGGAGCTGTCCTGCGACGAACGTGTCATCGCCCGCGGCGATGGTGCGCGCCGCAGCTATGGCAGCGCCATGCTCAAGACCGGGCTGGCGCTGTCGCCCCTGCCGGTGGGTTGCCACTGGCAGGACCGCCATCCGTTGAAGGAGCGTATCGCCATGTTGAAGCGTCCGGTGCCGGGAAAGAAGCAGTGGTTCGCGATGGTGCTGTTGTCGGCAGGGCTGTCGTCGGGACTGGGTTATGCGGCCTGGGCCGCGCAGCCTGCGCAGGTGGAGAAGATCGCCGCGGGCGCCGCCTATTACAGCGTGAAGCTGCGGTTGGATGTGGATGGCCAGGCGCGCGACTTCGAAGTGCGTGAGCATGCGGGCAAGCCGTTTGCGTTCTCCATGGACACGCCGGCCGGCCGTAACTGGACGGGCGAGTTCAAGGTGGAGCCGCTGGATGCGGCCAAGGTCGTGTTGTCCGGCACTCTGCGCGAAGGCGGAGAGGTGGTCGCCACGCCGACGCTGGTGGTGACGACCGACAGCACGGCCGGCATCCACGTCAACACGAAGGACGGAGCTTCATTGTTCAAGATGGAAGCCATCGTTGCTGACCTCGGCATGGAGGCCAGCCCCACGGACGCCGTCCCGGCCCCTGCCGGGCAGGGGCGCATCAACGTGGTCCCGACGGATGCGCCGGCCAGCACACCGGGATTCGCCAACATGTCGCCGCCGCGCTATCCGCCGAGCATGAACACCGGCGAGGTCGTGCTGAAGGTCGAGGTGGCCGCCGATGGCACGGCTGCCGGTGTCACGGTCGATCGCAGTTCGGGGCATGCCGACCTGGATGAGGCGGCGATGGAAGCAGCCCGTGAGTGGAAGTTCGTTCCGGCCTACAAGGATGGCAAGGCCGTCGCCGGCAAGGTGCGCGTGCCGGTGCGTTTCGACAGGGACGAAACCACCGCCCCCGGCGCAGACGGTGCATCGTGACGCGGAGCCCTGCATGCGGCGCGCTATGCCTGCTGCTGGCATTGGCCGGCTGCGCGACGCGACCGGCTGCCACCGGGGATGCACCGGACAGCAGCTACAACATCGGCCAGCGCCTGCTGCTGCCGGAGTCGGCG
The DNA here is from genome assembly GCF_056397145.1 of Stenotrophomonas sp. 05N423. Classification (NCBI taxonomy): domain Bacteria; kingdom Pseudomonadati; phylum Pseudomonadota; class Gammaproteobacteria; order Lysobacterales; family Lysobacteraceae; genus Stenotrophomonas; species Stenotrophomonas sp. 05N423. The sequence goes on from NZ_JBFTMV010000004.1 coordinate 132,768, forward strand.
GGCGGGCAGGGCGGGGAAGTGCAGCGCTATGTACTGTCCGGACGCGAAGTCTTCCGCATGCCCGAACCGGTGCATGCGCCATTGCCGGAGCTGCCGACCCTGCAGGGCCGGCAATCGCTGCCACCGGTGACGGTGTGCCTGAACGTCGTCGTCGATGCGCAGGGGCAGGTGCAGCGCAGCTTCCCGTTGCTGGCGCATAGCCAATGCGGTGCCGGCAACGATGCGGACAATGGATACCTGCTGCAGGCCGCGGGTGATGCCGTGCGCCAATGGCGCTTCACGCCCGCGGCGATCTGCCACTTCGCCCCCGGCTCGTCGCCTGTCGCGCCGGACGACTGCACCGGCGTGGCGAAGGTGGAAGAAGTACCGGTGACGCTGCCCTATGCGTTCACCTTCGAGATCGTGCAGGGGCAGGCACGGGTGCAGGTCGGCAAGGCGCCGCACTGAGCCGGCGATGCCGCAGATGCGGGGCAAGCCCCGCATCTGCGAATTGACGCCTGTCGATACAGGTGCCGGGCCTTCCGGCGACGCAGCGTCACATGCCGGTCAGTGCTGCTTCTGCGGGGTATCCAGCAACTCGTTCAGCAGCGCCGCCAGCCGTCCACCCGCCAGGCGCAACTGTGCCTCGGCGACCGGACGCCAGGTGGCGGCATAGGCATCGTCGACCTTGTGGCCGGGCGGATATACACCCTCGCGCGTGGCGATGCGGCAGCTCTGTTCGGCCCACTGTGCGGCATCGCGCTGCAGTTGCGGCGCAACGACGCCCGTCGGGGCGGGCAGTGCCTGCAGGCGCTGCAGGTACTGGTCGTCGTCCAGCTGCAGGGCGTAGAACATGCCGCTGTCCCACAACGAGTGCAGGTTGGTGCCGCGCTCGTTGAACTGCAGCTGGTAGGTGTTGCCGCCCTTGTCGTGGCCGTAGCCGGCGTGCATCGGCTGGTGCATGTCGCCGACCAGGTGCACGACAAACTTGAGCGCCTGCAGGCGCTCGGCGTCGGAGAGGCCGCGGTCGGCCAGGCGCGCGCTCTGCGTCTTCAACGCCTCGATCACGCAGTCGCCGTCGCGGCAGTGCTTCGGCGGGTCGTAGATGCAGCCGTCTTCGGCCATGTTGACGTAATGCCAGCCGGCCGAGCGCTTGCCCAGGTCGGGGTCTTCGGCGCGCAGCTGGTCGGCCCACGGCGCGATGCTGGCCAGGGTTGCGCCGGGCTCGGTGGCGAGCAGGCGCGCTACTTCCGCCTTGGCGGCGGGGTCCAGCTGCGCTTCGGCGAGGCGCGCGACCAGGCGGTGGCCCTGCGCGCCCCAGGCGAAGGCGGGGGCCGAAAACAGGGTGGAAGCGGCCAGGACGACGCCGGAGATGAGGAGGGGAATGCGGACGCGGATTTTCATCGCCGCATTCTAGCGGCCGCACCGCCGCGGCCGTGTGCCGAAAGTGGCGGGCCTGTCCACGATTCCGCCGCGCTTGGCTCGCGGCGGGTCATGAACAGGCCCTGGGAACCGGCTTCCCCCGCGGTACCGGGGGAAGGCTGGATCAGAACGTGCGGACGTAGGCCACGCCGTACACCAGCGGGTCGATGTTGGCGGTACCGAGCGTGTGGCCGTTCACCTTGACCTTGGTGTCGATGTCGGCCCAGCGCAGGTCCACGCGCAGCGCGTCCTTCTTGGTCAGGGCGAAGTCCAGGCCGGCATGCGCGGCCAGGCCCCAGGAGTTGGCCAGCTTGAGTTTGGTGCCCTGCAGCGCGCCCTTGCTGTCGGTGCTGAAGAACGTGGTGTAGTTCACGCCCAGGCCGACGAACGGAGTGACCTTGCTGCTGTTGGCGAAGTGGTACTGCAGCGAGACCACCGGCGGCAGCTGCTTGGTGCGGCCCACCGTGCCCACGCCGTCGATGCTGATGTCGTGCTGGAACGGCAGCGCGGCCAGCACTTCCAGGCCCACGTTGTCGGCGACGAAGTACTCGAAGGTCACGGTCGGACGTACGCTGCTGTCCACCTTGGTCGGCAGTGCGCCCAGGCCCAGGGCCGAGCCATCGAGGTCGCCTGCGCTGGACTTCGGATCGACGTTGTGGACGCCGACGCCCAGGGTCCAGTCGCCCTTGGACTGTGCCATGGCGGGGGAGGCGGCCAGGACCAGGGCGGCGGCGAGGCCGGACAGCAGCAGGGCGGGGGTCTTGCGCATGGTGTGTTTCCGTTGCTTGGTGAAGTTGCGGCCAGTCTCTGCCGCGTGCCTGGTACCCGCCTTGATCCGGATCAAACGTGCGTTTGTGCTCATGGGGCGTTCATGGTTTTGCCCTGTGGCCCGGCACCGCTTTTTCATGTGCGGCGCGGGGGCCTCAAGCCAGCCGGACAAGCCCGGCTGCTACAATGCCGGTCCCTTTCCACCCCCGCCGCAGCGGTCTGCGGCTGCAGGAGTTCGTGAACATGGCAATCAAGGTCGGCATCAACGGTTTCGGTCGCATCGGACGCAACGTGCTGCGTTCGGCGGTGTTGAACTTCGGCAACGACATCGAGATCGTGGCCATCAACGATCTGCTGGAGCCGGACTACCTGGCCTACATGCTCAAGTACGACTCCGTGCATGGCCGTTTCAAGGCCGACGTCGCCGTCGAAGACGGGCACCTGCTGGTCAACGGCAAGAAGATCCGCCTGACCCAGGAGCGCGATCCGGCCAACCTGAAATGGAACGAAGTGGACGTGGACGTGGTGATCGAGTCCACCGGCCTGTTCCTGGACAAGGCCAGCGCGCAGAAGCACATCGATGCCGGCGCCAGGAAGGTGCTGCTGTCGGCCCCGTCCAAGGACGACACGCCGATGTTCGTGTTCGGCGTCAACCACAAGACCTACGCCGGCCAGACGATCATCTCCAACGCCTCGTGCACCACCAACTGCCTGGCTCCGCTGGCCAAGGTCATCAACGACAAGTGGGGCATCAAGCGTGGCCTGATGACCACCGTGCACGCCGCCACCGCCACCCAGAAGACCGTCGACGGCCCGTCCAACAAGGACTGGCGCGGCGGCCGCGGCATCCTGGAGAACATCATCCCGTCCTCCACCGGCGCGGCCAAGGCCGTGGGCGTGGTGATCCCGGAACTCAACAAGAAGCTCACCGGCATGAGCTTCCGCGTGCCGACCTCGGACGTGTCGGTGGTCGACCTGACCGTCGAGCTGGAGAAGCCGGCCACCTACGCCGAGATCTGCGCCGAAGTGAAGGCGCAGAGCGAAGGCGCGCTGAAGGGCGTGCTGGCCTATACCGAGGACAAGGTGGTGGCCACCGACTTCCGCGGCGAGACCCACACTTCGGTGTTCGACGCCGACGCCGGCATCGCGCTGGACTCCACTTTCGTCAAGCTGGTCAGCTGGTACGACAACGAGTGGGGCTATTCCAACAAGTGCCTGGAAATGGTGCGCGTGATCGCGGCCTGATCGATCCGTCGCGGTTGGATGAAGGGAAGGGCGCCATGGGCGCCCTTCTTTTTTCCCGGCCCGCCACCGTGGCGCCGGGCTGGGTGCATTTGCAGGAGCGCACTTCGGTGCGCGATGGGGCTTCCCCTGAGGGTCTCATCGCGCACCGAAGTGCGCTCCTGCGTGGCGGCGGGCCATGCCCTGCGGTTTTCCTGCAGCACGCCACAGACCGGCCATGCCGCATCTTGCGTTTCGGCGAGGCGTGGATAAGGTGGTGCCGCACCTCCCGGTGACAAGGACGAGGAATGGATGGCGCGTTGATGTTCTTTGGGTTGCTGGTTGTCGTGGTGGTGCTGGCGGTGCCGGTGCTGCTGGTCATGGCCCTGGTGTCGGTGTCCTCGCTCAAGCAGCGCGTGGCCGCGCTCGAGGCGTCGCTGGCGCGCGGGCAGGTTGGCGACGCGGCGCCGCCCCCGGCCGCCGCATGGAGCAGCGCCTGGGAAGAGTCGTTGCCAGAGGCGGGGGAGTTCGAGTCCGCGCCTGACGGGCCCGACGAACCCCTGCCTGGGCCCGCGATGGAGGCGCCGGAGCCGCCGCTGCCTGGCGCCACGCCGCCGTTGCCACCGTTGCCGGAGCCCGTGGCGCCGCCGCTGGCCCGTGCCGTCCCGGCCTCCGCGCCGTCGCCGGAACCTCGGGCGCCGATGGAGCCGGGTGTCATCGAGCGCGGCATCGCGCGCGTCAAGCAGTGGTTCACCACCGGCAACGTGCCGGTCAAGGTCGGCATGCTGGTGCTGCTGGCCGGCGTGGCGGCGCTGCTCAAGTACGTCAGCGACCAGGGTTGGCTGCGCCTGCCGATCGAGCTGCGCCTGGCCGGCATCAGCGCCGCGGCGCTGGCCGGACTGGTGTTCGCCTGGCGCAAGCGCGAGAGCCACCGCGCCTTTGCCCTGGCCCTGCAGGGCGGTGCGATCGGCGTGCTGCTGCTGACCGTGTTCGCCGCGACCAAGAACTACGGCGTACTGGATCCCCTGCCGGCGTTCGCCATCAGCGTGGTGCTGATCGCCGGGTTGTGCGTGATGGCCGTGCTGCAGGAGTCGCGCACGCTCGCCATCCTCGGCGTGCTGGCCGGATTCATGGCACCGGTCTGGCTGTCCGACGGCAGCGGCAACCATGTCGGCCTGTTCTCGTATTACGCCCTGCTCAACGCCGGTATCTTCGCCATCGCCTGGGTGCGGCCGTGGCGCATCCTCAACMTGCTCGGCTTCGCCTTCACCTGGGGCATCGGCACGATCTGGGGCGTGCTGGACTATGTCCCGGCCAAGTTCGCCAGCACCGAGCCGTTCCTGCTGCTGTTCTTCGTTTTCTACCTGCTGTTGCCGCTGCTGTATGCGCGCAAGGCGACGACGCCGGGCGGCGCGCGCATCGACGGTTGCCTGCTGTTCGGCACGCCGCTGGTGGCGTTCTCGCTGCAGGCCGGCCTGCTGCAGGGCGAGCGCATGCCGCTGGCGCTGTGCGCGCTGGGCGTGGCCGTGCTCTACGCCATGCTGGCGCGCGCGCTGCTGGGCCGCGAGCGCCTGCATCTGCTGGCGCAGGGCTACGCCATCCTCGCGGTGGGATTCGCCACGCTGGCGGTGCCGCTGGCGCTGTCGGCCAAGGCCACCGCCTCGGTGTTCGCGCTGGAAGGCGCCGGCCTGGTCTGGCTCGGTCTGGCCCAGCAGCGCCGGCTGGCACGCTGGACCGGCATCGGCCTGCAGCTGGCCGCGGCGTTCGCGCTGGCGATGGGTATCGACGGCGCCCATGCGATCCACGATGGCGCCCGGTTCGCCGTTGCCAACGCGGTCTTCATGGGCGCGCTGCTGATCGCACTGGCCGCCTTCGCCACCGCATGGCTGTACCGCGGCACCGGCAACCGACCGGTGGCGGTGATCGCCTACGCCTGGGGCCTGGTCTGGTGGATGGGCAATGTCGGTACCGAGATCGAGCGCTTCGTCGAACCGTCCAGCACCCTGCACGGGGTATTGCTGCTGCTGGGTGTCACCGGCTGGCTGGCGGCCGAGGTACATCGGCGCCGGCCGGCACTGGCGCTGTCGCTGACCACGCTGGGCTGCCTGGTGCTGGCGTTCCCGTTGGCCTTCCTGCAACTGGCGGCTTATGGCCAGCCGTTCGCCGGCCACGGCGCATGGGCCTGGCCGTTGTTCGCCGCGCTGGGCGTGCGCAGCCTGCTCTGCCTGCGCGCGGCGGGTGACGCCATCGCCGGTGCGGCGCAGCTTGCCTGGTGGCTGCTGTGGCCGACGGTGCTGTCGCTGCTGTCCTGGCACCTGGGCAAGCGCTTCGAACTGGCCGGCGGTTGGGTCGGCATGTTGCTGGCGCTGCCGTGGCTGCTGCTGGCGGCGCTGTCGATCCGTCGCTGGCATTGGCTGGCGCAGCCGCTGGGCGCGGCGTTCGACCGCTACCGGCCGATCCTGCAGGCGACGACCTTCGCGGTGCTGGGCCTGTGGTGGCTGGTATCGCTGGCCAGCGATGGCGCCTCGGCGCCGCTGTCGTGGATCGCGCTGCTCAATCCGCTGGACCTGGCGCAACTGGCCGTGCTGGTGCTGGCGGCGCTGCGGCTGTGGTCGGTCGAGGCGCGCTCGCGCCTGGCCGGGCTGCGCCTGGGCCTGCTGCCGCTGGCGGCGCTGGTGCTGGTCAGCACCATCACCCTGCGCGCGGTGCATCACTGGGGCGGCATCGACTGGGATGGCCGGTTGATCGATACCAGCCTGGCGCAGACCAGCCTGACCGTGGTGTGGAGCCTGTTCGGCGTGATCGGCTGGGTGAGCGGCTCGCGGCGCGGGCAATGGGGGCTGTGGCTGGCCGGTGCGATCCTGATGGCCGTGGTGCTGGCCAAGCTGCTGCTGATCGACCGCGGCAATCTTGGCGACCTGCTGGGCATCGGCGCTTTCATCGCCTATGGACTGCTGTGCACGCTGGTCGGCTGGCTGGCCCCGGCACCGCCGCGCAAGCGCGGCGACGAGACGCAACAAGAGGAAGCTTCCGCATGATCAGGCGTTTGTGGTGGATGGCGCTGCTGCCGCTGACGGCGCAGGCCGCCGACGATTTCGCGACGCAATGGCCGCTGCAGCTGGCCCAGGCCGAGGCCGGCGCCTACCGCGTCACGTTGGACGCGGGGGTCTACCGCGCCGCGTACTGGCGCGACCTGCACGACGTGCAGGTGATCGACGCCGACGGCAGGCCCATGGCCAGCGCGGTGCAGGCCGCGGCCATGCCGATCGCCGGACCGGTGCGGCAGGTGGCGCTGGACTGGTTTGCCTTGCCCGCCAGCGCCGCCACGACGACGGGCGATGACCTGAGCGTGGTGGTGCAGCGCGATGCCGGCGGCAACGTGGTGTCGGTGCGCAATACGCTGGGCGCCGCTGGCACGGGCAAGGGCGATCCGTCGTGGCTGGTGGACCTCGGCCGGCAGGCCGGGCAGGTACAGGCGCTGCGCGTGGAATGGGACGGCGAGCCGACGGCGCTGGACCTGGGCTATCGGCTGGAAGGCAGCGACGACCTGCGCCGCTGGCAGGTGCTCGACCCGGAAGTGCGGCTGGTGCGCCTGCACAACCAGGGACGGCAGTTGCGCAACGACCGGGTCGCGGTGTCCACGTCGCTGCGTTACCTGCGGCTGGTGCCGCTGCAGCGCGAAGGCGCGCCGCCGCTGCGCGCGCTGCAGGGCGAACTGGCCGGCGACGTGGCCCTGGGCGATTGGCAGTGGATCGAACTGGCCGCGTCGGCGCCCGACAACCGCGCACCGGCCCGGTTCCGCTATCGGGCGCAGGGCCGCTTCCCGGTGCAGCGCGTGGACGTAACGATGCCGGCCAACACCGCGGTGTCGTGGAATGTTTCCAGCAGCGACGACGACCGCAAGGTGGCCGATGCGGAGCAGGCCTGGCAGGTGCGGGCCAGCGGCTGGAACACCTGGACGTTGCAGGAAGACGGGCGCACGCAGGCCTCGGCGCCGCTGGAACTCGGGCAGGAAACCAGCGACCGCGACTGGCAGCTGCAGGCCGAACCGGCGGTGGCCGGTACGCCGGCGCCGGCCTTGAAGCTGGGCTACCGGCCGGGCAGCGTGGTGTTCCTCGCCCAGGGGCGCGCGCCGTACCTGCTGGTGGCCGGCAATGCGCGCGCCGGCGTGCGCGAGAGCAACCTGGAGCCGATGCTGGCCGCCCTGCGCGCCCGCAATGGCGCGCAATGGCAGCCAGCGGCCGCCAGCCTCGGCGAAGGCGCGGTGCGCGCGGGCGACAAGGCCTATGCGCCGGCGGCGCCGGTGCGCGACTGGAAGAACCTGGTGCTGTGGGCCGTGCTGGTGGCCGGCGCGCTGGCGGTGGCCGGTTTCGCGATGAACCTGCTGCGCGGCAACCGCCCCGCGAACGACTGAAGCAGACCCAGGGGCGCACTTGCAGGAGGCGCTTGTAGGAGCGCACTTCAGTGCGCGAAGAGGCTCTACCGGGAAAGCCCCATCGCGCACTGAAGTGCGCTCCTACAAGTGCGCTCCTACGTGCGGTCGATGAAATCCCCGCGCAGCAGGCCGTACAGCGCGGTGTCGGCGAGTTCGCCGTTCACGTGCCAGCGTTCGCGCAGTACACCCTCGCGGACAAAGCCGAGCTTTTCGACCAATCGGCACGAGGCCTGGTTGCGCGGGTCGATGTCGGCTTCGATGCGGCGCAGTCCCATGCCGTCGAACAGGTGGCGCAGGATCAGGCGCAGCGCCTCGCTGGCCAGCCCGCGTCCCTGCCAGTCGGGGTGCAGGCTGTAGCCGATCTCGGCGCGGCCCTGCTCCAGCTGCATCGCGAATACCGCGCTGGTGCCGATCAACCGGTCGCTGTGCGCGTCGGCGATGGCCCAGACGAGCATGTCCAGCTCGCGGCGCTGGCGCTGGATGTCGGCCACCTTCCGATCGGCCTGCGCCGGTTCGGTCCAGGCCGGATGGCTCCAGTAGCGCATCACCTGCGGGTCGCTGTGGATGGCGAACAGGGCCGGTGCGTCGTCCCCGCGCACTTCGCGCAGGCGCAGCCGCGGGCTGGACAGTTCGGGTTGCGGCAGACGCGGCGGCATGCGGTGCACCTCGGGTTTGCCCCGCTTGCGGGGGCGGGCGAGAATCGCGGTTTCCCCACAGTCTTCCGGAGCCGACCCCGCCATGTCCATCGTTCGCATGACCGACCTTGATCTTTCCGGCAAGCGTGTCCTGATCCGGCAAGACCTCAACGTGCCGATCGACGGGAACGGCAGGATCACCTCCGAGCAGCGCATCACCGCCTCGCTGCTGACGCTGAAGCTGGCGCTGGAAAAGGGCGCCACGGTGCTGGTTACTTCGCACCTGGGCCGGCCGCAGGAGGGCGTGTGGAGCCAGGCCGATTCGCTGGCGCCGGTAGCCGCGCGCCTGTCCGGACTGCTGGGTGTGGACGTGCCGCTGGTCCGCGACTGGGTGGATGGCGTCGAGGTCGCGCCGGGCAGCATCGTGCTGCTGGAGAACTGCCGCATGAACGTTGGCGAGGGCAAGGACGACGAGGCCTTGTCGAAGAAGTACGCGGCGCTGTGCGACGTGTTCGTGATGGATGCCTTCGGCACCGCGCACCGCGCGCAGGCTTCGACCCATGGCGTGATCCGTTTCGCCCCGGTCGCCGCCGGCGGCCCGCTGCTGATGGCCGAACTGGATGCGCTGGACAAGGCGCTGGCCAACCCGGCGCGGCCGCTGCTGGCCATCGTCGCCGGCTCCAAGGTCTCGACCAAGCTGGAGCTGCTCTCCAGCCTGGTCGGCAAGGTGGACCAGCTGATCGTCGGCGGCGGCATCGCCAACACCTTCATCGCCGCCGAAGGCCACGGCGTGGGCAAGTCGCTGGTCGAGAACGACCTGCTCGACACCGCCCGCAAGATCGACGCCGATGCGAAGGCGCGTGGTGCCGAAATCCCGCTGCCGGTCGACGTGGTGGTCGCCCCGGCGTTCGCCGCCGATGCCCCGGCCACGGTCAAGGCCGTTGATGCGGTGGGTGCGGACGACATGATCCTGGACATCGGCCCGAAGACCGCCGCGCAGTACGCCGAACTGATCGCCAAGGCCGGCACCGTGGTGTGGAACGGCCCGGTCGGCGTGTTCGAGTTCGACGCGTTCGGCAAGGGCACCGAGGCGCTCGCCCGTGCCATCGCCGCGTCCAGCGCGTTCTCCATCGCCGGCGGCGGCGACACCCTGGCGGCCGTGGACAAGTACGGCATCGCCGACGAGGTGAGCTACATCTCCACCGGCGGCGGCGCGTTCCTCGAGTTCCTGGAGGGCAAGACCCTGCCCGCCGTGGCGGCGCTGGAGGCCCGCGGCGCGTGAGCCGCGATGTCCTGTTCTTCGATCTCGACGGCACGCTGATCGATTCGGCCATCGGCATCACCCGCTGCGTGGCCCATGCGCTGGAGAAGATGGAGCAGCCGGTGCCCGGCGAGGCCGAACTGCGCAAGTGGATCGGCCCGTCGCTGCGCACCAGTTTCGGCCCGGTGTTCGGCGACGCGCAGCGCGTCGAACGCGCGGTGGAGCTGTACCGCGAGCGCTTCGAGCTGCATGGCTGGCTGGAGCATGAGGTCTACCCCGGCATCGGTGAGGTGGTGCTGGGCCTGCACGCCGCTGGCCACCGCCTGGCCGTGGTCACCGCCAAGAACGAACCGCATGCGCGGCGCATCGTCGAGCACCTGCCGTTCGGCGATTGCTTCGAGGACATCATCGGCGCGACCGCCGATGGTTCGCGCAGCGACAAGCCGGAGCTGATTGCCGAAGCGTTGCGGCGACTGTCGCTGGCGTCCGGGCAGTGCAGGATGATCGGCGACCGGCGCATGGACATCGAAGGCGCGCGCCACCACGGCATGCGCAATGTCGGCGTGCTGTGGGGCTTCGGCGGCCGCGAGGAACTGGCCGCTGCGGGGGCCGACGTGCTGGTGGCCACGCCGGTGGACCTGGGGCGGCTGCTCTCGCCGTAGGGCATCGATGGCCCCGTGGGGGGCCATGACGTCGTTGCCCGCGTGTCGCCCGGGCAACGACGTTCTTTCCCGCGTTGATTGCGTCTGTTCCGGTGGCCGTCGATACGGGCGGGACGCCGGGTGCGCGGCCCGCGTCCGTGCAGCGGAACGATGTCCTGGTTGGCCTGTCGGTTGTCCCGCGATGCCCTGCATGTGCCGGCGCATGTCCTGCCGGTGCGGCTGCGCGGGACACCGTCCGGTACCACCGCCGCGCTGTCCGGACAGGCTGTCCGCCCTGTCTGCGGGACAGCGTGGAAAGTGTCTTCTGAAATCGTATGCGACATCGTTGTCATGCACTGGATATGCTAATTTCGGCGGTCTTTCCGGGAGTTTTCGCACCATGATCGAACGCCAGCGCCGCACCAAGATCCTCGCCACCCTCGGACCGGCCACCGATGCGCCGGGCGTGCTCGACGATCTGTTCCGCGCGGGCGTCAACGTGGTGCGGCTGAACTTCTCCCATGGCGATCCGTCCGGCCAGGCCAAGCGCGCCGCCGAAGTGCGCGCCGCCGCCAACCGCATCGGCGTGGAAGTGGGCATCCTGGCCGACCTGCCGGGCCCGAAGATCCGCATCGAGCGCTTCGCCGAGGGCAAGGTGCAGCTCAAGGCCGGCGACCGCTTCGACCTGATCGCCAGCGCCGATGCGGCACCCGGCGACGCCACCCAGGTGGGCGTGAGCTACCTCGGCCTGCCGCAGGACGTGGGCCCGGGCGATGTGCTGCTGCTCGACGACGGCCTGATGCAGTTGCAGGTGGTTGAAGTGCAGGGCGAGCGCATCGTCAACACCGTGCTCAACGACGGCGTGCTGTCCGACCGCAAGGGCCTGAACAAGCAGGGCGGCGGCCTGTCGCTGGGCGCGCTGACCGAGCGCGACAAGGAACTGATCGGCATCGTCGCCAAGATCGGCGTGGACTTCATCGCCGTCTCGTTCTGCCGCAACGCGCAGGACATGAATGACGCGCGCGCCATCGCCCGCCAGCACGGCTGCGATGCGGCGCTGGTGTCCAAGATCGAGCGCACCGAAGCCATCGAGAATCTGGAAGAAATCGTCGAGGCCAGCGACGTGGTGATGGTCGCGCGCGGCGACCTGGGCGTGGAGATCGGCGACGCCGAGCTGCCGGGCCTGCAGAAGAAGATCATCAAGGCCGCGCTGGCGCAGAACAAGGTGGTGATCACCGCCACGCAGATGCTGCAGTCGATGGTCGAAAGCCCGATCCCGACCCGCGCCGAGGTGCTGGACGTGGCCAACTCGGTCATCGACGGTACCGACGCGGTGATGCTGTCGGCCGAAACCGCGGCCGGCGCCTACCCGGTCAAGGCGGTCGAGGCGATGGCGCGCATCTGCCTCGGCGCCGAGCGCCAGTTCCAGATCGATACCGATTTCAACGCGTCGCCGCGCAACCTGGAGCGTGCCGACCAGGCCATCGCCATGGCGACCATGTTCCTGTCCCAGCACGTGGGCGTGCGCGCGATCGTGGCGATGACCGAATCCGGCGGCACCGCGCGCTACCTGTCGCGCTTCCGCGCCAAGGCGCCGGTGTTCGCGGTGACCCGCCACGACGGCGCGCGCCGGCAGATGGCGCTGATGCGCGATGTGTTCCCGATCAACTTCGACAGCCGCGGTTTCACCCCGCGCGAAGCCGCGCGCGGCAGCATCCGCCTGCTGGTCGAGGCCGGCCTGCTGCAGGCCGGCGACCGCGTGGTGTTCACCAGCGGCGAGCACATGGAAACCCACGGCGCCACCAACACCCTGCGCCTGCTCGAAGTCGGCAGCGATGGCCGCGCTGGCGGGCTGGGCGAGCTGTAATCCTGCGGACCGGCAGCGCGCTGCCGGGACATGGCCAGCCACACAGGCCGGTTGATCGAGCGGTTCCAGCAGGATGGCGCGCCCGCGGCCGGCGAGGTGCGGCAGCGCGCTGCCGGCGCCGCCTTCTTTGCGCCTTGCCGGACAGGGTCTTCGCCGCCGCCGGCATGGCTGCGGCAATGAACGGGGGCGGTTGCCCGCCCCCGGTGACTTCCCTGTCGTACCGCACCGGCATGGAAAACGGGCGGGCTGTTGCCATCGGTTCGCGTGGAACGGGGCATCATCCGATGCGGCGGCGGTTCACCAGCTGAAGCCGGCGCCCGCCGACACGCTCTTCTCGCTGCCGGAGAACGCCCCGCTCAACGACACGCTGGTATTGGGCGCGACGATCCGCTGGTAACCCACCGCCAGTGCCGAGCGTCCACCCTGCGCACCGATGCCCACGCCCACCCGGTTCTGTCCCGGCAGGCCGGCGGTGTTGAGCGCGGCGGCAGCCATCGCTCCGCCCATCGCGCCCATGCGGTCGATGCGCGCGTCCATATGGCCCAGGCGGCGGTCGACGTCGCTGCGGAACTGATTGAACTGGTCGTTGAAGGTGGCGAATTTCTGGTCGGCATAGGACCTGGACGATGCCAGCGTCTGCGCGGCGGTGGTGTCGGTGTAGGACTTGGACGTGGCGAGCGTGGCGGCATCGCCGGCGACCATGTCGTCGCGGACGAGGGCTTCGCGGGTATCGGTGTAGTCCTTCGCCCCGCTCAATGCAGTGCCGGCGACGGAGGCCACCTGGGCATCGGTATAGGCATTGGCCGAGGCAAGCGTCGCCGCATCGCCGGCATCGGCATGGGCCTTGGCGGCGTCCAGCGCGCCCGTGGCGGCCGCGTCGGCCGCTGCCGCCACCTTCGTATCCGTATACGCGTTGGCGGCGGCAAGGGTGCCGGCATTGCCGGCCTGCAACTGGCGCAGGTTCACCGCATCGGTGGCCTGGGTGCCGTCGGCGACGTGGATGATCTGGTTCTCGCCACCGGCGCGGCCCACGGCCACGGCGTAGTCGCGGTCGGCGATGGCCATGTAGCCGATGGCGGTGCTGCCGGTGTTGCTGGCGCTCGCCGCATAGCCGAAAGCGCTGCCGTACTGGGCGTTGGCTACGCTGAAGGCGCCGAAGGCGCTGCTGCCCCAGCCATTGGCAGTGTTGTTGTAGCCGACGGCGCTGCTGGCCAGGCCGTTGGCGGTATTGAACCCGCCGATCGCATAGCTGAAGTCGACATTGGCTTTGCCGCCCACGCCTATCGCGCCGCTGGCTTCGCCGCTGGCGGTGACCGCTGCCCCCATCGCCACCGAGCCGGTGCCGCTGGCGATGGCCGTTTCGCCGCTGTTCCAGAACCCATCCCCATTGAGATCGAACCAGCCGGAAAGGACGACGCTGCCCTTGCCCGAAGCCTCGCCGAGATGGCCGAAGGCGCTGCTGGCGACACCGCTGGCGATGTTCCAGTAGCCGAAGGCGCTGCTGCTGTCGCCTTGGGCGAGGTTGTTCATGCCGAAAGCGCTGCTGCCGAATCCATCGGTCGAGTTCTGGATGCCGAATGCACTGCTGAACGATCCTCCGGCGAAGTTGAGATTGCCGAAAGCGACACTGGACTGGCCCGCAGCCGTACTGGCCTGGCCGAAGACCGTGGTGAATACGCCGCTGGCATTGACGTTGCGTCCATAGGCGACCGCGCTTGAATCGCAGGTCGTGGCATTGCTGCCGTGCTCGGTGCCCTGGTCGGTGTTTTTCGCTGGATCGGCCACCCAGTCCTGCGCGGCCGCATCCCATACGTAGCATGGAGGATCGGCGGCCGATGCCGGCGATGCGAAGGATGAGGCCAGCGCGATCGCCAGCAGGGGAAGCGCGGGATGCTGGGAAATACAGGGCTTGCGGATGCGCATGATGTTCTCCGGTTGGGCGGGGCTTCATTGCCACCAACGGGAAGAACACGGAATACGGCCGTCGACTGACATCTGTCCGGGGAAATGCCGGAACCGGAGGCGGGCCGCCTTTTGGGCTATCGTGCACGCAGCCGACCGTTGGAGCCCCGTGCATGCGCCAGTCCCGTTTCCTGTCGTTGCCGCTTTCAGCCGTGCTTGTCGCCTGCTCGCCGTCCCCACCTTCGACGGCGCCTGCCCACCCCGCGCAGGCGGTGCCTGTCGAGACGGCCGGAGCCGTGCAGGCAGCGGCAGAGCCGGCGGCCGAAACCTGGGAGCTTCCCACCACGCCAGGCACCCGCGCGCAATGGGAAGCGCGCTTCGGCAAGGCCAATCTGCACGCCGAAACCCGTTACGGGCCGGAAGGAGAGGGCGAGTATCCCGTACTGGTGCTGTTCCCGGACGATCCGGAAAAACGCCTGGTGCTGGAGCTGGACACCGCCCGCGCGGAAGCGGTCGTCACCGGGGTGAGCGTGTCCGATGCGCAATCGCTGTGGCATGACGCCGGCGGCCTGCGCGTGGGCATGCCGCTGGCCGGACTGGTGGCCTTGAATGGCGCGCCGATCAGTTTCTTCGGCCTGGACTGGGATCATGGCGGCACGGTCGAGGACTGGCATGGCGGCAAGCTCGACAATGCGGAAGGGGCGGTGCGCTTCCGTGCGGTGAGGCTGGCTGCGCGCGAAGGCGCGGGTGCCGATGCCGTGCCGGTGGGCGACAGCAGCTTCCGCAGCGATGACGCGAAGTGGCCGGATATCGGCAGGAACCTGGTCGTGGGCGAGATCGGCATCCACTGGCCTTGAGAAACCGGGCAGGGAGTCGCCTCGTCCCTGCGGCGGTGCCGGCGGGCCGGTACAGAAGGGAGGCGCGACCCTGGCCTCGTTCTCTCTTGCCCTGGTTGCCCCGCTGGGCTGGGCGATGGAAGATCGCCGTCAGGATGGGGAGGGCGAAGGGATGGGCGACCCGGCAGGGGATGCCGCCGTGCGCGCGGCATTCAGCGAGTTGTACGAGGAGCTGCAGCGCCTGGCGCATCGCCGGCTGGGTCGTGCGCGGCATACCGCGCTCGATACGGTGGGCCTGCTGCACGAAACCTTCCTCAAGCTCGACGGCAAGGTCGCGCTCGTGGCCGGGCGTGGACAGTTCATGGCGCTGGCCGGCAAGGCCATGCGCCAGGTGATCGCCAACTCCCTGCGCGACCGCCAGGCGGGCAAGCGTGGCGGGGGGCTGGAGAGGATCACGCTGCACACCGGCCTGTCCGGCGGCACTGCCGATACCGACGCGCTGGATCTGGAATCGGGCATGCAGGCGCTGGAGCAGCTGGAGCCGCGCCTGGCCGAACTGGTGGAGTGTCACTTCTACGGCGGCATGGAGTTTTCCGAGATCGCCGCCCTGCGTGGCTGCAGTGAACGTACCGTCTATCGCGACTGGCAGCGGGCGCGGGCCTGGCTGCACGCGCGCCTGGGAGAGGCGACATGAGCATGGAGCGCGAACGCTGGCAGCAGCTCTCGATATTGTTCGAGCAGGCGTTCGATGGCGATGCGCGGCAGCGCGCGGCTCTGCTGGAGCGCCTTGGGCGGGAGGAGCCGGCGCTGGCCGCCGAACTGGGCCGGATGCTGGCGGCGGTGGACGAGCGTGGTCCGCTGGACGCACAGGCGGCCGGGATGTTCGACGCCAGCTGGCCGCCGCACGCACCGGTGGACGAATCCGGCCAGCGGCTCGGGCCCTGGCGTCTGCTGCGCATGCTCGGCCATGGCGGCATGGGCTGTGTCTATGAAGCGCGGCGCGAGGACGACAGCGGCCAGCACGCGGCGGTCAAGCGCCTGCAGCCGCAGTGGACCGGCACCGTGCACGCGAAGCGCTTCCTGGAGGAACGCGACATCCTGGCGCGGTTGTCGCATCCAGGCATTCCCGCGCTGATCGACCATGGCGTCGACGGGCAGGCGCGCCCCTGGTTCGCGCTGGAATACGTGAATGGCGGCGACCTGCTGCGGCATGCCGACGCGCAGCGGCTTGACCTGCGCCAGCGCGTGGAACTGCTGCGGCAGGTGTGCGGCGCCGTACAGCACGCCCATGCGCACCTGGTCGTGCATCGCGACCTCAAGCCGGCCAACCTGCTGGTCGATGGCGAAGGCCATGCCAAGGTGCTGGACTTCGGCGTGGCCAAGCGCCTGGATGTCGATGCCGGCACCACCCGGACCGGCCTGTCTGCCGGCTTCACCCCCGAATATGCCGCGCCGGAGCAGATCCTCGGGCAGCCGGCGAGCGTCGCCACCGATGTGCATGCGCTGGGCGTGGTGCTGTATGAGCTGCTGTGCGGCGAACGCCCCTGGCGCTTCGATCCGGCCAATCTGCAGGAGGCGGTGCAGGCCATCACTGTCGATGCACCGGCGCGGATGGACGTGGTGCTGTCCTCTGGCGATCCCGGGGAAGTGGCCGCGCGCATCGCCAACCGGCGCACCAGCGAAGCGGCGTTCCGTCGCTTCGTGCGCGGCGATCTCGGCCGCATCGTGCAGACCGCACTGGCCAAGGAGCCCGGGCGGCGCTACGCCAGCGTACAGGCGTTCTCCGACGACCTGCTGCGTTTCCTGCAGGGACGCACGGTATCGGTGATGGGAGATACGTTCGGCTATCGCGCGCGCCGGTTCGTCCAGCGCAACCGCTGGAGCGTGGCGATGGCGGTACTGGCGGTGCTGGCGATGCTGGCGGGCCTGGCGGGCACCACCTGGCAGCTGCGCCAGGTGCGCGTGCAGCGCGATGCGGCATTGGCCGAAGCGCGCCGCAACGCGGCCATCGGCGACTATTTCGCCATGCTGTTCCGCGACGCCGGCGACCGCATCGACGGCGAACGGGCGACGGCATCGGATGTGCTGGGCGACGGCGCGCGCCGCATCGCCGACAGCTATCGCGGCGATCCGGCCACCGGCATCCACCTGGCGGTCACCACCGCGGACCTGTCGCAGCGACTGGGCGACCTGAAAGCAGCGGAGGCGCTGTACGAACAGGCATTGGCGTGGCCGGGCGTGGAGCGTTTCCCCGATCAGCGCGCCACCGCGCAATACGGGCTGGGCGTGGTGCGCTACTTCAACGGCGACAACGTCGGCGCGCGTGCGCTGCTGGACGAGGCGCTGGCGTACTGGAAGCGCGATCCGGCCCGGCATGTGGTGGACCTGCAGGAGAGCGCGTCGCTGCAGGCCAATCTGGAGCGGGCCGGCGGCCACCCGGACGTGGCGGCGCGGATACTGGAGCAGGCCATTGCCGCACGCCGCGCGCTGCTGGACGGCGGCCCCGACCGCATCGTCGCCGCACGCACGGCCGATCTGGCCGCTGCCTACATGGGCATGGGCGATGCGGCGCGGGCACGGGAGACGGCGCAGTCGGCAGGGGCGATGTTCGAGCGAC
Source organism: Stenotrophomonas sp. 05N423 (assembly GCF_056397145.1). NCBI lineage: Bacteria > Pseudomonadati > Pseudomonadota > Gammaproteobacteria > Lysobacterales > Lysobacteraceae > Stenotrophomonas > Stenotrophomonas sp. 05N423. The sequence continues at coordinate 150,352 of NZ_JBFTMV010000004.1, forward strand.
TGCAGCTGCAGTCCACCAGCGACGCACTCGGCGCGCTCAACAATGCCGCGGTGGCCTCGGTGCAGTTGGGCGACCTGGCGACGGCCGAGCAGTCGTTCCGCCGCGCGGCCGAAATCTACCGGCAGGCCAATCCGCAATCGCCGCACCTGGCCGCGCTGCTGAGCAACCTGGGCACGCTGGAACTGAAGCAGGGCCGGCTGGACGAAGCGCGCGCCGATCTCGAACAGGCACTGGACATGGGCACGCGCCTGGGGGGCGAGGGCAGCCGCGTGGCGATGGGGACGCGACTGCGGCTGGCCGAGTTGCTGCAGCGACAAGGCAAGACGGCCGAAGCGACGATCCTGCTGGCGACGCAGTTCCGCCTGGCGGAGCTGCAGGGCGATACGCGTGGCCCGCTGCACGCCAGTGGCCTGCTGCTGCGTGCCCGGCTGCGGCTGGGAGCGGGCGATCACAGTGGCGCGCGCGGCGATCTGGATGCGCTCGATGGTCTGGTCGCCGCATTGGGACCGGCGGGCGCGGCTATCGGCGGGGAAGCCATGGCACTGCGTGCGGGCCTGCGTTGAGGCAAGCGCCCCGTTGCCGCGCACGAGCATCGGTGACGACAGGTTTTGTCTGTTGCGGACAAGATGGAAACGTTTGCAGGCCATTTCCACGGCCGGCCCGCGACTGCCGCGGGCTATAATCCGGGTTTTCCCGCACCCCGTCACAGGAACTTCATGAGCATCGAACTGCTGGCTGAAACCGCCCAGGCCATGGTCGCCCCGGGCAAGGGCATCATCGCCATCGACGAATCCACCGGCACGATCGCCAAGCGCTTCGCCAGCGTCGGCATCGAGAACACGGAAGAGAACCGCCGTGCCTACCGTGAGCTGCTGCTGACCACGCCCAAGCTCAACGAGCACATCTCCGGCGCGATCCTGTACGACGAAACCATCCGCCAGTCGACCAGGGACGGCGTGCCGTTCGCCAAGTACATGGCCGACCACGGCATGATCCCCGGCATCAAGGTCGACAAGGGCGCGCACCCGCTGGCCGGTTGCCCGGGCGAGCTGGTCACCGAAGGCCTGGACGGCCTGCGCGAGCGCCTGCAGGAGTACTACAAGCTCGGCGCCCGCTTCGCCAAGTGGCGCGCGGTCATCAACATCGGCGAGAGCATCCCGTCGGGCACCTGCATCGAGTCCAACGCCCACGCGCTGGCCCGCTATGCCGCGTTGTGCCAGGAATGCGGCCTGGTGCCGATGGTCGAGCCGGAAGTGATCATGGACGGCGACCACGACATCGAGACCTGCTACGAAGTCACCGAAGCCACCCTGCGCTCGCTGTTCGACGCGCTGTACCAGCAGAACGTGCTGCTGGAAGGCACCATCCTGAAGGCCTCGATGGTCATCTCCGGCAAGGACTGCGACGAGCAGGCCGACGTCGAGGAAGTGGCCGAAGCCACCGTGATGTGCCTGAAGTCGGTGGTGCCGGCGATCCTGCCGGGCGTGGTGTTCCTGTCCGGCGGCCAGAGCGACGAGCAGTCCACCGCGCACCTGAACGCCATGAACCAGCTCGACAAGCTGCCGTGGCCGCTGAGCTTCTCCTACGGCCGCGCCATGCAGCAGGCCGCGCTGAAGCTGTGGGGCCAGGACATGAAGGGCAATTACGACGCCGCACAGAAGACCGTGTACGAGCGCGCCAAGGAAAATGGCCTGGCGGCGCTGGGCAAATGGGAAGGCTGATCGCCGACCGCCCGCGATGAAAATGAAAACGCCGGCCTCGTGCCGGCGTTTTCATGTGCGGAGGTGATGGCGCCTGGGCACGATGCGTGCCTGCCCTGCGGATGCCGCGCGAGCCGGGTTTCGCGCCGCGCCCATGCCGGGGCGAGGCAGGCCGGCGGGTCCGCCCGCTTCGCCGGCCGACCCGTGATGCACGCATCCAGCGCGCCGGATGTCGCTCGGGCGACGGGCGAATCGACTACAGGCCTGTGTCGGCCGACATGCGCTTCCACGGTCATGCACAGGCAAGGCACGCTGCGTGCGGCCGGCGCCCGCTAGCGTGCGAAGGATGGCAGCAGCGGATCGTCGATGACGGGCATCGCCGTGCTGGCCTGGCCGGCGACGGCCAGCGCCTGCTGGTAGGCCTTGAAGGTGGCGGTGTTGTAGGCCACCAGGACGATGCGCACCGGGCGCGCGTGGCTCTTCTGCCAGGTGACGGTCTCGGTGACGGCGATGGCGGCGGCCTGGTGCATCGGGTAGCCGTAGACGCCGCAGCTGATGGCCGGGAAGGCGATCGATTCCAGCCGCATCTGCTCGGCCAGCCGCAGCGACTGCCAGTAGCAGTTGGCCAGCAGTGCGGCCTCGTCGCGCTGGCCGCCATGCCAGACCGGGCCGACGGCGTGGAAGACATGGCGTGCCGGCAGCGCGTGGCCGGCGGTGGCGCGGACCTCGCCGGTGGGGCAGCGCACGCCCGGGCGCAGTTCCGGCAGGCGTTCGCATTCGGCCAGCAGGCCGGGGCCGGCCGCGCGGTGGATCGCCCCGTCCACGCCGCCGCCGCCGAGCAGGCTCTCGTTGGCCGCGTTGACGATGGCGTCCACGTCGAGGGTGGTGATGTCGCCCTGCCAGATGTCGATGTTCATGCCCGCGATCTTCCCTTCCCGTATATGAGCAAAACGTGACGGATGCACGGCTTGCGTCCGCTCGCGGCAAAGTCTGAGGAGGGGGCGTCTCGGCGGCTGCGACGGGGCGGCCGGACAGCACGAAGGCCGCGCGGGGCGGCCTTCGTGCCGGGGGAGGAGCAGGGGATGCAAGCAGAAGACGCGGGGATGGAGCGGTTGCGGACTGCGGGGACGACCGGGGCGTCCCCCGGTCGTGGTGCGGAACGTCCTGGGGCCCTGGCTTACGGCAGGCCGGCCAGCCAGTCGTCGTCGCTGCCTTCGTTGATGTCGGCGAACAGCGGGGTGGAGAAGTAGCGCTCGCCGGTATCCGGCAGCATCGCCAGGATCACCGAGCCGGCCGGAGCCTTGGTGGCCACGTCCAGCGCGGTGGCGGCGGTGGCGCCGGAGGAGATGCCGACGAAGATGCCTTCCTCGGCGGCCAGCCGGCGCGAGGTCTCGATCGCACGCTCGTCCTGTACCGAATACAGCTCGTCGTAGGCGTTGTGGTTGAGCACTTCCGGCACGAAATCCGGGGTCCAGCCCTGGATCTTGTGCGGCTTCCACTCGTCGCCCTTGAGCAGCGAGGCGCCGGCCGGTTCGGTGGCGATGATGCGGGTGTCGGGGCGCGCCAGCTTCAGCACTTCGCCGACGCCGGTCAGGGTGCCGCCGGTGCCCCAGCCGCTGACGAAATAGTCCAGGCGCCTGCCGGCGAAGTCGCGCAGGATCTCGGCGGCGGTGGTGTTGCGGTGGTAGGCCGGGTTGGCCGGGTTGGCGAACTGGCTGGCCAGGAACCAACCGTGCTTGGCGGCCAGTTCCTTCGCCTTCTCCACCATGCCGGTGCCGCGCGCGGCGGCCGGGGTCAGGATCACCTTGGCGCCATAGGCGCGCATGGCCTTGCGGCGTTCGACCGAGAAGGTCTCGGTCATCACCGCGACGAACTTGTAGCCGCGCGCGGCGGCGACCATGGCCAGGGCGACGCCGGTGTTGCCCGAGGTGGCCTCGACGATGGTGTCGCCGGGCTTGAGCACGCCGCGCTTCTCGGCGTCGAGCACGATCGCCAGTGCCAGGCGGTCCTTGACCGAGCCGCCGGGGTTGAAGGATTCGACCTTGACGTAGACGTCCACGCCGGCCGGTGCCAGGCGGTTGAGTTTCACCACCGGGGTGTTGCCGACGGTGTCGAGGATGTTGCTGTAGATGGCCATGGAGATCTCCTGGAAAGGAATCAGGCGGCGTCGGCCAGTGTCGGCGGCGGCGTCTTTGCGGAAGGTGAGGATGTGCGGGGGGAGGCTGGCAGCGGCGCGTCGCCGAACCAGTGCAGCTCGCCGGCCAGCGCGGCCACGTCGCCGAGGATCAGCAGCGCCGGAGACTGCACGGCGTGCCGGGTGGCGGCGTCGGCCAGCTGTCGCAGTTGGCCGCTGACCACGCGCTGGTCGGCACGCGAGCCGTTTTCCACCAGCGCGAACGGCGTGGCGGCGGGCAGGCCGGCATCGAGCAGGCGCGCCTGGATCTGTGCCAGTGCGGCCACGCCCATGTAGAACACCAGGGTCTGCCGCGGCGCGGCCAGCGCCGGCCAGTCCAGCGTGTCCAGCGAATCCTTGCAGTGGGCGGTGACCAGGCGCAGCTGCTGGGCATGGTCGCGATGGGTGAGCGGGATGCCGGTGTACGCGGCGCAGGCCAGCGCCGCGGTGATGCCGGGCACCACTTCATAGGGAACGCCATGCGCGCGCAGGAACTGCAGTTCCTCGCCGCCGCGGCCGAACACGAAGGCGTCGCCGCCCTTGAGCCGCACCACGCGGCGGCCGGCGCGGGCGTGTTCCAGCATCAGCGCGTGGATATGCTCCTGGCCAGTGCTGTGGCCGCGCGCGGACTTGCCGACCTCGATGCGCTCGGCGTCGCGGCGGGCCAGTTGCAGTACGTCGGCGCTGACCAGACGGTCATGGAGGATCACGTCGGCCTGGTTCAGTGCACGCAGTGCGGCCAGGGTGAGCAGGCCGGGATCGCCGGAACCGGCGCCGACCAGCACCACCGAACCAGCGGCGGCCGGCGGTTCATCGGCCATCGCCTGCTGCAGGGCGAGCTCGGCGTCGGCCTGGCGGTGGCGGCGCAGCAGGTCCAGTACCGGGCCGTCGAGCAGGCGGTCGAAGAAGCGGCGGCGCGCGCCGGTGTCGGGGAAGCGCGCGCGGATGGCCGGGCGATGGCGGCTGGCCAGTTCGGTCAACCGGCCCCAGGCGCCGTCGAACAGTTCTTCCAGGCGGCGGCGCACATGGCGCGCCACCATCGGTGCCGCACCGCCGCTGGAAACGGCGATCTGCAACGCGCCGCGTTCGACCACGGCCGGTACGTGGAAGCGCGACAGCTGCGCATCGTCGACCACGTTCACGAACAGCCGCTGTGCCTCGGCGGCGGTCGCCACCGCGCGGTTGACCACCGGCGCGTCGGTGGCGGCGATCACCAGCCACACGTCCTCGGCCAGCCAGCGCGTGTCGAACAGACCCGGCAGCCAGTCGATGCGGCCGGCTTCGGCCAGGTCCCGCAGCGCCGGTGACAACTGCGGTGCGCCGACCCGCGGGCGGGCGCCTGCATGCAGCAGCGCTTCGACCTTGCGCCCGGCCACCGCGCCACCGCCGACCACCAGCACGGCGCGGCCGTTCAGATCGGCGAACAGGGGGAACAGGGGGGCGTCCAAGGCGGGAAGGGAGGCGGTGACGGAAGGGATGCTGACCGTAGCCCTGGCCCCCCGGGCCCGGAAATGACTTGCGGCGCCTATTAAATTACTTTCGGTTATAAGTGGGCCGGGCAATCTGACCTACAGTCGTCCGTCCCTGCCGAACCGCCTTCCCGACCTCCAATGACCCTGACCCAACTGCGCTATCTGGTGGCCATTGCCGACGCCGAGCTCAACATCACGCTGGCGGCGACGCGTGTGCACGCCACCCAGCCGGGCCTGTCCAAGCAGCTCAAGCAGCTGGAGGACGAACTGGGTTTCCTGCTGTTCGTGCGCAAGGGACGCAGCCTGGAGTCGGTGACGCCGGCCGGCGGGGAAGTGATTTCGCGGGCGCGCCTGGTGCTGGCCGAGGCCAACAACATCCGCACCTACGCAGCCAACCAGCGCCGCGAGAGCCATGGCCAGCTGATCCTGACCACCACCCATACCCAGGCGCGCTTCGTGCTGCCGCCGGCGGTGGCGCGGATCAAGCTGGCCTATCCGCAGGTCAGCGTGCACCTGCAGCAGGCGGCCGAGAGCGACGCGCTGGACCTGCTCAGCCAGGGCGATGCCGACATCGCCATCGTCAGCACCGCCGGCGGCGAACCCAGCACCGGCATCGCCGTGCCGCTGTACCGCTGGCGGCGGCTGGTGCTGGTGCCCAAGGGCCACGCGCTGGACCGCGCCGGCAAGGTGCCGGACATGGCCGCGCTGGCCGCGCACCCGCTGATCAGCTACGAATCCTCGACCCGGCCCAGCTCCTCGCTGCGCCGCGCCTTCGCCACGCAGGGGCTGGAACCGGACCTGGCGCTGACCGCGCTCGACGCCGACCTGATCAAGACCTATGTGCGCACCGGCCTGGGCGCGGGCCTGCTGGCGGAAATGGCGGTCAGCGCCGGCGACAGCGACCTGCGCGCCTGGCCGGCGCCGGCATCGATCCCCGAGTGCACGGCCTGGGCGGTGCTGCCGCGCGACCGCGTGCTGCGCGATTACGCACTGGAGCTGGTGCACGTGCTGGCCCCGCAGATCGACAAGCGCGACCTGCGCCGCGTGCTCGACGGCAACCAGGACGCCGACTGGCCGGTGCCGCCGACCTGGGAAGAGCTGACCCAGACCATTACCAGCTGAGTCGCAGACGCGCACCGTAGGAGCGCACTTCAGTGCGCGAGGGGCTGTACCGGGAATGCTCCATCGCGCACTGAAGTGCGCTCCTGCAGTGCGCTCCTGTCGATTTCCCCTGCCTCCCCCTGCGGCACTCCGTCGCACGTAAAAGGCCGCGACGGCGCCTTAAAATCGGGGCGTGAACCGATCCCCGCTCCTGCATCGCTGGATGTTGCTGCTCGCACTGGCGGCCACGCTGCTGATGGCGCTGGCGCCGGTGGTCAGCCGCTGGATGCAGGCAGGGCAGGGCTCGCACGCGACGATGGCGCATGCGATGCCCGCCATGGTCATGCCGGGCGACATGCCGGCGGAACACCACGCGATGGACGCGCACGCCGGGCATAGGGCTGCCGAAAGCATGATCGGCAAGACGCCCCCGGCCGATCCGCATGCCGCCCATGGCGAGGCCTGCGACTACTGCACCATGGCGTCGCGGCTGCTGCCGTGGCTGGCGGTGCTGCTGGTGCTGGCGCCGCTGCTGTACCGGATCGTGCCGCAGTCGCCGCGGGCGACCGTCTTCACCGCTGGCCTGCGCTGGCCGGCGCACCTGGCGCGCGGGCCGCCGCTGTTCTCCTGACGACACTTCCCCTTCTTCCTGCCGCCCGCTGCCCATCGGCAGTACGCGGCATGTCGTACCGGAGAACCTCATGTATCCCGTTTCCCGTATGCCGGGTGTCCCGGCGTGCCTGGCCGCCTGTGTCTGCGTGGCGCTGTTTCCCCATCCCGCGCACGCCGACGAACCCGATTCGATCAAGACGCTGGACACGCTGGTCGTGACCAGTGCCGCACCGTCCTCGCCGCTGAACTGGGTCACCGATCCGCGCCTGCCGCGGCAGCCGGTGCCGGCCAGCGATGGCGCCGACTATCTCAAGACCGTCCCCGGCTTTTCCGCCATCCGCAACGGCGGTACCAATGGCGATCCGGTGCTGCGCGGCATGTCCGGTTCGCGCTTGAACATCCTCAGCAACGACGGCAGCCTGATCGGTGCCTGCCCGTCGCGCATGGACAACCCGCTGTCCTACATCGCACCGGAAACCTACGACCGGCTCACCGTCATCAAGGGCCCGCAGAGCGTGCGCTGGGGCGCTGGCGCCTCGGCCGGCACGGTGCGCTTCGAGCGCGACATGCCGCGCTTCGACGCGCCGGGCATGGAATTGCAGGCCAGCGCGCTGGGCGGCTCCAACAACCGCAACGACCAGATGCTCGACGCCAGCTTCGGCAGCAGGCCGGGCTATGTGCGGGTGAACGGCAACCGCTCCGAGTCCGGCGACTACCACGACGGCAACGGCGACGTGGTGCCCTCGCGCTGGCGCAAGTGGAACGCCGACGCCGCCATCGGCTGGACACCCGACGCCGATACCGTGCTCGAACTCAATGCCGGCACCGGCGACGCGCTGGCCCGTTATGCCGGCCGTGGTATGGACGGCGCGGCGTTCAGGCGCAGCAGCTATGGCCTGCGCCTGGAGCGCGGCAACCTGCCCGGCGCCTGGGACAAGCTGCAGGCCAACCTGTACTACAACGACGCCGACCACGTGATGGACAACTACACGCTGCGCACGCCCAACCCGCACGGCAGCATGCCGATGCCGATGGCGTCGAACGTGGAGCGGCGCACCAGCGGTGGCCGCATTGCTTCGGAATGGCGCTGGCAGGACGTGGCCATCGTCGCCGGCATCGATGCGCAGGACAGCCGTCACCGCAAGCGCAGCGGCATGCGCGGGATGTGGCAGCAGAAAGCGTGGACCCGCGACGCCGAACTGCGCAGCCAGGGCGTATTCGCCGAGCTGACCTTCGGCGAGGACACCCCGCGGCGCTGGGTGAGCGGCCTGCGCGTGGACAAGGCGCAGGCGAAGGACCTGCGCCAGACCGCCGGGATGATGGCCATGCCCAATCCCACCGCCGGCCAGACGCGCGAGGAAACGCTGGGCAGCGGCTTCCTGCGCTACGAGCGCGACCATGGCCAGGCCTGGACCTGGTATGCCGGGCTCGGCCACAGCGAGCGCATGCCCGACTACTGGGAGCTGTTCTCGGCCGACGCCGGCCCGGCCGGCAGCGCCAACGCCTTCGCCGGGGTGAAGCCGGAGAAGACCACCCAGCTCGACCTCGGCCTGCAGTTCCACGGGCGAGCGCTGGATGCCTGGGTATCGGCCTATGCCGGACGCCTGCAGGACTACATCCTGTTCGCCTACCGCAGCGGCGGCATGATGGGCAGCAGCACGCGCGCGGGCAATGTCGATGCGCGCATCGCCGGCGCCGAGGCCGGGCTGGAATGGCGCCCCGCGCACGGCTGGAAGCTGGGCAGCACGCTGGCCTATGCCTGGGGCGAAAACCGCGACGAGCAGCGTCCGCTGCCGCAGATCCCGCCGCTGGAAGGGCGTTTCACCGCGTCCTGGGAACATGCGCGCTGGTCCACCGGCGCGTTGCTGCGGGTGGCGGGCCGGCAGAACCGCGTCGCGCAGGATGAGGGCAACGTGGTGGCGCGCGATCTCGGCCCGAGCGCCGGCTTCGCCACACTCTCGCTCAATGCGGCCTATCGCATCAGCGACGGCCTGCGCGCCAGCGCCGGCGTGGACAACGTGTTCGACCGCGCCTATGCCGAGCATCTGAACCTGGCGGGCAGCGCCGATTTCGGCTTCCCCGCCGACCCGGTGCGGATCAACGAGCCGGGCCGCACGTTCTGGCTGAAGCTGGACTACCGCTACTGACGCGGATTCTCCCGCTGCCGGCCAGCCGGCAGCGGGACGCCTGTGGCATGCTCGCGCGATCGGGGAAGGACCAGGGAGGCGGCAGATGACGCATCAGGCAGTGGCCTACATCAGTACCGCCGTCGCCGGGCTGACGCCGGCCGACCTCGACCACCTGCTGGTGGATGCGCGTGCGCACAACCACATGGAGGGCGTCACCGGCGTCCTGCTCCACGACGGCCATCGCTTCTTCCAGTATTTCGAGGGGCCCAAGGACGGCGTGGCGCGCATCTACGCGCGCATCCGCGCCTCGCGCATGCATGTCGAACTGGAGGAACTGCAGAACGGCCCGGTGGAACAGTTGTATTTCACCCAGTGGCACATGGGCTGCAGCCATACCGAGGGCAGCGTGCTGCAGGCGTTGAGCAACCGCCAGTGGCGGCAGGAGGCGCGCTATCTGCACGAAGACGTGGCGCGCGCCGGCGATGCGCCGGGCCTGCGCGAACTGCTCGCGTTCTGGGAGCGCCAGCAGCAAGCCGCGGACTCCTGATCCTGCCACCCCGGCCGGAATTGCGCCGGCGGAATCATGGGGGAGAGCCGGTGCCGCCCATCGGCCGGCCGCTCCGTCAACATCGAACCCCGCGATATCCCGCATCCCTGCCCGGCCCGCGCCGGGCGCGGGTTACATCTCGTGCAGTCCGCACTCGCGCTTGAGGCCGAAGAAGCGGGTGTCTTCCTCGCGCATGCCCGGTTCCCAGCGGCGGGTGGTGTGGTAGTCGCCGATGGAGACATAGCCCTGTTCCCACAGCGGGTGGTAGGGCAGGTCGTGCTGCTTGAGGTATTGCCACACGTCGCGGTCGCTCCAGTCGGCGATCGGGTTGACCTTCCAGCGCGCATCGCGGCGCTGCAGGATCGGCGTGGCGGCGCGGCTGGCCGACTGGCTGCGGCGCAGGCCGGTGAACCAGGTGCCCGCCTGCAGTTCGTCCAGGGCGCGTTTCATCGGCTCGACCTTGCGCAGGTTGTTGTACTGCTCGATGCCGACCAGCCCCTGCTCCCATAGGCGGCCGTGGCGGGCTTCCATCCAGGCGCGGCTGACCAGCGGGCGGTACACCTTCAGGTTCAGGCCCAGGCGCCCGCTCAGTTCGTCGGCGAAGCGGTAGGTTTCCGGGAACAGGTAGCCGGTGTCGATCAGGATCACCGGAATGTCCGGTTGCTCGCGGCTGAGCAGATGCAGCGTCACCGCCGACTGCGCGCCGAAGCTGGAGGACAGCACATGCGTACCGGGCGTGTGCTGCAGCGCCCAGCGCACGCGCGCGGCCGCGTCCATCGCCTCGAGCCGCACGTCGAGCGTGGCGGTGTCCTCGTCGAGGGCGGCGATGGTTTCGTCGTTGAGGGGAGGCAGGGACAGGGCGTTCATGCGTGCAGTTCCACGGCAATCTGGCGGTGGGTCGGGTAGGGCGGCAGTTCGATCAGGCCGCTGCGGTGCAGGAAGTCGCCGAAGCGTTCGTCCGCGTCGCGCTCGACGGCGTAGCGGGCCAGCAGCGGTTCCAGCGCCTCGAGGATCTGCGCCTCGGTGATGTTGTCGCGGTACAGCGTGTTCAGGCGCTGGCCGCGGTGGTCGCCGCCGAGGAACAGGTTGTAGCGGCCCGGCGCCTTGCCGACCAGGGCGATCTCGGCCAGGTAGGGGCGCGAGCAGCCATTCGGGCAGCCGGACACGCGCAGCAGGATCGGCGCCTCGCGCAGGCCGTGCCGGGCGAGCAGCGGCTCCAGCGCGGCGAGAAAGCCGGGCAGGTAGCGCTCGGCCTCGGCCATCGCCAGCGCGCAGGTGGGCAGCGCCACGCAGGCCACCGCGCTGCGCGCGATGGCGGTGGGCGCCTTGTTCTCCAGGTCCAGCGCGTGCTGCGCGACCAGCGCGTCGATGCGCGCGCGCTGCGCCGCCGGCACGCCGGCGATGATGACGTTCTGGTTGGCCGTCATGCGGAACTCGCCCTGGTGCACCCTGGCGATCTCGCGCATGCCGGTCAGCAGCGGGCGCCCGGGCGTGTCGGCGATGCGGCCGCACGGCAGGGACAGGGTGAGGTGCCACAGGCCGTCCTCGCCCTCGACCCAGCCGAAGCGGTCGCCGTTGTGTTCGAACAGGAACGGCCGCGCCGCCTGCAGCCTGAAGCCGGCGCGCTCCTCCATCATCGCCACGATCCTGTCCGAACCGTGGTCGTCGATGGTGTACTTGAAACGCGCGTGCTTGCGTTCCTCGCGGTCGCCCAGATCGCGCTGCACGGTGATGGCGGCTTCGGCGATGGCGAACACCTGCTCCGGCGCGACGAAGCCGATCACATTGCCCACGCGCGGGTAGTGCGCGGCGATGCCGTGGCTGGCGCCCATGCCGCCGCCGATGGTCACGTTGAAACCGTCCAGGTTGCCGGTGTCGTCGACGATGGCGATCAGGCCCAGGTCGTTGGCGAACACGTCCACGTCGTTGTACGGCGGCACGGCCACGGCGATCTTGAACTTGCGCGGCAGGTAGGCGTCGCCATAGACCGGCTCGTGCTCGACGCCGCTCTCGGCGACCTTCTCCTCGTCCAGCCAGATTTCGTAGTAGGCGCGGGTGGCCGGCTTGAAGCGCAGCGACAGCCGCTGCGCCCAGTCGTTCACCTGCGCATGCAGGGCCGACTGCTGCGGGTTGCTGGCGCCGAGCACGTTGCGGTTGACGTCGCCGCAGGCCGAGACGGTGTCCATCGCCGCGGAATTTATCGCCTGCATCGTCGCCTTCAGTTCGCGCTTGATCACGCCGTGGAACTGGAAGGTCTGGCGCGTGGTCACGCGCAGCGAGTGGTTGGCGTAAGTGGTGGCGATCCCGTCGAGCTTGAGCCACTGCTGGGGGGTGAACACGCCGCCCGGCGCGCGGATGCGGATCATGAACTGGTGCGCGGGTTCCAGCTTCTGCCGGCGGCGCTCGTCGCGCAGGTCGCGGTCGTCCTGCTGGTAGCTGCCATGGAACTTGATGGTGCGCTGGTCCTCGAAGTTCAGCGAGCCGGTGGTGGCGTCGCGCAGGCCCTCGTCGATGGTGCCGCGCAGGCGCCGGCTTTCGAGTTTGATCTTTTCTACGGAAGGGTGGGACATGGTCGTGGGATATCTGCGCTTGTTGTAGGAGCGCACCTTGGTGCGCGATGAAGCTTTCCCGGTGAAGCCCCWCGCGCACCAAGGTGCGCTCCTGCGGGGAGTCCGGAGGTCAGTAAACGTCGCGGGCGTAGCGGCCTTCGCGCTGCAGCGTGGACAGGTAGTCGGCTGCGGCCTCGGCATCGCCGCCGTTGTGCGCGGCGACAACGTCCAGCAGCGCGGCGTGCACGTCCTTGCCCATGCCGATGGCGCCGCATACGTACAGGTGCGCGCCGCCCTGCAGCCAGTCGTACAGGTCGCGGCCGCGCTCGCGCAGGCGGTCCTGCACGTAGATTTTTTCGGCCTGGTCGCGGGAGAAGGCCAGGTCGAGGCGGTGCAGTTCCTTGCGCTGCAGGGCGTCCTGCCACTCGACCTGGTAAAGGAAATCGCTGTTGAAGTGGCGGGCGCCGAAGAACAGCCAGTTGCGGCCGGCGGCACCGGTCTCGGCGCGCTCCTGCACAAAACCGCGGAACGGCGCCACGCCGGTGCCCGGGCCGATCATGACGATGTCGCGGCTGGCATCGGCGGGAACGCGGAAGCGTTCGTTCGGCTCGATGAACACCGGCACCTGGGCGCCTTCCTCCAGTGCGGCGAGGAAGGCGCTGGCGGCGCCGGCATGGCCGCGGCCGTGCGCGTCGTAGACCAGTTCGTCCACGGTCAGGTGGGCTTCCTCGCCCACCCGCTTGCGGCTGGATGCGATCGAATACAGGCGGTGCGCGGCCGGGCGCAGCGCGGCGACCAGCGCGGTGGCGTTCCACTCTGCCGGCCAGCGATGCAGCACGTCGACCAGTTGATGATCGGCGAATACGGCGGCCAGCTCGCCGCCGCGCGCCGGTTCCAGCAGGGTGGCCAGGTCGGCGTTGCCACTCCGTTCGGCCACGGTCGCCAGCAGCGGGCGCGAGATGCGGGTCAATTCGCGGTGCTCGCCCAGCCACTGCGCCAGCGGGCGGGTGTGGCCGTCATGGCTGACGCCGGCATCGCCATCCAGGCCGGTGGCGGAGAGGATGGCATCGACCAGGCGCGGCGGGTTGCGATGGACGATACCCAGCGCATCGCCGGGCTCGTAGTGCAGGCCGCTGCCTTCCAGCGAAAGCTCCAGGTGATGCACGTGCTTGTCGATGCGCCCATGGTGGCCGTAGGCCGGGCCCTTGAAATCGCGGCCGCTGACCCGCTGCCGGGCCAGCAGTTCGGCATGGAAAGGATGCTGTGCGCTGTGCGCAGCGCTCTGGCCATGGCGCAGCGGGGTGACGTTGCTGGCGGTGGGCGTGGCAGCGTTGCCCAGGGTTTCGCGCGCATCGGCCAGCGCCTTGGCGCGCCACGGCGCGGCCACGGTGTCGATGTCGAGGTCGGCCTCGCCCAGCGGCTGCAGGCGCTGCGCGCCCAGTTCGGCCAGGCGCGCGTCCAGCCTGCGGCCGATGCCGCAGAAATCGGCGTAGCTGGAATCGCCAAGGCCGAGCACGGCGTACTTTAGCTCCGGCAGTCTGGGCGCGCGCTTGCCGGCGATGAACTCGACCAGTCCGATGGCGTCGTCCGGCGGATCGCCTTCGCCCTGGGTGCTGATGACGATGTAGAGCAGGCGCTCGCCGGCCAGTTCGCGGGTGGGGTAGGCGTCGGCGCGGACCAGGCGCACCGCCAGCCCGCCGGCTTCGGCGTCGCCGGCCAGCTGCTCGGCGGCACGGCGCGCATTGCCGGTCTGGCTGCCATAGACGATGGTCAGCCGGCCGGCGGCCTGTGCGGCAGGCTGGCCGCCGGCGATCACCGCCAGCGACGGTGGCGGATGGCCCTGGGCCAGGCCGGCGGCGAAGCCGGACAGCCACCACAGGCTGTTGCCGTCCAGGCCGTCCACCAGGCGCGTCAGCAGGACCCTGCGGTCATCGGGCAGGGGGCTGGGGGGCACGGTGGCAGCGGCGGCGGTCATGTCCTGTCCGGTCTGGGATTGGAGGGCCGATGCTAGGGAGGCGTGCGATGAGGGGGAAAGGATGTGCGGTTATCGGTTCATGCCCTGCGTTTATTTCTGCGCGGGGCGGACGGGCCGCACACTCGCTGCTCTGCCGGATTCCCCGCCGGCCTGCATTGCTACCCTTCCGTTTCCAGAGCGTTCCCAGAACCTGCCGCAATGACCGCTACTGTTCCCTTGTCGCACCTCGACCGGCTGGAAGCCGAGAGCATCCACATCCTGCGCGAGGTCGCGGCGGGCTTTTCCAACCCGGTGCTGCTGTACTCGGTCGGCAAGGACAGTTCGGTGCTGTTGCACCTGCTGCTCAAAGCGTTCGCGCCGGGGGTGCCGCCGATCCCGCTGCTGCACGTGGACACGCGCTGGAAGTTCCGCGAGATGATCGCCTTCCGCGACCGCCGCGTCGCCGAGACCGGCGTGGACCTGCGCGTGCACATCAACCCCGACGGCATCGCCCGCGACATCGGCCCGGTGAGCCACGGCGCATCCGTGCACACCGACGTGATGAAGACCCAGGGACTGAAGCAGGCGCTGGACAAGTGGAAGTTCGATGCCGCCATCGGCGGCGCGCGCCGCGACGAGGAGAAGTCGCGGGCCAAGGAGCGTGTGTTCTCGTTCCGCAACGACCGTCACCGCTGGGACCCCAAGAACCAGCGCCCAGAGCTGTGGAACCTGTACAACGCCCGCATCCACCAGGGCGAGAGCGTGCGCGTGTTCCCGCTGTCCAACTGGACCGAGCTGGACATCTGGCTCTATATCTACCGCGAGAAGATCCCGGTGGTGCCGCTGTACCTTGCTTCTGAAAGGCCCGTCGTGGAGCGCGACGGCAGCCTGATCATGGTCGACGACGAGCGCCTGCCGCTGCATCCGGGCGAGGTGCCGCAGCTGCGCAGGGTGCGCTTCCGCACGCTGGGCTGCTACCCGCTGACCGGCGCCATCGAATCGCAAGCCGACACGCTGGAGAAGATCATCGCCGAGATGCTGGTCTCCACCAGTTCCGAGCGGCAGGGCCGGCTGATCGACCACGACCAGTCCGCCTCCATGGAGAAGAAGAAGCTGGAGGGCTATTTCTGATGAACGCGGTCGCCACTTCTTCCGATATCTCGACCTACCTGCAGCAGCACGAATCCAAGCCGCTGCTGCGCTTCATCACCTGCGGCAGCGTCGACGACGGCAAGAGCACCCTGATCGGGCGCCTGCTGTACGAGAGCAAGCGCCTGTTCGACGACCAGCTGGCCGCGCTGGAGGCCGACAGCCGCCGCCACGGCACCCAGGGCGAGCGCATCGACTACGCGCTGCTGCTGGACGGCCTGGCCGCCGAGCGCGAGCAGGGCATCACCATCGACGTGGCGTACCGCTACTTCGATACGGACCGCCGCAAGTACATCGTCGCCGACTGCCCGGGCCACGAGCAGTACACCCGCAACATGGCCACCGGTGCCTCCACCGCCGACCTGGCGGTGGTGCTGGTGGACGCGCGCAAGGGCCTGCTGCAGCAGACCCGCCGCCACAGCTACATCATCTCGCTGCTCGGCATCGGCCAGGTGGTGCTGGCGGTCAACAAGATGGACCTGGTCGACTACGACCAGGGCGTGTTCGAGCGCATCGCCGGCGAGTACTGCGCGCTGGCCGCGCAGTTGGGTATCGCCAACGTGCAGGCCATCCCGCTGTCGGCGCTGGAAGGGCAGAACCTGTCCGTGCGCTCGGCGCTGATGCCGTGGTACGCCGGTCCCAGCCTGCTCGAGCACCTGGACACGGTGGCGATCACCGGACACGACGCCGACAGCGGCCTGCGCCTGCCGGTGCAGTGGGTCAACCGGCCCAACCAGGATTTCCGCGGCTTCGCCGGCACCGTCGCCGCCGGCCGCGTGTCCGCCGGCGACGCGGTGGTGGTGCTGCCCTCCGCGCGCCGCTCCACCGTGCGCGAGGTGCTGGGGCCGGACGGTCCGCTGGATGCCGCCACGGCCGGGCAGGCGGTGACCCTGACCCTGGCCGACGAGATCGACGTCAGCCGCGGCGACGTCATCGCCGCCGCCGGCGACCCGCCCGAGGTGGCCGACCAGTTCGCCGCGCACGTGCTGTGGATGGACGATGCCGCGCTGCTGCCCGGCCGCCCGTACTGGCTGCAGATCGGCAGCCGCACCGTGGCCGCCAGCGTCAGCGAGATCAAGCACCGCATCGACGTGAACACGCAGGACAAACTGGCGGCCAAGCGCCTGGAGTTGAACGAGGTCGGCTACTGCAACCTGTCGCTGGACGAGCCCATCGCCTTCGAGCCCTACGTGCGCAACCGCGCGCTGGGCGGTTTCATCCTGATCGACCGGCAGAGCAACGCCACCGTCGCCGCCGGTACCCTGGACTTTGCCCTGCGCCGCGCCGGCAATGTGCACTGGCAGCACCTGGACGTGGACAAGGCCGCGCGTGCGCGCATCAAGGGGCAGACGCCGAAGGTGCTGTGGTTCACCGGCCTGTCCGGCGCCGGCAAGTCCACGATTGCCAACCAGGTGGAAAAGCGCCTGCATGCGCGCGGCTGCCACACCTTCCTGCTCGACGGCGACAATGTCCGCCACGGCCTGAACCGCGACCTGGGCTTCACCGACGAGGACCGGGTGGAGAACATCCGCCGCGTGGCCGAGGTGGCGAAGCTGATGGCCGATGCCGGCCTGATCGTGCTGGTCAGCTTCATCTCGCCGTTCCGCGCCGAGCGGCAGATGGCGCGCGAGCGCTTCGCCGAGGGCGAGTTCGTCGAGATCTTCGTCGACGTGCCGCTGGAGGTCGCCGAGTCGCGCGACGTAAAGGGCCTGTACCGCAAGGCGCGGGCCGGGCAGATCCCCAACTTCACCGGCATCGACTCGCCTTACGAGCCGCCGGAGGCGCCCGAGCTGCACCTGTACGCCGACGGCGAGGCGCTCGACGCGATGGCCGACCAGGTGGTGCGGCTGGCGCTGCGCTGAAAGCTGTAGGAGCGCACTTCAGTGTGCGATGGGGCTCTACCGGTGAAGCCCATTCGCGCACTGAAGTGCGCTCCTACAAGTGCGCTCCTGCCGGGATTTTCGGCCCCGCCCCACCCAATGGCACATCCGGACTGTCATCCACGCCGGCTAGACTGCCTGATCGTGTATTTGACGGGATTGCGTATGTCGGGGCGTTTTTCCGCCACCTTCGCCGGTGGTGCTGTCTTGATGCTGGCCCTGGCCGCCTGCGGGCGTGGGGCGGGCGAGGCGCCGCGCCCGCAGGGCGGGGCCGTGCCGGTCACCACCCAGGTGGTGGCGCACTCGGCCTGGAACGACACCCTGCAGGCGATCGGCACCGCCAAGGCGCGTGAGTCGGTGACCGTCACCGCCAAGGTCAGCGAGATCATCGACGCCGTGCATTTCCGCAGCGGTCAGGAAGTGGCCGCCGGCGCGCCGCTGGTGACCCTGCGCATCGACGCGCAGCAGGCCGCACTGGCGCAGGCCCAGGCCACCTTCGACGAGGCCGACCGGCTGTACCGGCGCCAGAGCGAGCTGGCCACCCAGCAGCTGGTCGCCAGTTCCACCCTCGATACGCAGAAGTCGATCCGCGACGCCGCGGAGGCGCGGGTGCGGCAGATGCGCGCGGACGTGTCCGACCGCCAGGTGCGGGCGCCGTTCGCCGGCGTGCTCGGCATCCGTCAGGTCAGTCCGGGCTCGCTGGTCACGCCGACCACGGTCATCGCCACCCTGGACGACATCTCGCGCATGCATGTCGATTTCCAGGTGCCGGAGGCCGAGCTGGCCTCGCTCAAGCCCGGCGACAAGGTCAGCGGCAGCAGCGTCGCCTACCCGGGGCGCAGCTTCGACGGCGAGGTCAGCACGGTCGATGCGCGCGTGGATCCGGGCAGCCGCGCGGTCACCGTACGCGCCGATTTCCCCAATCCCGACCACGCCCTGCGCCCGGGCATGCTGCTGGACGTGCGCCTGTTCCGCCCCGAGCGGCAGGCGCTGGTGATCCCGGAGATCGCGGTGGTGCAGGTCGGCCGTGATTCCTATGTGTTCCGGGTCAAGGACGACGCTACGGTCGAGCGCGTCGACGTGAAGACCGGCACCCGCCGCTCCGGCGTGGTCGAGATCGTGCAGGGGCTGGAGGCCGGGCAGCGCATCGTCGTCGACGGTACCGGCAAGCTGCGCCCGGGCCTGCGCATCGCCGACGCCAAGGCCGCGCCGGCCGCCGCCGAGGCCGCGGCCGAATGAAGCTGTCGGACCTCTCGATCAAGCGGCCGGTACTGGCCGTGGTGATGAGCCTGCTGCTGGTGGTGCTGGGCCTGATGTCCTTCAACCGCCTGACCCTGCGCGAACTGCCGGCCATCGACCCGCCCGTCGTCTCGGTCTCGGTCGATTACACCGGCGCCTCGGCGGCGGTGATCGAGAGCCGCATCACCCAGGTGCTGGAAGACGCGCTGGCCGGCATCGAGGGCATCGACACCATCAATGCGCGCAGCACCAACGGCCGCGCCTCGGTCAGTATCGAGTTCACCGCCAACCGCGACATCGAAGCCGCCGCCAACGACGTGCGCGACGCGGTCAGCCGCGTCGCCGACCGCATGCCGCTGGAAGCGCGCCCGCCGGAGGTGGCCAAGGTCGAGAGCGACGCCGACCCGATCATCTGGTTCAACATGAGCTCCTCGGCGATGGACACGCTGGAGCTCAGCGACTACGCCGAACGCTACGTGGTCGACCGCTTCTCCAGCATCGATGGCGTGGCGCGGGTGATGATCGGTGGCCGCCAGCGCTATGCCATGCGCATCTGGCTGGACCGCGACCAGCTGGCCGCGCGCGGCCTGACCGTGGGCGAGGTGGAGACCGCGCTGCGCAACGAGAACGTGGAGCTGCCGGCCGGGCGCATCGAATCGGCCGACCGCGACTTCACCCTGCGCGTGGAGCGCAGCTACGTGGCGCCGGCCGATTTCGCCAGCATCCCGCTGGGCAAGGGCAACGACGGCTACGTGGTGCGGCTGGGCGATGTGGCCAAGGTGGAACTGGCCTCGGCCGAGCGCCGCGCCTATTACCGCAGCAACGGCGAACCCGGCATTGGCATGGGCATCGTCAAGACCTCCACCGCCAACGCACTGGACGTGGCCCGCGCCACCCGCGCCGAGGCCGAGCGCATCGCCAAGACATTGCCGGCCGGCACCCACATCTTCGTCGCCTTCGACAACACCACCTTCATCGAGGCGGCGGTGGAACGTGTCTATGCCACGCTGGTGGAGGCGATGCTGCTGGTGCTGGTGGTGATCTGGCTGTTCCTCGGCAGCCTGCGCGCGGCGCTGATCCCGGCGGTGACGGTGCCGGTGTGCCTGGTGGCGGCGTTCATCGCGCTGTTCGCCTTCGGCTTCTCGATCAACCTGTTCACCCTGCTGGCGCTGGTGTTGTGCATCGGCCTGGTGGTGGACGACGCCATCGTGGTGGTGGAGAACGTGCAGCGCCGCATCGACCTGGGCGAACCGCCGCTGGTCGCCGCGCGGCGCGGCACCGCACAGGTGGCGTTCGCGGTGATCGCCACCACCGCGGTGCTGGTGGCGGTGTTCCTGCCGGTCGGTTTCCTCGAGGGCAATACCGGCCGCCTGTTCCGCGAACTGGCGGTGGCGCTGGCCGCGGCGGTGGCGCTGTCGGCCTTCGTCGCGCTGACCCTGACACCGATGATGGCCTCCAAGCTGCTCAAGCCGCACAGCGAGCAGAAGACCAACCGTATCAACGGCTTCATCGACCGCCAGCTGGCGCGCGTGGCGGCGGCCTATGGCCGCGTGCTGGACCGCCACGTGCAGCGCAGCTGGGTGTTCGGCCTGGTGATGCTGGCCGCGCTGGGCGCCAGCTGGGGCCTGTTCCGGCTGCTGCCTTCGGAGCTGGCGCCGGCCGAGGACCGCGGTTCGTTCCAGATCATGATCGACGGCCCGGAAGGCGCCGGCTTCGACTACACCGTCGGCCAGGTGCAGCAGGTCGAGCGCATCGTCGGCCGCTTCGTCGGCCCGGACGAACCGATCGTGCGCGCCAATCCGCGCGTGCCCGGTGGCTGGGGCAACAACGAGGAAATGCACACCGGCCGCATCAGCGTGTTCCTGCAGCCGTGGCGGCAGCGCCACGAGGCCACCACCGATGTCGCCAACAAACTGCAGAAGGAGCTCGACGGCCTGAGCGGCGTGCGCGTGCGCACCCAGGTCGGTGGCGGCCTGGTGCGCAGCTTCGGCCAGCCGTTCCAGGTGGTGCTGGGCGGACCGGAATACGCCGAGATCGCGCAGTGGCGCGATCGCCTGCTGGCGCGCATGGCCGACTATCCAGGCCTGGCCGGCGCCGATTCGGACTACAAGGAAACCCGGCCGCAGATGCGGGTGAATATCGACCGCCAGCGCGCCGCCGACCTGGGCGTGAGCGTGACCGACATCGGCCGCGCGCTGGAAACGATGATGGGCTCGCGCCGCGTCACCACCTTCGTCGACAACGGCGAGGAGTACGACGTGCTGGTGCAGGCCGGCCGCGAGGGCCGCACGTCGCCGGCCGACCTGGCGGCGATCCAGGTGCGCGCGCGCTCGGGCGAACTGGTGCCGCTGTCCAACCTGGTCAGCCTCAGCGAAGTGGCCGAGGCCGGCACCCTGAACCGCTTCAACCGGCTGCGCTCGATCACCATCAGCGCCAACGTCGCCCCCGGCCACACGCTGGGCGAGACCATCGCGTGGGTGCAGCGGGTGGCGCGCGAAGAGCTGCCCGAATACGCGCAGATCGACTGGAAGGGCGAGTCGCGGGAATACCAGAGCGCCGGCAGCGCGGTGCTGCTGACCTTCGCCATGGCCCTGCTGGTGGTCTACCTGGTGCTGGCCGCGCAGTTCGAGAGTTTCATCCACCCGCTGGTGATCATGCTCACCGTGCCGCTGGGCGTGCTCGGCGCCTTCGTCGGCCTGTACATCAGCGGCGGCACGCTCAACCTGTTCAGCCAGATCGGCATCGTCATGCTGGTCGGCCTGGCGGCCAAGAACGGCATCCTGATCGTGGAGTTCGCCAACCAGCTGCGCGACGAGGGCCGCAATGTGCACCAGGCCATCGTCGAGGCCTCGACGGTGCGCCTTCGCCCGATCCTGATGACGTCCATCGCCACCGTGGTCGGCGCGGTACCGCTGGTGCTGGCCGGCGGTCCGGGTTCGGCCAGCCGCGGCACCATCGGCATCGTGGTGATCTTCGGTGTCGCCGTGTCCACCTTCCTGTCGCTGTTCGTGGTGCCGGCGTTCTATGCGCTGCTGGCGCCGTATACGCAGTCGCCGGAAACGGTGGCCAACGAACTGGCGAAGCAGGAGAGCGAGACGCCGTCGGTGGGCGGGCATGCGTGAGCCGCCCTGCGCCGGCGCGGTGCGGTTGCGGCGCTGGCGGCCGGACGACCTGGAGTCGCTGCTGCGGCACGCCGACGACGCGGACGTCTCGCGCGGGCTGAGCACGCGCTTCCCGCATCCCTACACCCGCGCCGATGGCGAGGCGTTCCTGTCCGGGCAGGTCGTGGACCTGTCCGGGGCGGTGTTCGCGCTGGAGATCGACGGTGAGGCCTGCGGCGGCATCGGCGTGCAGCAGGGCAGTGGCGAGCGCCGCCACGGTGCGATGCTGGGCTACTGGCTGGGGCGGCGCCACTGGGGGCAGGGCATCATGACCGCGGTCGTGACCGCCTTCGCGCCCTGGGTGATGGACGAACTGGGCCTGTACCGGCTGGCAGCGCAGGTCATGACCAGCAACCCGGCTTCGGCGCGGGTGCTGCTCAACACGGGTTTCACCGAGGAAGGCCTGGAGCGCCAGGCCGTGTTCAAGGACGGCATGCTGCACGACCTGCGCTGCTTCGCCCGCCTGCGGGCGTTGCCGGCGCATGGATGAGGGGCCTGCGCAGGCGCCGCCCGCTCGCCATCGACTCCACGGGTCGGGTTGCACCCCCGCCGCCTCCGGTTCGTCGGATGGGGAACGCCGCCCCGGTCCACAACCGGCGGCTATACCCTCTGACGTCCTCGTTATCCCCGGCCTGGAAGGCAGGGGATGCGACATCTGCCTATCGCTGCGGAATCATGGAAGAATCGGCAGCTTGCCTGCTTTCCCTTCAGCTACCCGGGAGTCCGCGTGGAATCCATCGTCGAATTCGTAAATGGCATCATCTGGAGCAATGCGCTGATCTTCATGTGCCTGGGCGCGGGCCTGTGGTTCACCCTGCGCACCCGCTTCATGCAGATCCGCGGTTTCGCGGAGATGTGCCGGCTCACCGTGCGCGGGCAGAAGTCCGATGCGGGTGTCTCCTCGTTCCAGGCGCTGGCCATGTCGATGGCCGGGCGCATGGGCATCGGCAACATCGCCGGCGTGGCCACCGCCATCGCCTACGGCGGCCCGGGTGCGATCTTCTGGATGTGGGTGATGGGTTTCCTCGGTGCCTCCACCTCCTATGTCGAATCGACGCTGGCGCAGATCTACAAGACCAAGGACGCCGAAGGCCGCTACCGCGGCGGCCCGGCCTACTACATCGAGAAGGCGATGGGCCTGAAGTGGTACGCGGCGACCTTCGCCGTGGCCACGGTCATCGCCGCCGGCTTCCTGCTGCCCGGCGTGCAGGCCAACGCCATCGCCGACAGCGCGGTCAACGTACTGTGCACCGGCGCCGACGCCTGCGCCTCGATGGGCGGTATCGGCAGCCTGAAGCTGTGGATCGGCATCGCGGTCGCAGTGCTGCTGGGCGTGATCATCTTCGGCGGCGTCAAGCGCATCGCCAGCTTCGCCGAAGTGATCGTGCCGTTCATGGCGCTGGGCTTCATCCTGATGGCCATCGTGGTGATGATGCTCAACGCCAGCAAGGTGCCGACGATGTTCGCCGACATCTTCTCCAGCGCCTTCGGCGCGCATGCGGCGTTCGGCGGCATCATCGGCCAGGCCGTCGCCTGGGGCGTGAAGCGCGGCATCTACGCCAACGAGGCCGGCCAGGGCACCGGCCCGCACGCCGCCGCCGCGGCCGAGGTCTCGCATCCGGCCAAGCAGGGCTACGTGCAGGCTTTCGCCATCTACTTCGACACCATGCTGGTGTGCACCTCGACCGCATTCCTGGTGCTGTCCACCGGCATGTACAACGTGTTCCGCGAAGTGACCGAAGGGGGCGTGACCAAGCTGGAGGCCATCATTACCGGCGTGCCCGGCGTGCAGCCCTCGGAGGGCGCGCTGTTCACCCAGGCCGCGGTGGAATCGGTGCTGCCGGGCTGGGGCGCGGGCTTCGTGGCGCTGGCGCTGTTCTTCTTCGCCTTCACCACGATCATGGCCTACTACTACATGGCCGAAACCAACCTGACCTACCTGGCAGGCAGCAACCGCACGCATCCGGCGGCGACGCTGCTGCTGCGCCTGGGCATCATGGGCATGGTGGTGTTCGGCGCCTTCCACAACGCCAAGATGGCGTGGGCGCTGGGCGACATCGGCGTCGGCCTGATGGCCTGGCTCAACGTCGTGGCGATCCTGATCCTGCAGAAGCCGGCGATGCTGGCGCTGACCGACTACGAGCGGCAGAAGAAGCAGGGCCTGGACCCGGTCTTCAACCCCGATGCACTGGGCATCAAGAACGCCGATTTCTGGCGCGGCAACAAGTAAGCGAGCGCGACCGCAGTGAACAGCCCCTGGAACAACCGCCGTCCTTCCGCACGCCCGCCGCGTGCCACGCCGCTGGCGCCCGCCGGCGGGCGTGGCGAGGGTGCCGGCCCCATCCGCGGCAATGACGAACTGCGCCTGTACGGCGTCAACGCGGTGCTGGCGATGCACGCGCGACGCCCGCAGGCGCTGCGCAAGCTGTACCTGGCCGAGGCGCTGATCCCGCGGTTGCAGCCGCTGCTGAAATGGTGCGTGGCCAACCGCGTTGGCTACCGGGTGGTAGGCGAGGGCGACCTCAACAAACTCGCCGCCACTACCCACCACGAAGGCGTGGTGGCCGACGTGCTGCGCGACGAACCGCAGCCGCTGGCCGCCTGGCTGGCGGCGCTCGGGGACGGGCCGGCGCTGGCACTGTGGCTGGACGGTGTGGGCAACCCGCACAACTTCGGCGCGATCCTGCGCTCGGCCGCGCACTTCGGCGCGGCAGGCATCCTGCTGCCGGCCGAATCGCCGCTGAGCCTGTCCGGCGCCGCCGCGCGCGTGGCCGAGGGCGGCGCCGAAGCGGTGCCGCTGGTGCGGCTGCCGGCGCTGCCGCAGGCGCTGTCGCAACTGCGCGACGCCGGCTTCGCGCTGGCCGCGACGCTGGTGGACGGCGGCCAGGACCTGTTCGCCACGCCGCTGCCGTCGCGCATGGTCTACGTCATGGGCGCCGAGGGCGAGGGCATGGACCGCGGCTTCGCGCAGAACTGTGACCTGCGCCTGTCGATCCCCGGCACCGGCGCGGTGGAGAGCCTGAACGTGGCCGCCGCCACCGCAGTGTTCCTGTCGGGCTGGCGCGCAAAGAGGTAATGCCGGCCGTCGACCGGCAGCTTCGCATCCATCCGCACCCGCGCCGTTACCGGCCAGTGGCCGGCACAGCCGGAATGACCGGGGTGCGGCTCTTTCAGTCGCGATAACCGTTGCTGATGGGGTAGCGCCGCTCGCGGCCGAACGCGCGGCGCGAGACCTTCGGCCCCGGTGCGGCCTGGTGCCGCTTCCATTCGCTGATGCGCACCAGCCGCAGCACCCGTTCCACCACCTCCGGCGCGTAGCCGGCGGCAACAATGTCCTCGCGCGACTGTTCCTGGTCGATGTAGCGGTAAAGGATGCCGTCGAGCACGTCGTAGGCCGGCAGCGAGTCCTGGTCGGTCTGGTTCTCGCGCAGTTCGGCCGAGGGCGCGCGCGCGATCACCGCCGGCGGGATCACCGGCGCGCCGCCGACGGTGTTGCGCCACTTGGCCAGGCCGTAGACCTCGGTCTTGTACAGGTCCTTCAGCGGCGCATAGCCGCCGCACATGTCGCCATAGATGGTGGCGTAGCCGACCGCGTACTCGCTCTTGTTGCCGGTGGTCAGCAGCAGTCCGCCGAACTTGTTGGACAGCGCCATCATGATCACGCCGCGGCTGCGCGACTGCAGGTTCTCCTCGGTCACGTCGGCGGCCTGGCCCTCGAACATCGCTGACAGCGACTGCATCAGGCCCTGGAAGGCCGGCTCGATCGGCACCGTTTCCAGCTTCACGCCGAGGGCGCGGCACTGCTCGGCGGCGAGGTCGTTGGAGAGATCGGCGGTGTAACGCGAGGGCAGCGCCACCGCGGTGACGTTGTCCGCGCCCAGCGCATCCACCGCCAGCGCCAGCACCAGCGCCGAGTCGATGCCGCCGGACAGGCCCAGCCATACCTTGCCGAAGCCGTTCTTGCGGCAGTAGTCCTGGATGCCGCGGGTGACCGCGCGCCAGGCCAGCGCGTCCATGCTCTCGTCGCCGTCGTCGATCCAGCGCAGTGGCGTGAACGCGCGTGCGTCGGCGTCGTATTCGACCACCAGCATCTCCTCGGCGAAGGCCAGCGCCGCCGGATGTACGGTGCCGTCGCCGTCGGCCACGACCGATGCGCCATCGAACACCAGCGCGTCCTGCCCGCCGACGAGGTTGACGTAGGCGATGGCGGCGCCGCTGTCGCGGCTGCGCTCGGCCATCAGCGCATCGCGCTGGGCGTGCTTGCCGCGCTCGTAGGGCGAGGCGTTGGGCACCAGCACCAACTCGGCGCCTTCGGCCACGGTCGCGGCCAGCGGTTCGGCGAACCACAGGTCCTCGCAGACCAGCACGCCGAGCTTCACGCCACCGACCTCGAACACGCAGTTGCCGCCGTCCGGATCAAGGTCGAAATAGCGGCGTTCGTCGAACACCGCGTAGTTGGGCAGTTCGCGCTTGCGGTAGGTGGAGGCGACGGCGCCGTCGCGCAGCACGCTGGCGGCGTTGTACACGACCGCGCCGGCGCTCTGCGGCCAGCCGACCACGGCGACGATGCCCTGCACCTGCGCGGCGATGTGAGCGACCGCCTGCTCGCATTCGTGCAGGAAGGCCGGGCGCAGCAGCAGGTCTTCCGGCGGGTAGCCGCTGACCGCCAGTTCGGGGAACAGCACCACGTCGGCGCCGTATTCGTCGCGCGCGATCTGGGTCAGTTCGATGATGCGCGCGCTGTTGCCGGCCACGTCGCCGACCGGGAAGTCGTACTGCGCCAGGGCGATGCGGAGGGATCGGGACATGATGTCGGCTGCCTTGTCGTTGCAGGCGTCCATCGCGGACGCCGGAGGAGGGGCGATGACCCCATTATTCCAGATGCGTCGTAGACGCCGGCTGACGCCCGTCGATGCCGGGCATGGAAACGCCCCCGTCGCCGGGGGCGTTCATGCATCGCCATCGCATCGCCGGGTGGAGCGGCGATGCCGCCGGATCATTCCTTCGGCGGCACCACGTCCTTGGCTTCGCTGCCGAAGCTGCCATCGGCCTCGGCGGCCAGATAGGCGAACACGGTCCAGGCGGCCACGTTCTGCGCCAGCGCCTTCGGGTCGATCTTGTCCAGCGTGTCGTCGGCGGTGTGGTGCAGGTCGAAGTAGTCGGTCCCGTCCTGCGCCAGCCACGCCCAGGCGCCGCCCTTGGCCGCCAGCGGGCCAACGTCCGGGCCCGGGCCGCCCTGGTCCGGGCGGTATTCGATGCCCAGCGGTGCCAGCACCCGGGCGATCTGTGCAGTGGCCTCGCGCGAATCGGCGGGATTGCCCGAGCCGGTGTTGAACGCATAGATGCGGCCGGCACCGAAGTCGCTCTCGGCAGCGATGTGCTGCAGCGGGATCTCCCTGGCCTTGACGCGCGCAGCGGCGTAGGCGAACCCGCCGTGCAGGCCCTGCTCCTCGTTGGCGAAGGCGATCACGCGGATGGTGCGCCGGGGCGCCTGCTTGAGCTGGCCGATCAGGTGGCCGGCGGCCATGGTGATGCCGACGCCGGCGCCATCGTCGATCGCGCCGGTGCCCAGGTCCCAGGAATCGAGGTGACCGCCGATCACCACCACTTCCTTCGGCAGGCTGCGGCCGGTGATCTCGCCGATGACATTCTGCGAGGTGTAGCTGCCGTCCCAGCCGCAGTCCAGCGCCATACGGATGCGGGTCGGGCCGCGCGCGACCAGCCGCGCGAGCTGGTCGGCGTCCGGCACCGACAGGGCCGCCGACGGTACCGGGGTCAGGCCTTCGTCGAAGCGGGTGATGCCGGTATGCGGCACGCGGTGCGAGTCGGTGCCGGCCGAACGCATGATGTAGCCGACCGCGCCCTTGCGGATCGCCTCGGACGGGCCGCGGCTGCGGACCGTGCCGCCGATGCCGTAATCCTCGCCGCTGCGGCTGCGCGTCATCTGGTAGTCGATGAAGGCGATCTTGCCGGCCAGCGAGCCTGCCGGCGCGGCCTTGAGCGCTTCGAGGCTGTCGAAGCGCACCACCTCGCCCTCGGCGGTACCGGCGGGGCTGCCGCCCAGCGCGGTGATCGTCAGCGGCTGCGCATGCGCGCCCAGCACCTGCGCCTGTTCGCTGCGGCGTTCCCACTTGGGGAAGGTGACCGGCTCGGTCCACACCTTGTCGAAACCCAGCGCCTTGAACTTGGCCTTGGCCCATTCCACCGCGCGCGCGTCGGCCTCGCTGCCGGCCAGGCGCGGGCCGACTTCGGTGGTCAGCGACTCGACCACCTTCCAGCCGGTGTCATCGGCCAGCGCCTGCTCGCGCAACTGCGCGGCCTGGGCCAATGCCTGCTCGGGGATGCGGGTAGGGGCGGCCTGCACGCTGCTGCAGGCGAGCACGGCGGCGATGGCGAAGGCGAGACGGCGCATGGCGGGCTCCAGGTCGGGTTGGATTTCCGCACGGGGAGGTGCGGCGCTGCTGCGGGGGATCCGCAGACGAATGAAGCCGCGAGCATACGCCCGCGGCTTCTGGCCGGACCGTGCTGGAGGTCATCGCTCCGGCAGGAACATCACTTCTTCAGGTTGTCGCGGATTTCGCGCAGCAGCAGCACTTCCTCGCTCGGCGCGGCCGGCGCGGCGGGGGCTTCTTCCTTCTTGCGCGACAGGCGGTTGATCACCTTGACCAGCATGAAGATGGCGAAGGCGACGATGACGAACTGGATCAGCGTATTGATGAAATCGCCATAGCCCAGCATCACCGCCGGGATCTCCTTGCCATCGGCACCCACGCTGGCCGGGGCGAGTTCCACGGCGAGGCTGGAAAAATCCACCTTGCCGATCAGCATGCCGATCGGCGGCATGATCACCTTGTCCACCAGCGAGGTGACGATCTTGCCGAACGCGCCGCCGATCACGACACCGACCGCCAGGTCGATGACGTTGCCGCGCATCGCGAATTCCTTGAACTCACTGATCATTCCCATGTGTTTCTCCTGTATGCGTGAAGGGGAGGCCGGCACAGAGTACGCCGGTGCCCGTCATCCGGCGATCACGCCGTCGCGGCGCGCGATGTCGCCCAGCCGCGCGCTGAAACGGTCGCCGGGCTGCAGCGCGGCCACGCCGGCCGGCGTGCCCATGAACACCAGGTCGCCGGCGCGCAGTGCGTAGAGCTTTGACAGTTCGTGCAGGATTTCCGGCACGTTCCAGATCATGTTGTCCAGCGTGGAGCGCTGGCGCACCTGCCCGTTGATCTCCAGCGACAGTTCCAGCGGCGCCAGCTCGCCCACCTGTGCGGCCGGGACCAGCCCGCTGACCGGCGCGGAATGGTCGAAGCCCTTGGCGATGTCCCACGGGCCGCCCTTGGCCTTGGCCGCGGCCTGCAGGTCGCGGCGGGTCAGGTCCAGGCCGACGCCGTAGGCCAGCACCAGCGGCAGCGCCTGTTCGACGGGCAGCACGCCGGCCGGCGCGTCCTGGCCGAGCGCGACCACCAGCTCGACCTCATGGTGCAGGTCGGAGGTGGCGGGCGGATACGGAACGGGCGCGTCGCCGATGACGATGGCGTCGGCGGGCTTCATGAAGAACATCGGCTGACCGCGCTCGGCTGCCGAGGCCGGCGCATTGGCGCCCATCTCGCGTGCGTGGTCGGCGAAATTGCGGCCCACGCAGTAGATGCGGCGCACCGGGAAGGTGCCGCCGCCCGCCACCGGGATGCGCGGAATGGGCGGGGTGGGAATCAAGTCGGTCATGGTTCGTCCGGAAAACGAAGGGCAGACGTCATGATGCCGGACGCCGCCGCCGGGCCGGTAGTGCCGTGGCGCGAAGCGGCAGCGGAGCAGGGAACACCGGGCAAGGCGGCGGTCCGCAGGGCAGAAGCACGGGGTGCCGCGCGAAAGCGATCGGGGCGCTTCGACCGCAGGCCGGTACTTTCCAGCCGGCCATATGCAGCACGCCCGGCCAATGGCCGGGCACCGTGCGGTAGATCGTTGCCGGGAGCCCGGCCTCAGTGGACGTGCGGCAGTGCCGGCTTGCGCACCACGCGGTACTCGGCGTCCATCACGTTGCCGGCGGCCTTGCCTGCGGCGCGCGCCTTGCGCGTGGCGATCAGCTTCCAGGTCAGGCCGACCAGGATCATCGCCGCTCCAACGAACACCCCGGCCACGACCAGCACCGCGAGGATCGCCAGGCCCAGCAGGCCCAGCGCGATCCGCAGCAACGGGTTGCGCGGCTTGCGCGGCGCGAACAGGTTGCGGAGGTTGGCGAACTGGAAATAACGGATCTGCATGTCGGTGGTATGACGGTTTGGCTGGCGGCAGTATCGGCGGCGATGCGGGCCGATGAGTGAATTTGTCGTTAAATGTGGCCGCGTATTCATCCATGGCGACGACGGGGCAATACCTGGGGCCATGCGACAATGCGCGTGTTTCCGCATTCATCTCCACGCCATCATGTCCGCATCCACGTCATCGCCGGTAGAGCTGGTTCCGCTCGACGCCTTGCCCGACCAGGGATTCCACTCGGTGGAGGCGGTGATCGAGGGCGATGCCGAGCCGCTGATCCTCTACCGCGATGGCGGGCAGGTGCGGGCCTGGCTCAATGTCTGCCCGCATGCCGGCCGCAATCTCGACTGGGCGCCGGGGCAGTTCCTCAAGAGCCGCGAGGGCCATCTGGTCTGCGCGGTGCACGGCGCCGCATTCGAACTGCAGGGCGGCACCTGCGTGTCCGGACCGTGCAAGGGCGATGCGCTGCGTGCGGTGCCGGTGCGCGTGGAAGGCGGCAAGGTGCTGCTCGCTGATTGATGGGTAGGAGCGCACCTTGGTGCGCGATGAAGCTTTCCCGGCAGAGCCCCATCGCGCACCAAGGTGCGCTCCTGCAAGAGCAGGTCAGAACATGATGTTGACCATCACCACCACGACCAGTGTGTAGATCAGCGACAGCGGCCCGCCGACGCGCCACATCTCGCGCGGGGTGTATTTGGCCGGTCCCATCACCATCGAGATCACCGGGTTGGAGGCGGTCATCAGGTTGTTGGAGGCCGACAGCGCCACGATCAAGGCGAACGCGGTGGGGTTGCCGCCGGCCGCCAGCGCCAGGTTGACCGCGATCGGCACGGTGACGATGGTGGCGCCGACATGGCTGATCACCAGCGAGAACGCGGTGGTCAGCACCGCCAGCGCCAGTTCCAGCGCCCAGATCGGGATGCCGGCCGGCAGCTTGTCGATGGTGTGGCCGGCGACCCAGGCCGCCGCGCCGCTGGAATCCATCGCCCAGCCCAGCGGGATCAGCCCGGCCATCATGAAGATGGTCTTCCAGTTGATCGAGGCATAGGCCTCGTCCATGCGCAGCACGCCGGTGAGCAGCATGCCGGCCACGCCGGTGAGCAGGGTCAGCGCCACCGGCAGGTGCGAGGTCAGCGCGATGATGATGGTGATGGCGAAGATCGCCATGGCGATCTTGAACTTGTGCGGGCGCTGTTCGCCCTTGGGGTAGTCAGTGACCACCACGAAATCGCGGCTTTCGGCGGCCGCGGCCAGGTCCTGCCAGATGCTGTGGAACACCAGCATGTCGCCGGCGCGCAGTGCCACGTTGCGCACGTCCTCGCGGATCACCTGCTTGTCGCGATTGATCGCCAGCAGGCTGATGCCGCGCTCCTTGCGCAGGCGCAGCTGGCCGGCGGTCTTGCCGATCAGTTTCGAGGTCGGCGGGATCACCGCTTCGGAGATGCCGGCGCGGCTGGGGTTGAACAGGTCGCCGAGGTTGCGCAGGCGCGAGGACATGCGCAGGAACTGGTTCTGCGCGAAGTCGGATACCTGCTGGCGCGGCCCCATCGCGCCGATCACGCTGCCGACCCAGATGCGCATGTCCGCCGGCGGCGCCAGGCGGGTGTCGTTGCCGGTCTTCAACGCCAGCAGCAACGGCGCGTCGAACAGGCTCTCGACCTCGCCGACGGTCATGCCGACCAGCGGGCTCTCGGCCGTCACCGCCAGTTCGAACACTTCGCCCTCGATGCCGTAGGCCTTGGCGAAGTAGCTCTCGGTGCGCGCCGGGGTCTGGCCCTCGCTGTCCTGCCCGCCATCGCGGGACAGCTTGCGGTCGCCGAAGAAGCGGAAATACAGCAGCGAGGCCGACAGCAGCGCCACGCCGATCGGCAACGGCGCGAACATGCGCAGCGGCTCGATGGTGGCGGTGCCCGAGGGCAGGTTGTTGTTGGCCGAGATCAGCAGGTCGTTGAGCAGGATCAGCGGCGAGTTGCCGACCATGGTCAGGCCGCCGCCCATCACGATGGCGGCGGTGATCGGCAGCAGCAGCCGCTTGAGGGTGAGCCCGGTGTGCGAGGCCAGCCGCGAGGCCACCGGCAGGTACAGCGCCATCACCGACGGGTTCTGCATGAACGATGAGTTGAGGCCGGCGGTGGCGCTGGTCAGCAGCAGCAGGCGCTGCTCCAGCCCGTGCGAGCGCCGCAGCAGCCAGCCGGCCAGCCGGTTCAGCGCGCCGGTGCGGTCCAGGCCGGCGCCGAGGATGGTGGTGGCGATGATGCTCATCACCGCGTTGCCGGAGAAGCCGCCGAAGATTTCCTCCGGCGCGATCAGGCCGGTGACGCCCAGCACGACCATCACCACCAGTGCCACCACGTCGGCGCGGATGCGCTCGAACAGGAACATCGCCATCGTGAAGCCGACCAGCCCGAGCACGAGCTTCATGTCGGTGGTCAGCGTCAGCGCGGTGTCCATGCGGGGCGGCTCCTTCAGTCCCGGTCAGGTGCGGTCGTAGAGCAGGTCCCAGACGCCGTGGCCGAGCTTCTGGCCGCGGGTCTCGAAGTGCGTCTGCGGGCGCCAGTCCGGGCGCGGCACGCTGCCGCGCGGACCGGCACGGTTGGCCAGGCCTTCGGTGGCGTCGAGCACGTCCCACATCTGCTCGGCGTAGTTCTCCCAGTCGGTGGCGCAGTGCAGGCGCCCGCCCGGGCGCAGCTTGCGCACCAGCAGCGCGGCGAAGGCCGGCTGCACCAGGCGGCGCTTGTTGTGGCGTTTCTTGTGCCACGGATCCGGAAAGTAGATGCGGATCTCGTCGAGCGCGCCGTCGGCGATTTCCTTCTCCAGCACTTCGACCGCGTCGTGGTGGTAGAGCTTGACGTTGCCGGCGTCGTCGTCGGCCAGCGCGTTGAGCAGGCGGCCGACACCGGGCGCATGCACTTCGATGCCGATGTAGTCCTTGGACGTGTCGAACCGTGCGGCATGGCGCAGCGCGGCGCCGTTGCCGAAGCCGATCTCCAGCACCTTGGGTGCGTCGCGGCCGAAGGTGGCGTCCAGGTCGCGCGGCTGCCCGTTGAAGTCGATGCCGAAGCGCGGCCAGCGTTCGTCGAACGCGCGTTGCTGGGCGGGGGTGAAACGGCCCTGGCGCAGCACGAAGCTGCGGATCTCGCGGCGGCCTTCGGTGACGGTGAAGGGTTTGGGCGGCGCCTTGGCGCCGGCGCTGTCGAAGGGATTGGTCATCAGCCGATCAACCCTTCCACCGGCGAAGATGCGCTGGCGTAGCGCTTGCGCGGGATGCGCCCGGCGAGGAAGGCCTCGCGGCCGGCCTCGACCGCCTTGCGCATCGCCCCGGCCATCAGCACCGGGTTGCGCGCACCGGCGATGGCGGTGTTCATCAGCACGCCGTCGCAGCCCAGCTCCATGGCGATGGCGGCGTCGGACGCGGTGCCGACGCCGGCGTCGACGATGATCGGCACCTTGGCGTTCTCGATGATCTCGATCAGGTTGTACCGGTTCTGGATGCCCAGCCCGGAACCAATGGGTGCGGCCAGCGGCATCACCGCGGCGCAGCCGATCTCCTCCAGCCGCTTGCACAGGATCGGGTCGTCGGAGGTGTAGACCATCACGTCGAAGCCGTCCTTGACCAGTTGTTCGGCCGCCTTGAGGGTCTGCACCACATCCGGGTACAGGGTCTTCTGGTCGCCCAGCACTTCAAGCTTGGTCAGGTTGTGGCCGTCGAGCAGCTCGCGTGCCAGGCGGCAGGTGCGTACCGCATCGTCGGCGGTGTAACAGCCGGCGGTGTTGGGCAGGATGGCGTAGCGGTCCGGCGGCAGCACGTCGAGCAGGTTGGGCTCGCCCGGATTCTGGCCGATATTGGTGCGGCGGATGGCGACGGTGACGATCTGGGCGCCGGCGGCCTCGGTGGCCAGGCGGGTTTCTTCCAGATCCTTGAACTTGCCGGTCCCGGTCAGAAGCCGGGACGCATAGCGTTTGCCGGCGATGACCAGCGGATCGGTGGGGACGTGTGCGTTCATGGGGCGATTATCGCGCATCGCGTCAGGCGCTGCGCCTTCCGTCTGCCATGTGACCCGCAGGAGCGCACTTCAGTGCGCGATGGGCTTGCCGGGAATGCCCCGTTGCGTACTGAAGTGCGCTCCCGCGAGGGTCACCCGCCACCCAGCGCGTGCACGATCTCGACCACGTCGCCTTCGTTCAATCGCCACTCGCCGTGCCGGCCGCGGGGAATGATCTCGCCGTTGACCTCCACCGCCACGCGGCGTTCGGCCAGGCCTTCGGCGGCCAATAGTCCGGCCAGGGTCAGAGAGGGCGGAAGCTGGCGGGTTTCGCCATTGAGCTGGATGTCCATGCGGCCATTCTCGCCAGCGCAGGTGGAAAATCCCAGCCCATGCGGCAGTGCAGCGTGAGCCCGGCGTGGGCCAATGAAAAACTAACACCGTGCGGCGGCGTACGCTGTCGCTTCCCTATTCCGTCAGGAGTCTCCCCATGCGTGTTTCCTCCCGTCCACTGCGCTCGGCCCTTGCCTTGGCGCTGGCTGCCGCCGCGATTCCGGCTATGGCGCAGTCCCCGTTCTCGAAGACGGTGTTCTTCGGCGACAGCCTGACCGATACCGGCTATTACCGTCCCATCATGGTGCAGGCCAATCCCAGCGCTTCGGCTGCCGGCCGCTTCACCACCAATCCGGGCTGGGTCTGGTCCGACTACCTGGCCGATTACTACGGCACCAATGCCCTGCCCAACGGCAATGGCCAGAGTGGCGACAACTACGCCGCCGGTGGCGCCCGGGTGGGAGTGGATGTGACCAACCCGCTGAACCCGCTGCTGCCGGCAACGCCCTCGCTCAAGACCCAGCTCAGCAATTATCTCGCCGCCAATGGCGGCAAGGCCGATGCCAATGCCCTCTACACCGTGTGGGGCGGCGCCAACGACCTGTTCGCGGTGGCCGGCGGCGCGCCGCCGGCGGCCACCATCGGCGCGGCAGTCGCCAGCGAGGTAGGGATGGTCGCCACCCTGAAGGCGGCTGGCGCGCAGTATGTGATGGTGCCGAACCTGCCCGACATCGGCCTGACCCCGTCCTCGCGCGCCGGCGGCCCGATGGCGATGGCGCAGGGCACCGCCCTGGCCAAGGCCTACAACGATGCGTTGTTCGGCGGGCTGAAGCAGGCCGGCCTGCAGGTCATCCCGGTCGATACCTTCAGCATCCTGCAGGAGATCGTCGCCAACCCGGGCACGTACGGGTTCACCAACGTATCCGGTACCGCCTGCCAGCCGCAGGTCACCGCCCAGTCGTTGACCTGCACGCCGCTGAACTACGTCACCCCCAACGCCGCCGATACCTATGTGTTCGCCGACGGCGTGCATCCGACCACGGCTGCGCACCAGATCCTGGGCCAGTACGCGATCTCGGTGCTCGAGGCGCCGCGCCTGCAGCAGGTGCTGACGCATTCGGCGCAGACCACCGGCCGTGCCCGTGCCGATCAGGTCAGCGGTCACCTTGGTGGGCGTCCGGCCGACGGCATGAGCTGGTGGGGCAATGTGCGCGGCGACATGCAGCGCTACGACCATGCCAACCTGTACGACGGCATGGCGCCGGCCGGCCTGTTCGGCATCGACTGGGCGCGCGATGGCATGGTGGTCGGAGGCTTTGCCGGCTACGGCCGCATGGATGCGGATTTCGGCAGCAGCAAGGGTGACTTCACCCAGTCCGACACCACGCTGGGCCTGTTCGCCGGCTGGTACGGCGACCGCATCTGGGTCAACGGGCAGGCCAGCTACAGCTGGCTGGGCTACGACGTGACCCGCAAGGTGCAGCTCGGCCCGGCCACCCGCGTGCACAAGGGCTCGCCCGACGGCAGCAACCTGACCGCCGCACTCAACGCCGGTTACGAATTCGGGCAGGAAGGCGGCTTCCGCCACGGTCCGGTCGCGGGCGTGGTCTGGCAGAAGGTCAAGCTCGACGGCTACCTCGAAAGCAATGCCAGCGCCACCGCGCTGGGCTATGGCAACCAGAACGTGGATTCCACCGTCGGCCGCATCGGCTGGCAGGCGCGCTTCGATGGCGGCAGCATCCACCCTTACGTGCAGGTCACCTACGACCACGAGTTCGAGGACGGCAAGCAGGCCAGCGCCTGGCTGCAGACCATGGCCGATGTCGGCGCCTACAAGGTCCCGGGCCTGCAGTTCGACCGCAACTACGCCACCGCCGTGCTGGGCGCGCGGATGAACCTGTGGGGGCTGCAGAGCAATGTCGGCCTGAGCACCACCACCATGCAGAAGTCGGCCCGCGACGCCACGCTGTTCGCCACGTTCAGCGGCGGATTCTGAGCCCGTTGTGAGTGATTGGAGGGGGCGCCGCATGCCGGCGCCCCCCCTTTCCGGCGGAAGTGCGCCCCGGGTGTCGCACGCGATGGAAATGCCATCGCCCATACCGCGGATTGCCATTGCGCGACAGGCCTCCGCCCGCATAGACTTCACCCCGCGCCGCGCGGGCGTAGCTCAATGGTAGAGCTGTAGCTTCCCAAGCTACTGACGTGGGTTCGATTCCCATCGCCCGCTCCAGATACGCAAGCCGTGCGTATGCTGCCGCGCTTCCTGCCCGGCACGCCTGCGATGAAGCTCGCCATCCTCTCCCGCAACAGCAAGCTCTACTCGACCCGCCGCTTGGTCGAGGCCGCGCGCGCGCGCGGCCATACCGTCCGCATCCTCGACCCGCTGCGCTGCTACATGCGCATCACCGCGGGCGATTTCAGCATGCACTACAAGGGCCGGCCGCTGACCGGCATCGACGCGGTGATCCCGCGCATCGGCGCCTCCATCACGCGCTACGGCACCGCTGTGCTGCGCCAGTTCGAGATGATGGGCGCACGCACGCCCAACCCGTCCGATGCGATCCTGCGCGCGCGCGACAAGCTGCGCGCGCACCAGGTGCTCGCCGCCAAGGGCATCGACATGCCGGTGACGGTGTTCGGCGACAACCCGGACGACACCGACGACCTGCTGTCGATGCTGGGCGCGCCGCCGCACGTGGTGAAGCTCAGCGAGGGCACGCAGGGCCGGGGCGTGATCCTCACCGAGAAGCTGAGTGCTTCCCGGGGGACGGTGGAGGCGCTGCGCGGCCTGTATGCCAATTTCCTGGTCCAGGAGTTCATCGCCGAGGCCCAGGGCGCCGACCTGCGCTGCCTGGTCGTGGGCGACCAGGTGGTCGCGACCATGCGCCGCCAGGCCCAGGAGGGCGAGTTCCGCTCCAACCTGCATGCCGGTGGCAGTGCCGAGCCGGTGGTCTGCAGCAGGACTGAACAGCAGGTGGCGGTGCGCTCGGCCAAGGCCCTGGGGCTGGGCATCGCCGGCGTGGACATGATCCGGTCCCGGCGCGGACCGCTGGTGCTGGAGGTGAACTCCACCCCCGGGCTGGAAGGAATCGAAAGCGTATCCGGTGGCGACGTCGCCGGGCGGATGATCGACTACGTGGCGAATCTGAAGCGCTGAGCGGGCATTCCGAATTGCTTGCACGGTTTTAACGGACCTTTAATTCCGGGGGTCATAGGCTTGCTCCACTGCGGCCAGCCCTCCTCAGCGGGTCCGGTGATCGGGAATCTTCAGGCCCTGGCGTTCTTGCGCCAGGGCCTTGTTTTTTCGCTTGTTGACTTGGAGGGTGCGCGCTACAGTCGAGCGGATGACCAGACAGGAGGTTTAGCCATGAATCGCAAGTTGTTGTTTGCTGCCTTGATCGTTTTCCCGGTGATGTCCGCGATCGCGGCGCCTGCAACGGAAAAGCCGCTGACGGAAGGAAAGCCGTATGCCGAGCAGCGGCAGCGCATCATGAGCGACCTGCAGGGAGGCGAGGTCTACAGCGAGATAAGCGCGGAGAACCGGGGGCGCGTGGTCGACGCGCTGGGGCGCATCGACAGGCTGCTGGGGGATGACGGGCACACCAACCTTCCCGACAAGGACAAGATCGCGGTTTTCAATGATCAGGATCTGGTCAATACCCTCCTGACCCAGGCACGTGAAGACAGTCGCCTCATCTGCCGTCGTGAGCGCCCCGTGGGCAGCAATCGGCCGCAGAACATCTGCATCACGGTCGCTGCCCGTCGAGAGGCGCGCGACAATGGGGCGGATGCATTGCGGAACCTCAAGGTTTCGCAGGTGAAGGAACAATAGAAGCGGCGAAGGATGTCCTTTTGCACAATGGAGATGCTTCCCGCGGGCTTTTGACTTGAAGGCAACGGCCGGAATCCACCATCGCCATGCTGACGTGTGCGATGGCTTTCCCGATGGCAGGGGTTTGTGATGCGCAGAATTCACGAGCGGGATATGCTGCATCTCTCGGTAAAAAGATAGAGGTCCCAGTGCGCATTCTCGTGATCGAAGACAACAGCGACATCGCGGCCAATCTTGGGGACTACCTTGAAGACCGTGGGCATACGGTGGATTTCGCCGCCGATGGCGTGACCGGCCTGCATCTGGCAGTGGTGCACGATTTCGACGCAATCGTGCTCGATCTCAACCTGCCAGGCATGGACGGCATCGAAGTCTGCCGCAAGCTGCGCAACGACGCGCGCAAGCAGACCCCGGTGCTGATGCTCACCGCGCGCGACTCGCTGGACAACAAGCTCGCAGGTTTCGACTCCGGCGCCGACGACTACCTGATCAAGCCGTTCGCGCTGCAGGAAGTCGAGGTGCGGCTCAACGCGCTGTCGCGCCGCGGCAAGGGTGGTCATACCCGCGTGCTGGAAACCGGCGACCTGGAATACAACCTGGATACGCTGGAAGTGCGCCGCCAGGGCAAGCTGCTGCAGCTCAACCCGACCGCGCTGAAGATCCTGCAGGCGCTGATGGAGGCCTCGCCGGCGGTGGTCACCCGGCAGGAGCTGGAAACCCGCGTGTGGGGCGAGGAGCTGCCAGATTCCGACTCCCTGCGCGTGCATATCCATGGCCTGCGCGCGGTGGTGGACAAGCCATTCAACGCGCCGATGATCCAGACCCGCCACGGCATTGGATACCGGATCGCCGCACCCGATGCCTGAAAGCGTACCGCCTGCGGTCGTTCGCAAGCAGGGGCGCTATCGCCGCCGCCTGCGCAGCCGCATCATCGTCTCGTTCGTGCTGCTGGGCTTCTGCCTGACGGCATTGTTCGCCGCTGCAGCCTGGAACCTGAGGGGACGGGTGGAGAATCAGCTGATCGAGCGGACGCTGCAGCGTGAAGTCAATAATCTGGTTGCACAGGTCGAGTCGAACCCAAGCGAGTCACCTTATTTCCTGATGTTCGATGCCAGGACCTGGAGTCCTGCTAATGCATATAAAGTAGATCCGCTCTACCGTGATCTTGACGAAGGTTTGCATGATATCCGGCAGCAGGCTCCCGATGGGAGTTGGCATGTTTACAAAGTGGCGATCCGAAAAGGTATCGACCCCAAGGGAACCCCGTTTACAAGTCTGATCCGCTATGACGTGACAGACGCGGCGAAAGCCACGGAACAGCTGCTGCGGTGGCTGATTGTTACTGTCGTGCTCTTCACTTTGTTGAGCCTTGTTTTGGGCTGGTGGTCTGCTTCTCGAGTGATGCGCCCCGTGTCGGATCTGGCCGCGCGCCTGCAAGCCTATCGTGGAGGTAGCAGTCATCCAGATCGGCTCGCGCCACGTTTCACCGACGACGAGGTCGGGCAGTTGGCCGAGGCGCTGGACGATTACTCGACGCGCCTGACCGAGGTGGTGCAGCGCGACCGCGAGTTCAACGCGGACGTGAGCCATGAACTGCGTACGCCGCTGGCGGTGATCCGCGGCGCGACGGAGCTGCTGCTCGCCCGGCCGGGCCTCGACGAAAAGATGCTGCAACGGCTGCAGCGCATCCAGCGCGCCGAGCAGCAGTGCAGCGACCTGATCGGCTCGCTGCTGCTGCTGTCGCGCAACGAACGCGGCCAGGGCAGCAGCAATGTCGCCAAGGTCGCCGAGCAGCTGCTCGATGCGCATCGTGCCCAGCTCGGTGGCAAGCCGTTGGAACTGCTGCTCGAAGGCGGGCGCGACCTGGTCATCGATGCACCGGAGGCGGCATTGTCGGTGGCGCTGGGCAACCTGATCGGCAACGCGGTGAAGTACACGCAGGAAGGCCAGGTGCGGGTGCGGGTGCTGGACGATGCCGTCGAGGTGATCGACACCGGCCCGGGGCTGAGCGAGAAGGATGCGGCCAGCCTGTTCCAGCGCGGTTACCGGGGTACCCACGCCGGCCATTCGCAGGGCGGCGGCATCGGCCTTTCCATCGTCAGTCGATTGTGCGCGCTGTATGGCTGGCAGGTCAGCATCCGGCCGGGCGACGAGCGTGGCGTGGTCGGCATGTTGACCTTCGCGCCTGCCAGCTGACGTGTAGATGCGGGGCTTGCCCCTGCATGAAGTCCGGTGTCAGGAGCGCGGTTTTCCGGCCGCCAACTGCCGATAGAGTCGATCCAGTGCTTCCACCTGCGGCTGCAGGTGCTCCGGCTGTCCATCATTGACGATCACATCATCAGCCAGCGCCAGCCGCTGCTCGCCGCTGGCCTGTGCCTGGATCATGCGTGTCGCCAGTGCGGTGTCGATATTGTCGCGCAGGAGCAGGCGGGCATGGCGCACCGCTTCCGGTGCATCGACCACCACGATCCGCTCCAGCCAGGGGTAGGTCGCCCGCCCGCCGGCTTCGGCCAGCAGCGGGATTGCCGCGATGGCATAGGGGCTGTTGGCGGTTTCGCAGATGTCCCGCACCCGCGCGCGGATCGCCGGGTGGGTGATGGCTTCCAGCGCCCTGCGCTCCCCGTCGTTGCCGAAGACATGCTCCCGCAGCCGTGCGCGATCGAGCGAGCCATCGGCCAGCAGCATCGCGCCGCCGAAGCGCCGGCTGATCTGGTCCAGTACGGGGCTGCCCGGCGCCACCACTTCACGCGCGGCGACATCCGCGTCGGCCACGACGATGCCCAGTTCCTCGAAGCGCCGGGTGACCGCACTCTTGCCCGAGGCGATGCCGCCGGTAAGCCCGACGATGAACCTGCTCATGGGCAAGGGCCTGTGTCCATGGAGTGGCCGGGCGCGCCGGCCACCGTCAGGCCAGGCCGGCCCAATGGCGGTAGGCCGAGATCATGGGGTCACCCCACATGAAGACCAGCCAGCCGGCGATGGCCAGGTAGGGACCGAACGGGATGGGCGTGGCGCGGTCACGACCGCGCGCATACAGCCAGATCGACCCGATGATGGCGCCTACCAGCGAGGACAGCAGGATGATCGGCAGGATGCCCTTCAACCCACACCAGGCGCCAAGCGCCGCCAGCAGCTTGAAATCGCCGTGGCCCATGCCTTCCTTGCCGGTGATCTGCTTGAACAGCCACCACACCGTCCACAGCGACAGATAGCCCACCGCCGCGCCTATCAGTGCCGGCTTGGCGGGCATGTAGAGGTTGTCCATGCTGCCGATCAGGCCCAGCCACATCAGGGGCAGGGTCAGCTGGTCGGGCAGCAGCTGGGTGCGCAGGTCGATGCCCGACAGCGCGATCAGGAAGCAGGTCAGCACGATCGCGCCGAAACCCTGCCAGCCGAAGCCGAACTGCCACACACTGGCCAGCACCAGTATCGCGGTCAGCAGCTCCACCAGCGGGTACTGGATGGAGATCGGTGCCTGGCAATGGCGGCACTTGCCGCCTTGGATGATCCAGCTGAACAGCGGGATGTTCTCGTACCAGCTCAGCTTGTGCCTGCAGTGCGGGCAGTGCGAGGGCTCCACCACAATGCCGGGCGGCGGCGGCTCATAAATGTCGGGCTCGTCGAGGATCTCGCGCGCATCCCGTTTCCATTGCCATTCCATGCGCCTGGGCAGGCGCAGGATCACCACGTTAAGGAAGCTGCCGATCAGCAACCCCAGTCCGGCAGCGGCGGGATAGCCGATGCCGGGATGCTGGTCGAGAAATGCCATGGGTCAATCATCCAACAACGGAGGCGAGCTTGAAGATGGGCAGGTACATGCCGATGACCATGCCGCCGACGACCACGCCGATGAACACCATGATCATCGGTTCGATCAGGCTGCTCAAGGCGTCCACGGCGTTGTTCACTTCCTGCTCGAAATACTCGGCCACCTTGAACAGCATGGTGTCCAGCGCACCGGCCTCTTCGCCGATGGCGGTCATCTGCACCACCATGTGCGGGAACAGGTTCACCTGCTTCATGGCCATGTTTACGGGATAGCCCACTGCAACGTCGTCCCGCATGCGGAAGACGGCGTCTTCGTAGGTTTTGTTGCCGGTTGCACCGGCCACGATGCCCAGTGCCTCGACCAGCGGGACGCCAGCCTTGAAGGTCACGGCCGTGGTCCGGGCGAAACGGGCAATGGAACTGTTGTGCATGATCTGGCCGATCACTGGTACCTTCAGGATAAGGCGGTCCATCGCGTACTGCATCTTGGGGGTGCGCTTGTAGGCGAAGATGCAGCCGCCGACACCCACGACCACCACCAGCAAGATCAGCCACCACCAACTGACCATGAAGCGGGATGCCGCCACGATCATTTGTGTGAATACGGGCAGTTCGGTGCCGAAGCTCTTGAAGATATCCTCGAACTGCGGGACGACCCAGAGCAGCAGTACAGAGCTGACCAAGAGGGCCACGGCGATGACCATGGCTGGGTAGAACAGTGCCTTCTTGATCTTGCCTTTCAGCGATTCCAGGTTTTCCTGGTAGTTGGCGATGGTCTCAAGCACGGTTTCCAGCACGCCAGCGCCTTCGCCGGCCCGTACCAGATTGCGATACAGTTCATCGAACTGCACGGGGTGCTTGCTGATGGCTTCGTACAGCGAGGAGCCGCCTTCCAGGTCGGCGCGGACCTGGCCCACCAGTTTGGCCATGCGCGGGTTCTTGTGGCCGCTGCCGATGATCTCCAGCGCACTCACGATGGGCACGCCCGACTTCATCATCGTCGCCATCTGGCGACTGAAGAAGGCGATATCCCGGGGTTTGATGGGTTTGCCGGCGGCGCCGAACAGTGGCTTCGGCTTGGGTTTCACCACGGTAGGGGTGATGCCCAGCTTGCG
The DNA here is from genome assembly GCF_056397145.1 of Stenotrophomonas sp. 05N423. Taxonomy (NCBI): domain Bacteria; kingdom Pseudomonadati; phylum Pseudomonadota; class Gammaproteobacteria; order Lysobacterales; family Lysobacteraceae; genus Stenotrophomonas; species Stenotrophomonas sp. 05N423. The sequence goes on from NZ_JBFTMV010000004.1 coordinate 193,308, forward strand.
CAGTTCGGCGCGCAGCAGGTTGGCGTTGCGGGCGTCCTGCATGCCCTTCATCTTCACGCCGCGCTTGTCGGTCCCTTCCCAGACAAACGGCTGCATCTGGCTGGTGCCGCGTGCGACGGGTTCTTTGCTCACTGCGCTGCGGGTAACGGACATCGTTCTTCTCCCCGTCCGGCCACTCCCCGGGCCAGACAACTTCCGCATGGTAGCCGGTCCGCCGGGGGACGGCATCCATGGTAGTGACAAGCGTGGTCGCCATCACGGTCCGTCGAGCGGGTTGGGGGGGGCTTTAGGATGGGGGCGGTTCGTTCCTGGGGGTATCCGCACTGAGGCTGGCGGGGCGATGGAATGTCGTGATGTGACGCAGTGCGTCACCATGGCGTCTTCATCCCAGAATCGGCAGGCGGGACTTCCCTTCTGGATGAAGGCTGCTCATCATGCATATGGGGAATATGGCGGGCGGTGGTCCATTGGCACGCAACCTGCTGTTCAACCCATTACGGGGTGGGCGACGGCCCTCCCGGTGCTCTCAATCCAAACCTCTAGGGGATGTACAGATGAAGATGATGCAGAAGGGCTTCACCCTGATCGAACTGATGATCGTGGTTGCGATCATTGCCATCCTGGCTGCCATCGCGCTGCCGGCCTACAACAACTATCGCGTGAGCTCAGCCGAAGGTGCCTGCCAGGCCGAAGCCAAGGCCTACATGAACTCGGCCGTTGCGGCTTTGATGTCGAGCATGACGGTTGCTGCTCCGAAGGCGAAGGCGTGCACTGCGCCTACCGCTGCTCTGGCCAGCATCACTGGTACCACTGATTTCACTCCGAAGCTTCCGGGTACGAAGCACACCATCTGCAATAATGACACGGCTACCTGTGGCAAGCCGGGCGCTGGCACTCCGTAATCTTTTGTGTTGGCGTTGTCTTCAAAAAGCCCCTCAATGAGAGGGGCTTTTTTGTCGTTTGGCCACCTTTGCTGGCGAAAAATTGCCTATGGCACGCCAATTGCTTGGAAATGCCGAAAGAGGGAGGGTCCCTCGGGATATCGATTGCCATGAATCGCAACACGCACGGCTTCACCCTGATCGAGTTGATGATCGTGGTTGCGATCATCGCCATCCTGGCGGCCATCGCCCTGCCTGCCTATAACAACTACCGGATCAAGTCGGCGGAAGGGGCGTGCCAGGCGGAAATGAAAAATTATGCCGACTTCGCCATCGCGGCGATCTATAACAGCATGACCGTCCAGCCTCCGCCGCAGCGGGCCTGCTCCAGCGCGGATACGGCCATCGACCTGGATACTCCGATCACGGGTAGGCCGAAATCACCGGGCGTCGCGCCGACGACCTGTGACATGCACACGGCGAATTGCTCGCTTTGATGGAGTGTCGCCGAACATCGGCGGGCGGGATCTCATGCTGCATGGGCAATATGGAAGGTCATTCAATCGGCGATACTTGAGGCCTTGGTCTCTTCGTTGCCTTTGCTACATGATGCAGTCAAAGTACATATTCCTGCTGTGTTCACTGGTTTGCGCGGCGTTCGCCGCCCTGCTGTTCGTTCCGGGGTTACCGGGCGATTTCGTTTTCGACGACAACATCAACATCGTCGGTAACAGTGGCATCGAACTGCAATCTCTGACCCCTGCCGCTTTGAAGGACACGCTGTTCAGTGTGCAATATGGGGGCGCCACCCGGATCATTCCCACGCTGACATTCGCGATTGACTACTACAGGGGTGGTGGTCTGGATCCGGCCACGTTCAAGTCGACCAGCATCGCCATCCACGCGCTCACTACGCTCGTGCTGGTCATGTTCCTGCGCAACCTGCTTGTCGCAGTTGGAGAGCGGCCATCCCGTGCTCGCTGGATTGCACTTGCAATGTCGTTCGCATGGGCCGCGCATCCGCTGCAGGTATCCTCCGTCCTATACGTTGTGCAGCGCATGCAGACCCTGGCGACGCTGTTCATCGTGTTGTCATTGTGGAGTTATCTCAAGGCCCGCCAGGCGCAGATCGAAGGTCGAAGTGGCCGCACCGGCTGGATGTTGACTGCACTGCTGTGGATGCTTGCTTTGGGCTGCAAGGAAGACGCGATCCTGCTTCCTGTGTACACATTGGCAATGGAGTTGACCGTGCTGCGTTTCAGGGTGGCCAGTCCGGTCCTTGCGCGCAGATTGCAGCGGGGCTACCTGTGCACTGCCTTGGTCGGGGTCGTCGTATTCCTGGTGGTGGTCGTTCCCCACTACTGGTCCTGGGATGCCTACTACAACAGGAATTTCTCCAGCTATGAGCGCCTGCTGACACAAGGTCGCGTGCTCTGTGTGTATCTCTGGGAAATCCTGCTGCCGCTGCCATCGCACATGCCGTTCTACTATGACTGGCTGCAGCCATCGCGTAGCCTGTTGCAGCCTTGGACTACTCTGCCTGCGCTGCTGTTGATCGTTGCTTTGTTGGCAGTTGCCTGGAAACTCCGGCTTCGCTGCCCTCTGCTGGCGTTCGGCATTTTTTTGTTCTTTGCCGGGCATTGCATCACCAGCAATGTTGCTGGGCTTGAGTTGGCGTTTGAGCATCGCAACCACCTCCCATTGCTCGGCATTATGCTTGCAATCGGAAGTTTGTTGGTTTCCCTCGCGGATCGGCTTCATTTCCGTCCTGCTTTTTTTGCTTCCATCGCTCTCTTGCTGTTAGGGGGGCTTTCCGGTGCCACAGTCATGCGATCGGACTGGTGGGACAGTGACCTCCATCTCGCCAAGACAAGCACGCAGCTTGCTCCGGGCTCCACGCGGGCCTGGAACCAGCTATGCGTCGCCTACTTCAATCTCGGCGGGGGCGACAGGGCGGACAATCCTTATCTTGACGAGGCCATCTCTGCGTGCGGGAAAGGTGCAGAAGTCAACGTTGATTCGATAAAAACACTGACCAACATCATTGCGATGAAGGCCATCCAGGGCACCTTGTCCTCAGCCGACTGGGATCGCTACCTGCAGCGACTCCGGCACGTCACCATGACGCCAGAAAATGCTTCCTCGATCTGGGTCATCGTCAACAAGGCGCGTGATGGCGCGTCGATGGATGGAGCGCGCCTCATTGAAGCGCTGGATATCGTCAGCAGGCGCAGGTCCCTCAAGCCCGTCGAATCCGCCGCCATGGGGTACTTCATCCTCGGTCATACACAGCAGCCAGACAGGGCCTACCCATATTTCGCCCATGCAGTGCAAAAAACTCGAGACCCGGCTTTTGCGCTGGGAATTGTCGAGGAGTTGCGCAAAGAGGGGCTTCCTGCTTGGGCGGACAGACTGGAGACACTGGTCCATGTTCCAGGCAATGGCGAGGCATTGCATCAGGCATCGGGAGATCATCAGGAGTGAAAGCAGTCATCCTTGCCGGTGGTCTCGGTACCCGGATCAGCGAAGAAACCACCTTCCGCCCGAAGTCGATGATCGAAATCGGTGGCGCGTCGGTGTGATGGCACATCCTCATGATCTACAACAGAACTGAGGTGCATATCTGCGAGTTCGGGAGGAAGAGTGCGTGGCATATCAGCTGTGCTGATCGGCGACAGTCCGTTACCCAATGGTTTCCGGTCCTCCAGGAAGCATTGGACAAGCCGGATTGGTGTGTGTTGGTGACGATCAAATCGACCCCGATGATGGAGGCGCTGGTGTTCTATGCCCGCATGGGCCGTAAATACAGCGAATGCGCCAAGTGGTGTTATGGCTCGTTGCTGAAGATCACGCAAACTGCGCCTAGCTTTCTTCTGCTGGGCAGTGCACGGGCTTCCTTCACGTCAGAGCAAGTGGAACAAGACGGGCGGATGGTGTTTCGCAATGACCAGCATTTGACCGGAAGCCTTGCGGCATCACTTGCAGCACCAATGGCAGAGCCTCTCCAGCAGGGGATAAGCCGCAGGCGGAAAGGCAATCATGTTATTGGCCGGGAGGTTCGTTGATAAAGCCCTACGTGCGCGCCCTGAAAAGCCAGTTGGCGACGCTCCGCTCGAGCACGTCGTTCAAACGCGTCATTCTTGCGCTTCAGCTGGGGCTGGAATTTGCGCTGGTCGCCTTCTTCATTGCCTACGGCGTGCTGCATTGGAATGACATCCGTGCGGCCTTCACCAGCGTGTCCCTGACGGGATTGTTGGCATGCATGCTTGCGTACAGTGCCATGCACTTCTTTGCCGTCATGGCCACGAGCAGCCTGCTTCGTTCGCTTGGTCACCCAAGGCCTTATCGCATGCTTCTTGCCATTCATTTGCGCAGGCTGCCTGCCAAGTACCTTCCGGGAGGCATCTGGCATGCCGTGAGCCGTGGTGCCGATCTGGTGAATGAGGGTGTTCCCGTTCGCAGCATCGGCCAGTTGGTGGGGGTCGAGCAACTGCTGGCAATCTGGTGGTCGGGATTTCTCGGGTTCATGCTTGCCGGGCTGGTGTTTGATGGCGTGGTTCGCAGCGTTGCCTCAATGATCGCTGTGTGTTGGTTGGGTGTGACACTGCTTGCCTTGGTCTGGTTGGGGAAAGCTCGCCGATGGCGGCATCTGGTGGCAGCCGTCAGCGCGCCGAAGATACTTCTGGCCTATATCGCCGGGTGGTTTTGTCTTGCAACCGGGTTCACTCTCTACCTTTGGCAAAGCGTCGATACGTTGAACAATCCACTCCAGGTCGCGGCGAGCTATCTAGTGTCGTGGATGATTGGCGCAATTGCGTTCTTTGCTCCACAAGGTATTGGGGTTTTCGAGGTTTCAATGGGGAAGGCATTGAGCCAGTTCGGGCCGCTACAGGGTGGTATCCTCTGGTTCATTGGTAGTTACCGGCTTGTGGTGTTGGCCGCCGATCTCGTTGTCTGGGGCGGCGGCGTGTGGTTCCGATTCGTGCTGAAGAAGTGAGAAAGCCGTGATATTGCGCAAGCGACTGCTTGAGGTGGTTTATTCAAACAGATGCCTGAAGCATCTTTTTTTCAACCCTTTTGCCGAATATCACCAGTGGCGATTGCTCGGATTCGTGCGCGATGTGGCGCGGGCAGTGGGTGCCGGGGAAAGTATCATCGATGTTGGCGCCGGAGAGCTGAAGTACAAATCCCATTTTGGCCATTGTCACTACACAAGCAACGACCTCTGCGTTGGTGACGGGGAGTGGAATTATGCCGGCATCGATGTGGTTTCGTCCGCTTATGAAATTCCAGTCGAAGACAACAGCTTTGATGCCGTTCTCTGTGTTCAGGTGATGGAGCATCTGGATAGCCCCGACCGTGCGTTCCGTGAATTTCATCGCATACTCAAGCCTGGTGGGCGAGCCTATGTTTCCGCGCCACTTATTGCGGGAGAGCATCAGCAGCCTCATGACTTCTTTCGTTACACGCAATACGGGTTTTTGGCGCTCGGTGAGCGGAACGGGTTTCGTGCATTGTCCATTGCGCCGCATGGTGGATGCGCGGTCGCAGTCGAGACGCTGCTATGGGCAGCCTTTTGGGAGCTAGCTCCCATACGTCGGCAGTCACTTCCACGGTATGTGGTGTATGCCTTGCTCTATCCGGTGAAGTTGCTGAGTGGGGCTTTGGCTCTCCTGCTGGACATGCTGGATCGAAAGAAATCCATGACCATTAATTACGATGTGATTTATGAGAAAGTGGTGGCGGATTGCCTGATGGATCGAGTGGGAGGCTAACTCAGTCGCGGTAGTCCACTGCGCAGAAGAACGGCCAGTTTACGCGGCCATGGGGTAAAGACGTGCAAGTAGTTGAACAGCGTGCAAGCACGATTGGCCTGCACGGAGCGGCGCAGGGAGAAAATCGTCTTACTGCTGCGCCAAGTATCACGTAGCGCGGCGACATAGATATCCTGCCACGGGCGTGTACTGCGCAGGGCGAGCGACAATAGACCCCCTTCAAGCAACAGCGCCATTACCTGAAGAGCAAGCCACGGCCATATGAGAATGGTCGGTGTGCAGGCGATGAATACGGCCAGTCGATTGCGTTCACTCAGGTAGCGGCGCCGGTAACGTGTGTGGATACCGCCATCTCCGACGCGGTTGCCGCCAAAGCTGGCGCCTTGGCGGTGTCGGTAGCCACTGGTGGGCAGGCACCGGACCTGCCACCCACGTAGGCGTGCCGCGCAGCAGAGATACAAATCCTCGCCAATGGATTCCAGCCAGTCCGGGAACCCTCCAAGCGTCTGCCAATCTTCGCGTGAAATCCACAGGCATGCCCCGATGGTGAAGGCAACGTCGCTTCTCTCGGGAACAAGGTTCGGTACCGGTACATTCAGAGGGTCAAGCAGGCAACCCCTATCAACCAAAGCGCCGCTTTCCCAATCGTATTGTGGCAAAGTGAAAATACCCCGGCTCGACTGGCGGTGCGCTTCTCCCAGAAAGGCTTGTAATGCATCTTCATGCAGCGCTGCATCGTTGTTCAGTAGCAGCAGGAATTTTCCGCGCGCTTGCTTGGCCATGCGATTGTTTGCAATGCAGAATCCGACGTTCTTGTCAGAAACCAGCAACTCCACGCCTGGATATCGTTGCTTGATCCATTCGGCCGAGCCATCCGATGACGCATCGTCATGAATGATGATCTCGACCGAGATGCTCCCTGCTTGTGCCAGTATCGAGTCGATGCAGTCGGCAAGCACTCCCACGCCGTTGTAGTTGGCGATGCAGATGGAGCAGAAGGGCTCCGCGGCAGGAGTCAACGCCGGGAGGTGGTGAACCAGCGCCATGTGCGCTCCAAGCCATCCATTAAATCGACTTCAGGCTTCCAGTTGAAAATGGTGCTGGCGCGGGTTGGCAGTAGATGTGCGTCTGGGGCGTCCACTGCGCGGGCTGCGTCATGTTGGCGATGCAATGTGAAGCCGGTTACCTGCTCGATAGCGGAGAACAAGGAGTTCAAGTCAACGCTGCTCCCGCTGCACGCATTGAAGACATTGAATCCCGATATGCCTCGGGTGCGGAGCGCAGACATTACCAATGAAGAAAAATCATCGATATAAAGGTAGTCCCTCTTCGCCGAGCCATCACCCCAAACCTGCAATACATGGCCCTGCGCGAGTTTGCTGAAGGCTGTAGGAATGATTCCGAATCCCGGACGCTCGTTCTGTCCCGGGCCGTAAAGATTTGAGGGGCGAAACACGATGGCGTTACTCGAGCACTGGTGACACCATGCCTCAATGAACTGCTCGGCGGCGATTTTGCCTGCGCCGTGATATGACTGGGAATGGAATGCCCCGGATTCGTCCTGTGGGCCAATACCTAGGCGGCTACGCAACGCCCCACCCGATGACGCATAGACGAGAGGCAGGTGCGGTCGTGACTGCATTGCCTCAAGCAACGCCAAGGTTGGTTTCAGGTTTCCTTCAAGTTCGAGAACCGGCTTGCCTGCGGAGCTTCCCGGTGTGGTGGTTGATGCGACATGCACCACGGCGCGAACGCGATCCAAGAGCGCCGCAAAGTCGTCGGGTTCCCGCAATTCGCGGACATGCACTTCCACGTTGTTTCCGGGGGCGATGAGGGGGCTTCGACTTACCGCAATGACATCCTCGCCATTGCGCGCCATTGCCTCAAGCAGTTGCCGCCCAACGAAACCTCCTGCACCGATAAGCAGTATCGGCTCAGCCATGAGTGTTTCCTTCCAGCAAGTAGTGATAGGCGGCCAAATACCGGGATGCACAGTCTTCCCACGTGCCTGCCTCACTGGAGATCGCCATTCGCGCCGCTTCTCCTTGGACACGATTGACGTCCTGCTCCTCAAGTCTTTCCAGCGCCGCCGCATACTCACGCTGGTTTTTGCAAAGGATGCCGGTTGTTCCATTCGCGACGATATCGGCATGGGCCGGCAGGCAGGAGGCAATGATCGGCATTCCGGAGGCCATGGCCTCTAGCATCACCTGTGGCCGCCCCTCCGCATGGTTGCTCAGCGTAATCAGGCCCTGTGCGCGTGGAAACCATTCATCGACCAATTGTCGGGATGTAGCAGGCCCGTGATGGGAAACCCAATCTGGGATTGCGATCTGCTCCTGCATCGGTCCGAACAGATGCAACTGCCGTCGACCATCACGGAACAGGGGCTCGGACCACTCGAACAGCGGCCCGAGTTTCTTCTCCGTGAGACGTGTGATGACCAGCCAGCAGGGTGGTTCTTCGGGCTGGCGCCGGATGGCATACCACTGCGGATCGACGCCAAAAGGGATCGGCCTGATTTCGGCCAGATCACCGAACGATTCGCGCAACGGCTCCACCATCCAGTCCGCGTTCGGGCACAGTATCGCGCGCCGGCCGCGAAGAGCGCGCCGGAGTGCATGGCGCATCATTGGCATGCGCAGCAATTGCATATCGTTTCCCAGCGCAGTGATCAAGACGGGCTTGCCATCTGCCGGCAACGGCAATGCGCATTGCAGCCAGTTGATGTGGTGGAGATCGACGTCCCTGTTCCGGTGATAGACGGCATGCAGCATGCGCAACAAACTAATCGCCGCGCCGATCCCCGCCATGGGTTTGGTCCGCAGCCAATGGGAAATCCCACCACGATTCATCAGTTCGGCCAGCCATTTGGCTTCTTCTCCCGTTGAGGCGTCGGCCACGCCGGGGATTCTGTCGCCAGGTGGAGCCCATTGCCGTAGATTGACTTGACCGGAACGGGCAAGTGCCGCGCTGATATGCATGATGAACACGCCACGCCAATCGGAGGCGTCGCGTGGATAGGACGTGCTTGTGAACAGTACCTTGAATGACCGTTTTCGCTCCGATGGATGCATGTCTTCAGGCCCCCCGACGATATGTCAGCGACGTGATCTGCTCCGATATCAATCCGATCAGGAAAATGATGACCGCTGCGCTGAACAGCAAGGTACTCATGTTGGTCAGGCGGTGCATGGTGGCGAAGGTGTAGCCGTAGTAACCCAATCCGGTTGTGAAGAAGGCAGCGGCGATGGGAGCAAACAGCTTCAGCGGCGAGTACAGCGTCGCGATCTTGAAAATGATCAACAAGAAGCGGATGCCGTCCTTGATCGGTCGGATGTGGCTGTTGGTGCCTACCCGCTTGGCGACCGGGATCGGAACGTAGGCCACCGGGTAGGCGCTTCGGAAGAAGGCCATGGTGCTGGTGGTGGGGTAGCTGAAGCCGTTGGGCAGCAGGTGCAGGAATTCGCGGAAACGCTCGGCCCTCACGGCCCGGAAGCCGGACGTGAGATCGTCGATGCGATGGCCGGTCATATGGCTGGCGAGGCGGTTGTAGAAGCCGTTGGCAAGGCCGCGATGCAGGTTGGCCTGGCCGCTGCGGTCGCGCGCGCCCACCACCATGTCATAGCCCTCTTCCAGCTTGGCCAGCAAGGCGGCGACGTGCTGTGCGCTGTGCTGGCCGTCGGCGTCCATGAAGACCAGGATCTCGCCGGTGGCAGTGCGGGCGCCGCGCTTGATCGCCGCGCCGTTGCCCATCGAGTACGGGTTGCTGACCACCTGGGCGCCATGGCTGGCCGCGATGGCCGCCGTATCGTCGGTGGAACCGTCGTTGACGACGATGATCTCCGCCTGCGGCCAAGCCTGCCGCAATGCCGGCAGGGTGCGCTGCAGCCCCTCGGCCTCGTTCTTGGCCGGCAATATGATGCTCAGTCGCTGCACGTTCTGTACCTGTCGTTCTCCCCGGCGGACATGGTAGCGGGAACCCGCCGCCATGGGATGGGGCGGGTTCTCATTCCTTGCGGAGGGCTCCGCGAATAGAATTGCCGCCGTTGCCGCTGTTATCCACATGGAGTGCCCGGTGAAAGCTCTTGTCTGCGGCGGCGCCGGCTACATCGGCAGCCATATGGCGCGCCTGCTGGCCACGTACGGCCACGAGGTGGTGGTGCTGGACGACCTGTCCACCGGGCATGCGCAGGCGGTGCAGTGGGGGCGGCTGGCCGAGGCGGATGTGCTGCATCCGCCGTCGCTGGAAGCGGTATTCGCGGGGCAGCGGTTCGATGCCGTGTTCCATTTCTGCGCGCGGTCGCTGGTCGCCGAGTCGATGGCGCAGCCGTACGACTACTACGCCAGCAACGTCGTGGGGACCCTCAACCTGCTCGAGGCGATGCGCCGGCACGGCGTGCGGCGGCTGGTGTTTTCCTCGAGCGCGTCGGTGTTCGGCCAGCCGGCTGGCGGTCTGGTCGATGAGGATCATCCGACGCAGCCGATCAACCCGTACGGCGCCAGCAAGCTGATGGTCGAGCGCATCCTGGCCGATGCGGCGGCGGCCTACGGGCTGGATTCGGTGGCGCTGCGCTATTTCAACGCGGCCGGCGCGACGGCCGATGCGCGCATCGGCGAGTCGCACGCCTGCGAGACCCACCTGATTCCGAATGTGTTGCGTTCGGTGCTGGAGAACGGGCCCGCGCTGAAGGTCTTCGGCGGGGGCTATCCCACGCCCGACGGCACCTGCATCCGCGACTACGTGCACGTCGACGATCTGGCGCAGGCGCACCTGCTGGCACTGGACTATCTGCGCTCCCACCCGGGCGCCCACGCTTTCAATCTGGGCAATGGGAAAGGTTTTTCCGTGCGCGAGGTCATTGCAGCCGCGTCGGCTGTGACCGGTCGTACCGTGCCCTGGGAGATGGCGCCGCGTCGTGTTGGCGATCCGGCGGTGCTGGTCGCTTCAAGCCGGCGGGCGAAGACAGAACTGGGCTGGTCGCCGGCCTGGACCGAACTGGATGCCATCATCGAAAGTGCGTGGCGCTGGCATCGCGCACAGCCCTGGTGAGCGGGGGCGTCCGGGCATCCGTCAGTAAGTGACCACCCGTACCGGCTGCAGGCTGCCGGCCTCGAGCACCATGCGCCCGGCGCCATGCCGGGCCACGATTGGCAGGCTGCGGAAAGGTGCGCCCGTCGCGGTGCCGGTGGGCTGGCCGTCGGCGGTGCTGGGTGTGGCATTGATGGCCAGCCGCGATGTGATCCCGGCGTAAGGCACATACCACGCCGGCTTCAGTTCCCGGTCCATGCCGGTGTCGAGGAAGGCGGCAAGCACTGACGCATGGTCGATGCGCGACGTTCCGGGGCGCAGGCCCACCAGCACCGGGGCGCCATGCGGCAGCCGCGACCATTCGGGACGGCTGGCCCGCGCCAGGTCGGCAGCTTCCACTTCATTGGCCAGGACGACGGCCATGCGCATGTCGCTGGCGACCACGAACACCGGCCGGGTCTGCCACAGCATGTGCAGGCCGAAACCGAGGAAGACCAGCTGCAGCAGGCAGACGACGGCCAGATCCAAGAGCAGGCTCTTCTTGCCGGGCTTGAACACGATGAAGGTCAGCAACGGCCCTGCGATCATCTGTGCGCCCAGCAGCAGGCCGAGCAGCGGCAGCACGCCGGAGATGCGGTACAGGCCCCACGGATGCCAGAGCGGCAACACGATGGCGGCGATGGTAGCGACCAGCAGCAGGCTGGCCAGGGCGTGCAGGGCGGCGGCTTTCCAGCGGTTCATCGGTCAGGGCGTGGATTGGAGGCACACAGCATGCGGGCTGTCCCGGCCGGCGTCGAGTCGCTCGAGCAGGGCGTTCCACGCACCGACGGACCTCTGGCGCGAGAGGAGGGCGCGGGTACAATCGCCAGACTGTCGTCCGTGCCGGGGAACACCATGAATACAGCCGTTGCCGCCAATCTCGTGGGCATCACCGGGATCGCCCGCCGCCTGGTGCAGGACGGTGCACTGGACGAGGCGGCAGCGCGCAATGCGATGGCGCAGGCGGCAACGGCCAAGGTGCCGCTGGCGCAGTGGCTGGCCGAGAAGAAGCTGGTCAACGCCGCGCAGCTGGCGGCGGCCAACGCGGTCGAGTTCGGCATGCCGCTGCTGGACGCGTCGGTGTTCGACGCCAACCACAACGCGATGAAGCTGGTCAGCGAGGAACTGCTGCGCAAGCACAACGTGCTGCCGCTCTTCAAACGCGGCGGCAAGTTGTTCATCGGCACCAGCAATCCGACCCAGTCGCTGGACGAGATCAAGTTCCACACCAACCTGGTGGTCGAGCCGATCCTGGTGGACGAGGACCAGATCCGACGCACGCTGGACCAATGGGTGGCGAGCAACGAGAGCCTGTCCGGTGGCCTGGGCGACGACGAAGAGGGCATGGGCGACCTGGAGATCGCCGCCGGTGACGAAGACCTGAGCGGCGCCGGCGATGCCGGCATCGATGCCAAGGGCGACGACACCCCGGTGGTGAAATTCGTCAACAAGGTGCTGGTGGACGCGATCCGTCGCGGTGCTTCGGATATCCACTTCGAGCCCTACGAGGACGATTACCGGGTCCGCTTCCGCATCGACGGCCTGCTCAAGACCGTGGCCAGGGCACCGGTGAAGCTGCGCGAGCGCATCGCCGCGCGCCTGAAGGTGATGTCGCAGCTGGACATCGCCGAGAAGCGCGTGCCGCAGGACGGCCGCATCAAGCTCAACTTGTCCAAGACCAAGCAGATCGACTTCCGCGTGAGCACGCTGCCGACGCTGTTCGGCGAGAAGATCGTGCTGCGCATCCTCGATGGCAGCGCGGCCAAGCTGGGCATCGACAAGCTGGGCTACGAGCCGGTGCAGCAGCAGCTGTTCCTGGACGCCATCCACAAGCCCTACGGCATGGTGCTGGTGACCGGCCCGACCGGTTCGGGCAAGACGGTGTCGCTGTATACCGCGCTGGGCATCCTCAACGACGAGACCCGCAACATCTCCACCGCCGAGGACCCGGTGGAAATCCGCCTGCCGGGCGTGAACCAGGTACAACAGAACAACAAGCGCGGCATGACCTTCGCCGCGGCGCTGCGCTCGTTCCTGCGCCAGGATCCGGACGTGATCATGGTCGGCGAAATCCGCGACCTGGAGACGGCCGAGATCGCGATCAAGGCGGCGCAGACCGGCCACATGGTGCTGTCCACCCTGCATACCAACGATGCGCCGCAGACCATCGCGCGCCTGATGAACATGGGCATCGCGCCATACAACATCACGTCCTCGGTCACCTTGGTCATTGCCCAGCGCCTGGCGCGGCGGCTGTGCTCCAACTGCAAGAAGCCCGCGCATCTGCCGGAGAACGCGCTGCTGGCCGAAGGCTTCACCCAGGCGCAGATCGACAAGGGCATCCAGCTCCACGAGCCGGTCGGCTGCGAGGAATGCACAGAGGGTTACAAGGGCCGTACCGGCATCTACCAGGTGATGCCGATGACCGACGACATCGCCACGATCGTGCTGCAGGGCGGCAATGCGCTGGACATCGCCGAGGCCGCGCAGAAGATCGGGGTCAACGATCTGCGCCAGTCGGCCCTGCTCAAGGCCGCGCAGGGCATCACCAGCCTGACCGAGATCAACCGCGTCACCAAGGACTGACGGCCGATCGCCAGCGGACCGCGGGGGCTGGCGAGCGGGGTGTTTCCTCCTTGCCGGGGCAGGCCCGATCTGCGCCGTGACCCGGGCCGGCACGACCCCGGGGGCAGGACCCGACGCCGCGCTCAAGCGCGGCCGGGGACCTGCCGATAGATCTCCATGGGGCAGGCAGAGGCTGTTCGACCGCCGGGCATGATTGCGCTAGGCTGGCGTGGCACGTGTCGGTCCAGTACAGCCGGGTCTGGGGGAAAGGGGCATGAGCGGTAGCGCATGGTCGGGCGACGACAGGATGTTCGAGTTCCGCCAGGAACTGGTCGACAACGGCCAGTCGCCGGACAGCACCCCCTTCACAGTCCTGAGCGTCGATGACGATCCCGGCTTCCAGCAGTCGCTGCGGATGGCGCTGTCGGATTTCCGTTTCAACGAAAGCCCGCTGCGGCTGCTGACGGCGTCCTCGTCCGGCGAGGCGCGCGAGATGATGGCGGCCAATCCCGGCATCTCCGCGATCCTGCTGGACGTGGTGATGGAGACCGACGACGCGGGCCTGCAGCTGGTGCGCGCGGTGCGCGAGCAGATGGGCAATTCCGAAGTGCGCATCGTGCTGATCACCGGTCAGCCCGGCATGGCGCCGCTGCGCAAGACCCTGCAGCAGCTGGACATCAGTGAGTACTGGCTCAAGACCGACCTGTATCGCGAGCGGCTGCAGGGCATCGTCACCGGTTCGCTGCGGACATGGAGCGAGATCCACGCGTTGGCGCGGGCCAAGCGCGGGCTGCAGCATATCGTGCAGGCCGGCAGCCGCCTGGCCGGGCTGCGCGATCCGGACGGTTTCTCGCGCCAGTTGCTGCGCGAACTGGCGGCGCTGTTGGAGGTGCCGCTCGACGGCCTCGTATGCGTGCACGACGGCACGGTCGACCTGCCTCCGGACGAGGCGATGGTGACCGCGGCCGATGGCTGTTTCGAGGCATTGGAAGGCCGCCGCGTGCAGGACATCGCCGACCCGATGGTCCGCGACCTGCTGCTGGATGCGTTCTCGCGCCGTTCCAGCATCGGCATGCCCTCCAGCCAGGTGCTGTTTCTCGACGGCGACGGCACGGTGCCGCCGATGGCGATCTACCTGGCGACGGAGCGCTCGCTCGACGCCGAGGAACACGAACTGCTGCAGGTGTTCGTCACCCACGCCAACGCTGGCCTGGTCAATGTCGACCTGGCGGCGCGGCTGGACCGCGTCGCCTACCGCGACAGCCTGCTGGACATTCCCAACGGCAATGCGCTGCGCCGCGACCTGCGGCAGGTGCTGGAGCTGCCGCGGCCCTGCGGGCAGAGCCTGCTGGTGGTCGACCTGGGGCAATACAGCGATGGCAGTCTCGCGCTGGGGCCGGAGCAGGGCGACCTGCTGCTGCAGCGCATGGCCGAGCGGCTGGCGCAGATGTATCCGCCGCCCTGCCGCGTCGCGCGCCTGCACGAAGGCACGTTCGCCGTGCTTGGGCCGTCGCGGTGGCTGGCCTCCGATCCGGTCGATGCGCTGGAGCAGAGCGAGGATGCCGGTGAACTGCCCTTCCTGCGCGTCGATGCGGCACGCGTGGACTTGGACGAATACCGCGGCGGCGCCGGTGGCGCGCTGGCGGCCGGCCTGCTGCTGGTGAACCGGATACGGGCCAGCGGCGGCCATGGCGTGGCCGAGTACCAGATCGAGAGCGAGCAGGAGAACCTGCACCGCTTCCTGGAGTCGCGCGCGCTGTACCGGGCACTGCGCGAGGACCGCGTCGGCATCGCGCTGCAGGCGCAGGTGGACCTGGAGAGCGGCGCCATCGTCGGCGCCGAGGCGCTGGCGCGCTGGACCGAGGATGGGCGGCCGATGTCGCCGGCCAGCTTCATTCCGGTCGCCGAGGCCAGCGGCCTGATCGTGCCGCTGGGCGGGCGCGTGATCGAGCTGGCCTGCGATGCCTTGCGGGCGATGGAGCGGGCCGGCTTCCCGGATATTCCGGTATCGGTCAACGTGTCGCCGCTGCAGCTGCATCGGCGCGAGTTCATCGAGGAACTGGCCGCCACGGTGGCGCGCCATGGCATCGAACCGCGGCGGATGGAACTGGAGATCACCGAAGGCACGGTGATGAGCGATTACCAGGACGGCCGCGAGCTGCTGGCGCGCCTGCGGCGGCTCGGGTTCGGCATCGCGGTGGACGATTTCGGGACCGGCTATTCGTCGCTGCGCTATGTGCATTCGCTGCCGGTGACGCGGCTCAAGCTGGACCGGCAGTTCACCGCGGGCGTCGGCGAGGAAGGCGGCGGCGCGAACGTGGCGGACATGATCATCGCGTTGGGCCGCCGGCTCGGCCTGGACATCGTCGCCGAAGGCGTGGAAACCCCGGCCCAGGTCGAATGGCTGCGCCGCCATGAATGCCCCTGTGCGCAGGGCTATCTGTTCGCGCGCCCCGAGCCGGTGGAAGACTTCATCGCGCGGCTGCGCGGCCAGGCCTGAGCGTGCGCCGCCTCTGGCAGTCGCCGCGGCTGCGCTGGCAGGAGGCCTGGGCCGCGCTGCGCGCGCATCCCTGGCGGGTGACGCTGATCGCCGCCCCTTGGCTACTGGGCCTGCTGACCGCGCTGCCGGTGCTGTGGTACGAAATGGACCGGGCCGTGCGCCTGCCCGAACGCCAGGCCGCGCACGATGCGGTGGAGAACGCGGCGCAGTCGATGCTGCGCCGGCTGGGGCGATTGCGCGACGACACCCGTTTTCTTGCCTTCCTGACTCCGCGCCTGCTGGAGACCGGTTCGCAGGCGCAGCTGCTGGAGACCTACACCAGCTTCCTGATGGCCGGGCGCGATTACCACAAGGTGCGCTGGATGGATGCTTCCGGCCGCGAGCGCCTGCGCGTGGACCAGGACGCGGGCAGCATCCGCCGCGTCCCCGGGGGGGCGCTGCAGGACAAGCGTGGCCGGCCGTTCTTCGAGAACGCGCTGCACCTGCAGCCGGGCCAGATACACCTCTCGCCGCTGGACCTCAATGTCGAGAACGGGCGCATCGAGCAGCCGCTGCGCCCGACCCTGCGCGCTTCCTCGCCGTTCGTGCTGGCCGACGGCAGTGCCGGCGTGGCGGTGGTCAACCTGCATGGCAATGTATTGCTGGAACGCCTGCGCGAGCGGGCGGCGCAGTCGGGTTTCAGCCTGTACCTGGTCCACCCGCAGGGGTACTGGCTGATCGGGCCGACCCCGGGCGACGCCTGGGGATGGCAGCTGGGTCAGGCCGGGCACACCGTGGCGAACTTCGATCCGGCGCTGTGGGCCGCGATGCAGCGGCGGCCATCGGGCGACTGGCACGATTGGAGTTTCTCCACCCTGCAGGCGGCCTGGCGGGGTACCGAGGGCGATCTGCTGGCCCATGCCGATCCGACGCTGGGGCAGCTGCGGCTGCTGGTGCACCGTTCGCGTCCGCCGGCCGCGCGCTGGAAGGCCGTGCTCGGCGGGCTGGCACTGCTTGGCGCCGTGCTGGTGCTGTGGGTGGTGCTGGGCCAGGCGCGCGGCCTGGCGCGCGAGCTAGCCTACATGCAGCGCCTGCGCGACAGCAACGAGGCGCTGGCGCTGGCGAACGGGCATCTGCAGGCGGCGCAGCAGGAACTGGCGCGGGCCGAACGGCTGTCCTCGCTCGGCCTGATGGTGGCCGGCGTCGCGCACGAAATGAACACCCCCCTGGCCAGTGCGCAGTTGGCGCTGGGCACACTGCGCGGCGGCATCGCCCGCCTGCAGGCGCAGATCATGGCGGGCCTGCGCCGGTCCGAAATGGAGGACTTCCTGGCCGAGGCCACGAGCGCCTGCGCGCTGGCCGACGGGGAACTGCGGCGTACATCGGCGCTGGTGCAGCGGTTCAAGCAGGTGGCCGTGGACCGCGCATCGCTGGAGCGCCGCCACTTCGACCTGGCCGAAGTCCTGCTCGATGCCGACCCGCGCCTGCGCCGCGGCGGCCCGGCCGACGGCATCGCGATCGAGCTGGACCTGGAGCCGGGCATCGCCATGCAGACCTATCCCGGGCCGCTGGAGCAGGTGGTGGCCAACCTGCTCAACAACGCGCTGCTGCATGCGTATCCCGAAGGGAAGGGCGGACGCATCCGGCTGGCGGCCCACCGCGATGGCGAGGTGCAGGTCCGCATAGACGTCGCCGACGACGGCAGCGGCATCGCGCCGGAGCATCTGGCGCGCATCTTCGAGCCGTTCTACACCACGGCACGCCACCGCGGCGGCACCGGCCTGGGGCTGCACATCGTCCACCAGATCGTGACCGAGGTGCTGGGCGGACGGATCGAGGTGCACAGCCGCCGCGCAGGCGATCCGGGCGAGGCCCCGGTGGGTACCTGTTTCACGCTGCACATTCCGTGCGAGGCGCCCGAGCGCCCCGAGGCTTCCGCGCCATAGGCGGGAGTGTTCCCTTCGTTGGGGGATTGCCGGGTTGCGCGGCACTCCTGCTTGAAGGGCGAGACGCAGGAAGGTGCCGGATGCGGATGCCTTGGAGGGGCGGATGACGGCGTGCGGAAATCCAGGGCCATCGCCACTTGGAGCGCGTCGTCATGGCCCTGGATGGCGAACACCCCGGCGTTGTCTTCCGGGGGCCGGCCTGCCTCACGCGTGGCGTCGTGTTCTACCTCGCTCTGGCTCCCCGTAGAGGGACCTTCTACCCTTCTGCGTCTCCTCCCGCGAGGGAGAAGGCGGGTCAGTCCATCCCCAGTTTCTTGAGCTTGTAGCGCAGCGCCCGGAAGGTGATGCCCAACTGCGCGGCGGTGCGGGTCCGGTTCCAGCGGTTTTCTTCCAGCGCTTTCTGGATGGCCGCGCGTTCCATCTGTTCGATATAGGAGGGAAGGGCGGCGTTGCCGGCTTCGATGTCGGCCACCGCTTCTTCGGTGGCCATGGACGCATCGGTGCGCGGCGCCGGCAGGCGCAGGTCGCTGGCGCCGATGCTGTCGCCATCGGCCAGGGCGAGCGCGCGTTCCAGCACGTTCTCCAGTTCGCGCACGTTGCCGGGGAAGGCGTAGCCGGCCAGGGCATCCAGCGCAGAGGGCGAGAGCAGCGGCGTGGGCAGCTGCTGCGAGCGGGCCAGGCGGCTGAGGATGGCCGCGGCCAGCTGCGGCAGGTCGCCGCGGCGTTCGCGCAGCGGCGGCACGCGCAGTTCGATCACGTTGATGCGGTAGTACAGGTCGTGGCGGAAACGACCGTCCTGCACCAGTACGGCCAGGTCCTTGTGCGTGGCCGAGAGGATGCGCACGTCCACCGGTACTTCGGTGGCCGAGCCGACCGGGCGCACGGATTTTTCCTGGATCGCGCGCAGCAGCTTGACCTGCATCTGCAGCGGCAGTTCGGCCACTTCGTCCAGGAACAGGGTGCCGCCATGGGCGGCCTGGAACAGCCCCGGCTTGTCGGCATGCGCGCCAGTGAAGCTGCCCTTCTTGTGGCCGAAGAACTCGCTCTCCATCAGCTCGCCGGGAATGGCGCCGCAGTTGACCGGGATGAACGGTCCGGCCGCGCGCCCGCCCTGGTCGTGGATGGTGCGCGCGACCAGCTCCTTGCCGACGCCCGATTCGCCGACGATATACACCGGCGCCTGGCTGCGCGCGACCTTGGCGATGGTGGTGCGCAGTTCGGCCATCGCCTGCGAGTCGCCGAGCAGGCGCGAAGCGCTTTCCGGCGGCGCGGACGGCGCGGCGCGCTCGCTGTTGTTGAGCTCCAGCGCGTGCTTGACCATGCCGCGCAGAACACCGATGTCCACCGGCTTGCTGACGAAGTCGAAGGCGCCGGCCTTCAGGGCCTCCACCGCCAGGTCCATGCTGCCGAAGGCGGTGATCATGGCCACCGGCGTGCGCGGATGGTCGCGGGCGATCTCGGTGACCAGCTCGATGCCGTTGCCGTCGGGCAGGCGCATGTCGGTCAGACACAGGTCGAAGCTGTTGCTGGCCAGCAGTTCACGCGCTTCGGCCAGGTTGGCGGCGGTGCTGATGCGCAGTCCCATCCTGCCCAGGGTGAGGACCAGGAGTTCGCGGATGTCCCGTTCGTCGTCGACGACGAGCGCGCTATGCGTCACGTTCATGTTGAAAACGATAGCCGAGTCCGACGCTGGACGTCATCTCCGGCGTTCGTCCTGTCCTCGGATGTCAGGCGGCGAAGGCACCGTGCGGCGCGGCCATGACGATGCGGAAGCAGGCGCCGCGGGTCGGTACCGGGATGTATTCCAGCTGCGCCTGGCTGGCGCGGCACAGCTCCTGGGCGATGTACAGGCCCAGCCCGGTACCGTGTTCGGAGGTTGTGTAGAACGGCCGGAACAGCTGCGTGGCCACCGCCTCCGGGATGCCCGGGCCACGATCGATCACGTCGACCACCGCATGGCGGCCGGACGAGGCGACGCGGATCCGCACCCGCGCCGGCTCGTCGCCCATGCGCCCGTACTTGAGCGCGTTGTGCACCAGCGCGGTCAGTACCTGGTGCAGGTGGCGCGGGTCCATCAGCGCCGGCACCGAGGATTCGCGGATGATGGATTCCACGTCGTCGGTCTCGGTGGACAGGGTCTGCCGGTACTCCAGCACGAAGCGGCGCACGAAACTGGCCAGGTCCAGGTTCTCCGGGCTGGCGCGCTCGCGGCGGGCCAGCGCCAGCACGCTCTCGACGATGCCGTTGGTGCGCTGGCACTGCTGGTGGATGATCTGCAGCAGGCGCCGGTCGGCATCGCCCAGGTCGCTGGATTCCTCCAGCAGCTGGGTGGCGTAGTTGATCGCCGCCAACGGGTTGCGGATCTCGTGGGCGAGGCTGGCCGAGAATCGGCCGAGGGTGGACAGGGTCAGCGACTCGGCGCGGCGCGAGACCACGCTGGTGTCGTCCAGGAACAGCAGGGTCTGGTCGCTGTCGGCCAGCAGGCGGGCGAAGCGCGGTTGTACTTCGGCCTGGCCATTGGCCAGCTGCAGCGGCAACTCCTCCCCGGTCGAATCGGCGCGCCAGCGCTGCAGGCGCCGGGCCAGCTCCGGCGCGACCTGTCCCAGCCGCGCCTCGCCGCCGGCCAGCCCGTCGCCGGCTTCGCCGAGCAAGGCGGCGGCGGCCTCGTTGGCCAGGGCGATGCGGCCGCTGCCATCGACCACCAGCACGCCGGTGCGCATGCGGCGGATGATCAGCTCGTTGATCTCGAACAGGTTGGCGACCTCGGCGCCGCGTCGCTCGGCGAGCTGCTGGTTGCGGCGGGCGCGGTTGCCGATCTGGTAGCTGATCCAGGCCAGGGCGAGGTAGCTGGTGATGAACATCGCCAGTTCGGCCAGCGTGCGGGTGCTCTCGCCGCCCTCGAGTTCGCGCCAGCCGAACTCGGCCACGGTGGCGATGCTGGCCACCACCGCCACCAGCATGCCGCGCGACAGCGGCAGCAGCATGGCCGCGGCGGAGATGTTGAACAGCAGGGTCATCGAGATGCCGGCGCTGGCGCCGGGCAGGGCATGGGTGAGCAGGGTGGCGGCGAGGATGTCGGTCATCGCGCCCCAGAACACCAGCGGCTGCAGCCAGCGCTCGTTGCGGCCCCAAACCAGCAGGCCCAGCGCGACCGGCAGGTAGCCGACGCAGACTGCGCGCGCCAACAGGGGATGATGCGCCTCGCTCATCAGCGCGCTGAGTGGGCTGAACACCAGTGCCGCGATCAGGCTGGCGATCAGCACCCGGTACAGCGCGAAGAAATAGAGCTCGCGCCGTGGTATCGATTCGATGCGGTCGATCAGCGAGGAACGGGAAGGCAAGCGCAGGGCTCCGGCGGCGGGCGGCAGGACCGAGTATAGGTGCGGGCGGGGGGCGTCGCGGGCCGAAGGCGGTTGCCATGCCCGCGGCCGGCAAGTGCCTGAAATGGCGTCCGATTCCGCTCCCTGCATGCGTCCCGGGATGCCTTTCTTTGTTCCCGCCATCCCTGGTGGGAACCCTGCGGGCCATCGGCAAGCGATGTCAAAAAGCCGCTCCTGGCGTTTTTTTTGCGCCACGGGCCGCGGTCGGCGACAATGGTGGGCCCGCCCGCCCTGCAGGAAGGCCATCCGATGGCCCTGTGGACTCGTGGCGGTTGTTCCCATTCCCACGGTGACACATGAATTTCCACGAATACCAGGCAAAACAACTGCTTGCCGAGTACGGCATCCCCGTCCCGGCCGGCAAGGTCGCGGCTACCCCGGACGAGGCGGTCGCCGTTGCCCAGTCGCTGGGCCAGGGCCCCTGGATGGTCAAGGCGCAGATCCACGCAGGCGGCCGCGGCAAGGCCGGCGGCGTCAAGTTCTGCAAGACCGTCGAAGACGTGAAGGCTGCCGCGGCCAAGATGCTTGGCACCAAGATGGCGACCTACCAGACCGCCGGCGTCGAGCTGCCGATCAATCTGGTGCTGGTGACCACCGCCGGTGAGATCGTCAAGGAACTGTACCTGTCGGTGCTGGTCGATCGTGGCACCCGCACCATCAGCTTCATCGCTTCCTCGGAAGGCGGCATGGAGATCGAGCAGGTCGCCGCCGAGACCCCGGACAAGATCCACACCCTGAACGTGGATTTCGTCGAGGGCGTGCAGGGTTACCACGGCCGCGACATCGGCTTCAAGATGGGCCTGACCGCCAAGCAGGCCGGCCAGTTCGCCAACATCATGGTGAACCTGTACCGCA
Organism: Stenotrophomonas sp. 05N423; assembly: GCF_056397145.1. Classification (NCBI taxonomy): domain Bacteria; kingdom Pseudomonadati; phylum Pseudomonadota; class Gammaproteobacteria; order Lysobacterales; family Lysobacteraceae; genus Stenotrophomonas; species Stenotrophomonas sp. 05N423. The sequence continues at coordinate 215,260 of NZ_JBFTMV010000004.1, forward strand.
TCTTCAACGAAAAGGACCTGGCGCTGGTTGAAATCAACCCGCTGGCGATCCTGGACGACGGCAACCTGTACGCGCTGGACGGCAAGTTCAACAGCGACGACAACGCCAGCTTCCGCCACAAGGAACTGGTCGCCATGCGCGACAAGTCGCAGGAAGACGAGACCGAAGTCACCGCTTCGGAGCTGGACATCAACTACGTCACCATGGACGGCAACATCGGCTGCATGGTGAACGGCGCCGGCCTGGCCATGGCCACCATGGACGTCATCAAGCTCAACGGCGGCGAGCCGGCGAACTTCCTGGACGTGGGCGGCGGCGCGAACAAGCAGCGCGTGATCGAGGCGTTCAAGCTGATCCTGTCCTCGGACAAGGTCGAAGGCATCTTCGTCAACATCTTCGGCGGCATCGTCCGCTGCGACATGATCGCCGAGGGCATCATCGCCGCGGTCAAGGAAGTGGGCGTCAAGGTTCCGGTCGTGGTGCGCCTGGAAGGCACCAACGTGGAAGAAGGCAAGCAGCTGCTGCGCGACAGCGGCATGGCCATCATCCCGGCCGACAACATCAACGACGGCGCCAAGAAGGTCGTTGAAGCGGTCAAGAACGCCGCCGCCTGATCATTCCCTGTTTCGGGGCACCGGGCTGCGCTTCTCCAGCCCCCTTGAGTCAAGGGGGCGACATCGCCGCGAAGCGGCGATGTGGGGGATATGGAGGCATGCCTGAGTGATGTTTCGCCTGGCGGAACATCACGTGGTTCCGAAGCCGATAAACAGCAAGAGATTCAGAGGACTCAAACGAATGTCCGTTTTGATTAACAAGAATACGAAGGTGATCGTGCAGGGCTTCACCGGCCAGCAGGGCACCTTCCACGCCACCCAGATGATCGAGTACGGCACCCAGGTTGTCGGCGGTGTCACCCCGGGCAAGGGCGGCACCACCCACATCGACCTGCCGGTGTTCAACACCGTGGCCGACGCCGTGCAGTCCACCGGCGCCAACGCGTCGGTCATCTACGTGCCGCCGCCGTTCGCGGCCGACGCGATCCTGGAAGCCGCAGCTGCCGGCATCAAGGTCATCGTGTGCATCACCGAAGGCATCCCGGTGCTGGACATGCTGCGCGTGGACAACGTGCTGAAGAGCTCGCACCCGGATACCGTGCTGATCGGGCCGAACTGCCCCGGCGTGATCACCCCGGGCGAGTGCAAGATCGGCATCATGCCGGGCCACATCCACAAGCCGGGCAAGATCGGCATCGTGTCGCGTTCGGGCACCCTGACCTATGAAGCGGTCAAGCAGACCACCGAAGTCGGCCTGGGCCAGTCCACCTGCATCGGCATCGGCGGCGACCCGATCAACGGCCTGAACTTCGTCGACTGCCTGAAGCTGTTCAACGAAGACCCGCAGACCGAAGGCATCATCATGGTCGGCGAAATCGGCGGCGACGCCGAGGAAGCCGGTGCGGAATACATCAAGGCCCACGTGAAGAAGCCGGTCGTCGGCTTCATCGCGGGCGCCTCGGCTCCGGCCGGCAAGCGCATGGGCCACGCCGGTGCGATCGCTTCGGGCGGCAAGGGCACCGCGGAAGGCAAGTTCGCCGCGATGGAGGCCGCTGGCGTCGTCACCGTCCGTTCGCCGGGCGATCTGGGCGCCGCCATCGCCAAGCTGGTCAAGTAAGACCTGCCGCGATGCGCAACGAAAAGGCCGCCTCCGGGCGGCCTTTTCGTTTTTCTGCTTTCGCAGGAACCATTGATGCGGGGCTTGCCCCGCGTGGGATTGCCGGGGAAGGTCCGTACGGGGCAAGCCCCGTATCTACAGGTCAGCGCAGCGACTTGATCGTCAGGTCCAGCGCGTCCTTGCCGCCCTCGCGCTGCAGCAGGCGTACCGGCACCGGCATGCCGGGCGCGATCCAGGCGATCTGTTCCTTGTTGCCGTCCACGCGCGAGACCTTGGTCGTTTCCACGGTCTTGCCGTCGACGGTCATGGTTTCCTTGCCGACGACGCGGTAGGAGAGCGTCTTGGCCCGGCCGTCATCCACCATCCTGTAGTTGAGCGGCCTGCCGGCGGCGACGTCGCGGGCGATGGCGAGGTTGATCAGCAGGCCGTCCATGTCGCCGCTCTGCAGTGCGACCGGTCCGCGCCGTTCCGGTTTCGCGTCGCCGCTCCAGGTAGCCTGGTTGCTGCCCCAGTCGTAGCGCGCATCAACCGCGCGGCGCTTGAACGGAATCACCGAGGCGTCGTGGCTGCTCAGCGGGCGCAGCTGGCCGTTCTGCTCGTCGAACAACGTGCTCTGGCTCAATTCGGCCAACTGGTTCTTGACCTGCAGCGTATAGCGCCACTTGCCGCCGTTCTCCGCGGCCAGGGTCATCACGCCGTTGGCCTGCAGGCCCATGTAGCTGGCCTGGTAGTTGGCGGTGAAGGGCTGTACGGCGAAGGCGGGCAGGCTGGCCAGGGCCGCGAAGGCCGCTGCAGCCAGCGGAAGGGGGCGCAGGAAGGATTTCATGCTCAGGCTCCTTGGTATTCGGTCAGGCGCAGGTCGATGGCGTCCTCGCCATCCTCGCGCTGCAGGATGCGCACGGGGGTGGGCACGCCGTTGGCGATCCACAGGATGGTTTCGTCGTTGCCGCCATTGGTGCGGTAGACGCGCAGCGCGTCGTAGCTGAGGTCGCCGACCTGCACGGTCTCGGTGGCGGTGGCGGCCTGGTACTCGTACTGGCGCACCCGGCCCACATCCACGTAGCGGTAGCGCAGCGGCTGGCCGGGGCGGGCGTCGCGCATCAGCGACAGGTTGAGCAGCAGCGCGCTCTGGTCACCGCGCTGCAGCGGGATGGGCTGCTGCCGCTCCTTCTTCAGGTCGCCCTGCCACTGTGCGGTGCCTTCGCCCCAGTTGTAGACGCCGGTGACCTTCCTGCCGAGGAACAGCGCCTTTTTCACCGTGCTCTGGCTCAAGGGCACATACACCGCGCCTTCGTTGTCGAAGACCGTGCTCTGCTCCAGGTTCAGTCCGAGCACGCCGGCGAAGCCGCGGCGGCCACGCACGGCCATGTCCACGCGCCAGCGGGCGCCGTCGTTGTGGACCACGCGCATGGTCGCGTCGCCGGCTTCCTTGCCCTTGTAGAAGGCCTGGTAGGTGGCGACGAACGGCTCCAGTGCCGGCGGATCCCACTCTGCCGGCGGCAAGGCCGCTGCGCCGGCGGGCGCCGCTTCCTGGGCCAGGACCGGCAGGGCGGTCAGCAGGCCTGCCAGCAGCATCGGTTTGAGGAAGGCGGTCGTCATGCTCGGATAAAGGCCGGTGGAATGTGGATCATGCCAGCCTGCGCATCAGCGGCATGTGCGGATCAGGGGTGCAGCGTTCCGGCGGAATCTAGGCGCAGCGGACTAAACAGGGACTGACCATCGAGCAGGACCGTGCCGTCCCGTTCAGCTACGCGGCCTTCGATGAGCAGGCGGACCGTCGCCAGCAGGAGCGGGTGCTCGACCGCCAGTACCCGCGCGGCCAGGGTGTCGGCGCTGTCGCCGGCCAGCACCGGCACCCGCGCCTGGGCGATCACCGTACCGGCGTCCAGCTCCGGCACGACGAAATGGACGCTGGCGCCATGTTCCGCGTCGCCGGCCTCGAGGGCGCGGGCATGGGTGTGCAGGCCCTTGTGCAGCGGCAGCAGCGACGGATGGATGTTGACCAGGCGGCCGGCGAAGCGCTGCACGAAGCCGGCGCCGAGGATGCGCATGTAACCGGCGCAGACGATCCAGTCCGGCGCGCAGGCGGTCACCGCGTCGCCGAGCGCGGTGTCGAAGGCCTCGCGGTCGGCGAAGTCCCGGGGGGCGCGCGCCCAGCGCTGCGCCGGGGCGACCTTGTCCAGTGCCGCGGCACCGGGCTTGTCGGAGAACACGCCGGCGATGCGCGCATGCAGTTGCCCATCGGCGATGCCGTCCAGCAGGCATTGCAGGTTGCTGCCACGCCCGGAGGCGAGCACGGCGATGCGGGCCGGTGCGCTCATCGGGAGGCCCGCCTGGCCAGCGGCCACGCCAGCAGGCTGCCGATCGTGGCCAGCAGCATGTCGGCATGCGCGTCCCAGATATCGCCCTGCTGGCCGTTGTAGGCCTCGGCGGCTTCAGGCGACAGCGCCAGGGCGATGCCCCATTCCAGCCATTCGTAGACCAGGCTGGAGCACATGACCGCCATCACCGCCAGGGCGAACGCCTGCCCGCCGCGCAGCGCCGGCCAGGCATGGCGCGCCAGCTGGGCCAGCGCCGGGGCGAAACAGGCGCCATAGAGGAAGTGGATCAGCCGGTCGAAATGGTTGCGCTGCCAGCCGAAGGCCGCGCCGGGCGACCAGCCGGTCAGCCCCTGCAGCCACGCCTCGTACGGCACGTTGGAATACAGCCAGCGCGCACCGATGCAGTGCAGGGCGATGAATCCGCAGGCCGCGGCGAAGGCGCCGTCGCCCAGCGGCCAGCGCCGGTCCACCCACCACAGTGCCGCAAGTCCGGCGACGGTCAGCGAACTGTGCAGGGCCTGTTCCAGCGGCCACAGCGGTTTGATCCACGTGAGCAGGAACACGGCGAGCACGCCGATGAACGCGGCCTTCTTGGCGGGGGACATGGGGCGGAGGATCAGCCGATGCGGACGCGCTCGCCGCCGTCGGCCGCAACGACCTTGCCGATCTGCCAATGCGCCAGCTGCAGCGCATCGAGCGAGGCGTCGATGGCGGCGACCTGGTCGGCCGGCACCAGCAGCACGAAGCCGATGCCGCAGTTGAAGGTGCGCCACATTTCGTTGTCGGCGACGTTGCCCTCGCGCTGCAGCCACTGGAACACCGGCGGCAGGGTCCAGCTGGCGGCATCGATGTCCAGGCCCAGGCCGTCGGGCACGACGCGGATGATGTTCTCGGTCAGGCCGCCGCCGGTGATGTGGGCCATGCCGTGGATGGCGGCGCCGTGTTCCTTCAGCAGCGACAGGATCGGCTTGACGTACAGACGGGTCGGCGCCATCAGCGCGTCCACCAGCTTCACGCCGTCTTCCAGCACCAGGTCTGCCGGCTGGCCGGCGCGGTCGTAGATGCGGCGCACCAGCGAGTAGCCATTGGAATGCGGGCCGGAGGAGGCGATGCCGATCAGCACGTCGCCTTCGCGCACGCTGGAACCATCCTTCAGCTCGCTCTTCTCCACCGCGGCCACGGTGAAGCCAGCCAGGTCGTATTCGCCCGGTGCGTACATGTCCGGCATCTCGGCGGTCTCGCCGCCGATCAGCGCGCAGCCAGCCTCGGTGCAGCCGTTGGCGATGCCGCCGACCACCGCCGCGGCGGTATCGATGTCCAGCTTGCCGGTGGCGAAGTAATCCAGGAAGAACAGCGGCTCGGCGCCCTGTACCAGCACGTCGTTCACGCACATGGCGACCAGATCGATGCCGATGGTGTCGTGGCGGCCGAGCTGCTGGGCCAGCTTGAGCTTGGTGCCCACGCCGTCGGTGCCCGAGACCAGCACCGGCTCGCGGTACTTGCCCGACAGGTCGAACAGCGCGCCGAAGCCGCCCAGCCCGCCCATCACCTCGGGACGGAAGCTGCGCTTGACCAGCGGCTTGATGCGCTCGACCAGTTCGTTGCCCGCGTCGATGTCCACGCCGGCGTCACGGTAGGTCAGGGGAGAGTTGGCGGAGGTCGGGGAAGTGGTCACGGGCGGCTGCACTGGCGGGGTGAACGGGCGATTTTAACAGGCCACGTTGGCGCCAAGGCCGCATTCGGGCAACAATTCCCACCGGAACCGTCGAGCAATGGAACCCTCAATGCGTCGCAGCCTGGCTTTTTTCCTGTTTCTGTCGCTCTGCCTGTCCGTCACGGCGGCGTTTGCGCAGTCTGGCGTGCGCACCGAGGGTGACGTGGCCAGCGCGCAGAACCCCTACGAGGCCGAAGTGCCGGTCAACAGCCAGAGCGACGCCGACCGCAACGGCGCCCTGGCGCGCGCGCTGGGCGCGGTGCTGGCCAAGCTGTCCGGCGACCGCAGCGCGATGACCCGCCCGGGCGTGGCGCAGGCGCTGCGCAGCGCCAGGGACATGGTCGAAAGCTATGACTATCGCCAGGACCAGAGCACGTCGGCCGCCGGCGCGCCGAGTTTCCGCACCATGCTGGTGGCGCGGTTCCGCCAGGACGACGTGGATGGGCTGGTCGCGGCGCTGGGCCTGCCGATATGGCCGCAGCCGCGGCCCAAGCCGGTGGTGTGGATGGCGATCGACGACGGCAGCGGTCCGCGCCTGGTCGGCGTGCAGCAGTCGAACGCGGCCCGTCCGTTGCTGGACCGCGCCATCGAACGTGGCTTCCGCCTCGGCCTCCCCGGCGGCGGCGCGGCCGAACAGGCGCTGGTCGGCGCGATCTGGCGCCAGGACACCGCCGCCATCGCCCGCGCGTCGGCGCGCTATGCGCCACCCATGCAGCTGGTCGGCAAGCTGTACCGCGCCAGTGGCGGCGGCTGGATGGCCGACTGGGTGTTCGTCGACGATGGCCGCGAACTGGCCAAGTGGAGCACCCGCGACGGCGATGCCCGCCGCGCGATGGCCGGCGGCGCCGACGGCGCGGCCGATGCGCTGGTCAAGCGCTATGCCAAGGCGCCGGTGGCCGGCGCGGCCGGCACCTATCGCATCCGCGTCAGCGGCATCCGCACTGCGGCCGACTACCTGCGCGTGGCCGCGACCCTGCAGTCGGTGGCGGTGGTGCGTTCGATCGTGCCGGTGCAGGCCTCTGGCGACCGCCTGGAGCTGGACCTGGAGCTGATGAGCGGCCTGCAGGGCCTGAACCGCATGCTCGGCGCCGACGCCGCGCTGCAGCCGGTGGCGCCGTCCACCGAGGGCGCGCCTGCGTCCTCCCCGGCCGAGTACCGCGTCCGATGAGCGGTACCGCCGATGCCGAGATCGCGCTGTTCCTGCGCCGCCTGAAATGGACGGTGCTGGGCGCTTTCGCGCTGTGGGTGGTGTGGCTGCTGGCGCCGATCCTGACGCCGTTCGTGGTCGCGCTGATGCTGGCCTGGCTGGGCGATCCGCTGGTGGACCGGCTGGAAGCGCGGGGCCGCTCGCGCAATACGGCGGTGATCCTGGTGTTCGCGCTGATGATCCTGCTGCTGGCACTGGCGCTGCTGATCCTGGTGCCGATGATCCAGCGCCAGATCGTCACCCTCGTGGCCGCGCTGCCGCAGGCGCAGGAGTGGCTGATGGGCACGGCGCTGCCGTGGATCGAGCAGCGCACCGGCGTGGAGATCCTCGGCTGGCTGGAGCCCGAGCGCCTGTTCGAGTGGGTGCGCGCGCACTGGCAGCAGGCCGGCGGCGCGGCGACCACGCTGTTCGGCTATCTGTCGCGCTCGGGTTTCGCGATGGTGGCCTGGGTGGTGAACCTGGCGCTGCTGCCGATCCTGGCCTACTACTTCCTGCGCGACTGGGACCGTCTGGTCGAGCGCGTTGCTTCGATGATCCCGCGCAACCACATCGAGATCGTGTCGCGGCTGGCGCGCGAATCCAACGACGTGCTCGGCGCCTTCATCCGCGGGCAGATCGCGGTGATGATCGCGCTGGGCGTGGTGTATGCGGTCGGCCTCTCCGTGGTGGGGCTCAACCTCGGCCTGTTGATCGGCCTGGTCGCCGGGCTGATCAGCTTCATCCCCTACCTGGGCGCCACCACCGGCGTGGTGCTGGCGGTGCTGGCGGCGCTGGTGCAGGCTCAGGGCTTCGACGTGAAGCTGCTGGCGCTGGTCGGCGTGGTGTTCGTCGTCGGCCAGTTGCTGGAGAGCTACGTGCTCACTCCGCGTATCGTCGGCGACAAGATCGGCCTGCACCCGGTGGCGGTGATCTTCGCGGTGATGGCCGGCGGCCAGCTGTTCGGCTTCCTCGGCATGCTGCTGGCGCTGCCGGCGGCGGCGGTGATCAACGTGCTGCTGCGCTATGCGCACGAGCGTTACCGGCAGAGCGAGCTGTATGCCGGGCATGGCACGACCATCGTGCTGCAGTCCAGCGGTGAGCCCGCGCCGGGCATGGGCATCGTGCCGAAGGACGTTGAACCGAAGTGAGCGTGCCGCAGTTGCCGCTGGCCCTGCGCTATCCGCCGGACCAGCGATTGGAGAGTTTCATCGGCGCCCCGGACGGGGCGTTGGCGCAGTTGCGCGCCGCCGCCACCGGCGGCAGCCGCGACTGGATCTACCTGGTCGGCCCCGCGGGGAGTGGCAAGACGCATCTGGCGCTGGCCGTCTGCGCTGCCGCCGAGCAGGCCGGGCGCGGCTCGGCCTATCTGCCGCTGCAGGCCGCCGCCGGGCGCCTGCGCGACGCGCTGGAAGCACTGGAAGGGCGCGACGTGGTCGCGCTTGATGGGCTGGATGCCATCGCCGGCCAGCGCGACGATGAAGTAGCGCTGTTCGATTTCCACAACCGCGCGCGCACCGCCGGTGTGACCCTGCTCTATACCGCCACGGCCGCACCCGACGCGCTGGGGCTGGTGCTGCCCGACCTGCGCTCGCGGCTCTCGCAGTGCGGGCGGATCGTGCTGGACGCGCTGGACGACGACGGGCGCGGCGCCGTACTGCGCGAGCGCGCGATCCGGCGCGGACTGGCGCTGGACGAGGCGGCCATCGACTGGCTGCTCACCCGCACAGGCCGCGACCTGGGCGGGCTGGTGTTGCTGCTGGATCGGCTCGACCGCGAGTCGCTGGCCGCCAAGCGGCGCATCACCGTGCCGTTCCTGCGCAAGGTGCTGGACGCGTCCTGAGCGGCGTGGCGCAGGTGCGGAACTGACCCCCGCACGGGCTTCGCCGGGTGTGCTGTACGGGGCAAGCCCCGTACCTGCGGCGTCGGTTTCCCGACCGGTATGGCAGCGCGTGCGTTACGGGCGTCCGCGCAGCGCGTCTTCCAGCGCCTGCAGCCGCTGCGGCGTGCCGACGTCGGTCCACCGACCGCGGTGGTGTTGGCCGGTGATGCGGCCCTGCGCCATGAAGTGCTTCTGCAGCGGCACCACGCTGAAACGCGGCGGCGTGCGTTCGCTGCCTGGCGCATCGCCGATCACCGCACGCCAGCCGTCCAGGATCGAGGGGCGGTACATGCCGATGCCGGCATAGGTCAGGCAGGGCGCGTCGCGGTCGTGGTGCAGCACGCCCTGCGTGTCGAGGCGGTAATCGCCCTGCGGGTGCTGCGGCGGGTTGTCCACCAGCACCAGATGGGCTTCGCCGGCCGGTTCGCGCGGCAGCAGGGAAAAATCGAAGTCGGTCCAGATGTCGCCGTTGACCACCAGGAACGGCGCCTGGCCCAGCAGCGGCAGCGCGTTGAGCATGCCGCCGCCGGTTTCCAGCGGCGTGGGGCCTTCGCAGGCGTAGTGCAGGCGCAGGTTCCAGCGGCTGCCGTCGCCCAGTACCTCGGGGAACTGCGTGGCCAGCCACGAGGTGTTGACCACCACCTCGCGCACGCCCAGCGCGGCCAGCTTTTCCAGGTGCCACGCGATCAGCGGCTTGCCACCGGCCTGCAGCAGCGGCTTGGGCGTGTGGTCGGTGAGCGGGCGCATGCGCTCGCCCAATCCCGCAGCGAAAACCAGCGCCTTCATTGCGTGGCCCGGTCGGCCAGCGCCGGCTTGATCCGCTGTTCCAGCAGCGAGTGCAGGCCGGACAGCTGCGGATGGCGCGGCAGCACCTCGTCGAGATAGGCGATGAAGCGCGGCACGTCTTCCAGGTAATGGCTCTTGCCGTCGCGGTAGTGCAGGCGGGAGAAAATCCCGAGGATCTTCAGGTGCCGCTGCACGCCCATCCAGTCGGCATCGCGCAGGAAGGTGGCGCGGTCGGGTACCGGCAGGCCGGCGGCGCCTGCGCGTTCGTGGTAGCGCACCAGCCAGCCGTCCACGCGTTCCAGCGGCCAGCTCAGGAAGGCGTCCTTGAACAGGCTCACCGGGTCGTAGGCGATGGGGCCGCGTACCAGGTCCTGGAAGTCCAGTACCGCCGGGCCATCTTCCACCGGCATCAGGTTGCGTGGCATGAAATCGCGGTGGGTCATCAACTGCGCCTGGCCCAGCGCGTTGTCCATCAACCGCCGCTGCGCCAGCTGCAGGCCTTCGATCTCGCCGCAGTCCAGCGCCAGGCCGAGATGGCGCTGCAGGAACCATTCGTCGAATAGGCCTGCATCGCGCTGCAGCAGCGCTTCGCCGAAATGGCCGAAGCCGTCCGGCACCGGGATCGACTGCAGCCGGATCAGTTGCTCCATGGCGCGATCGAACCACGCGTCGGCATTGCCGTCGTCCAGCAGCCGCGCCAGGGTGGGCGCACCGAGGTCTTCCAGCAGCAGGAAGCCGGCTTCCAGGTCCTGCGCGAGCAGGGCCGGCACCCGCAGCCCATGCGCCAGCAGCAGTTCGCGCATGTGCAGCCACGGCCGCGGATCCTCCAGGCCGGGCGGGGCATCCATGACGATGTGGCTGCCGCCATGGCCGGTGACGCGCCAGTAGCTGCGGAAACCGGCGTCCACCGAGGCGCGCTCGATGCTGGCGGTGTCGTCGCCGAGCCGGGTGCGGGCCCATGCCAGGCGCTGCCGCGCACGCTGCGGGTCGAGGGAAATGTCCAGGGTCATCGGTGGGGCGTACTCGCAGGTGCCGTTGGGCCGGCCACGAGGCGTCGGCGCCCTGTGGCGTTCCCGTGTTCGGGGGAAAAGGGTGGAACGTTCAGCGCTTGCCGCTGACCAGCCGCAGCAGCGCCAGCAGGGCGATGGCGCCGACGATGGCGCCGACGAAGCCGGCCGGCTGTCCGGCGGCATACCAGCCCATCTCGCGCCCGAACCAGCCGGCGAACACCGCGCCGGCGATGCCCAGCACGATGGTCAGCAGGCAGCCCATGCGGTTGTTGCCGGGCATGAAGAAGCGCCCGAGCAGGCCGACCACGAAGCCGACCAGGATGATGTACAGCCAGCTGCCGCTGCCAAACAGTCCGCTCATGTGTCCGCCCGCTTCAAAGGAAAAACGCAGCCTAGCAAGGCCAGGCTGCGTCGTCATCGCGCCGCTCAGCAGCAGCCGTGGCCGCCGTGGCGGGTGCCGCTGTCGGCCGCCACCGGTGAACCGCTGGTCTCGCCGCGCAGGCTGGCCGCGTGGTGGTCGAACAGCACCTTGGACACGCAGGCGGTGACGCGCTTGCCCATCGGGATGTGCAGGAACTCGTTTGGACCGTGCGCATTGGAGTGCGGGCCGAGCACGCCGGTGATCATGAACTGCGCGCCGGGGAACTTCTCGCCCAGCATGCCCATGAACGGGATGGAGCCGCCTTCGCCCATGTACATCGCCGGCTTGCCGAAGAAGGCCTGGCTGGCGTCGTCGATGGACTGCTCCAGCCACGGCGCCATGGCCGGTGCGTTCCAGCCGGTGGAGGCCTTTTCCAGGTCCAGGGTCACGTGCGCGCCGTTCGGCGGATCGCGCAGCAGGGCTTCCTTCAGCAGCTCGCCGCAGGCCTTGCCGTTGGCGGTCGGCGGCAGGCGCAGCGACAGCTTCACCGAGGTCTCCGGGCGCAGCACGTTGCCGGCCGATTCCAGCGGCGGCATGCCGCCGATGCCGGTCACCGACAGTGCCGGGCGCCAGGTGCGGTTGAGCACCAGCTCGGTCAGGTCCTCGTTCATCGGCTTGAGGCCGTCGACCAGCGGGAACTTGTCGAAGATGGCGGTATCGACCACGTCGGCGGCGCGCCTGGCCTGTTCCAGGCGTTCGGCCGGGATCTCGGTGTGCAGGCCTTCGAGCAGGATGCGGCCGGTGTTCTCGTCCTCAATGCGCGACAGCAGCTGGCGCAGCAGGCGGAAAGACGACGGCACCACGCCGGACGCATCGCCGGAGTGCACGCCCTCGTTGAGCACCTTCACGGTGAAGTTGCCTCCGGTCAGGCCGCGCAGCGAGGTGGTGCACCACAGCTGGTCGTAATTGGCGCAACCCGAGTCCAGGCACACCACCAGCGACGGCTGGCCGATGCGCTCGGCCAGGTGGTCAACGTAGGCGGGCAGGTCGTAGGAACCGGATTCCTCGCAGGCTTCGATCAGGATCACGCAGCGGGCGTGCGGCAGCCCCTGCTCCTGCAGGGCGAGCACGGCGGCCAGCGAACCGAAGATGGCGTAGCCATCATCGGCGCCGCCACGGCCATAGAGTTTTTCGCCGCGCAGCACCGGCTTCCACGGGCCGAGGTCGGCGTCCCAGCCGGTCATTTCCGGCTGCTTGTCCAGGTGACCGTAGAGCAGCACGGTGTCGTCGCCGGTTTCCGGGCCGGTGGCGGGGATTTCCAGGAAGATCAGCGGGGTACGGCCTTCCAGGCGGACCACCTCGACCTGCAGGCCGGGGATCTTCTGCGCCCTGGCCCAGCTTTCCATCAGCGCCACGGCCTGGTCCATATAGCCATTGGCAACCCAGTTCGCGTCGAACATCGGCGACTTGTTGGGGATGCGGATGTAGTCGACCAGCTGCGGGACGATGTCGCTGTCCCACTTGTCGCTGAGAAATTGGCCGAGCTTGGCGCTATCCATTCGGGAACTCCGGTTGCAAGGTTTCAGATGCGTCCATTCTACGCCGTCCGTCTTGTAGGAATTTTCCTACAAGGAATCGGGCGGTTTGCCGGCTGCGGGCCGGAAGGCTGGCGGATAGGCTGTGTTCATGTGGCGCGGAACACTGGTCTGGCCGGCGGGGATGCCGGCATTCCAGTCCAAGCCACAAGGAGTTGCAGCGATGAAGCTTTTCACCGTGATGCTGAAGTCACTGGTTCTGGCGTTGTTGTTGACCGCATCGGCGCAAGCCACGGACAAGGTCGACATCAACACCGCCACAGCGGCGGAGCTGGACCGGGTATTGGTGAATATCGGCGCCGCCAAGGCGCAGGCAATCGTCGAATACCGACAGGCGAACGGTCCCTTCAAGAGCGTCGAGGAACTGGCGCTGGTCAAGGGCATCGGATTGAAGACGGTCGAACGGAATCGTGACCTGATCGGCGTGGGCGCAGGAGCCGCCCCCGCCGCCAGGAGCGCCAAGGCGGCGACGACCAAGCCGGTCGAAAGGCGTTGAGCGGAAAGGAATCGAAAAACGTGCGCCGTCTGGATGACGGCCACACGGAGAACCCCGCATAGCCAGGAGGCAGGGGAGAGGCAGGAAGCCTACAGGGAAGTGAAGTCGCCCGGTGTTGCACAGTGACGTGCAGCCGGGCGATTTTTTTGCCTGCTGTTCTGGAGTGGGCCGGCGGACCGGGACTCTGTCGGAGGCAGGCCCGGGGGCCATCGGAGATGTGACTCCGATCCATGCCGGCGGCAGGCGCCGGCTATTTGCCCTGCCGGCAACGCACTGATCGGGATACAGGGAGCCCGGCGCCGGGCATCGCCCTGCACCAAGGCAACTCTGTCGTCCCGGCCGCATCAAGGGAACGGCAAGGGTATGGCTCCCGATCAGCATCAGCCATCGGCTCCTTGCCATCTGTCGCACCGGGCAATCCGATGGCGTTGCTGCGATGAAGCCGCTGAGGGACATCGCACCGCTCCATCGGAAGGCTTCCGTGGTCCAGCCGGATCTCGGATGGACCGAAGGCCTGGCCCCGGTCGGTGTCACCCGGAGGGGCTTGCCATTTTCCTTGCCGGCTGCATCCAGGGGATTGTGCGCGGCAGTGTTCCCGCAGGATGCGTCCTGCTCTGCCAGCAGCTTCAGACCACGCCGGTTGCGTAGTACACGCCGATGATCGCGAATACCGCCAGGGTCTTGATGACGGTGATGGCGAAGATGTCCTTGTAGGACTGACGGTGGGTCAGGCCGGTGACGGCGAGCACGGTGATGACCGCGCCGTTGTGCGGCAGCGTGTCCATGCCGCCGGAGGCCATCGCCGCCACGCGGTGCAGCACCTCCATCGGGATGCCGGCGGCCTGCGCGTTGGCGATGAAGCTGTCGGCCATCGCCGCCAGCGCGATGCTCATGCCGCCCGAGGCCGAGCCGGTGATGCCGGCCATGGCGGTGACGGAAATGGCCTCGTTGACCAGCGGATTGGGGATCGAACCCAGCGCGTTGGCCACGACCAGGAAGCCGGGCAGGGCGGCGATCACCGCGCCGAAGCCATATTCGGAGGCGGTGTTCATCGAGGCCAGCATCGCCCCGCCGATCGCCGATTTGGTGCCCTCGGCGAACGCGGCCACCACCGGCTTCCAGGCGAAAGCGATGACGCTGAGGATGCCCAGCAGCAGCGCGCCCTGTACCGCCCAGATGGCGGCGACCTTGGACACTTCCTGCACCACCGGTGCCGGGTTGCCGATCACCGCCGGCACGAACGACTGGCTTTCGCCGTAGAAGCCCGGAATCCAGCGGGTGAACAGGAAATTGGCCACGCCCACCAGCACCAGCGGCAGCACCGCCACCAGCGGATGCGCCAGGCGGTCGCCCTGGAACGGCTCGGGCTCGTTGCGCAGTGCCTCATGGGGGCCGGAATATCCCTCGCCCCTGGCGATCGCGACGCGGCGGCGCCATTCCAGGTAGCTCATGCCCAGGATCAGGATCACCACCGTGCCGATCACGCCCAGCCACGGCGCGGCCCAGCCGGTGGTGCCGAAGAACGAGGCCGGGATGATGTTCTGGATCTGCGGCGTGCCCGGCAGCGCGTCCATGGTGAAGGTGAAGGCGCCCAGCGCGATGGTGCCGGGGATCAGCCGCTTGGGGATGTTGCTCTGGCGGAACAGTTCGGCGGCGAACGGGTAGACCGCGAACACCACCACGAACAGCGACACGCCGCCGTAGGTCAGCAGCGCGCAGACCAGCACGATGGACAGCATCGCCCGCTGTGCGCCGACCAGCCGGATGGTGGCGGTGACGATGGATTTGGAGAAACCGGAGATCTCGATCAGCTTGCCGAACACCGCGCCGAGCAGGAACACCGGGAAGTACAGCTTCAGGAAGCCGACCATCTTGTCCATGAACAGGCCGGTGAACATCGGCTGCACCAGCGTGGGGTCGGTCAGCAGCACCGCGCCCAGCGCCGCCACCGGCGCGAACAGAATCACGCTGTAGCCGCGGTAGGCCACGAACATCAGGAAGCACAGCGCCGCCAACACGATCAGAAACGACATCCACGGCTCCCCGGCCAGACACGATGCCGGCGAGTATCGGGAGCCGGGGCGGGCCGGCCCACTGTACGAACGGACGATACGCCGGGGGCTAACGCCCCGTTAACGTGCGCAGCGTGGGCGGCATCCGTGTGCCGCCGTGTCATACCCGGGAGGAGGGAGACCAATGAAGCGCAAGTATCTGAGCATGGCCGTGGGCTGTGCACTGCTGGCACCGGCGGCGTTCGTGCAGGCCCAGGAGCAGCCGCATCCGGCCGGTCACCAGCAGGCTACCCAGCTGGATGAAGTCACCGTGACCGCGCGCCGCCGCACCGAGTCCATCCAGGACGTGCCGGTGGCGGTGTCGGCCTTCGGCGAGGAGCAGATCAAGGATCTGCAGGCCTCCACCGTGGAAGGCCTGCAGGGCGCGGTGCCGAACATGAACATCGCCCAGGGCCGCGGCTCGGCCAACAGCGTCAACGTGTTCATCCGCGGCATCGGCCAGCCGGACGCGCTGCAGACTTTCGACCCGGGCGTGGGCATGTACGTGGACGACGTCTACTACTCGCGCATCAACGGCGCGCTGTTCTCGCTGTTCGACATCCAGCAGCTGGAAGTGCTGCGCGGCCCGCAAGGCACCCTGTACGGCAAGAATTCCACCGGCGGCGCGATCAAGCTGACCACCAAGAACCCGTTCGACAACGAGGGCGGGGCGGTCGAAGTCACCGCCGGCGACTATGGCCGTCTGGAAGGGCGCTTCTACGTGTCGGGCAAGCTCAGCGACACTGTCGCGGCCAGCGTTGCCGGCGCCAAGATCACCAACGATGGCTACGTGAAGGATGCCGACACCGGCAAGCATTACAACGACGACGACACCGAAGCGCTGCGCGTCAAGCTGGCCTTCAACCCGGCCGACAACTTCCGTGCCACCCTGTCGCTGGACACCACCAAGCAGGACGCCGCGCTGACCCTGGGCCGGCCGATGGCCGACCTGCGCCAGACCAGCCTCGCGCCGGCCGGGGTGATCGTGCTGAAGAAGGGCGAGACCGGCGAATGGAACCGCCGCGCCCGCACCTCGTTCAAGGATGGCCAGGGCCAGTACCTGAAGCACTCCGGCGCTTCGCTGGCGATGGACTGGGACATCAACGAACAGTGGACGCTGAAGAGCATCAGCTCCTACCGCAAGCTCAAGACCAGGTCCTTCATCGACATCGACGCTTCCGAGTACGAGCTGGGTGACGTGCTGGTCGCGCTGAACCAGGACCAGAAGAGCCAGGAATTCCAGCTGCACTACGACAACGGCTCCAACCTGCATGCCACCTTCGGCGCGTATTACATGAAGGAGAACGTGCCGTCGTACCAGGAGGCCTATGCCGACGACCTGTTCTCGTTCCTGGGGGCGAAGGTGCCGTTCCTGCGCACCATCAACGACGACCTGACCACCACCTCCAATGCCGCCTTCGCCCACGTCAACTGGGAGTTCGTGCCGAGCTGGACCGTGGCCGCCGGCGTGCGCTGGACCAAGGACAAGAAGGACTACGAGCGCTCCACCAGCACCTTCTGGGGCGCGCCGTTCACTGCCCTGAACGAGACCGTGGCCTTTGCCGCCAATGCCTCGTGGACGGCGGTCACGCCGTCGATCAGCCTGCAGAAGGCCTTCGGCGACAACCTGATGGGCTATGTGTCGGCCAACCGCGGCTTCAAGTCCGGCGGCTTCAACGGCCGCGCCAACACCAAGTTCGATACCCAGCACGCCAAGTTCGATCCGGAATACGTGTGGACCTACGAGCTGGGCCTGAAGGGCAGTTCGGCCGACCGCCGCTTCCGCGGCAGCGCGGCGGCGTTCTACAGCAACTACAGCGACTTCCAGGCGCGCGTCTCGCAGGACGTGGGTACCTTCCCGGTGCTGAACGCGGCCAAGCTCAACATCAAGGGCATCGAGCTGGAAGGCAGCGCGCTGCTGGGTGAGGCCACCACGCTGAGCGCCCAGGTCGGCTGGATGGATGCCAAGTACGACAAGTTCGAGGACTTCCGCCTCGATCCGTCCTACCCGGGCTTCGATCCGAACGTGAACCACGACCACGTGCCGTTCTCGCCGGACTGGACCGCACGCGTGGCCCTGCAGCACGTGTTCACGCTGGGCGACAACGGCAACCTGACCTTTGGCGGAGACGTGTCCTACCGTGGCGAGACCTGGCTGAGCGTGGACAACCGCGCCGTGCTCAGCCAGGACGCCTACACCCTGGTGGGCGTCTACGGCGTGTGGGATTCGCCGCAGATGGCCTGGCAGGTGCGGGCCGGCGTGCGCAACCTGACCGACAAGGAATACAAGACCGAAGGCCAGGAATTCGCCAGCGTGGGCAACATCCAGACCGCCTACTACGGCCTGCCGCGCAACTGGTACGTGTCGCTGCGCTACAACTTCTGAGGCGCCCGTTCCGGCCTTGAACCGAAACCCTCCCTGCGCCTGCAGGGAGGGTTTTTTCATGCGGCGTTTCCATGTGCGCGGCCTTTGGGCTGCGTTCCATGGGGTCATCCCGTAGGAGCGCACTTCAGTGCGCGATGGGGCTTTCCCAACGAACCCTCGCGCCGAGCCTTCCTGCAGTTCCGGGAAAGCTCCATCGCGCACTGAAGTGCGCTCCTACGGTTTGCGGCCGGCGTGCTGTTTCTCCGCGCCTGCCGCGCGCCGTATCCTGCCCGCCATGCACACGGGGGATCCATACGCATGTTGAGTCTGGTGACGGTGGCCCTGGCCGGGGTGGCATGGCTGGTGCTGATGTTCGGCGTCGCGCTGTACGGCGAGCGCCGGCCCGCCGTGTTCGCGCGTCACTGGCGCCATGTCTACGCGCTGTCGCTGGCGGTGCACTGCACCTCCTGGACGTTCTACGGCACGGTGACCCAGGCCGCACGCTACGGCTGGCCGCTGCCGCCGACCTTCGTCGGCGCGATCCTGTTCTATGCGCTGGCCATCGGCATGATGGTGCGGCTGGTGCGGCTGGCGCGCGAGACCAACGCCACCTCGCTGGCCGACCTGATCGCCGCACGGCTGGGGCGCGACGCCTGGCTGGCGGCGACGGTGACGCTGATCGCCGCGCTGGGCCTGATTCCCTACATCGCGCTGCAGCTCAAGGCGGTGGCGATGAGCTTCGGCATGCTCACCCTGCGTTCGGCCGACGCCGTGCAGGACGCTGCGCCGTGGCGCGACAGCGCGCTGTACGTGGCGCTGGCGATGGCGCTGTTCGCGATGCTGTTCGGCGCACGCCGCGCCGACGTGTCCGAGCACAACCGCGGGCTGGTGCTGGCGATGGCCGCCGAATCGCTGTTCAAGCTCGGCGCGATGCTGGCGCTGGGCGCCTTCGTCTGGTTCGGATTGGACGGGGTGGCGATGCCGCCGCCTGCGCCCGCGGCGGATGCGCCTGCCGGCGGTTTCGTGCCGCTGGTGCTGCTCGGTGCGCTGGCAATGTTCCTGCTGCCGCACCAGTTCCATGTCGGCGTGGTCGAGTGCCGCGATCCGGCCGACATCCGCACCTCGCGTTGGCTGTTCCCGCTGTACCTGCTGCTGATCGCGCTGCCGATCCTGCCGCTGGCGCGCGCCGGCGGCGCGCTGCTGGGCAACAGCGTGCCCAGCGACATGTATACGCTGGCCCTGCCGTTCTCGGCCGGGCATACCGGGGTGGCGCTGTTCGCCTTCCTCGGCGGCCTGAGCGCGGCCACCGGCATGGTGGTGGTCAGCACCCTGACCCTGAGTCTGATGATCGGCAACCACTGGTTCGCGCCAGGCCTGCTGCGCAGCACCTGGGCGCGCGCCGGCGGCGACCACCGCCGCGAACTGGTGTGGCTGCGGCGCGCCGGCATCTGCGTGATCATGCTGCTGGCCTGGGCCTACAGCCGGCTGATCGGCGGCGGCAACGTGCTGGCCGACATCGGTGCGATCTCGTTCTCGGCGATGGCCACGCTGGTGCCGGTGCTGGGCTTCGCGATCTGGCGGCCGCAGACGCCGCCGCGCGCGGCCATCGCCGGTGTGCTGGCCGGCTTTGCCACCTGGGCCTGGGTACTGCTGTTGCCGACACTGCTGGAAAACAGCGGACGCGTACCGACGTGGCTGGCGGAGGGGCCGTTCGGCTGGCGTTGGCTGGCGCCGGGCGCCCTGTTCGGCCTGACCGGCTGGAGCCCGCTGGGGCGCGCGGTCGGCGCCAGCCTGTTCGTCGGTACGGCGGCGACGCTGCTGGCGATGGCATGGCGGCGCGACACGCCGGACCGTACCCGCCGCAATCTGGATGCCGACGCGCTGCGCGACGCCGGCCGCCGTTTCCTGCCTTGGGAGAAGGTGCAGCGGCTGCTCGCCGATGCGCCGCGGCAGGGGCCGGTGCCGGCCGCGACCGAGGCCAGTGTCGAGCGCGAACTGTCCGCCGTGCTCGGCGCGGCATCGGCACGGCTGCTGCTGGATGCCGCGCGCCGCGAGAGCGGCGAACTGGCCACCGTCGCGGCCATCGTCAGCGAGGCCTCGCTGGACCTGCGCTTCAACCAGCAGGTGCTGCAGGCGGCGCTGCAGAACATGAGCCAGGGCATCAGCGTGATCGACCGCGAGCAGCGGCTGGTGGCGTGGAATCGCCCCTACGCGCAGCTGTTCGGCTTTCCCGACGAGCTGCTGCAGGTAGGCCGGCCGATCATGGACCTGACCCGCTGGGCGCTGCAGGCGATGCCGCAGCGCGGCAGCGACGAACGCGCGGTGGACCGGCGACTGGCGTTGATGCGCGCCGGCACCGCGCACCTTACCGAGCGCGTGTTCCCGGATGGTCGCATCGTCGAGATCCGCGGCAACCCGATGCCCGGCGGCGGCTTTGTCGCCACCTTTACCGACGTCACCGAGTTCCGCCGCACCGAGCAGGAACTGATGCGCAGCAACGAGACGCTGGAGCAGCGCGTGGGCGAACGCACCGCGCTGCTGGAGTCGGCCAAGCGCGAGGCCGAGCGCGCCAACGATGCCAAGAGCCGCTTCCTGGCCGCCATCGGCCACGACCTGCTGCAGCCGCTGCACGCCGCGCACCTGTTCACCGACACGCTGGCGCAGCAGGTGGAAGCGCCGCCGCAGCGGCAGGCGGTGGTGCAGATCCGCGGTGCGCTGGATTCGACCACGCAGTTGCTGACCGGCCTGTTCGACATGTCGCGGCTGGAGGCCGGCGGGCTGGTGCCGCAGCCGCGCGACATGCCGCTGGCCGAGGTGCTCGATCCGCTGGCCTCGGAATTCCGCGCGCTGGCCGCGGCACGCGGGCTGGCCTTCCGCTACGTGCCGACCCGGGCATGGGTGAACAGCGACCCGCAGTTGTTGCGGCGCGTGCTGCAGAACTTCCTGGCCAACGCGGTGCGCTATACCGCGCATGGCGGCGTGCTGCTGGGCGTACGCCGCGACGACGACCGGCTGCGCATCGAGGTGCATGACACCGGGCCGGGCATCGCCAAGGGCGAGCAGCGGCGCATCTTCGAGGAATTCCGGCGCGGCGAGGACAGCGGCGGGCAGGGACTGGGCCTGGGGCTGGCGATCGCCGACCGCATCGCCGGCCTGCTGGACGCGCCGCTGCGGCTGCGCAGCGAACTGGGCCACGGCACGGTGTTCTCGGTGGCGGTGGCCATGGTGCCGATGCCCGTACAGCTCGCGGCTACAGCTGCACCATCGAAGCGCGGCGCGGCCGATGAGCGCGAGGCGATCCGCGTGCTGGTCGTGGACAACGATCCGGCGGCGCTGACCGGCCTGGCGGCGCTGCTGCGCGGCTGGGGTTACGAGGTGGCCGAGGCGTCGGCCGAGGCCGGCGCGGTCGCGGCGATGCAGGCCGCACCGGCGGCGCTGTGGCTGTTCGACTACAACCTGGACGACGGCGACACCGGCACCGCGCTGCAGGCGCGGCTGGGCGAGCGCTTCGGTACGCGGCCGACCTTGATCCTCAGCGCCGACGACAGCCTGGGCACGCGCCGCGAAGTGCTGGAACAGGGGCTGACCCTGCTGCACAAGCCGGTGCGCCCGCTGGCGCTGAAGTCGATCATGGACCGGCTGCTGGCCGCACGCGCGGTAGCGCAGGCGCCATCGCCGTAGCGGCGGTTTTCCCGTCTACGTCGAGCGCCCGCGCTTGCGTTTGCCGCAGTAGGCGTCGTGCAGCGCCTGCATCACGCCCAGCGCGGGGCTGTCGGCGAGCGCGTAGAAGATGGTCTGCGCTTCGCGCCGGGTGGCGACCAGCCCGGCCTCGCGCATCACCGCCAGGTGCTGCGACAGCGCCGACATCGACAGGCCGGCGCTGGCCTGCAGCTCGCCGACGGAGGCCTCGCCGTCCACCAGTTGGCAGAGCACGCGCAGCCGTGCCGGATGGGCGATGGCCTTGAGCAGCTGCGCAGCCTGCTCGGCATGGGCCTGCATCTGCGCGATATCCAGGTCGGGTGCATTCATGCGTGCGTCGGGTCGGGGGCTTGTGGTTTGGATGGGGAGAGTTTAATTTAGAAAAATCTAAATTACAAAGCGACGATTCCCATGCACCGGATTCCAGAGCCTTCCCCCAGGGTCGAAGCCTTCTTCGACAAGGACACCGGAACCTTCAGCTATGTCGTGTACGACGAACTGGCCGGTTCGGCGGCGATCATCGACCCGGTGCTGGACTATGAGCCGGCCGGCGCGCGCATCGGCACCTCCTCGGCCGACGCGCTGCTGGCCTTCGTGCGCGAACGGCAGCTGAAGGTGGAGTGGATACTGGAAACCCACGCGCATGCCGATCATCTCAGCGCCGCCGGCTACCTGGCCGACATCCTGCGGGCGCCCGTGGCGATCGGGCGCGGCATCGTCCAGGTGCAGGAGCGCTTCAAGGCGCTGTTCGGACTGGGCGAGGAGTTCATCGCCGACGGCCGCCAGTTCGACCGCCTGTTCGTCGACGGCGACAGCTTCCGCATCGGCACGCTGGACGCGCGGGTGATCGCCACGCCAGGCCATACCGACGACAGCCTGACCTATGTGATCGGCGATGCGGCCTTCATCGGCGACACCCTGTTCGCCACCGATACCGGCACTGCGCGTACCGACTTCCCCGGTGGCGACGCGCATCGGCTGTATGCCTCCATCCAGAAAATCCTTGCCCTGCCGGAGGACACGCGCCTGTTCCTGTGCCACGACTATCCCGGCGACCGGCGCGACGCGCTGCCGCAGACCCGCATCGACGAACAGAGGGAAAGCAACCCGCACCTGATGGACGGCGTCGACGAGGCGGCGTTCGTGCAGAAGCGCCAGCAGCGCGACGCGACCCTGCCGGTGCCGCGGCTGATCCTGCCGGCGCTGCAGGTCAATATCCGCGGTGGGCGCCTGCCGGAACCGGACGCCAACGGCATCCGCTATTTCCGCCTGCCGCTGGACCAGATGGGCGGTACGCGATGAGCGCCTGGCCTGCCGCTCTGGCCGGTGGCGTGCTGATCGGCCTGGCGGCGACGCTGCTGCTGTGGTTGAACGGACGCATCGCCGGCATCAGCGGCATCGTCGGCGGCGTGTTGCTGCCGCAGCGCGGCGAAGTGGCGTGGCGGCTGGCGTTCCTGCTGGGCCTGATTGCGGCCGGCGCGGCGTGGCTGTGGTGGGTGCCCGGTGCGTATGTGCCGCGACAGGGCTTTCCGCCGGTGCTGCTGGTAGCCGCGGGGCTGCTGGTCGGCTTCGGCACGCGCATGGGCAATGGCTGCACCAGCGGTCATGGCGTCTGCGGACTGGGGCGGTTGTCGCCGCGCTCGCTGGCGGCGGTGCTGGTCTTCATGGCGACGGCGATCGCCACCACCTGGATCGTGAGGCATGTGGCATGAGCGGCATCAGGACCCTGCTGGCGGCGTTGCTGGCCGGTGCATTGTTCGGCCTCGGGCTGGCGGTGTCGGGCATGACCGACCCGCTGCGCATCCTCGGCTTCCTGGACGTGGCTGGCGCGTTCGATCCGACGCTGCTGTTCGTGCTCGGCGGCGCGGTGGGTACCACGATGTTGCTGTTCCGCCTGGTGCTGCGGCGTCCGGCACCGTTGTTGGCCGGAAGTTTCCGGATTTCGGAGGTGAGCGGCGTCGATACCCGCCTGCTGATCGGTGCCGGCGTGTTCGGCATCGGCTGGGGGCTGGCGGGCTATTGCCCTGGGCCGGCGCTGGTGGGCCTGGGCGTGTTGTCTCCGGAAGCGCTGTGGTTCGTGCCGGCGATGCTGGTGGGCATGGCGCTGCACCGCCTGTTGCGCGGACGCTGATCCGCCTTTCCTACACGGCCTGCTTGGCCGGGTCGCTCAGTTCCAGCTCGCGCAGCACCACGCTGGCCTGGGTGCGGTTGCGCACGCCAAGGCGCTCGAAGATCGCCGACAGGTGCGCCTTGACCGTGCGTTCCTGCACGTCCAGGCGGTCGGCGATCTGCTTGTTGAGCAGGCCTTCGGCGACCAGCGCCAGCACGCGGAACTGCTGGGGCGACAGGCTGGCCAGGCGCGCGGCCAGTTCGCTGTCGTGGCTGGAGGACTGCGCGCGCGTCACCGCCGCGCGCAGCGAAGCCGGCAGCCATTGCTCGCAGGCCATCACGCTGCGGATCGCCTCGCGCAGTTCGTTCAGTCCCGAACTCTTGGGCAGGTAGCCGGCGGCGCCATGGTCGAGCGCGCGCCGCACCACGCGCGGGTCGTCGTTGGCCGAAACCACGATCACCGCCACGCCCGGGTGCTGGGCGCGTATCGCCGCCAGCCCCGCCAGCCCATGGTTGCCGGGCATGTGCAGGTCGAGCAGGATCAGGTCGGTCTCCGGCGCGGCGTCGAGCGCGGCCAGCACGCCTTCCAGCGATTCGGCCTCGCGTACTTGCAGGTCGGCCATCGCCTCACCCGCGGCCTGGCGCAGCGCGGCGCGGAACAGCGGATGGTCGTCGGCGATCAGCAGACTGGGCATGGGCATGTCGGATGAGACGGGTGCCTGCATTGTCGGCGAATATCCGACAGGAGCGCACCCTGGTGCGCTCCTGTGCGCTTACTGCGCGGTCCAGGCGCCGTCCATCGGCATTGCCGCGCCGGTAAGGTTGTGCGCCTCGCGGCGGCACAGCCAGACCACCATCGCGGCGATGTCTTCCGGCAGCGACATGCGCAGGCTCGGCTGCTTTTCCTCCAGCAGCGCGCGCACCCCGTCGTCGCGGCTGCCGCCGTTGCGGTGCGCCTGGATCTGCGGCTCGATCAACGGCGTTTCCACCCAGCCCGGGCACACGCAGTTGACGGTGACGCCGCCGCTGTCACGGCTGCCGGCCGTCGCGTACTCCAGCGCCGCCACCTTGCTCAGGCCAACGATGCCGAACTTGCTGGCCACGTAGGGCGCCTTGTTTTTCGACGCCACCAGCCCGTGCACCGAGGCGATGTTGACCACGCGGCCGTAGCCGCGTACGGCCATGCCGGGCAGCGCCTGCTGCATGGTGTGGAAGGCGGCGCTGAGGTTGATGGCGATGATGTCGTCCCATTTATGGGCGGGCTGTTCGGCCAGCGGCGCGGCGTGCTGGATGCCGGCGCAGTTGACCAGCACGTCGAGCGCGCCCCAGTCCTGCACCGCGGCCATCATCGCCTCGATCTCGGCCGGGTTGCGCAGGTCGGCGCCGAAGTGGCGCGATTCGCTGCCGGTCGCGGCGACGCTGGCGAGCGCGGCGTCGATCTGCTCGGGCGTGCCCAGGCCGTTGATCGCCACGCGGGCGCCGGCCGCGGCCAATGCCTGCGCGATGGCAAGCCCAATGCCCGAGGTGCTGCCGGTCACCAGTGCGGTGCGGCCCTGCAGGAAGCGGTCCATGGGGAAACTCCGTGAAACAGTGGGGGAATGCTGCAGAACGTAACAGCCGGCACGTAAGCGCCGCGTGGTACGAAAGTACGATGGGCCGGGCGGGGCGCTCTGCTAGTGTGCCGGCATGACTACTTCCCTCCTGCGCGCCGCCTGCGGCCTCGTCATCGGATTCGGCCTGGCGTCGTGCGCCAGCGGCCCCGCCTCCAAGTCCGTGGAGTCTTCCATGTTCAGCAACGAACTGCGCAGCGAACACCGCGGCAACGACGACCTGTTGACTGCCGGCCTCGGCCTGGCAGGGCTGCGCGGCATGGCGCCGCCGGCCTTCGCCGATGCCAGCGCGCCGACCGTGGAGGAACTGCGCCGGCGCGCGTTGTGGGGCAGTTGGCGCGGTATCGCCGATCTTGCGCCGGGCGGTGGTTACGGCGAGCTGTTCGGTACGCTGGAGGCAGTGCCGGGCCGCGAGTATTCGGCCTATGCGCGCCTGCCCGGGGCGAAGCAGCCGCACCGCGTGCTGGCGCAGGTGCCGGACAATTTCGACACCGGCAAGCGCTGCGTGCTGGTGGCGCCGGCCTCCGGTTCGCGCGGCATCTACGGTGCGGTGTCGGTGGCGGCGGCCTGGGGCCTGCCCAAGGGCTGCGCGGTGGTCTACACCGACAAGGGCGCAGGCAGCGACTATTTCGACCTGGACGCGCAGATGGGCGTGCGCGCCAACGGCATGATCGGTGCGCTGGGCGAAGCCGCCGATCTGGGCTTCGTGCCGGATGCGCCGGTCAACGCCTCCGGCGTGGCGTTCAAGCACGCGCATTCCAAGGACAACCCGGAGGCGGACTGGGGCCGCCACGTGAAGCAGGCCGCCGAGTTCGCGCTGCTGGCGCTGGACCAGGCGTTCCCGCAGGCGGCGCCCTTCACCTTCGCCAATACCCGCGTCATCGCAGTGGGCATCTCCAATGGCGGCGGCGCGGTGCTGCGCGCGGCCGAACTGGAAGGCGACTGGCTGGACGCGGTGGTTGCGGGCGAACCGAGCGTGCTGTCCGACGGTCCCGGCGCCCGCGCGCTGTACGACTATTCCACCGAGGCGGCGCTGCTGATGCCCTGCGCGCAGCTGCACATGGCCAACCTGCCGCAGCCGCCGCTGACCGCCGCGCTGCAGGCCGGCGCCACCGTGCGCTGCGCCACGCTGGCGGCCGAAGGCGTCATCGGCGGCGCCACGCCGGCGGCGCAGGCCAAGGCGGCCTATGAGCTGATGTTGAGCAAGGGCTGGACCGATGCCGCGCTGCGCGCCGGTGCGCTGTCCACCGGTTTCGACCTGTGGCGCGCCGTCGCCGCGACCTATGCGTCGGCCTATGGCCGTTACGGCGTGGGCGAGCATCCCTGCGGTTTCAACTTCGCCGCGCAGAACCCGGATTTCTCGCCGCGCGCGGCCACCGCCGCCGAACGGGCGGCATGGATCGCCGATGGCAGCGGCATTCCGCCGGGCGCCGGCGTCGGCCTGCTGGACAGCAGGGTGCAGTTGCCGGACCTGACCTACGCCGGGCTGAAATGCCTGCGCGGCCTGTGGGACGGGCAGGGCGAGGATGCCCGCCGCGTGCAGGCCGGCATCCAGGCCACCCGCGCCAGCCTGCCGCGCAAGGGCCTGCCGGTGATGGTGGTGCACGGCACCGACGACGGCCTGATCCCGCCGGCATTCAGCAGCGCGCCGTATGTGGCCGCGGCCAAGGCGGCCGGGCGCGAAGTGAACTACTGGCAGGTGCGCCACGTGCAGCACTTCGACGGCTTCCTCGGCCTGCCCGATTACGGCGCGCGCTACCTGCCGCTTCTGCCCTATGTGTATGCCGCGCTGGACCGCGTGCAGGAACGCCTGGACAAGGGCACGCCATTGCCGGCCGATGCGGTGATCGAGACCACGCCGCGCGCGGGCAAGCCGTTGACCGCCAGGAACCTTGCCCTCCCGGAATGACCGTTACCCATAGGAGCGCACTTCAGTGCGCGATGGGGTATTAACGGTAAAGCCTCATCGCGCACCAAGGTGCGCTCCTACGCGCGCGACGCTGGCATCATGCCGCGATGGAAATCCTCACCACTCCCTCCCGCGTCATCCCGGCCGCCGACTATCACCGCGAACGCTGGCGCAACGGCCTGGGCTGGACCCGCGAAATCCTGCGCCTGCCCGGACAGGGCGACTGGCAGCTGCGCCTGTCCATCGCCGAGATCGAACAGGATGCGGCGTTCTCCGCGTTTCCCGGCATCGAACGCGAACTGGTGCTGCTCGAAGGCGAGGGCCTGCGCCTGCGCTTCGCCGATGGCCGTTGCCAGACCCTGCTGCCGCCCTACCAGCGGCTGCGCTTCGCCGGCGAGGACGAACTGACCGGCGAACTGGTCGACGGCGTCACCCGCGATTTCAACCTGATGTGGCGTCGCGCGGACCTGCATGCCGAACTGCTGCACCGGCCGCTGGTCGGCAGCATGCTGTTCTTCACCGAGCCGCAGGCGGCCTGGGCGATCCACCTGTTGGCCGGACAGGCGACATTCGAGGATGCGGCACTGCCGCCGATGCAGGCGGGCGATACGGCCTGGCTGGGCGCAGGCGAGCGTCGTCGCCATGCGCTGTCCGGTGGCGGGGAGCTGCTGGCGATACGGATCACGCCGGCCGGCGGCGCCTGATACGGCTCCGGAGCGTGGACAGGGCCGCGCGCGGCGGCCGATGATGGCGCCCGGCAGGGGCCACCGGGAGGAGCGATGGGCAAGGCCACGACGACGGACGTCGATGCGTTCATCGACGCGCTGGATCACCCGCTGGCGCCGTTGATACGCGCGCTGCGCGCCCTGTTGCTGGCGGTCGATCCTTCGATCACCGAAGCGGTCAAATGGAACGCGCCGAGCTTCCGCACGACGGAGCACTTCGCCACGATGCAGTTGCGCAGGCCCGACGTGGTGCGCCTGGTTCTGCATCTGGGAACGAAGAAGCGCAGCTTGCCGGCCGGGGCCATCGCCGATCCCGAGGGATTGCTCGCATGGCTGGGACCGGACCGCGCCCTGCTCGAATTCCACGATGCCGGGGAACTGGAAGCGCGGCGTGCCGCGGTAGCGGCGCTGGCCAGACAGTGGATGGCGCAGTTGCCGTAGGTGCGGGGATTCGCCCCGCACGGGGCTTTGCAACTCAACCCCCGGCAGGCGTTGCGCGGCGCCGGGGCGGCCGGGGTTTCATGCCCGCCGTTCCTCGCTTCTTTCCACTCGTGCTTGCCATCAATAGACGTCGCGCCGGTAGCGCCGCTGCATCACCAGTTGTTCCTTGCGTTCGCCGCCCAGCGCCTGCGCGATCACCGCGTCCACCGCGGGCGCCATGCCCTGCAGGCTGCCGCAGACCAGCACGGTGGCGCCGTCGTCGACCCAGCGGCGCAACCGCCCGGCCTGGGCGGCCAAGGCGTCCTGCACGTAGTGGTGCGCTCCGCCGTCGCGGCTGAACACGGTGTCCAGATGTTCGATCCAGCCTTCGCGATGCCACTGTTCCAGCTCGTCGCCGAAGTGGAAGTCATGGGCGTGCTTGCGTTCGCCGAACAGCAGCCAGTTGCGGCGCAGGCCAGCGTCGATGCGGGCGCGCAGGTGCGCGCGCAGGCCGGCGATGCCGGTACCGTTGCCGATCAGCACCAGCGGCGCGTCGTCCGCCGGCGGGTGGAAGTTGGCATTCGAACGCAGGCGCAGGTCGATGCGCCCGCCGATGGCGGCGTGGTCGCACAGCCAGCCGCTGGCCAGCCCCGGCGTGCCGTCCGGCAGCGACTGCCGGCGCAACAGTAGTTGCAGTTGGCCCTCCAACGGCAGCGAGGCGATGGAGTATTCGCGGTGCGGCAAGGCCTGCAGCGTGGCGGCGATGGTATCGGGATCGCTGGATTCGAGGGCGCCGGGCAGCTTCGAGGCGGCCAGTACCTCGCGCAATGCGCGGCCATCGGCCAGCGTCGTCCGCACGTCGAGGTCGTGGGTGTGCATCCACTGTTCGACGGTGGCGGCGGCATGCCGCGGGCCGACTTCGGCGATGTCGCCGGCCTGCCAGGCGGGCAGGCCGCCATCCGCGGGCTGCAGGTGCAGGTGGAATACCGGTCCGCCGACGCTGCCGGGATTCAGCTGCCGGCGCGCGTGCAGCAACCATGGCTGGTAGTCCGGTGCGCTCCAGTCGGCCTGGACGCTGCCGTCGCCGAACTGGCCGAGCAACTGCTGCCAGTGGCGCAGGGCGGCCGGGTCGGCGTTGTCCACTTCCACCGTATCGAACAGGGGCCGCGCGCCGTGCTGGCGCAGCCAGTCGTCCAACTGATGGCCGAAGGCGCAGTAGTGATCGTAGCTGCGGTCGCCCAGCGCCAATACCGCGTAGCGCAGTTGCGGCAACGCCAGCGGTTGCTTCATGACCCGGCCGAGGAAGGCCAGCGCATGGTCCGGCGGGTCGCCTTCGCCGGTGGTGCTGGCGACGAACAGCGCCTCGCGCGTGCCGGCCAGCAGTGCCGCGTCGACCTGGTCCAGCGCGCGCACGCGCACCCTGCGGCCGCCATCGCGCAGGCTCTGCGCGGTGTGTTCGGTCAGTTGCCGGGCGAAGCCGGTCTGGCTGGCCCAGACCACCAGCAGCGGCGGTTCGCCGGCCTCGGTGGAATCGTCCTTGCGCGGACGCGCACGCCACCACAGCGCCGCGCACCCTGCCGCATAGGCCAGCAGGGCGGCCAGCGCGATCCAGCGCTGTGCCGGACGTGGTGCGGCCAGCCACCAGTCCCCGCCCAGATGCAGGCGCAGCAGCAGGCCGGCGATCGCCAGCAGCAGGGCGATGACCGCGGCATTGCCGGCAATGACGCGCGCGGACGTAGTGCGGCTCATGCGCTGCCTGCGTCCAGGTGCTGCCGGAAGCCCTGCGACAGGGTTTCAACCGGGCCGTCTGCGCCATGTTGGAGGAAGCGCGCGGCCAAGCCATGGGCGTTGGCGAAGGCGAGCCCTTCGTCCGCGCCCATCACCGTCAACGCGGTGGCCCAGGCATCGGCGAGCATCGCTTCGCGGTGGATCACCGTGACCGCGGCGGCCGCGGCCGTCACCGGCGCGTGCCGGCGCGGGTCAAGGGTATGGCTGTAGCTCACGCCGTCCTGTTCGTAGCGGTGCCAGCGGTCGCCAGAGGTGGCCACTGCCAGCTCGTCGAGCGCCAATACACGCGGCGGATGATCGGCGCCGGCGTCTTCCTCCGGGGCCGATTCGACCAGCACACGCCACGGTTGGCCGTCAGGTTTGCGGCCACGGCCATGCAGTTCACCGCCGACCTCGACCAGTGCAGCGTCGATGCCCTGTCCGCGCAGCCAGCCGCTGACCACGTCGACGCCATACCCCTTGGCGATCGCCGACAGATCCAGTTGCAGCCCGCCGGGCTGCAGTGCGGCCTGCGCCTGCGCGTCCAGCTGCAGCCGCTGCCAACCACAATGCGCGGCGACCTCGGCAAGCCGTTCGGCATCGGGCGCGCGCCGTTGCCCGGCATCAGCGCCGAAACCCCACAGCGCCACCAGCGGGCCGACAGTGGGATCGAAAGTGCCGCCGCTGCGCTCGGCGACCGTACGAGCGGCCTGCAACACGCACCAGAAATCGTCGGGCAGCCGCTGCCAGCTGCCGGCGGCGGCGTGGTTGTAGCGGCTGATGTCCGAACCCGGTTCCCAGGTGCTCATCTGCGCGACCACGCGGTCGAGCTGCGCCTGGATGCCCGCATGCAGCGGGTGCAGGTCGCGACCGCACGGCACCACCAGCTTCACGCTCCAGGTGGTGCCCATGGTGTGGCCGCCGAGGGCGGCGATGTCGGGAGGAGACATGGAGCCAGAGTCGAGTGAAGAAGAGTGAGGAGTGGGAGCAGGCAGGTGTGCCTGCTCATCCTCTCGACAAGCGCAGGCATGGAGCGGGAGGAGGGGAGCGGGTCGTTGCCATTGCTGCGGCTCCTCTCACTCGTCTTCACCCGTTCCTGCCTTACTGCGGCAGCACTTCCAGCGTGGCGACGTAGCTCAGGCGGCGCTGCCTGGCCTGCGGCGCGCTGGTCCTGTCGTCGGTGGTCGACGTCTCCAGCCAGTACATGCCCGCTTCCGGCCAGGTCACCTTGAAGCTGCCGTCTGCGCCGGTGGTCACCTTGATCTCGTCCTGTGCGTTGCGATAACGGGTGGCGCCGCGCACGATCTCCACTTCCAGCCCGCTGGCGGGCTTGCCGTCCACCACCAGCCTGAAGGTGGCTTCCTCGCCCGCGAACAGATCATTGGGGTGGGTGACCGGTACCAGCTCCAGGCCCTTGCCGATGGTGGCGACGCTGCTCGGCTTGCCCTTGGTGACGAAGGTCTCCACCCGGCCGATGCCTTCGGTGACCATCAGGTTCTGCGCGTTCTTCGGGATCTTGGTGGCCAGGTCCTCAGGCGTGGCATTGCGCAGGAAGCCGCCGCGGGGGCCGCCCATGCCGCCGGCCGCCGGCTTGTCCTTGGCCGCGGCCAGGCTTTCCGGGGTGTCCCAGCGCGCGGACAGGCCGCTGTTGAGGTTGGCGATGCGATAGGTGCCTTCCTGCGCCAGCTGCACGTCGAACACGCTGCGGTACTTGCCGGTGGCCGGGTTCTGCGGCTGCAGCGTGCCGCCGTCAGGCGTGGCGATGGTGACATTGTCCAGGCGCATCGCTACGTGGTCGGGGTAGTACAGCTGGTTGGATACCGCCGCATCGACCGTGACCCATACGTCGTTGCCGGCGACCACGGTGGATGAGGGCAGCAGCCACTGCTTGTGGGCCAGGGCGGAGAACGGAAGCGCGGCTGCGATCAGCGCGGCGAGCAGGGTGGTGCGTTTCATGGCGTGTCTCTCCTTGTTCGGGACGTCAGGGCTTGATGGCGAGGGTGACCAGGCCGAGTTCGCTCTGGCCCTGGGCGGTGCCGTTGCCGGCCTTGCCCTTCCACTCGAAGGGAATCTTCAGCAGCTCGCGGCCGCCGACTTCGCGCACGGCCTCTACCACCAAGGTGTACTGGCCGGCGGGCAGGCCGCGCAGCTGCGGCTGGTTGTCGCTGAAGCTCAGCGCGTGCTTGCCGGCCGGCCGGGTCGGGCCGGTCACGCCGTCCACCGGCACCTGCAGGGTGCGGCCGCTCTTGCGCCACCACTGGCGCAGGTCGGGCAGCCACTTGGTGCCGTGGCCTTCGGCGTTGGACGTCTGCTGGTACCACACCGACAGGTTGGCCGCGGATTTCTGCCCCGCATCCTCGATCCACACCGCCACGTAGGGGCGGTGGTACTCGGCCACGTTGAGCTTGGGGATCTCGACGTTGATGTCCAGGCTCGCGGCATAGGCCGCCGGGGCGGCGGCGAGCAGCCCGCTCAGGGCGATGGTCAGGGTGACGCGCATGGTGCGACTCCGTAGGGGAAGCGTGTTCAGTGGATGAGGAGCAGGGCGATCAGCAGCGGGATCAGCAGGCCCAGGCCGACCAGCGGCCAGGTCATGCGCCGCTGCCGCGCATGCAGGTGGAGCAGGAACAGCCCGGTGATGCAGAACACCAGGCAGGCCACGGCGAACAGGTCGATGAACCAGCCCCAGCCGGCGCCGGCGTTGCGGCCCTTGTGCAGGTCGTTGAAATACGAGATCCAGCCGCGGCGGGTCTGTTCGAATTCCACCGCGCCGGTTGCGCGATCGATGCTGAGCCACGCGTCGCTGCCGGGGCCGGGCATGGACAGGTAGACCTCTTCCGGCGACCACTCGGCTATGCGCCGGCCGATGGCCACATCCAGTTCGCGCGACAGCCAGTCGGCGACTTTGGCGGGCAGCGGGGCGTTGCCGTCCTCTTGCGGAGCCAGCGCCCGCAGCAGCGGTGCCGGCAGTTCCAGCTGGCGGTTGGTCACCTGCGGCCTGGCCTCGATCTTCGCGGCGTGGTTGAGGGTGATGCCGGTGGCGGCGAACAGCAGCATGCCGATCAGGCAGACCGCCGAGCTTATCCAGTGCCACTGGTGCAGCGTGCGCAGCCAGAAGCCGCGGCTGGCCTGCTGCTGGACGAGATCGGTGGGAGAGCGTTCGACGGGCACGTGCGCGATGCGGAGGAAAGAGATGGAATTAGAACATTGATGAGAATGATTCGCAATTTGTATCGTTCCGCATCCCTGCCTGCATGGCCGGAGGAGACCCGCTCCCGGAGAGGAGAGACGGGTCTTCCTCCACCGCGGAGGGTGGATCAGAAGCGCATGTTCAGGCTCATCCAGACACTGCGCGCCTTGTCCTTGTTGTTGTAGTCGTCCTCGAACAGCACTTCATTGCCTACGTCGCCGTAGATGCCGTTGCCATTGAGATCGTTGAACGAGGCCTGGTAGGTCGTGAAGTCGCGGTCCAGCAGGTTGTTGATGCGCGCGTTGATCGTCAGCCACGGGGTGGCCTCGAACGACGCGCCCAGATGGAGCACCGTGTAGTCCTTGTAGTACAGCTCCTTGCCGGTGACCACGCTGACGCCGCGGTAGCGCCTGGAACGCGCCTCAGCGGTGAGGAACAGGCTGAAGCGGTCGTTGGCCTGCCAGTCGAGGGTGGCGTTGGCCATGTGCCGCGCGCTGTTGCCCAATGGCAGGCCCTTCTCGGCGCCGCTCTTCTGCTCGCTGTCGGTGAAGGTGTAGTTGGCACGGAAGCCGAAGGCCTCGCTGATCGTCCAGCGTCCGGCCAGTTCGGCGCCCTGGATCACGACTTCGTCGATGTTCACCGTCCGGTTGCTGCTCGAGTAGCCCAGGTCGGCATACTCGCCGCTGCTGGTGCAGCTCAGCGCCAGGCCGGCGCCACAGGGCTGGCTGTCGATCTTGTCGTCGAACCGGTTGTGGAACAGCGTGGCGTTGAAGTTGTGGCCCTGCGGATGCTGCCAATAGACCGCCAGTTCGGTGCTGGTGCTGGTTTCCGGCTTCAGGTCCGGGTTGCCGAAGAACGGCAAGGTGCCCTGGCCGCCGAAGCCGGTGACGCCGTCGTACAGGTCGGTGGTCTTGGGCGTCTTGAATCCTGTGCTGATGCCGCCCTTGACCGTCCACCGCTCACCGAGAGTGTAGACGCCGTACAGGCGCGGGCTCAGGTGGTCGCCGAACACCGCGTGGTCGTCGTAGCGCAGGCCGGCGGTGAGGGTCAGCGGCGCGCTCACCTTCCAGTTGTCCTCGACGAACAGCGAGTACATGTCGTGCTCCTGCTTCTGGCCCGGCGTGCCCTTCTCGGTGCCGAACACGCCGTCGGTCAGCTCGCCGCGGATCACCTGCGTGCCCACCACCAGGGTGTGCTCGCCGGCGGCCTGGAACGGGATGTCGAGCTTGGCGTCCAGGGTGTACTGCGCGCTCTCCAGCGTGCGCTTGGGGCGCGGCAGGAAGGTGGACTCGGCCAGCGCGCGGCGTTCGGCCAGGGCCATGCCGGCGTACTGGCCGGTGCCGTCGATCATCGCCAGCAGCTGCTCACGTTCGGCCACGGTGAACGGCAGGGTGCGGCCGTCGTTGTTGGTGGTCACGTGCGCCAGCGAGACGAAGCTGTTGCCAAAATCCCATTGGCCTTCATGGGTCAGCGCCCAGGCGTCGCGGGTGAATTCCTGCGAGGAACTGTAGCCCACGCGCGGATCGGCGCGGCGCGCCCAGGTGCCGCCATTCGCATGGCAGGCATTGGCGTTGGCGCCGGTTGCGCCGCGGCAGAAGCTGGAGGCGCGCCATACGCTGTTGATGTTGTCCACGGTGCCGACGGGATATTCCTCGACCCCGCTGTCGTTGATCTTGATCCTGTTGTCGTATTCCTGCCGCGAGGTGTCGTAGTCCAGGGACACGGTCTGGTTGTCGGCCGGCATCCAGGTCAGGGTGATGCCGCCGGCCTTGTTGGCGTTGTCCACGGTCTTGCCGCCGCTGCCGAAGCCCAGCGGGCGGGTGTGCAGGCCGCCGGCGGGATCGGTGACCGGTGCGTAGGTCGGGTTGGATGCCTTGCGGTCGTACCAGCTGCCGCGTGCGCTGAGGTTGAGCACACCGGGCAGCAACGGACCGGTGATAAAGAAGTCCGCAGTGCTGTCGTCGCCGAACTCGTCGCTGGTCTCGACGGTTCGGGCAACGCTGGTCGAGCCATGCCAGCCATCGAGGGTGCGCTTGGTGATGATGTTGATCACCCCGCCCATGGCGTCGGCACCGTACAGCGTGGACATCGGACCGCGGATCACCTCGATGCGCTCGATCGCGTCCAGCGGCGGGATATGGTTGAACTGGTTGCCGCCGAAGTTGTTGGGATAGATGTCGCCGTGGTTGTTCTGGCGCCTGCCGTTGACCAGGATCAGGGTGTAGTCCGAGCCCATGCCGCGCATGGAGATGGTGCCCTGGCCGGTCTTGTCGCGGGTTTCGCCCACGTCCACGCCTTCAAGGTCGCGTACCGCGTCCAGCAGCGTCATGTAGGGACGCTTGGCCAGTTCCTCGCGGGTGATGACCGAAATGCTGGCCGGCGCGTCGGTGATCTTCTGCTCGAAGCCTGAGGCGGTGACCACCACGGTATCCAGCGTGGCCGGTTGGCCGGCAGGTACGCCGGATGCCTGGGCCGACATGGAGGCCAACAGCGCGATGACGAGGGAAGTACGCGCGGCGGGCACGCGGAAACGATGGCGCAGAGCCATGGGATGACCTCGGAAGCGAAAGGGAAAAGGCGTGGCTGGCCGTGGCGCATACGGGCGCCATGGCAGGAATGAAGGGAGATGGATCCGCGCCGCGGTGCCGCGGCGGACGATCAGGCCAGCGGAGGTGCCTGGCTGCGTTGCAGCCGCCAGCACGCGGGCGTGGCGGCCGGTGGCGCCGGCGCGACGGCCGGTATGGTGGAGCGTGCGGCGACTGCCTGATCGTCCGCACATGCCGCCGGGCGCGGCGGGGCGGGACGATTGCAGGCAGTGCGGGGCGCCTGCAGCGAGGCCGCGCGGCGGAGTTTGGCCGGATATTCCCGTTCGGCGGACTCGCCGGTCGGGCTTTCCTCGCCGCTGACGGGCGCATGCGCCGCCAGTCCAGCCGCTGTCGCCGGCAGGGCGGGACCCAGCCAGCCGGACGCCAGCATCGAGAACATCGCCAGCAGTACCAGCAGCAATGGCGCGCGCAGGCCAGCGCGCAGTGGCGCGATGGCAGGCAGGCGGTATGGCTGGAGCAGGTGGCGCACTCGAATCCCCGTTGGCGCAAGGCATCGGCCAGATGGGCCGGTGGTGTCGCTCAATTGTAGTTGGGATTCATTACTTTATGCAAATAAGAATTCATTGCATTTGATGCAGGCTTGACGCAGATCAACCCATGCGCCGGAGGCCGTGCTCAGACCTCGGCCCACTGCCGCAGCAAGTTGTGGTACACGCCGGTCAGCTGCAGCACCGCGTCGGCGTCGGCATTGCCGCGGCGCAGGGTTTCGATGGAGGTGTCCATCTCGAACAGCATCCGCCGCCGCGCGTCGTCGCGGATCATGCTCTGCACCCAGAAGAACGACGCCAGCCGCGCGCCGCGGGTCACCGGCGTGACCTGGTGCAGGCTGCTGGAGGGATACAGGATCAGGTCGCCGGCCGGCAGTTTCACTTCGTGCTCGCCATAGGTGTCGCTGATGATCAGTTCGCCGCCTTCGTACTCTTCGGGCGCGTTGAGGAACAAGGTGCACGAGACGTCCGAGCGCAGCTGTTCGCCATGGGACAGGTTCATCACGGCGCCATCGACATGGAAGCCGTAGGTGCCGCCACCGGCATAGCGGTTGAAGCGCGGCGGCAGGTATTTCAACGGCAGCGCGGCGCTGAAGAACAGCGGGTTCTTCGCCAGCGCGACGAGGAGGGTTTCACCCAGTTCGCGCCGCAGCGGCGAATCCTCCGGCAACTGTTCGTTGCGCTTGGCCTGCGCACCGAGGTGGCCGACGGTCTCGCGGCCGTCGGTCCACTGCGCGGCATCGAGCCTGGCGCGGAATCCGGCGACCTGCCCGGGTGTGAGTACGTTGGGAATATGCAGCAGCATGGGAGGCCTCAGCTTGCGAGGTGGGCGACCAGCCCGCGCACCTGCGGATGCGGCGAGGCGGCCAGTTCCGGGACGATATGGGTCATGAACGCGGGGCTGCCGTGCGCGAGCGCGATCCGCAGCCAGTGCAGGGCTTCGTCGATGCGGCCTTCCTGCAGCAGGATGGAGGCGTAGTTGGCCTGTCCGCGGAAGTCGCCGGCCTCGGCCGAGCGGCGGTACCAGTCCAGTGCGGCCTGCGGGTCGCGCCCGGTTTCCAGTCCATCTTCCAGATGGCGTGCCAGCAGGTTCATCGACTTGGCATGGCCGAGGTGGGCGGCACGGGTATAGAGCGCGAGTGCCTGGCGGCGGTCCTGCGCCACGCCACGGCCGGTGGCGAGCAGGTTGGCATGGTTGTACATGCCCCAGTCCAGCCCGGTTTCCGCCGCGCGGCGGTACCAGACGGCGGCCAGCGCGGGATCGACGGCGGTGCCCTGGCCCAGCTCGTGGCAGCGGCCGAGCATGTTCATCGCCATCGCATCGCCGTTGTTGGCGGCGGTTTCGTACCACAGCAGCGCGGCGTCGGCGTCAGCCGCGACACCCTTGCCCTCCATGTACATCTGCGCCAGCAGCGACTGTGCTGCGACCTGTCCGTCCCGGGCGGCAGAGCGGACATCGGCGAAGGCCGCATGCGGGTCGGAGCGCAACAGCGCGGCCAGCGCATCGGCGTCGAGCGGGGGAAGGGAGGACTCGGACATCGGTGGCTTCGATGGACCCTTGCGTTGAAGAGAAGACAGGACTGCCGGAAAGACGAAGGACGGCGGCAGGAAACCCGCCGCCGTCCGTTCCACGTGTCGATCAGAACCTGACGTTGAGCGCCAACGTGGCCGAACGCCCCGGCGCGATGCTCGCGTAATGCGAGGCATAGGCCTTGGTGAAGTAGATCTTGTCGGTCAGGTTCTGCAGGTTGAGCTGCAGGCTGATGTTGTCCTGGATCGCGTAGCTGGCCATCGCGTCCCAGCGCGTATAGCTCGGGATCCACTTGGTGTTGGCCGC
Organism: Stenotrophomonas sp. 05N423; assembly: GCF_056397145.1. Taxonomy (NCBI): domain Bacteria; kingdom Pseudomonadati; phylum Pseudomonadota; class Gammaproteobacteria; order Lysobacterales; family Lysobacteraceae; genus Stenotrophomonas; species Stenotrophomonas sp. 05N423. Next base: position 253,055 of record NZ_JBFTMV010000004.1, read on the forward strand.
GTCGCCGAACTGCTTGTCGACGTAGCTGGCGCCGCCGCCGAGGGTAAGGCCGAACGGGAAGGCATAGGTGGTCCACAGCGTGGCGGCATGCCTGGGCGTGTTCGGGAAGACGTTGCCGTTGTTCGGCGAGACGATCCACACGCCCGGGGCCGGGCAGCCGGTGCGGCTGGAGACCGAGCAGACGTAGCCGTTGTCCTTCAGCTCCGAATCCATCCAGGTGTAGCCGCCGGCGACGTTCCAGCGGTCGGTGATCTGGCCGTTGACGCCGATTTCCACGCCGTTGATCGCCTTCTTGCCTGCGTTCTGGGTGTTGCCGTTGTCGAGCACGACGCGGGCATTGTTCATCTCGGTATGGAAGACCGCTGCCGTCAGGTTCAGGCGGTTGTCGAACAGGTCCCACTTGGTGCCGAGTTCGTAGTTCTTCGTCTCCTGCGGCTTCAGGTTCTGGATGGCGGCGCTGATCGAATCGTTGCCCTCACCGCTGTCCATGCCCGGAGGGGTGGACGAGGTGCCGTAGGAGAGATAGATGCTGCCGTTGGCCGTCGGCTTGAATACCACGCCGGCCTGGTAGTTGAGGAAGTCCTCGCTGTTGCCCAGCACCGTCGGCGCCTTGCCCGCGACCGGGGTGACCTGTTCGGTGTCGTAGTCGTCCCAGCGCAGGCCGAGGTTGACCAGCCAGCGCGGGCTCAGTTCGATGGTGTCGAACGCGTACACCGACCTGGTCTTGGTGGTCTGCCTGATGTCCAGCGCCTTGTCGCTGCGGGTGACCGGGTGGGTCGCCGCCCACGGGTCGTTCGGGTTCGGGCTGTAGAAATCGGTGCAGTTGTAGCCGGTCGCGGCACCGGTGGTCTTGCAGATCTGGGTGCCGTCGATGGCGTTGTTGGTGCCGGCGCCGCCGATCACGTAGCTGCCCTTGCTGCTCTTTTCCTCGCTGTATTCCACGCCGGTGCTGTAGCTGTGCTTCAGGCCGCCGGTCTGGAAGGCGCCAGTCAGGCTCAGCTGGTCGGCGAAGGTCCTGGTGTCGATGGCGCGGTTGTTGGTGCGACGCCACAGGGTGCCGTACTTGTTCGGGTTGTTCTTGCTGTCGTCCGGCTGGGTCCACAGGTAGTCGTTGCTGGTGTTGCCCAGGCGCGCGATGTTGCGCAGCTTGTGGCCACCGAGGTCGTAGCTGGCGTCGATGGTGCTGATGTCGGCCCGGGTGCGCTGGAAGTCGCGGTCCTTCAGCCCGTAGTAGTTGTTGCGGTCGGGCACCAGCGGCTTGCCGGTGGTGGTGCCGGTGGCCGGGTCGGCGTACGGAAAGCCGCCGGCGTCGGGCAGGTCGTCGGTTTCCAGGTGGTAGTGGCTGGCGATCAGTTGCAGCGGGCCATTCAGGCCGAAGGCGATCGACGGCGCGATGCCCCAGCGGCTGACGTTGGCGGCGTCGCGGCCGGCGATGTCGGACTCGTGCTTGAGCAGGTTCAGGCGCGCGGCGATGCCGTCGCCCAGCACGTAGTTGGCATCCACCGTGCCGCGTGCGTAGCTGTCCGTGCCCACGCCCATGCTGGCACTGGTTTCGTTCTTCAGCTTCGGCGTCTTGCTGACCAGGTTGATGCTGCCGCCGCCGGAATCGCGGCCGCCATAGGCCGAGCTCGGGCCCTTGACCACTTCCAGCTGCTCCAGGTCGAACACCTCGCGGGTCTGCGTGCCGACATCGCGCAGGCCGTCGACGAACATGTTGCTCTGGCCGTCAAAGCCGCGCAGGAACGGACGATCACCGGTGGAATTACCGCCCTCGCCCGCACCGAAGGTGATGCCCGGGACCATGCGCAGCGCATCCACCAGGTTGGTGGCGCCGATTTCCTGGATGGTCTTCTCGGTGACCACAGCCACCGACTTCGGGGTGTCCAGCAGTTCGGCGGTGAACTTGGACGAAGACGGCGCGAACCAGCTGCCGCGGACCTGCACCTTGTCCAGATCGGTGGCCGGCGCGTCGCCGCTGTCGGCATCCGCGGCCTGGGCCGACAGGGAAGAGAAGCCGGCGGCGAGGGTGGCCGTGGCCAGCAGGGTGGCGCGCGGTGCGTACTTGCGGGACGTGATGTGGTTCATGGGCGGTCGCGAAAGGAAGGGAAGGATCCCTTGGCAAAGAGCTGGGGGAGGTGGATGCCGTCCGGATCGCCCAGCGGCACCCAGGAAGTGGGGGGGCTGGCGGAGGCAGATGCGCATCCTAACGATAATCGTTATCAATAACAACGAAATCGACGGATGGATGGCAGCCGGGGCAGGCCATGCAGCCCCGTATCGGGGCGTCGGCAGGGATCGTGGGAGCGGGCCTGCCCGCAGATGCGTTCCAGCAGGCCCCGGATGGAGGCAATCGCGCTTCTACCGTATGGGACGGTTCTCAGTCGCGGTCATCGCGGGCCCAGATCCCGCCGTCCTCGCGCTTGACCGGGAATTTCGGCGCCGGGGTATAGGCCGGGGCGCACAGGGCGCGGCCATCGCGGATATCGAAACGGGCACCGTGCAGGATGCATTCGACGCTGCCCTCGGCCGGGTCGAGGTTGCCCGAGGACAGCTCGAATTCCTCGTGCGTGCACTGGTCCTCCAGCGCGTACAGCTCGCCTTCCAGGTTGAACACGACGATGGGCGCGCCGGTGACTTCGTCGAAGGCGGTCTTCATTTCTCCGGGCAACAGTTCGCCGCTGGCGCAGACATAGGTCCAGGTCGCGCTCATGCCGCCGGCTCCAGGCGTTTTTCCAGGACTTCAAAGCGCAGGTCGTCGCGCCTGGGGATGCCGAAGCGCTCGTCGCCATAGGGGAAGGGCTTCTTGATGCCGGTACGGGCGTAGCCGCGGCGTTCGTAGAAGGCGATCAGCTCGTCGCGGCAGTCGATCACCGTCATCTGCATGGTCGGCAGCCGCCACTGCGCGGCCACGTGGCGTTCGGCCTGCTGCATGACCTGCTTGCCCACGCCGCCGCCCTGCGCCACGGGATCGACCGCGAACATGCCGAAATAGCCATGACCGTCCTCGTCGGCGATATGGCAGCAGGCAAGCAGCCGACCGGCCTGCTCGGCGAGCAGGATCACGCTGCGCGGACGGTTGATGTCGGCGAGGATGCCCTCGGCATCCACCCGCTGGCCGTCGAGGATGTCGGCCTCGGTGGTCCAGCCCGCGCGCGAGGCGTCGCCCCGGTAGGCGGAGGTGACCAGTTCGATCAGGGCCGGAACGTCGTCCGGGGTGGCGGTGCGGAAGATGAGGGCGTCCATGACCGCATTGTAGAGCGGGGCAAGGCCCCGCTCCATGGAGGGATCAGCCCAGCAGGGCGCGCACCTTCTTCAACGCGGCCATGAACGCTTCGATCTCCGCGTGCGTGTTGTAGAACGCCAGCGAGGCGCGGCAGGTGGCGGCGACGCCGTAGTACTGCAGCAGCGGATGCGCGCAGTGCTGGCCGGACCGTACCGCCACGCCCTGCAGGTCGAGCAGGGTGGCCAGGTCGTGCGCGTGCGCGCCGTCGACCAGGAAGGACACCACCGCCGCCTTGTGCGGGGCGGTGCCGAAGATGCGCACGCCGTCGATGCGCTGCAGTTCCTCGGTGAAATGCGCCAGCAGTTCCTGCTCGCGGGCGGCGATGTGCCCGCGGCCCAGGCCATCCAGATAATCGACCGCCACGCCCAGCCCGATGAAACCGGCGATGTTGGGCGTGCCGGCCTCGAACTTGTGCGGGGCGTCGTTGAACACGGTGCCGTCGAAGCTGACTTCCTTGATCATCTCGCCGCCGCCGAGGAAGGGCGGCATTTCCTGCAGCAGTTCGCGGCGTGCCCACAGTGCGCCGGTGCCGGTCGGGCCGCACATCTTGTGGCCGGTGACGGCATAGAAGTCGCAGCCGATGGCCTGCACGTCCACGGTCAGGTGCGGCGCGGCCTGCGAGCCATCGACCACGGTGACGATGCCGCGCCTGCGCGCTTCGCGGCAGATTTCGCGCACCGGGTTGATGGTGCCGAGCACGTTGGAAACGTGTGCGACCGCCAGCAGCTTCACGTCGGGGGTCATCGCCGCATGCAGCGCATCCATGTCCAGCGAGCCGTCGGGCGCGATCTCGGCCACGCGGATGCTGGCGCCGGTGCGCTGTGCCACCAGCTGCCAGGGCACGATGTTGGCGTGGTGCTCCATGCGCGAGACGAGGATGACGTCGCCGGTCTTCAGCCGCGGCAGCGCCCACGAGTATGCGACCAGGTTGATCGCGAAGGTGGTACCGCTGCACAGCACCAGTTCGTTGGCGCGGACGTTGAGGAAGCGCGCCAGCTTGGTGCGCGCGCCTTCGTAGGCGTCGGTCGCCTCGGTGCCCAGCGCATGCACCGCACGGCTGACATTGGCGTTGTAGCGGCGATAGAACTCGTCCACCGCGCCGATCACCGACAACGGCTTCTGCGCGGTGTTGGCGTTGTCGAAATACACCAGCGGCTTGCCGTTGACCTCGCGCATCAGCAACGGGAAATCGGCGCGCACGCGCTCCCAGTCGGGGGCGCTGTCGGCGGCTGGAATCGGACGCGGGGAGGAAAGGTTCATGCCATGCCTGCCTGTTGCAGCGCCTGGCCCAGGTGGCGGACCAGCTTTTCGGTCAGGATGCCGTCCACCGCGGCCAGCGGCTCGTGGCAGAACGCAGCGCTGAGCATGGCGCGCGCCTGTTCGGCCGGCACGCCGCGCGAGCGCAGGTAGAACAGCGCATTGGCATCGAGCTGGCCGACGGTGGCGCCGTGCGCGGCCTTGACCTCGTCGGCGTCGATCACCAGCGTCGGCTGGGTGTCGATCTCGGCATCGGCGGACAGCAGCAGGTTCTTGTTGGACAGGTTGGCGTCGGTGCCGTCGGCGCCTTCGCGGATGTGGATGCCGCCATGGAACACCACGCGGCTGCGGTTGGCGGCCACGCCGCGCCACAGCAGTTCGGCGCGGGTATCGCGGGCGATGTGCTCGATGCCCAGGCGGGTATCGATGTGGCGGCGGCCGGTGCCCAGCAGCACGCCGTTGGCGACGAGTTTGGCGTTGTCGCCTTCAAGGCGCACGTTGAGTTCGTGCCGGGTCAGCGCCGCACCCAGTTCCAGGTCGATGCGGCGGTACTGCGCATCGCGCGCCAGCACCGCATCGGTGCGCAGCAGCGAAGTGGCGCGCGCGCCGTCGGCCTGCACGCGCGCGTGCGAGAGTTGCGCGTCCTGCGCCAGGTGGACGTGCACCAGCGTGTTGTCCAGATGCGCGCTGTCGCCGGCCTGCAGATGGTGCTCGACCAGGTTCAGCGAGGCACCGCGGCGCAGTTCGACCAGATGCCGGTGATGCCAGGCATGGTCGGCTTCATCCGGTGCGCTGACGAAGACCAGGTGGAGCGGCGCCCCACCGGTGGCGCCATCGGCCACCTGCACCAGCACGCCCTCGTCGGCGAGCGCGGCGTTGAGCTGGGCGAAGATTTCCTCGGCGCGCTCGAAGCGGCGGTCGAGGAAGCGCGCGGCTTCCGGCTCGTCCTGGCGCACGGCCGACAGCGTGCGCACCTGCACGCCGGCATCGAGTCCGGACAGATCGCTGTGCGCGTCGCTGGGGCGGCCGTTGACGAACACCAGGCGCGGCGCCGGGATGTCGGCCAGCAACGCGGCGTCGATGGTCGGTGCCTGCAGGGGGGCGGCGCTGAAGCTGCGGCGTTCGAGCTGGCGCAGCGAGGTGTACTTCCATGCCTCGTTGCGCGCGGCGGGCAGGCCGGTACGCAGCGCGGCATCGAGCGTTTCGCGGCGCTCGTCGCTGCCGCAGAAGGCGGCAGCCAGCGAATCCAGGAGCGGGCTCATTACTTGGCCGCCTCGCGCACCACGCGGTCCTTGAGGAAGTCGTAGCCGTGCGCTTCCAGTTCCAGCGCCAATTCCGGGCCGCCGGTCTTGACGATGCGGCCATCGGCCAGCACGTGCACCACGTCCGGCTTGATGTAGTCGAGCAGGCGCTGGTAATGGGTGATGACCAGGAACGAACGCTCCGGCGAACGCAGCGCATTGACGCCGTCGGCCACGCTCTTGAGCGCGTCGATGTCCAGTCCCGAATCGGTTTCGTCGAGGATCGCCAGCTTCGGCTCCAGTACTGCCAGCTGGAAGATCTCGTTGCGCTTCTTCTCGCCGCCGGAGAAGCCTTCGTTGACGCCGCGGTGCAGCAGCTCGTCCTTCAGGTGCAGCACGGCCAGCTTCTGCCGGACCAGTTTGAGGAACTGCATCGAATCCAGTTCCTCCTCGCCGCGCGCCTTGCGCTGGGCGTTGAGCGCGGCGCGCAGGAAGTAGGTGTTGTTCACGCCCGGGATTTCCACCGGGTACTGGAACGCCAGGAACAGGCCGGCGGCGGCGCGCGCTTCCGGCTCCAGCTCAAGCAGGTCGCTGCCTTCGAACTGCACGCTGCCGTCGGTGACTTCATAGCCGTCACGGCCGGACAGCACGTTGCCCAGGGTGGACTTGCCGGCGCCGTTCGGGCCCATGATGGCGTGGACTTCGCCCGGCTTCACGTCCAGCGACAGGCCCTTGAGGATTTCCTTGCCGGCGATGCTTGCGTGGAGGTTTTCGATCTTCAGCATGAGGTGCGGTCTTCGATTTGAATGGGGAGCAGGGCGATCAGAGGTCGCCGTCGGCGCGATCAAGGAAAGTGGCACGCAGCCATCGGGTGCGCTGCCGGACCAGATCGGCCTTGTTGGCCGGATGCAGCCGGTTCATCCGACGCTGCCTTCCAGCGACACTTCCAGCAGCTTCTTGGCTTCCACCGCGAACTCCATCGGCAGTTCCTTGAACACCTGCTTGCAGAAGCCATCGACGATCATCGACACCGCGTTCTCCTGGTCGATGCCGCGCGAACGGCAATAGAACATCTGGTCGTCGGAGATCTTGGAAGTGGTGGCCTCGTGCTCGACGGTGGCGCTGGGGTTCTTCACCTCGATGTAGGGGAAGGTGTGGGCGCCGCACTTCTTGCCGATCAGCAGCGAGTCGCACTGGGTGTAGTTGCGCGCGCCGTCGGCGCCGGCGGCGACCTTGACCAGGCCGCGGTAGGTGTTCTGGCCGCGGCCGGCGCTGATGCCCTTGGAAACGATCTTGCTCTTGGTGCGCTTGCCGACATGAATCATCTTGGTGCCGGTATCGGCCTGCTGGCGGTGGTGGGTGAGCGCCACCGAGTGGAACTCGCCCACCGAGTCGTCGCCCAGCAGCACGCAGGACGGGTACTTCCAGGTGATGGCCGAGCCGGTCTCCACCTGGGTCCAGGTCACCTTGGCGCGGGCACCGCGGCATTCGGCGCGCTTGGTGACGAAGTTGTAGATGCCGCCGACGCCGTTCTCGTCGCCCGGGTACCAGTTCTGCACGGTCGAATACTTGATCTCGGCGTCTTCCAGCGCCACCAGCTCCACCACCGCGGCATGCAGCTGGTTCTCGTCGCGCATCGGCGCGGTGCAGCCTTCCAGGTAGGAGACGTGGCCCCGGTCCTCGCAGATGATCAGGGTGCGCTCGAATTGACCGGTGTTGTTGGCGTTGATGCGGAAATAGGTGCTGAGCTCCATCGGGCAGCGCACACCCTTTGGTACGAACACGAAGCTGCCGTCGGAGAACACCGCCGAGTTGAGCGCGGCGAAGTAGTTGTCGCCCACCGGCACCACGCTGCCCAGGTATTTCTGCACCAGCTCCGGGTATTCGCGGATGGCCTCGGAGATCGAGCAGAAGATCACGCCCTTGTCGGCCAGCTCCTTGCGGAAGGTGGTGCCGACCGAAACCGAATCGAACACGGCATCGACCGCCACGCCGGCCAGCTTGGCGCGTTCGTGCAGCGGCACGCCGAGCTTGTCGTAGGTATCCAGCAGTTCCTTGGGCACCTCATCCAGCGACTTGTACTTCGGGCCCTTGGGCGCGGAGTAGTAGCTCAGCGCCTGCAGGTCGATCGGGCCGATCTGCAGCTTGGCCCAGTCCGGCTGGCGCATGGTCAGGAAATGGCGGTAGGCGTCCAGGCGCCACTGCGTCATCCATTCCGGCTCTTCCTTCTTGGCCGAAAGCGCGCGGATGATGTCCTCGTCCAGGCCGGGCGGGAACGAATCGGACTCGATGTCGGTGACGAAGCCGGCCTCGTACCTGCGGCCCAGCTGTTCGTGGATCTCGCGATTGGGGGTGTCGGCGCTGCCGACGTTTTCGATGGTTTCGGTGGCCATGAGGCTGCCTACGGAATTCAGGAAACGATGCTGACGTCGATGCGTCGACGGTCGGCAAGTGGGAGGGGGTGCAGCATCTGCGCCAGGGTCACGCCACGAAGGGCGTCGGCGACCACATCGTTGATCAGCCGCCAGTTGGAGCGCACGCCGCACTGGCTGGCGATGCCGCACTGGCTCTGGCCCTGGCTGCATTCGGTGATCGCCAGCGGGCCTTCCATCGCCTCGACGATCTCGATCAGGCTGATTTCGGTGGCCGGGCGGGTCAGGCGGTAACCGCCACGCACGCCTCGCAGGCCCTCGACCAGCCCCGCCTGCGCCAGCGGCTTGAGCAGCTTGCTGACGGTCGGCGGCTCCAGTCCGGCGGCTTCGGCCAGTTCGGTCGCGCTCAGCACCTCGTCCGGCCGCGTGGCGAGCACGGTCATGACGACGCTGGCGTAATCGGTGAGCTTGGTGACGCGGAGCATGGAAGTGGGGCGTGGAGATCAATGTGGACCGAAATTGTACGCTTTTGTGCGCGGCGCCTCAAACCCGGTCCGCGGCGGGGCGTTGATGCAGGTCAAGCGGCCCGCACCGGGGCCCCGGGCTTGGGAAGCCCGCGCGACTGCGCGAGAATCCCTCCTTCCCATCTGTTTCCGGCCATCTACATGCCCAAGAAGATCCAGGCGCGCAAATCCACCATCCACGGCAACGGCGTGTTCGCGCTGGCGGCCATCGCCAAGGGCGAGCGCGTCATCGAGTACAAGGGCCTGCGCCGGACCCATGCCGAGGTGGACGCCGACGATGCGGGCGACGTGGAAAGCGGGCATACCTTCCTGTTCACGCTCAACGAGGTGTACGTGATCGATGCCAACCACAAGGGCAACGACGCGCGCTGGATCAACCACAGCTGCGACCCGAACTGCGAGGCGCTGATCCAGGAGACCGATGGCGATGACCCGGCCGACGACAAGGTGTTCATCGAGGCGATCCGCACCATCAAGCCGGGCGAGGAGCTGACCTACAACTACGGCATCACCCTGGCCGAGCGTCATACCCCGCGCCTGAAGAAGATCTGGGAATGCCGCTGCGGCTCGCCCAGGTGCACCGGCACCATGCTGCAGCCCAAGCGCTGAGCGGCAGCGGGTGACTGGACATGAAGAAGGCCGCTTCGGCGGCCTTCTTCGTTCCCGGCGGGCGGAACTGCCATCTCAGGTGGAACTGCCATCTGGACCGCAGGTGCCGGGCCTGCCCGGCACTGGACTTCCCCGGGCAGCTCCATGCGGGGCAAGCCCCGCATCTACAGCCGTCTGTTTCGTGGCGCCCCGCACCATGGCAGGCGCACGGAACCTCAGTTCCCCAGCAGCCCCTGCGGCACCAGCCTGCCGAGGTCCTGGTTGAAGTCCACCGCGATGCGGCCGTTCTCGATGCCCACCGACTTCACCTGCAGCGCGCCCATCACGTTGGCGATGGCCGGATCGATGCGGTAGATCGGCTCGCGGCGCGCATAGTCGGCCAGCCAGCTGTTGAGCAGGCCGCGGGTGCCGGAGTCGAGTTCGGCACCGGCCATTGCCGGACGGAAGGCGTCGACGGTCGGCTGTTCCAGGTGGAAGCCGCGCGTGGTCGTGTCGTAGCGCAGGCTGCTGCTGAGCTGCACGTTGCCCACCGGCATCGGTGCGCCGCCAGCGGCGGCCATGGCCAGGTCGAACTGCAGGTTCAGGCGGCTGCCGGCCGGCAGCGTCAGCCGCGGCTGGCTGACCGTCAGCGCGAGCAGCCCGCCGAGCGCCTTCTGCGAGCGGGGAAAGCTGCCATCCAGGTAATGCTGCACGTCGGCCGCGTCGACCATCAGCTTGCGGCCGCTGACCTGTGGCGAGGCGTGGGCGCTGGTGGCCATGACCACGCAGGCGACGGCGGGCAGCAGCAGGGAGCGGAAGTTCATCGTATCGGCCTGGGAAGAGTGCGACGGAAGCAATGCACGATACCCGGAAACGGTGAATGGCCGGTTAGCGGAACGGCATCGCCGTCGCGTTTACTGGGCGTCGTGCAGTGCCTGCAGTTTCGCGATCAGGCCGTCGAGTTCCGGCTGCAGCACCGCCAGCGGGTGGCCGCCTTCGCGCGCCGCCGCGGCCAGCGTCTCCAGCAGGCCGGTGGCCACCACCACGCCGGCATCCTCATTGCAGGACAGGCGCCGCTGCCGCTGCGCGCCTTCCAGTTCGCGCATCCAGTTGCGAGAACTGCGCTGTTCGAATTCGATGGTGCAACGGCCGCTGCACTGCAGGCCATCGGCTTCGATCGGCGTGACGGTGATGCGGTAGCGGTGCTTGCTGCTGGACATGGCGTGGGGCGTGGCTGTGGCTTGGCGACCACCATAGGCCTGCCACGTGGCCGGGGCGAGGCGTTGGCCCATGACGCTGTGTTCCAGTGCGATGCGCCGTCGCATTGCTCCCGTCATCCCTGCGGGGAACCCCCGCGGGTCGTTGCTTTGCAACGTAGGAAATCGCTCCTGCGAGGTCCTCCGCGCGGACGCCCCACGATCTGCGGTGCAAGCCGTGGCGCCCATCCCATGAGTCTCCAAGCCCTGCGCCTTGGGTGTGCCCGTCACCCGGAGGGCTTTCCTCCTGGTGCCTATCGGGGGGCTGGCAAACGGATTGCAGTCATTTGGGCAACGGATCGTCGTGGCCCTGGCGGTTGCGTCATGGCCGGTGAACGAACGGCTGCTGGAGGAGACGCTGCCTGCCATGGAGGTCGCGCAAAAAAAACGGGACGGCATGGCCGTCCCGTTTCTTCGCCGAAGGCGCGCGGATCAGACCGCGGCGTCCTTGAGCTTCTTGAGCGGGCGCACCTTGATCTTGGTGGAGGCCGGCTTGGCGGCGAACCACTGCTCTTCCTTGGTGAACGGGTTGATGCCCTTGCGCTTCGGCTTGGCCGGCACGTTCACGGTGGAGATCTTCAACAGGCCCGGCAGGGTGAAGCTGCCAGCGCCCTTCTTGTTGACCGATGCGGCGACGGCGCCTTCGAGCGCGGCCAGGATGGAGCGGACATCCTTGGCGGCGACGCTGGTCGCCTCGGCCAGGTGCGCAACCAGACCCGACTTGGTCAGGGCTTCCTTGATCGGCTTGGGAGCGGCCGGCTTGGCGGCTGCCTTCGTAGCGACTTTCTTCGCTGCCTTCTTCGGGGCAGCCTTCTTAGCGGTCTTTGCCATGATTTCCTGTTCCGTGAACGGTTGGTTGTTGGTCGTGCCGACCCCGTCGGCAAGCGAAATGTAGGGCATGCGCGGAGCATCGCCAATAGGGCGGGGCACAAAAACCCCATAAAAATTGCATCCAACCGCCTTCCGGCCTGCGCATGGGGCAGCGTTCGCGGCAGAACAGGCGGGAAAAGCGGGGGTTCCGCGCGCGTGTTGCCGATGTCCGGCATGTCCCCGGCATGGACGGCAGCCGCATCGAGATGGTCTCGCGCCGCTGCGGCGCACAAGGCGCTAACGAACGCTGCCCTAGGCTGGAACGACCTTCCACGCACGCACAGGAGAGACACCATGGGTATTTCACGCCACGCCACCGCGCACTGGGAGGGCGACCTCAAGAGCGGACAGGGGCGCCTGAGCACGCCGCAGAGCGGCTTGATGGAGAACACGCGTTACGCCTTTTCCAGCCGCTTCGGCGACGAGAAGGGAACCAACCCTGAAGAGCTGGTCGCGGCCGCGCATGCCGGCTGCTTTACCATGGCGCTGTCGGCGAAGCTGACCGAAGCCGGTTTTCCGCCGCGCGCGCTCGACACCCGCGCCGATGTCGACCTGTCGATGGACGGCGGCCCGCAGCTGTCGCAGATCCGCCTGAAGGTGAAGGCGGTGGTGCCGGGCATGGACGAAGTGAAATTCCGCGCGGTGGCCGACGACGCCAAGCAGAACTGCCCGGTGTCGAAGGCGCTGAGTGCGGTGCCGATCAGTCTGGAGACCGAATTCGAAGGCTGATCCGCCGGCCGGGCCGGTGTCCGCGCCGGCCCGGCGTTCCGGTTCAGGGGCGTTTCACGCGCCGCGCCGGAGCATCCGTCCATTCCAACCCCCGCCGGTACGGCCGCCATGTCCCGATCGTTGCCTCTTGCAGGTGTCCTGGTCTTCGGTTGCCTGCTGGCGTTTTCCGCCTCGGCGCAGCGCTACGACGACGGCCGCTATCGCCCATCGCCAGTCAGCGGCGACTGGCGCCAGGACGATGACCGCTATTACACCGGCGACAACGGCCCGGTCTACGACTACGCCCGCGTGGTGCGTGTGGACCCGATCATCGTCGACGGCGGCGGCCGCCAGGGGCGCTGCTATGAGCGCAGCGATGGCGATTACGTATACGGGCCGGATGGCTACCGGCAGGAACGTCGTGATACCCGCGATTACAGTGACGACCGTTATGCAGGTGGCTATCGCCAGGGCAGCGATGGCGGCCGTCAGATCGCGACAGTGATCGGCGGCCTGGCCGGCGCCATCATCGGCAGCCGCATCGGTGGCGGCGATGGCCGCTACCTGGGCACCGCGATCGGCACTGTCGCCGGTGGCGCGGCGGGGCGTGCGATCTACGACGCGAACAACCGCCCGGTCTACCAGCGCTCGGATGTGCGCGTCTGCGAACCCGAGCGCGATGGTTACGGCCGCGAGGGCTACGGCTACGAGAGCGAGCGCGTGGACGGCTACGACGTCACCTACGAGTACGGCGGTCGCGAGTACCACACCCGCCGCGACTACCACCCGGGAGAACGCATCCGGGTGCGCGTGGACGTCAGCGCCGACTGATCCTGCGCGGCATCGGCCGCTGCGGCTGTTGCGTACCGGCGCCGCGGCAGGCCGGTTCCGCGGTTTCGTTGTCACGCCTGGCCGATGGCGGCATAGTCGCCGTTCCCGTTGGTCAGGAGTGTCCCCGCATGCGCCGTACTGCCGCCTGTCTTGCCGTCCTGCTTCCCTGCCTGCATCTGGCGCCGGCCTCGGCCGAAGTGCGGGTGCTGCTCGCCGATACCATCCGCACGGGCGATCCGCAGCAGCCCACGGCCAGCGCGCTGGCGTGGGACACGGACAACGGTCGTCTGCTCGCGGTCGGCGAGCGTGCGGCGGTGCTGCAGCGTTATCCGCAGGCCGCGCGCATCGATGCAGGCAAGGTCACCGTGGTGCCGGGCCTGATCGATGCGCATGCGCATCTGGTCGGTCTCGGCGACACGCTGGCGCAGGCCGACCTCACCGGTGCGCGCAGCCGCGCCGACGTGGTGAAGCGGTTGCAGGCGTTCGAGAAGACGCTGGCGCCGGGCGAATGGCTGCTCGGTGCGGGCTGGGACCAGAACCGCTGGGACAACACCGCATTTCCGACGGCGGCCGACCTGGACGCGGCCTTTCCCGGGCGGCCGGTGTACCTGGAGCGCGTCGATGGCCATGCCGGCTGGGTGAACAGCGCCGCGCTGCGGATCGCGGAGAAGGCGGGCAAGCCGCTGTCCGGCGACTGGCAGCCCGACGGCGGGCGCATCCTGCGCGACGCCGCCGGCAAGCCGACCGGCGTGCTGGTGGATGGCGCCTCGTCGCTGGTGGGCGCGCATATCCCGGCGCCGGACGAGGCCGTGCGCGAGAAGCGCCTGCAGGCCGCGGTGCAGCTGGCGGTCAGCAACGGGCTCACCGGCGTACACGACATGGGCGTGTCGCGCGGGGACCTGGCGGTGATGAAGCGGCTGGCCGACCAGGGCAAGCTGCCGCTGCGCATCGACGCCTACGCCGATGGCAACCACGGCGCGCTCGACGATCTGTGCGCCAACGGTCTGTACACCCATCCGGGCGGGCGGCTGCAGATGCATGGCGTGAAGCTGTACATGGATGGCGCGCTGGGCAGCCGCGGCGCGGCCCTGCTGGCCGACTACAGCGACGACCCGCACAACCGCGGCCTGCTGATGACCTCGCCGGAGGAATACGAGGTGGCCGTGCGCAGGGCCGACGGCTGCAAGGTGCAGGTCGCCACGCACGCGATCGGCGATCGCGGCAACCGCATCGTGCTCGACACCTACGAGAAGGTGCTGGGCGCGCACAAGGACAACGACCACCGCTGGCGCGTGGAGCACGCGCAGGTGGTGACGCTGGAGGACATCCCGCGCTTCGCCCAGCTGGGCGTGATCGCTTCGATGCAGCCTACCCACGCCACCTCGGACATGGGTTGGGCCGAGCAGCGCGTGGGGCCGGAACGGATCAAGGGCGCCTATGCCTGGCAGCACTACCTGCACAGCGGCGCGCGCCTGGCCCTGGGTTCGGACTTCCCGGTCGAGCAGGTCGATCCGCGCCTGGGCCTGTACGCGGCGGTGACCCGCCAGGACCGCGATGGCCAGCCGCCGGGCGGCTGGCAGCCGGAGCAGCGCCTGAGCGCGGCCGAGGCGCTGCGCGGCTTCACCAGCGATGCGGCCTATGCCGGTCACGACGAGGCCCAGGTCGGTCGCCTGCGCAGCGGCATGCGCGCGGACTTCGTCATCTTCGACCGCGATCCGCTCGACGAAAACGGTGGCCGCCTGGACGAGCTGAAGGTGCTGTCCACCTGGGTCGACGGTGAGCCGGTCTACAAGGCCGCGCCACCGGCGGACAAGGGCTGACCTTCCTGGCGCCGCGGAGGCCATCGCCCCGCGGCGCTGAAACCACGCTGCAACCTTGGCTGCCCATGCTCTGCGCGCTTCAATCGCGCGCCATCGGGCCAGCCACGGCCGGAGGGCTTCTCCCACGCCAACATCAAGGCGAACTCCATGCAGCTCCGCTTCCGCTCCGGTGCCGTAGACCGCAGCCCATCCCATCGTTTCTTCCTCCGTCGCTCCACTCTTTCCCAGGCCTGCGCCCTGCTCGTGCTGTCGATGGGCGCCTCCGCGGCGATGGCGGAGGAGGCGGCCGACCCGGCCGCACGCAGCGCCGCCACCGCGCTGGACACGATCACCGTGACCGCCGAGCGCCGCGAGCAGAACCTGCAGGATGTACCGGTCTCGGTGGGCGTGGTGCAGGGCGAGGCGATGCGCGCCTTTACCGAGGGCGGCGACGACACCCTGCTGGCGTTGTCTGGCAAGGTGCCCGGCTTCTATGCCGAGACCACCACCGGCCGCATCTTCCCGCGCTTCTACATCCGTGGCCTGGGCAACATCGATTTCTACCTGGGCGCTTCGCAGCCGGTGTCGATCATCCAGGACGACGTCGTGCTCGAACACGTGGTGCTCAAGTCCAACCCGGTCTACGACGTGGACCAGGTGGAAGTGCTGCGCGGTCCGCAGGGCTCGCTGTTCGGCCGCAACACCACCGCCGGCATCGTCAAGTTCGACACGGTGAAGCCCGGCGAGGAGTTCAGCGGCCGGGTCAACGCCAGCTATGGCAGCCAAGACACCGTGGCGATCGACGGCGGCATCGGCGGGCCGATCAACGACGTGCTGTCCTTCCGCGTGTCCACGCTGTACCAGCACCGCGGCGACTGGGTGGACAACACCTACAGCGGCCCCAGCGCCGACGGCACGGTCGGTCCGAAGAACAACGCCATGGGCGGCTACGACGACCGCAACCTGCGCCTGCAGATGCTGTTCAAGCCCAGCGAACGGTTCTCGCTGCTGGCCTCGGCGCATACCCGCGACTATGACGGCACGTCCACGCTGTTCCTGCGCGGGGCGATGCACAAGGGCTCGAACAAGGTCGACGTGGCGCGCGACAAGGTCGCCTACGACGAGGCCGGCAACAACCCGCAGGCGTACCGGACCCATGGCGGTTCGATCAAGGCGATCTACGACTTCGGCGCGACGACGCTGACCTCGATCAGCGCCTACGAGACCACCTCCGGTTACAGCCGCGGCGATACCGATGGCGGCGCCGCGGCGGATTTCCCGGTCGGCGGCGTGCCGAACGGCTATGGCCAGTCGATGGGGCAGGTGCGAGACCTCGGCCAGTTCACCCAGGAACTGCGCCTGGCCAGCAACACCACCGATCCGTGGTCCTGGCAGGTCGGCGCGTTCTATTTCGACGGCCGCGACACCACCGATTTCTACCAGCGCGCCTGGTTCCTGCAGGGCGCGGCGCGCAACCCGAACAACTGGGTACGCCTGCGCAACATCAATACGTCGTGGGCCGGCTTCGGCCAGGTGAGCTGGAAGGCCAGCGATGCGCTGACCCTGACCGCCGGCGTGCGTGCGACCCGGGACGAGAAGAGCACGCGCCTGCTCAAGACCGCCGATACCGCCGCGGGCGTGGTGACCTACAAGGGTCGCCACAACGTGGAGATGTCCGATACCCAGCCCAGCTGGGACCTGAGCGCCATGTATGAAGTCAATCGGGCACTGAGTGTCTACGCACGCGTGGCGCGCGGCTTCCGCGGGCCGACCATCCAGGGCCGTTCGGCGGTGTTCAATTCCGATTTCACCACCGCCGATTCGGAAACCATCCTGTCGTGGGAAGCCGGCATCAAGAGCAGCCTGTTCGACAACCGCCTGCGCCTGAACGTCAGCGGCTTCACCTATGCGGTGGACGACATCCAGCTCAACGGCAACGATTCCAACGGCAATGGCGTGCTGTTCAACGCCGACAAGGCGCGCGCCTACGGTCTGGAGGCGGACATGGACTGGCGGCCGATTCCGAACCTGTCGCTGAGCGCCGGCCTGAGCCTGCTGCACAGCAGGATCCAGGACAAGCGCGTGTATGCGCAGGTCTGCGCGCTCAACGGCGTGGTCGTGTGCACGGTCAAGGACCCGACCATCAAGATCGGCAGCAACGTCTACGCGCAGATCGACGGCAACCCGCTGCCGAACGCGCCGAAGTACAACCTCAACCTCGCTGCGCGCTACGACATTCCGGTAGGCGACGATGGCGCGGTGTTCTTCGCCACCGACTGGAACCGGCAGGGCCGGACACAGTTCGTCCTGTACCGCACCGACGAGTTCTATTCCAACGGCAACTTCGAGGGTGGCCTGCGGGTCGGTTACAGCGGCGGCTACGGTGCGTGGGAAGTGGCGGCGTTCGCGCGCAACATCACCAACGAGAAGAACCTCAAGGGCGTGATCGAGAACTACATGGCAGCCGTCTACAACGAGCCGCGCATCGTCGGCGTTTCGTTCAACTACAACTGGCGCTGATGCGGCCTGCCGGGCTTCCCGCCCTCGTGAGGAGGGCGGGAAATCCGCGCAATCCAGGGTCGTATCCGGCCACGCAGGCGAAGTTGCGAAAGAAACAATGCGCTCGCCGCGGCTTCGTCGACTGTGACGGAATCCGTCCAACGAAAAAGAGGGCGGATTTTGAAATGGAATCCCGGTAAGATGCGCCACACGCTGCGAAACAAGCACTTTCCGGCGCATGCGATGCGGCCGCTTCGACGCTGCCATCGGTACTCGAATCCCGTTGCATCCGTAATGAAGTTTGTCTTTCCATAGACATTAGGCATTGTTCGTTCACGAGTTGGCACTGTCGGCGCGCCCGCACACCGGGCCCCCCAGTCATTGCGAATCCGGGTAACGAACACATGCGCAAGCCACTCCAGCTTCATCCCCTGACGTTGTGCGTCCTGGCGACATTGGCCGCTTCGGCCAGCGTCCATGCCCAGACCAAGGACGAAGGCAGCGACCGCAAGGTCAGCGATCTCGCCGCGGTCAGTGTGTCCGCATCGCGCATCGACCGCCCCGACCTGGTGGCACCGACGCCGACCCTGCCGATCACCGCCGAGGAGCTGAAGCTCGACTCGCGCACCAACATCGGCGCCGCGCTCAACGACCTGCCGCAGTTCCGCGCCACCAGTTCGCCGCAGACCACCGGTTCCAACACCGGCGCCGGAAACGCGCCGGTCGATCTGCGCGGCCTGGGCATTTCGCGCACCCTGGTGCTGCAGGACGGTCGCCGCATTTCCAGCGACAACGACCTCAACACGATTCCATCGATCGTCGTCAAAAGCGTCGACGTGGTGACCGGCGGTGCCTCCGCGGCCTGGGGCTCGGGCGCGGTTGGTGGCGTGGTCAATATCAGCCTGGATCACGACTTCGTCGGCTTCAAGGCCGGCGCCCAGGCCGGGCAATCCACCTACGACGACGGCAAGGAGAAGCGCTTCGAGGCGGCCTGGGGCACGGACTTCGCCGATGGGCGCGGCCATTTCCTGGTGGGTGGCGAGTTCCTCGACAACGACGGCATCGTGCCGCGCAGTTCGCGCAGCCGTGCCGGCCGCTGGTCGACGCTGTCGGTCGGCAACGGCCAGTACCAGTTGATGCCTGATGTCGGCTTCTCCGACGCCGGCTACGGCGGCCTGATCCTGTCCGGCGTGCTCAAGGGCAAGGCCTTCAATCCGGATGGTTCGCTGCGCGATTTCCGCTACGGTCATGTCGTCGGCGCGCTGATGAGCGGCGGCGAAGGGCCGTCGAACGACGACTACAGCCCGCTCAGCGCGCCGCAGAAGCGCTACTCGGTGCTGGCCAGCGGTCGTTACGACCTGAACGACGATGTGCGCCTGACTGCCGAAGTGCGTCATTCGCGGATGTATAACAACTACATCTGGTTCGGCGACCACAACCGCAACAACCTGGACATCGGTATCGACAATGCCTTCCTGCCGCAGCATGTGCGCGAGGCGATGCAGCAGGCCGGCGAAACCAAGTTGCGCATCGGTCGTTTCAACAACGACATCAACTACCCGCATATCGATTTCGAGCGCAAGACCACCCAGGCCACGCTCGCGCTCGATGGCTATGCCGGCGATTGGCGCTGGAGCGCCTACTACAGCCATGGCGAGGCCGAAGCCAACTTCGACACGCCGGGGTTCATCCTGCGCGATGCCTGGGCCAATGCGATCGACTCGGTGACCGACCCGGTCACCGGCAAGCCGGTGTGCCGCGTCAGCCTGGGCAACCCGGCGGTGCACTGCGTGCCGATCAATGTGTTCGGCGAGGGCGCGCCGTCGCAGGAGGCCATCGACTACGTGACCGGCACCCCGCAGCAGCGTGCCAAGACCACGCTGGACGTGTTCGGCGCCAGCCTGCGTGGCGAGCCCTGGGAACTGCCGGCGGGCGCGGTCTCGGTGGCGTTCGGCGTGGAAGGGCGGCGCGAAGCGATCGACCAGCGCGTCGGCGAGCTGGACGCGGCCAAGGCCTTCCGGTCGTTCAACTTCAGCGCCATGAAGGGTTCGTTCAACGTCAAGGAAGCCTTCGGCGAAGTGCTGGTACCGCTGGTCAAAGACGTGCCGGGCCTGAACAACCTGGCCCTGAGCGCGGCAGCGCGCATCTCCGACTACAACACCACCGGCGCGATCTGGTCGTGGAAACTTGGCTTCACCAATGAATTCTTCGATGGCTTCCGTGGCCGCCTCGCCCGTTCGCGCGACATCCGCTCGGCCAACCTGAGCGAGCTGTTCACCACCACCACCACCGGCTGGAGCTACGTCACCGATCCAACCAACAACCAGACCGTCTACGCGCTGAGCAACGGCGGCGGCAATCCGGGGCTGCGGCCGGAGACCGCCGACACCCTGACCGCCGGCCTGAGCTGGTCGCCGCGCGCGGTCGAAGGGCTGGATTTCTCGGTGGACTACTTCAACATCGACATCAAGGACGTGATCACCACCATCGGCCTGCAGGACATCCTCAGCCGCTGCGCTGCCGGCAACGCCGAGCTGTGCAGCCGGGTCGAGCGTGACGCGGGAGGCAACATCACCCGCATCGTCTCCACCTACACCAACCTGTCGCAGTACAAGACCGACGGCGTCGACCTGGAAGCCTCGTACCGCCGCGACGCCAACCTGTTCGGCGTCTCCGGCCGCCTGCGCTTCCGCACCCTGGCGACCTGGGTCAACAGCCTGAGCACCGACGACGGCGTCAAGCGCATGGAGTACGTCGGTTCGCAGGGCTATGCCTTCGGCCTCGGCGTGCCGAAGTGGCGCGCGGTGTCCAGCGTCGCTTTCGACAGCGATGCCTTCTCGATCAACGCGCGTGCGCGCTACCTGTCGGCCGGCGATTACGACCGCAACCAGAACATCGTCAACAACCGCATCGGCAGCTACGTCTACTACGACGTGGGCGGCGCCTACCGGCTGGGCGGCGAGGGCAGGGTCGAGCTGTACGCCAGCGCCAACAATGTCTTCAACAAGAAAGCGCCCATCGCGGCGACGTTCTCGCCCTACTACGACGTCATGGGTGCCTATTACACCGCCGGCGTGCGGGTGAAGTTCTGAGCGGCCTCGCCGCCAACCGACGAGGAGCAGAAATGAATCATGCAATCCGTGCCCTGCTGGTGGCGGCAGTCGCCGTCGCCGGCAATGCGGCCGCAGCGGTTCCGGTGCCGCCGGCGATCCACGCCGACGGCGTTCCCGCCATTCCCGAGGCGACCGCCGAGGCCAGCGCCCGCTACCTGGAATTCCGCCGCGCCGCTTTCCTCGGCTGGGATCCGCAGAGCCGCTCCGTGCTGATGAAGACCCGCTTCGGCAGCACCGACCAGCTGCACAGCGTGCGGTCGCCTGGGGCTGCGCGTACCCAGCTGAGCTTCGAGGCCGAGCCGGTTCCCTTCGCCAGCCATGCGCCGGGCGACAGCGGCCACCTGGTGGTGCAGAAGGACATCGGCGGCAACGAGTTCTTCCAGCTTTACCTGTTGAAGGATGGCCGCCTGGAACTGCTGACCGACGGCAGGTCGCGCAACTGGTTCGGCAGCTGGAGCCGCGACGGCCACCTGCTCGGCTACGCCTCCTCGCGGCGCAACGGCGCGGACATGGATCTCTACGTGCTGGACCCGTCCCGGCCAGGCAGCGACCGCATGGTCGCCCAGGTCAGCGGCGGTGGCTGGAACATCTCCGACTTCTCGCCCGACGGCAGCCGTGCACTGGCCATCAACCGGCTCTCCATCAACCATGCCGTGCTGGCCGAGATCGACCTGCGCAAGGGCGGGATGAAGGTGCTGACGCCGGCGCGCGGACGCGCGTCCTACGCCGATGCGCACTATGCCCGCGATGGACGGATCTGGGTGCTGTCCAACCGCGATTCGGATTTCGTCCGGCTG
This sequence comes from Stenotrophomonas sp. 05N423, assembly GCF_056397145.1. NCBI lineage: Bacteria > Pseudomonadati > Pseudomonadota > Gammaproteobacteria > Lysobacterales > Lysobacteraceae > Stenotrophomonas > Stenotrophomonas sp. 05N423. The sequence continues at coordinate 274,193 of NZ_JBFTMV010000004.1, forward strand.
GGCAAGCTGGACCCGCGCAACGGCGCGTTCGCCGCGGTCAGCCGCGAACCGCGCTGGGACGTGACCGACTACGCGGTATCCGATGACGAACAGGTACTGGTCTACGCGATCAACGACGCCGGCGTGTCGCGGCTGCGCGTGGGCGACGGCCAGGGCGGCAACCTGCGGCAGGTCGATGGTTTGCCGGACGGCGTGCTGGACTGGAGCATCGGCCGCCTGCTGCAGATCGCGCCGTGGGGCGAGATCGGCCTGAGCCTGTCCTCGGCCAGGGTGCCCGGCGATGTCTACTCGATCGACCCGCAGACGCTGGCGGTCAAGCGCTGGACCTGGAGCGAGGCCGGCGGCCTGGACCTGGAGCGCAACCGCGAGCCTGAACTCGTGGAAGTGGCCAGTTTCGACGGCGAGAAGGTTTCCGGCTTCCTGTACCGTCCCGATCCGGCCCGCTTCCCCGGCAAGCGCCCGTTGATCATGGACATCCACGGTGGCCCGGAAGGGCAGAGCCGGCCAGGGTTCCTTGGCGCCGACAACTATCTGGTCAACGAACTGGGCGTGGCCCTGTTCCTGCCCAATGTGCGCGGTTCCTCGGGCTATGGCACCCGTTTCCTGGACCTGGACAACGGGCCGTGGAAGCGCGAGGACTCGGTCAAGGACGTGGGCGCGTTCATCGATGCGCTGGCGGGCGACCAGGGGCTGGATGCGGCGCGCTTCGCCGTCTACGGTTTCAGCTATGGCGGCTACATGTGCTATGCCTCGGCGGTGCACTACAGCGACCGCCTGCGCTCGGCCAGCTGCGCCGTCGCCATTTCCGATTTCGTCACCTTCCTGGAGAACACCCAGGCCTACCGGCGCGACCTGCGGCGGGTGGAGTACGGCGACGAGCGTGATCCGGCCCAGCGCGCCAGGCTGGCGGAGATATCGCCGCTGCGCAATGTCGGGAAAATCCGCATTCCGCTGATGGTCGCCGCCGGCGGCAACGATCCGCGGGTGCCGGCCTCCGAGGCCGAGCAGATCGTCAAGGCGTTGCGCGGGCAGGGTGGCGAGGCCTGGCACGTGCTGGCGCGCAACGAAGGCCACGGCTTCCACAAGCGCGAGAACCGCGATTACATCTTCTGGGCCGGGATCGAGTTCTGGAAGAAGACGCTGCTCGGCCAGGCGGAGTGACGTGCAGGGAGCGTCGGCGATGGCCGGCGCTCCCGCTTCAGCGGTCGTCGTGCAGCTGGCCGCCGGGCAGGAACACCCAGGTGCGGGTGACCTGCAGGATGTCGATGTCGTCGCTGGTGCGGGGCAGGGGCGGGAACGGCTGCGCCAGTTCCACCACCCGCAGCGCGGCGGCGTCCAGCAGCGGCGTGCCGCTGCTGCGCAGGATGCGGCTGCTTTCCACGCTGCCGTCGCGGCGCACGCCGACGGTGATCACCACCTGGCCGCCGAGGCGGCGCTGGCGCGCTTCGTCGGGATAGTTCAGGTTGCCCACGCGCTCGGCGCGGTCGACCCAGGCGCGCAGGTAGTTGGCGTAGGCGTATTCGCGGGTGCTGGCCGAGACGAACTTGCGGTTCGGGCGCTTGGCGTACTGCTCCGAGCGCAGGTGCACTTCGGCGGCCAGCCGCGCCATCTCCGCGTCGCGCTGCTCACGCGCGGTCATCGGGGCATCCAGGTCGGGGTGCTCGGGCAACGGCCGCGGCTGCGCCTCGGCGACGACCTGTTCGCCCTGGGTGCTGCTGACCACGCGGGTCTGCGGCGGCGGGGGCGCCGCCGCGTCCTGGCGCTGCATGGGTACCGGCGCCAGGCCGCCGTCGGGCTGTGGCACGATGCCGGCCTGGCTGTCGCGCGGACGCTGCGGCCTGTCGTGGTCGCCGCCGCCCTGCTGGTTGGCCTGGGCCAGGAAATCGGCCTGCTCCGGCGTCAGCGGCGTGCTGGTCTGGCTGAAGATCACGTCCAGCGTCGGCACCAGCGGTGCGTTGCCGCCGACCGCGAAGCCCACGCCCAGGATCAGCAGGCCATGCACCAGCAGCGAGAGCGTCAGCGTGGCGCCCAGCCGCTGCTGTTCGGTGACCCGTGCCGGCGGCGGCAGGGCATCCGCGGATACGCTCATCGCGACAGGCCGGCCTCGAGTGCGTCGAACAGCTGGCCGGCGATGTTCAGCCCGAACTGGGCATCGAGCTCGCGGGCGCAGGTCGGGCTGGTGACGTTGACCTCGGTGAGGTAGTCGCCGATCACGTCCAGGCCGACGAAGCGCATGCCGCGGCGTTTCATTTCCGGGCCGACCTGGGCGGCGATCCAGCGGTCGCGTTCGCTGAGCGGGCGGCCTTCGCCGCGGCCGCCGGCGGCGAGGTTGCCGCGGAATTCGTCGCCCTGCGGGATGCGCGCCAGGCAGTAGTCCACCGGCTCGCCGTCGATCAGCAGGATGCGCTTGTCGCCGGCGCTGATGTCGGGGATGAAACGCTGCGCCAGCGCCAGCCGGCGGCCGCCGTCGGTGAGCGTCTCCAGGATGACGTTGAGGTTCGCATCGCCCGTGCCGCTGCGGAAGATCGAGCGCCCGCCCATGCCGTCCAGCGGCTTGAGCACGACCTGCCCGTGTTCGTGGGCGAAGGCTTTCAGCGCGGCGTTGCTGCGGCTGACCAGGGTCGGCGGGCAGCACTGCGGGAACAGCAGCGCGGCCAGTTTCTCGTTGTAGTCGCGCAAACCCTGCGGGTCGTTGACCACGCAGGCGCCGGCGGCCTGGGCCACCGACAGTACCTGGGTGTCGTAGAGGAACTCGCTGTCGAACGGCGGGTCCTTGCGCATCAGCACGATCTGGCCGGGGCCGAACGCCATGCGGGCAAAGCCGCCGAGGGTGAACCAGCCGGCCGGGTCGTCGCGCACCTGCAGTGGCGCGGTCTCGGCCACGGCGAGGCCGCCTTCCAGCGCCAGCCCTCCGGGGCGCACGTAATGCAGGCGATGGCCGCGCCGCTGGGCTTCCAGCAGCATGGCGAAGGTGGTGTCCTTGGCGATCTTGATTTGGGCGATGGGGTCCATCACCACGATGACGTCCAGCATGATCCACGGCCTTTCGGGTCAGGTGGCGATGGTAGCGTCCCGGCGCGACGGGCGCCCAGCGCCATGCGCGATCCGGAGCGTTGCGGGGCTGAATGGCCCCGCGCAGCGACTGCGATGGGGTTCACACTGCGCGCGGCGCCGGCCCCGCAACGACGACAGCCCTTGACAGTTCGCGGCAGGGCTGGGATATAGACCGCTTTCGCAGCAGCGCCACGTTCAGATGGCGCGCTGCGCGCCCGGGGAAATCGCAATGGTTGAAAACATGGCTGCGGGTGGGGAACTCGCAGGGCTGAAGGTGATGGTCATCGACGATTCGAAGACCATCAGGCGTACCGCCGAGACACTGCTCAAGCGCGAAGGCTGCGAGGTCGTGACCGCGACCGACGGTTTCGAGGCACTGGCCAAAATCGCCGACCAGCAGCCGCAGATCATCTTCGTCGACATCATGATGCCGCGCCTGGACGGCTACCAGACCTGCGCGCTGATCAAGGGCAACCAGCTCTTCAAGTCCACGCCGGTGATCATGCTGTCCTCCAAGGACGGCCTGTTCGACAAGGCGCGCGGGCGCATCGTCGGCTCCGAGCAGTACCTGACCAAGCCATTCACTCGCGAAGAACTGCTGGGCGCCATCCGCACATACGTCAACGCCTGACCAGGGGGTAAGGCACATGGCTCGAATCCTGTTGATCGAGGACTCACCGACCGACCGGGCGGTGTTCACGCAATGGCTGGAAAAGGCCGGGCACGAAGTGCTCGCCACCGACAATGCCGAGGACGGCCTGCAGATGGCGCGCAGCCAGACGCCGCAGCTGGTGCTGATGGACGTGGTCCTGCCCGGCATGAGCGGGTTCCAGGCCACCCGCGCGCTGTCGCGCGACGAGGCCACCCGCGGCATTCCGGTGCTGATCGTCAGTACCAAGAGCATGGAGACCGACATGGCCTGGGGCATGCGCCAGGGCGCGTCGGACTACGTGGTGAAGCCGCCGCGCGAGGACGACCTGATCGCGCGGATCAACAAACTGGTGGGTTGATGCGATCTCCCTTCGACATCCTCGAGGCCTACGAGCGGCGCAGTCTGGCGCATGCGGTGCAGTTGCCGGAACGCCACTTCTCCACGGACGTGTGGCGCGGCGTGGGTTACCGCATCGGCGGCCGGCGCCTGGTGTCCGATTTCCGCGAGGTGGTCGAGATCGTGCCGATGCCGCCGATCACGCCGGTACCCGGCGCGCAGCCGTGGCTGCTGGGCGTGGGCAACCTGCGCGGCAACCTGTTCCCGGTGGTGGACCTGAAGTACTTCCTGGAAGGACAGCGCACCGTCCAGCAGGAAGGCCACCGCGTGCTGATCATGCGCCAGAGCGGCGGCGACGTCGCCATCAGCATCGACGAGCTCTACGGGCAGCGCAGCTTCGAGCTGTCCAGCCAGGTCCCGGCCGGCGACATCGCCCAGGGCCGCTACGCCCACTTCGTCGAACATGCCTTCAACGATGGCGGCCACGACTGGGGCGTGTTCTCGCTCTCCCTCCTGTCGCGCACGCCTGAATTCCGGCAGGCCGCCGCCTGAGTGCGGGTCTGCCTTTCCGTATTGGATACCGAGGTCGAAACATGAGTACTGCTCCGGACACCGCCAAGGCCGGCAAGCTTGGCAACGTGGGTACCAATTTCTGGCTGGGCCTGCTGGTACTGTCGATGATCGTGTTCGGCGCCAACACCGGCGTCGCGACCTGGCAGGGTAGCCGTCTGGCAGGCGCGGGCACCGGCGCGGCCGACCTGCAGGTGCTGTCGCAGCAGTTGGCCAACCAGGGCCGCGAGGCGGTGGCCGGCAACCGCGAGGCCTATGCCGCGTTCAAGGACACCCGCGCCAAGGTCGACCGCACCGTGGGCGAGCTGAAGAGCCGCTTCGGCGAGGAGGCCGGCGTGGCCGCGCCGCTGCGCCAGCTGGTCGAGACCTGGCAGCCGCTGTCCAAGAACGCCGAACAGATCGTGGCCAGCGAGCCCGCCGTCCTGGCGCTGGCCGGCAACGCCGACAGCTTCGTCGGCGCTGTGCCGCAGCTGCAGGCGCAGTTGAACGAAGTGGTGCGCGCGATGACCGCCGGCGGCGCCCAGTCCGCGCAGATCTACAACGGCCTGCAGCAGGTCGTGGTGGTCGGCTCCATGGCCCGCCGCGTCACCGAAATCCGCGCCGGCGGCCCCGGCGCCAGCGGTGCCGGCGACGCGCTGGCGCGCGATATGACGGTGTTCACCCAGGTGCTCGAAGGCCTGCGCAGCGGCAACGAGGAGCTGGGCATCGCCGCGGTGCGCAACCCCAACGCACAGGTGGCGCTGGAGCAGTCGACCAGCCAGTGGACCAAGATGAAGAAGGACGCCGACGCGATCCTGGCCAGCTCGCGCAACCTGTTCGCCGCGCAGTCCTCGGCCGCGGCCCTGGCCAGCGGCTCGGACCGCATGCTGGACAACAGCCGCAAGCTGTTCGACGCCTTCTCCGCGTTCGGTTCCACCCGCGACACCCGCATCTTCCCGAATTTCTGGTGGAGCGTGGTGTTCGGTGCGCTGTCGGTGCTGTCGATCATCGGCTTCGTGTGGAGCACGGTGCGCAGCCGGTCGCGCGAGCAGGAGCTGCGTTACCAGACCCAGGTGGAATTCAACAGCCGCAACCAGCAGGCGATCATGCGGCTGCTGGACGAAATCAGCTCGCTGGGTGAAGGCGACCTGACGGTGAAGGCCTCGGTGACCGAGGACATGACCGGCGCCATCGCCGACGCGATCAACTACGCCGTGGACGAACTGCGCCACCTGGTGACCACGATCAACGACATCTCCAGCAAGGTGGCGGTGTCGGCGCAGGAAACCCAGGCCACCGCCATGCAGCTGGCCGAAGCGGCCGGCCACCAGGCCGACGAGATCACCAGCGCCTCGGACCGCATCGGCGAAATCGCCTCGTCCATCGAACAGGTGTCGCGCAACTCCAGCGAATCGGCCGAAGTGGCACAGCGTTCGGTGGTCATCGCCACCGAGGGCGCCGGCGTGGTGCGCCAGACCATCCAGGGCATGGACCAGATCCGCGACCAGATCCAGGAAACCTCCAAGCGCATCAAGCGTCTGGGCGAGTCGTCGCAGGAAATCGGCTCGATCGTGGAACTGATCAACGACATTTCCGAACAGACCAACATCCTGGCGCTGAACGCGGCCGTGCAGGCGGCATCGGCCGGCGAGGCGGGCCGTGGTTTCGCGGTCGTGGCCGACGAGGTGCAGCGACTGGCAGAACGCACTTCGGGCGCGACGCGTCGAATCGAAGGCCTGGTGCAGGCGATTCAGGCCGATACCAACGAAGCGGTCACCTCGATGGAACAGACCACCGCCGAAGTGGTGTCCGGTGCGCGCCTTGCCGAGGACGCGGGTACCGCGCTGACCGAAATCGAACGCGTGTCCAACGCGCTCAACACCTTGATCAAGAACATCTCCATCGCCGCCCACCAGCAGGCCGCCGCCGCTACCGACATCACCCAGACCATGGGCGTGATCCGGCAGATCACCGGCCAGACCTCGCAGGGTGCCGGGCAGACCGCCGATTCGCTTGGCCAGCTCAACCAGCTGGCCGCGGACCTGCGCCGTTCGGTGGCCGACTTCAAGCTGCCGGCCTGAACCGGTTGAACGGGCGGGGATGGAAAGGAACCAGCAGATGATGTGTCGTCATACCGCAGAACAGGGCCGCCCGGACGGCAAGCGAACGATGCTGCACGGGGGAGTGCGATGAGTACCTTGCGCGATGCGATGAGCCACGCGGCGCTGGGCTGGGTCAAGCCGGAGCTGGACGAGACCCTGCGCCAGGCGCGCAGCGAGATCGAATACTTCGTCGAAGATCCGGCCGACACCAGCCGCATGCGCTTCTGCGCCAGCTACCTGCACCAGGTGCAGGGCACGCTGCGGATGGTCGAGCTGTATGCCCCGGCGATGGTGGCCGAGGAACTGGAGCTGCTGGCCGACGCCGTGCGCGATGGCGCCGTGCCGGACCGCGACGAAGCCTGCGCCACCCTGATGCGCGGCACCGTGCTGCTGCCCGATTACCTGGAGCGCCTGCAGAACGGCCACCGCGACATTCCGATCGTGCTGCTGCCGCTGCTCAATGAAATCCGCGCCGCGCGCGCCGCCGAGGGCATCAACGAAGGCGTGCTGCTGGCCTTCGACCCGGAAGCGGGCAAGGCCAGCGAGGCCGAACTGGAACATGCGCGGGGCAGCCTGCAGGGGCGCAACCGCGAGCTGCTGGACACGGTCGGCAACGCGGTGAAGGAAGAACTGCTGCGCATCAAGGATGCGCTGGACCTGCATGTGCGTCTGGGCGGTGCGACCGCCGATCTGCAGACCCAGGTCAACGAACTGGGCGCCGTGTCCGACACGCTGGGCGTGATGGGGCTGGGCGTGGCCCGCGGCGTGGTCGCGCAGCAGCGCGACGCGCTGCGCGAAGTGGTGGACGGCAGCCGTCCCATCGACGACAACCTGCTGCTCGACATCGCGGGCGCGCTGCTCTACGTCGACGCCTCGCTGGACGACCAGGTCGCCTACCTCGGCGCCAACCTGGAGGGCGATGAAGACCCGGCCGCGGTGGAGACCCGGCGCACGGTCGAGGTGCTGGCGCACGAGGCCATCGCCAATTTCGCCGCCGCGCGCGAAGCCTTCGTCGCCTTCATCGAGACCAACTGGGACCACGCGCGCCTGCAGGACGTGCCGCGCCTGCTCGACGAGGTTTCCGGCGCGCTGCGCATGCTTGACCTGCAGGCGCCCGCGGACTACATGAACGGCATCCGCCAGTACATCGGCGTCGAACTGATCGGGCGCAGGCGCATCCCCGGCGGGCGCCAGCTGGATACGCTGGCCGATGCCATGGCCAGCCTCGAGTACTACCTCGAAGCGCTGCGCGAGCGGCGCCCGGGCCGCGAGGAGATCCTGGACATCACCCGCAGCAGCCTGGAGGCGCTGCGCTACTGGCCGGTACCGGTGGCAGGCGCGCAGGAGGAGGCTGTTTCCGCCCCGTTGGCGCCGGTTGCCGCGTCCGCCGTGGACGAGGTACAGGATCGGCAGGAAACCCGGGATGTCACGGCGTTCGTCGAAGACGCTGGGCAGCTGTCTGGCGCGCCGGTGGTACAGGAAGAAGAGGCCGTTGCTTCGTTCGCGCCGCCGGCCCGTCCGCTGGTGTTCGGCGACGCCATCCACGCACGTACGGCGCTGGCTTCGCCGGTGGCGGCCACCGAGCCGCCGCCGCTGCCGTCGTTCGATGCCGCTTCCTCCTTCTCGTTCGATCCAGTGGCTGCCGAAGACCTGTCCGCCGAGGCGGATGGTCCGGCCGCGACCGTCGCGCCGCTGGACTTCGATACCGGCTTCCAGCCGGCATCCGACGACGGCATGCCGCAGGCGGAACACGCTGCTTCCAGCGATTTCCTGGCCTTCGATCCGGTCGGTTCCGAGTCGTGGACGCCGGCCGCGGCGGGCGACGCCGGCACGCAGCTGCCCATCGATGCATCGCCATTCGAATTCACCATCGAGGAGCCGGTTGCCGCCGAGGTGGCCGCGCGGTCCGGGATGGACGCCACGCCGGCCGATGACGCCGCGATGGAAACCGAGGTTCCCGCTGCGATCGGCCCTGCCGACGCGGCGCCCGCGGCGGACCACGAGATGGCAGCCTTCATGGCCGAGCTGGACAAGGCCGCTGCCTCCTTCGATCCGTTCGAGTTGCCGGCCGAAACGGAAGCGGCGCCTGTCGCCGCGGCGCCGGCCGAGATGGCCGTTGCCACCCTTGAGGCTGGCGAAGGCCTGGACGGCGGTTTCGACAACGATGCCGAGCAGATCGACCAGGACATCCGCGATGTGTTCATCGAGGAGTTCGACGAGGAGCTGCTGAACCTGGGGCGCCTGCTGCCGGCATGGCGTGCCGCGCCGGACAGCATGGAGCGCCTGCGCCCGGTGCGGCGCGTGTTCCATACGCTCAAGGGCAGCGGCCGCCTGGTCGGCGCGCGCACGCTCGGCGAGTTCAGCTGGAAGATCGAGAGCATGCTCAACCGCGTGCTCGACGGCAGCCGTCCTGCCAGCCCGGCGGTGGTGGCCCTGGTCAACCAGGCCTTCGACGTGTTGCCGCAGTTCAATGCCGCACTGCGCGACAACGGCCGCATCCACGCCGACGTGCCGGGCCTGCAGGACATCGCCGACCGCGTCGCCGCCGGCGAGGAAGCCTTCCATGTCGCTGGGGCTGCCGTGGCACCGGCCACGACCCCGGTGGCAGCAGTGCCCGCGACCGCGGCCGCCACTGGTACGCCGGCCTCGGTGGACAGCGTGCTGCGCGAGATCCTCGAAGCCGAAGTGGGCCAGCACCTGGCCACGGTCGAGGCCTGGCTGTCGCAGTCGCGTCCCGAGCCGCAGCCGGCGAGCGAGGAGCTGCTGCGCGCCGTGCACACCATGAGCGGCGCCTTCGCGATGACCGAGGTGCCGGAGATCACCGCGGTGACCGCACCGGTCGAGTCGTTCGTGAAGCGCTCGCTCGCCAACGCGGTGGTTCCGTCCGTTGAGGGCGTCGCCGCGCTGGGCGAGGCCGCCACCGCCGTGGCCACCACCATCACCGCGCTGCAGGCGCCGTCGCCGCTGATCCCGTCGTTCGCGCCGCTGGCCGCGCGCCTGCAGGCGCTGGCCGATGCCTTGCCGGAGGTGCAGTGGCCGCCGCAGGTGCACGAGGACATCGACGAGGAAGACATGCCGGCCGCGCCCGCGTCGGCCGCCGACGTGGAATCGACGCCGGCAGCGCTGCCGGTGGCCGAGGAACTGGCCGGCATCAGCGATCTTTCCGCCTATTTCGATCCCGCGCTGCTGGAAACCTCGTTTGCCGGCTCGCCGGGCCAGGCCACCGCGGAGCATCCGCCAGTGGAGGCCGAAACGCCTGCCGCCGCAGTGGAAGAGCCGGCCGCGGTGTCGGTCTTCGAATGGCCGGCCGAGCCTGAAAACGAAGCACAGCCGGAAGTTTCCGGCCTGTCGCACGATGCGCCGGAAACGCACGCTGAGCTGGGCGGGGGGGCGGATGCCGCCGGGACTGCGCTGTCGCTGGATGCCGTCGCGCCGGAGGAATATGCGGGCACCGAGCTGGTGGCCGAACCGGTGATGGAAGAGGCGCCGGCCGTCGTCGAGCCTGTCGAGGCGTCGGTGACGGACGATGCACCGGTCGCCGCAGCTGACAAGGAGCCGCAGCCGTCCGGGCATTCGCTGGTGGTGGACGATGCCGTTGCTGCGCCGGCGGATGCGTTCGAGGCGGGTGCATTCGAAGAAAGTGCGGCCGGCGATACCGTGGCCGCGTTCGACGACTCGCTCGCCGCGCTGGCCGTGGAAGAGACGGCTGCTCCGGTCGAGCCGGTGCTGGAGGCTGCCAAACCGGCGGCCGAGCTTGTCGATGAACCGACTGAAACCACCATCGAGGCCACGCAGGGCGACGTTGTCGCCGAACCCGAACCCGTCGTGCCGGTCGTCGAAGCGCCGATCGAACTGGCGCCGCTGACCATGCCGGTGCAGGACACCGCGGTTCCCGCGGCAGCCCTGGAAGCGGCGGCATTCGATGCCGGCCCGCTCGATTTCGACGACCTCGATCGCGAACTGGTCGATATCTTCGTCGAGGAAGGCAAGGACCTGCTCGACCACTGCGACCGCCTCATCAGCGAACTGCGTTCGGCGCCGGAAGACCGCGAACTGCTGGCCGGGCTGCAGCGCGACCTGCATACGCTCAAGGGCGGCGCGCGCATGGCGGGCATCAATGCCATCGGCGACCTTGGCCACGGCATCGAATCGCTGCTGGAAGCGGTGGCGGCCAGCCGTACCGAGATCGGCCGCAGCGACGTGCAACTGCTGGAGCGCGGTTTCGACCGCCTGCACCAGTTGCTGATCCGCACCGGCGCGCACCGCGCGGTACAGATGCCGGTCGATCTCATCGAGGCGTTCGAAGCCCGCACCGCCGGTCGCGCCGAAGCGCCGGAAACCATCGCGCAGCCGTTGCAGCCGGTCGAATCGATGCCGGCCGCCGGAATGGAAGCGTTGCCGGAACCGGAAGCGACCGCCACCTTGGCACCGTTGTCGATGGCCGATGCCGGCGACGATGCCGTCGCGGACGTTCCGCCCGACGCGGAAATGGCCCAGGAACTTCCGGCCGCTGCCGACGCACCGGTCGCCGAACTGCTGCCGCTGGCGCCTGCCGGCATCGCCGCCGAGCCGTTGTCGGCGCCGGTCGTCGAGACGCAGGCCGTGGACGAGGAGGGCGCCACCCGTGCCCAGGAGCAGGTGCGTGTCCGCGCCGACCTGCTCGACCGCCTGGTCAACCACGCCGGTGAAGTGGCGATCTACCGCTCGCGCCTGGAACAGCAGCTGGGCGCGTTCCGCAGCGCCATGGGCGAGCTGGACCGGACCAACGCCCGCCTGCGCGACCAGCTGCGCCGCCTGGACCTGGAAACCGAAGCACAGATCGTGGCCCGCTACCGCCGCGAGCAGGAGCAGGCCGACCAGGCGTTCGATCCGCTGGAGCTGGACCGCTTCTCCACGCTGCAGCAGCTCAGCCGCGCGCTGAACGAGTCGGCGGCCGACCTTGGCGGCCTGCAGGGCGTGCTGGACGACCTGTCACGCAACTACGATGCCCTGCTGCAGCAGCAGTCGCGCGTCAGCTCGGAACTGCAGGACGGCCTGATGCGCGCGCGCATGGTGCCGTTCGACGGCCTGGTGCCGCGCCTGCGCCGCGTGGTGCGGCAGGCCGCGCACGACATCGGCAAGCAGGTGCACCTGAACCTGGAAGGCACGCACGGCGAACTCGACCGCAACGTGCTCGACCGCATGGTCGCGCCGCTGGAGCACATGCTGCGCAACTCCGTGGCCCATGGCCTGGAGACGCCGGAACAGCGCGTCGCCGCCGGCAAGCCGGAGGAAGGCAGCATCACCCTGCGCCTGCGCCGTGAAGGTTCGGAAATCGTGCTGGAAGTGGCCGACGACGGTGCCGGCCTGGACCGCGAGGCGATCCGTCGCCGCGGCGAGCAGCGCGGCCTGATCCAGCCCGGCGAACAGCTCGACGACACGCAGCTGGACAACCTCATCTTCGCCTCCGGCTTCAGCACCAGCGAGCAGGTCAGCCAGCTCGCCGGCCGCGGCGTGGGCATGGACGTGGTGCGCAATGAAGTGCGCCAGCTCGGCGGTTCGGTGGACATCCACACCGTGCGCGGGCAGGGCGTCACCTTCACCCTGCGCCTGCCGCAGACGCTGGCCGTCACCCAGGCGGTGTTCGTGCGCATCGGCGAGACCACCTTCGCCGTGCCGGTCGCATCGGTCAGCGGCATCGGCCGCATCGCCCGCGAGCGTTTCGAATCCGGACAGGGCGGCTACCACTACAACGGCGAGGACTTCGCGCTGCACGATCTCGGCACGCTGGTCGGGCAGGCCGCGGCCAAGGCCGAAGGCCAGCCACAGATCCCGCTGCTGCTGGTGCGCGCCGGCGACCTGCGCGCCGCCGTGGCGATCGACCAGGTGCTGGGCAACCGCGAAATCGTGGTCAAGCCGGTGGGCCTGCAGATCGCCTCGGTCCCGGGCATCTACGGCGCCACCATCACCGGCGAAGGCAACGTCGTGGTGATCCTGGACGTGGCGCCGCTGGTGCGTCGCCACCTGTCGCAGCCGCAGCAGCCGGTGGAAGTGGCCGCGGTCGGCCAGCAGCGCCATGTGCCGCTGGTGATGGTGGTGGACGACTCGCTGACCATGCGCAAGGTCACCGGCCGCGTGCTGGAACGCCACAATTTCGAAGTGGTGGCCGCGCGCGATGGCATCGAGGCGCTGGAACGGCTGGAAGAACGCGTACCGGACCTGATGCTGCTGGACATCGAAATGCCGCGCATGGATGGCTACGAGCTGGCCACCGCGATGCGCGCCGATCCGCGCTACAAGGACGTGCCGATCGTGATGATCACCTCGCGCAGCGGCGACAAGCACCGCCAGCGCGCATTCGAGATCGGCGTGCAGCGCTATCTTGGCAAGCCGTACCAGGAGCTGGATCTGATGCGCAATGTCTATGACCTGCTGGGGATCGCCCGTGTCCGCGAGTGACCGTTCCGCCGTCAGGCCGGTCGCCCTGCTGGCGCGGCCCGGTGCGGCCCGCGAGCGCCTGAAGGAGGCGGTGCTCGCCGCTGGCGGCGCGCTGGTGCTGGAAGAGGATCCGGCCGCGCTGGACCCGGCCGCACTGCAGGCCGTCGGGCCGGCGATGGTGCTGGTGGCGCTGGAGCCGGCGGTGGAGGACGCGCTGGAGCGCCTTGCCCCGGCACTGGAAGCGCCACAGCTGGAGCTGATGTTCGAGGAGGCCGAACTGGCCGCGCGCCGTGAAGGCTGGGACGCGCAGCGCTGGACGCGACACCTCGCCGCCAAGCTGCAGGGCCACGACCAGGTCTTGCCGCCGGGGCAGGAAGAAGAAGCGCTGCCGCTGCTCGAGCCGGGCATGCCGGAGCGTCCGGACGAGCGCCATGCCGATGCGCCGCTGCAGTTCCACGTCGACGAGGCCGTGCTGCACATCGACGAGGTGCCGGCCGACACGTTGTATGCGCCGCCGGCTGCCATCGACCGGCCGGAAGTGCTGACCTTCGAGGAATTGATGGCCATGGCGCCATCCAGGCCGGAGCCCGACGCTGGCGCCGCGCCGGTGCTGCCGCCCGAACTGCCGCCGCTCCCGGATGCCGCGGAGCCGGCTCCGGTTGGTACCGGGCCTTTGCCTGGCAGCTTCCACAGCTGGTCGCTGCTCGAGGACGATGCCTACGCTGCTGCGGCATCGCCGGTCGCCACGCCGGCCGTGGATGATGCGCCACAGGAGGCCGCAGCCGCCGCCATCGGCACCGGCGCGCTGTCGCTGGTCGAACTGGAATCGGAAGCAGAGGCTGCAGCCCAGGGCGTGCTGCTGGTGCTGGCCGGCATCGGTGGACCGGATGCGGTGCGCCGCCTGCTGAGCGCGCTGCCGGACGATTACCTGCTGCCGGTGCTGGTGCAGATGCGCCTGGACGGCGGCCGCTACGCCAACCTCGTCAAGCAGATGTCGCGCGTGACCATGCTGCCGGTCGCGCTGGCCGAAACCGGGCAGGCGCTGGAAGGCGGCAATGTCTATGTGCTGCAGGACGGCGTCGGGGTGATGCCGCAGGCGGGCGGGTTGCGCTTCGCCGCCGAGCCGGCGCCGGTGCTGCAGGCGCTGCCGGTGGAGCGCTCGGCGGTGGTGATGCTCAGCGGTGCCGACCCGGCGCTGGTGCCGGCGGCGCTGGAATTCGCCGGGCGCGGCGGCTGGGTGGCCGGGCAGAGCGGCGACGGCTGCTACGACCCGGAAGCCGCCAGCCAGCTGGCCGTGGCCGGCCATCCGGCCGGTCCGCCCGAATACCTCGCCGGCGAGCTCGTCCAGCGCAGCTTCGGCTGAGCCGCATACGATCAAGGAATCGACCATGAGTTATGCAAGCAACGATGAAGTCCGTGGCGTCCTGATCCAGGCCGGCGTCGAGCGCGTACTGCTGCCCAACGCCACCGTCGCCGAAATGATGTCGCGGGTGACGGTGGAGCCCATCGAGGGCGCGCCCGACTGGCTGGCCGGCTATATCGCCTGGCAGGGCTGGGAAGTGCCGCTGCTGTCCTATGCCCGCTTCAACGGTGGTGACGAGCCGGTCGCCGGCAGCAACAAGGTGGTGGTGCTCAAGGCGCTGGGCGGCAACCCGGAGATGCCGTACTTCGCGCTGCTGACCCAGTCCTTCCCGCAGCTGATCGCGGTCCCGCGCGATGGCCTGCTGGCCGACGCCTCCGAGGAAAGCCTGCCGCAGGGCGTGCACATGCGCGTGCTGCTGGGCGAACAGAGTGCGCTGCTGCCGGACCTCGATGCGATCGAAAGCGCGGTGCTCGCCGCGCTGGCGGCGGTGGTCTGACCGGAGCGGCCGCGGCACACCAGAGTCCGATCGAAGCGGCGCGTTGCGCCGCTTTCCACATCGGGACGCCGCCACCACGCCGGTTGCGAGGGACGGTCTGCGCGCGGACGATCCCGCCGGTCGCCTTCCTACAGATCGCCCAGCCGCGCCTGCAGCGCCGCGATGGCAGCCAGCCCGGCGGTCTCGGTGCGCAGGATGCGCGGGCCCAGCTGCAGCCCCTGGAAACCGGCGTCGGCCAGTTGCTGGCGATCGCGCGGCGACCAGCCGCCTTCCGGGCCGATGGCGATCACCACGCCGCCGGCCGGCGCCGGCGGCAGCGTGGACAGGCGGTGTTCGCCCTGCGGGTCCAGGGTCAGGCGCAGGCTCAGCAAGGGTAGCGCCGCGGCCGCGGCGGACAGCGCCAGCGGTGGCGACAGCGCCGGAATGCGCGCGCGGCCCGACTGGCCGCAGGCCGAGCCGATCACGCTGCGCCAGTGCGCGATGCGCTTCTCCGCGCGCGCGGCGTCCAGTTTCACTTCGGTACGTTCGGCGTTCACCGGCACGATGGCGGTCACGCCCAGTTCGGTGGCCTTCTGCAGGATCAGGTCCATCTTCTCGCCGCGGGCGATGCCCTGCAGCAGGGTGATGGCCAGCGGCGATTCGTTGTCCAGCGCCTGCGCGGCGTCGATGCGTACCAGCGCGTCGCGCTTGCCCACCGCCACCAGCGTCGCGGCGTAGTCGCTGCCGTCGCCGTTGAACAGCACGCAGGCATCGCCTTCGCGCAGGCGCATCACCCGCACCAGGTGATTGGCGGCTTCCTCCGGCAGCGGCAGGGTCTGCCCGACGCGCAGCGGCAGTTCGACGGCGCAGCGGGTCAGGCGCATGCGCGGCTCCCACGGAGCGGGATCAACGTCGCGACGGCGGGGTCTGCTAGCATTTCGGACTCATGGAAACGTATCTGCCAGTGCGCATTCTAGCGATCCGCCAATCCTCCGACCGGGGCCGCGCATGAGCCGGCCGCTCCCGCTCATCCACAAGGTGGTGGAGGAGGACATCGGCCCGTTCCACCAGGAACACCTGGACCTGGAGTTCTCCAACGGCGAGCGCCGGCATTTCCAGCGGCTGGTCAGCCACGGGCATGGCGCGGTGGTGGTGGTGCCGATGCTGGACGAGGACACCGTGCTGCTGGTGCGCGAATACGCCGCCGGCCTGCACCGCTACGAGCTGGGGCTGGTGAAAGGCCGCATCGATGCCGGCGAGACGCCAGAGCAGGCGGCCGACCGCGAGCTCAAGGAGGAAGCCGGCTACGGTGCGCGCCGCATCGACGTGCTGCGCACCCTGACCCTGGCGCCGACCTACATGAGCCACCAGTCGTGGCTGGTGCTGGCGCGCGATCTCTACCCCGAACGCCTTGCCGGCGACGAACCCGAGGAACTGGAAGTGGTGCCCTGGAAACTGGCTGACCTGGACGGTCTGATGCTGCGCGAGGATTTCTCCGAAGGCCGCTCGCTGGCGGCCCTGTTCATCGCCCGCGAATGGTTGGGGAAAGCGCGATGAGCGCCCTGGACGCGGCACTGCGCGAAGCCGTCATCGCCATCGCCCAGCAGGCCGGCGCGGCGATCATGCAGGTCTATGCCGAGGGCTTCGACGTCCAGCACAAGGACGATCACAGCCCGCTCACCAGCGCCGACCTGGCCGCGCACAACGTGATCGTGCATGGCCTGTCGCAGTTGACCCCGGACCTGCCGGTGCTATCGGAGGAATCGGCGCAGCTGCCATGGGAAACCCGCCGCCAGTGGCAGGACTACTGGCTGGTCGATCCGCTGGACGGCACGCGCGAATTCATCAAGCGCAATGGCGAATTCAGCGTCAACATCGCGCTGATCCGCGACGGCGCGCCGGTGTTCGGCGTGGTGCAGGCACCGGTGACCGGCGTCGCCTGGCACGCCACGCGCGGCGAGGGCGCCTGGCGCCGCGAGGGCGGCCGCGAGGACGCGATCATCACCCGGCGGCCACCGGCGCTGCCGCTGCGGGTGGCGGCCAGCCGCTCGCACCGCGATGCGCGTACCGGCGAACTGCTGGCGCGCATGGGCGAGATCGAACTGGTCGCGCAGGGTTCCTCGCTGAAATTCTGCCGCATCGCCGAGGGCACGCTGGACGTGTACCCGCGGCTGGGCCCGACCAGCGAATGGGATACCGCCGCCGGGCAATGCGTGCTTGAAGCGGCCGGCGGCGTGCTGCTGGCCGCCGATACCGGCGAGCCCTTCCACTACAACCGGCGTCCGCGCCTGCTCAATGGCGACTTCGTGGCGCTGGGCGATCCGGCGCTGCCCTGGCGCGACTGGGTGGCCGGGCTGTGAGCGGCGCCGGCGACATGGGCGAGCCGGGCGACATCGGCACCCTGCTGCGGATCATGGCGCGCCTGCGCGATCCGCAGGGCGGTTGCCCGTGGGACCTGCAGCAGGATTTCTCGAGCATCGCGCCGTACACGATCGAGGAAGCCTACGAGGTCGCCGACGCGATCGACCGCAACGACCTGGCCGATCTCAAGGACGAACTCGGCGACCTGCTGCTGCAGGTGGTGTTCCATGCGCAGATGGCCAGCGAGCAGGGCGCGTTCGGCTTCGCCGACGTGGTCGCGGCGATCAGCGGCAAGATGCTGCGCCGGCATCCGCACGTCTTCGGCGATGTGCGGGCCGATGATGCGGGCGAGGTCGTCGCCAACTGGGAGCAGATCAAGCAGCGCGAGCGCGCCGACGCGGGCGATACGGATGACTCGGCGCTGGCCGGCATTGCCCGCGGCCTGCCCGAGTGGCAGCGTGCGCTGAAGCTGCAGAAGCGCGCCGCGCGCACCGGTTTCGACTGGCCCGACGTCGCGCCGGTGCTGGACAAGCTGCGCGAGGAAGTCGGCGAGGTGCAGGCCGAGTTCGCGACCGCGGCCTATGCGGACAACCATGCGCGCCTGGAAGACGAGATCGGCGACCTGCTGTTCGTCTGCGCCAATCTCGCCCGCCATGCCAGGGTGGACCCCGGCAGCGCCCTGCGCCGCGCCAACCACAAGTTCGAGCGCCGCTTCCGCGCAATGGAAGCGCTGGCTGCCGCGCGCGGGCAGGCGATGTCCGCGCTGGACCTGGAACAGCAGGAAGCGCTGTGGCAGGCGGTCAAGCGCGACGAAAAGAGCGCGACGTGATCAAGACGCTGGCGCTGTTCCTGCTGACCGCGCTGGCCGAGATCGTCGGCTGCTACCTGCCGTGGTTGTGGCTGCGCCAGCAGGGCAGCGCGTGGCTGCTGATGCCGGCCGCGGCCAGCCTGGCGCTGTTCGCCTGGCTGCTGACCCTGCACCCGACCGCCAGCGGCCGCGTCTATGCCGCCTATGGCGGCGTCTATGTCTGCGTCGCGCTGCTGTGGCTGTGGCGGGTGGACGGCGTGGCGCCGACCCGCTGGGACCTGCTCGGCGCCGGCCTGTGCCTGCTGGGCATGGGCGTGATCATGGCCGGCCCGCGCGGCGGAACGGTCTAGGGCGCTATGCTGCGCGCATCGCCCGTCGAGGGATGCGCCATGGCCCGTTTCGGCAGCTTCCGCGAGTTCTATCCGTTCTATCTGCGCGAACACCGCAACCGCACCTGCCGCCGGCTGCACGTGCTCGGCAGCAGCGCCGCCCTGCTGTGCCTGCTGGCGGCCCTGTTGACCGGGCGCTGGCCGTGGGCGCTGGCCGCCTTGTTCTGCGGCTATGGATTCGCCTGGGTGGGGCATTTCTTCTTCGAGAAGAACCGCCCGGCCACGTTCAGCCATCCGCTGTATTCCTTCGCCGGCGACTGGGTGATGTTCGCCGAGGTGCTGCGCGGGCGATTGCCGTTCTAGCGTCCGCCGGCTGGCTATACTCGGGTCGGACATGAATCGGATTCCACAAGGAGCGTACTGATGGGCAGCGGTGTTTTTCTCGCATTGGTGATCCTGGTGGCCGGCGCCATCGTGCTGTTCAAGACGGTGCGCATGGTGCCGCAGGGCTATGAATGGACGGTGGAGCGCTTCGGCCGCTACACCCACACCATGTCGCCCGGCCTGCACTTCCTGATCCCGGTGGTGTACGGCGTCGGCCGCAAGGTCAACATGATGGAGCAGGTGCTGGACGTGCCCAGCCAGGACGTCATCACCAAGGACAACGCGGTGGTGCGGGTGGACGGCGTGGTGTTCTTCCAGGTGCTGGACGCGGCCAAGGCCGCCTACGAGGTCGCCAACCTGGAGGTGGCGATGATCGCGCTGGTGCAGACCAACATCCGTACCGTGATCGGCTCGATGGACCTGGACGAATCGCTGAGCCAGCGCGAGACCATCAACGCGCAGCTGCTGGGTGTGGTCGACCATGCCACCAATCCCTGGGGCATCAAGGTCAACCGCATCGAGATCCGCGACATCCAGCCGCCCCGCGATCTGATCGATTCGATGGCGCGGCAGATGAAGGCCGAGCGCGAGAAGCGCGCGCAGATCCTCGAGGCCGAAGGTTCACGCCAGTCCGAGATCCTGCGCGCCGAGGGCGAGAAGCAGGCCGCCGTGCTGGAAGCCGAAGGCCGCAAGGAGGCCGCGTTCCGCGATGCCGAGGCGCGCGAGCGCTCGGCCGAGGCCGAGGCCAAGGCGACGACGATGGTGTCCAACGCCATCGCCCAGGGCGACGTGCAGGCGATCAACTACTTCATCGCGCAGAAATATGTCGAAGCCTTCAAGGAGCTGGCCAGCTCGCCCAACCAGAAGCTGGTGCTGATGCCGATGGAGGCCAGCGGCGTGATCGGCTCCATTGCCGGCGTCGCGGAACTGGCGAAGGAGGCGTTCGCCAAACAGGAAGAGCGCAAGGCTTCCGCGTCGCGCGGCAATCCGCCGCCGCTGGGGCGCTGAGCCATGCGCTGGGAAGTGATGGGCTGGGCGGCGCTGGCGGTGATCCTGTTCGCCGCCGAGGCGATGGCGCCCGGCGCGTTCATGCTGTGGATGGGCTTCGCCGCCACCGCCGTGTTCCTGGTGGTCTGGGCATACGACGGCCTGGCCGTGCTGATGCAGGTGGTGCTGTTCGTGCTGCTCAGCTTCGTCTCGATCCAGATCTACCGCACCTGGTTCCGCAGGCGCGCGCGGCCCAGCGACCAGCCGCTGCTCAACCGCCGCGCCGAGCAGCTGATCGGGCGGGTGGTGGTGCTGGACCAGGCCATCGCCAACGGCGCCGGCCGGGCCAAGGTCGACGATGCGTTCTGGGTGGTGGCCGGCCCGGAGCTGCCCGCCGGCAGCCACGTACGCGTGGTGGCGGTGGATGGCATGACACTGAAGGTGCAGGAAGCCTGAGGCGACGGCGGCGCGGCTTCCCCGCGCCGCCATGGGCTTTGCCCGCGGCCATCTGGGATAATGGCGTCTTTCCTCGCATGGAACGGCCATGACCCTGAAGACTCTCCTCAACGAAACCCACCGCTCGCTCGGCGCCAAGATGGTCGATTTCGGCGGTTGGGACATGCCGATCCATTACGGTTCGCAGATCGACGAGCACCACCTGGTACGCCGCGCCGCCGGCATGTTCGACGTCAGCCACATGACCGTGGTCGACCTGAAGGGCGCGCGCACCCGCGAGTTCCTTCGCCAGCTGCTGGCCAATTCGATCGACAAGCTCAAGGTCACCGGCAAGGCGCTGTATTCCTGCATGCTCAATGCGCAGGGCGGGGTGATCGACGACCTGATCGTCTACTTCCTGGCCGACGACTTCTTCCGCATGGTGGTCAACGCCTCCACCCGCGAGAAGGACCTGGCCTGGATCCGCCAGCATGCCGCCGCCTTCGGTGTGGAGGTCGTCGAGCGCGAAGACCTGGCCATCGTCGCCGTGCAGGGCCCGCAGGCGCGCGCACTGGTCGCCGGCCTGGTCGCCGAGGCCGACCGCGCCGCGCTCGAGAAGCTCGGCCGCTTCGCCGCGCTGGAGGTCGCCTCCGCCGACGGCGTGCCGCTGTTCGTCGCGCGTACCGGCTACACCGGCGAGGACGGTTATGAAGTGCTGCTGCCGCAGGCGGCGGTCGTCGCGTTCTGGAACGCACTGCTGGCCGCGGGCGTGAAGCCGGCCGGCCTCGGCGCGCGCGACACGCTGCGCCTGGAGGCGGGCATGAACCTCTACGGCCAGGACATGGACGAAACCGTCAGCCCGTTCGAAGCGGCGCTGGCCTGGACCGTCGCCCTGGACGAGGGCCGTGACTTCACCGGCCGTAGCGTGCTGGAAGCGCAGAAGGCCGCCGGCAACGCGCGGCAGATGATCGGCCTGGTGATGGACGAGAAGGGCGTGCTGCGCCATGGGCAGAAGGTGCTCACCGCCAACGGCGAAGGCGAGATCCTGTCCGGCACGTTCTCGCCGACGCTCGGCAAGGCCATTGCCTTCGCCCGTGTGCCGGCCGGCGAGCCGGGCGACGTGCGCGTGGACATCCGCGGCAAGGAAGTCCCGGTGCGCGTGGTCAAGTTCCCGTTCGTGCGCGACGGCCAGCCGCAGCCCGGCATCAACGTCTGATTCCCCTTGGCCGCGCGGGGCATCGTCCAGCGCGGTCCGTTAAACTAAGCATCCATCCCGTCCACCGTTTCTTCCGGAGCAGTTCCATGAGCGAGATCCCTGGCGACCTCAAATTCCTCAAGTCCCACGAATGGGCCCGCGTCGAAGGCAATGGCCGCGTCACCGTCGGCATTTCCGACCACGCGCAGGGCTTGCTCGGCGACCTGGTCTACGTCGAACTGCCCGGCGTGGGCGACACGGTGCAGGCCGGCAACGCCGCCGCCGTGGTCGAGTCGGTCAAGGCCGCCTCCGACGTCTACAGCCCGGTCTCGGGCACCGTGCTCGAAGTCAACGAAGCCCTGGCCGACAAGCCGGAGACCATCAACGAAGACGCCTACGGCGAAGGCTGGCTGTTCGTCGTGGAGATGTCCGAGCCGGAGCAGGTGAACGAACTGCTGGGCCCGGACGACTACGCCGAGCTGCTGGAAAACGACGACCACTGATCCGGTCGCATCGGACGTACAGGACGGCCGCCCAGTGCGGCCGTTTCTGTTTCCGGCATCCGGCTCGTTGGCGTCATGTCGCCGCTGCGCCGCCTTGGCGATGATCCCGGGCATCGCCAAGGCGACTACCGGCATGACGACGGATATCCGTCGCCCGGTTCCAGGGGTGTCGACGACGATGGACGATGGCCGCGCACGACAGTCGATCGGGGCGACGAAGCGACGCCCGGATATCGTCGTCGCGATTCGCGGGAGGGCAACAACGGCTCGCGAAGGCGCGAAGTGTTTGCGCAAAACGTTGCCCGCGGCACGCGAAAGTGCGATCGCGGCGGATGGAATCCAGGTTCCGGCGGCATTTTTTTTTCACACCGCCCGAGCCGCGCGCCAGCGCACGGCGCGTGTGCGATGCGGAACGGCGTGCGCGCATGTCGCGAACGAATAGTGCTTTTTTTACGATGTTTTTTACATGCGCCGCGAACGCATGCGCGATGCGGGCGGCGTCGCCCATGGGTGTGGGCGCGGCGAAGACGGGCGTCGTCGGCACGACCGACGTGAAGCTTTTCGGAAAAAGTTTCGCGCGGGTAGTTGACAGTAAAAAAAAGCGTGATTAGGTTTCGCCCAGCAGACCTTTGCTGCGGAAGCGAGTGAGCCGGATCAACATTCAGATGCGAAGCACAACCTGGACATCCGCCACGTGCACAGATGGTGGAGCAGGAGCCGCTTCCTTCCGCGAAACACCCCCGAACAAGACATGGCACCCGTGGCGGGAATCGTTGCGGGTGTTTCTGTATCCGTCACGATGCGGCTGACGCATCGTCGGTCCTCCGCGGTACACCGCGGATTTGCTTCAACTGGGCATTTCAATTCCATAGATCACTGACGAGGAGCCATCCAATGGCCACGAAGAAAGCTGCGAAGAAACCGGCCGCCAAGAAGGCGGTGAAGAAGGTCGCCAAGAAAGCTGCTGCCAAGAAGGCGGTGAAGAAGGTCGCCAAGAAGGCTACTGCCAAGAAAGCAGTGAAGAAGGCGGCGAAGAAGGTTGCCAAGAAGACTACCGCGAAGAAGGCGGTGAAGAAGGTCGCCAAGAAGGCCACTGCCAAGAAGGCAGTGAAGAAGGCGGCGAAGAAGGTTGCCAAGAAGACCACCGCGAAGAAGGCGGTGAAGAAGGTCGCCAAGAAGGCCACTGCCAAGAAGGCAGTGAAGAAGGCGGTGAAGAAGGTCGCCAAGAAGGCCGCCGCGAAGAAGGCGGTGAAGAAGGTCGCGAAGAAGGCTGCTGCCAAGAAGCCGGCCGCCAAGAAGGTCGCTGCCAAGAAGAAGCCGGCTGCCCGCAAGAAGAAGGCGGCTCCGGTCGCACTTCCGGCCACCCCGGCGCCGCTGATCTGATCCAGCGCTGAGCTGTACCTGGAACTCCTTCCCCGACTGCCCAGCGGGGAGGGAGTTTTTTTATGCGTGCTCGTCCGGTGGTCCGGCCAGCGCGGACGAACGGTGGGCCATCGACGGAGTGGCCGCCGGGTGGAATGACGAGCGGGATGCCGGGTACGCGGAAGGCGGCGAAGGCGCGACTGCAGGAAGGCGCGGGCAGAGGCCGAGGCGAAGGTCGCGGTGCCGGGGCATCGCCATCTCATCGATCCGCCCCGTTCGCTGCTGGGCGGGGGGCATGGCTGTCATTGCAGCGGCATGTTGGTTGCACGGCGCCCGCGCCTGGATGACGACAGGACAGATGTTTCCAGGGCAAAGCCAGCCGAAGGGTGACATACAAGAACGTGCGCCATGGAAAAAGTGGTAGGACAGCCGTTTTTCACGGCGAAGCCGCCCGAAGGGTGGTGCACAGGGATATGCATCATGAAAAAACGGCAGGACAGCCGTTTTTCACGGCGAAGCCGCCCGAAGGGTGACGCACAGGGATGTGCGTCATGAAAAAGGCGGCCGAAGCCGCCTTGCAGGTAGAGAGATGCCGCGTCGCCGTGTCAGCGCGGGGAGGCGGTGGCGCGGTCGGAGGCGACGCCCTTCTTGCCGCGGGGGGCGCTGGCTGGTGCATCCTCGGCCATCAGGTTGTCGCTGCCGAAGTCGGTATCCACATCCAGCCAACGCTGCGTGGGCAGGCCGATGGCGCGATCCAGGATCGTGGGCATCAGGCCGCTGGGTACTGTGCTCTCGCCGTTCCACAATACGGCGATGCCGAGATCGCGCTCGGGCAGCAGGGCGACCAGGCCGCGGTAGCCCTGCACCGCGCCGGCATGGAACACCACGGTGTGGCCGGCGTAGTCGAACACGCGCCAGCCCAGCGCATAACCGGCCGAGTCCAGTCGTTCGCGGCGCCAGCCCGAGCGCATCTCGCCGGGCGTGTTGACCAGTGGCGCGTGCAGCGTCGCCAGCAGCGGCGCGGGGAGCACGTCGGGGCGATGCCCGGTGTGGGCCAGCAGCCATTGCGCCATGTCGCTGGCGCTGGCGTTGACGCCGGCGGCCGGAGCGACGCGGTAGTAGGTGGGCTTGGGCGACAGCGACACCCAGCCGTTGCGGCTGCGGACGTGCGGGTGCGCCCAGCGCGGGCTGGCCTGGATGCCGGCCAGGCCGAGGCTGGCGTCGTTCATGCCCAGCGGCTTGAAGATGCGGCGCTCGACCGCCTGCTCGTAGAAGCTGCCGGAGGCGGCATAGACCACGTCGCCGATCAGGCTGAAGGCGACGTTCTGGTAGGCATAGCAATCGCCCGGCTCGCACTTGAGCGGCGCGCTGGCGAGCCTGCGGGTCAGCGTGTAGTAGTCGGCGTTGGCTTCGATGTCGCGGTCGTAGGCGTTGTACGGCAGGCCGACGCGATGGCTCAGCACATCGGCTACGGTCAGTCGGCCGGTCGCTTCGGGCGTGGCCAGCTGGAAGCCGGGCACATAGTCGGTGACCTTGCTGTCCCAGCGCAGGGTGCCGTCGTTGACCAACAGGCCGGCCATCGTGCCGGCGAAGGCCTTGGACAGCGAGGCGAGGCGGAACACGGTATGCGCATCGACCGGCTGCGGGTTGCCGATGTCGGTGACGCCGAAGCCGCGCGCGGACAGGATGCGGCCGTTCTGCACGATCGCCATGGCGATGCCGGGCACGCGGTTGCCGTAGGTGAGCTGCTCGGCCATCGATTCGATGGCGGCGACGTTGAAGCCGTCGGGCAGGGCCTGCACCTGGTCCGGGCGCAGCGCGGCCCGGTAGGGCATCGGCTGCGTCGGCGACTGCATCGGCGCGTTTTCCAGGTTCACCGGCAACTGCGGCGCCGATTCCGGCAGCGGCTGCGGGGCGGTGGGCGTCTGGGCGGTGGATGACAGTGCGAAGGGCATCAACACACCGAGCAATCCCGATGCCACCGGACGGAAACGCCGGCGTCTGCTGTTGTCTTTCATCGTGATCGATGCCTGCTAGCTAAGGCTGTCGGCGATTCTAGCGCCGCTCTTCGCGATTGCACAAACAGGAGCAAGATGAATGGGCATCGCGTTGATATTGCTGATTTTTGTCGTTGGCAGTCGAAGTGGCGGCCGTTGGCGGCGCCGGTCTCTGCAGTGGACCGTCCAGCGCGTGCTGCAGTGGATGCTGCCGGCGCCATGGCAGGAGGTCCGCAATGGCGGCGTTTCAAGTCCGCGCGCACTGGCGATGTTGCAGTGCATCGGATACCTTGCGCGCTTCGTTGCAAGGGATACAGGCCGATGCGGTCCGGTCAGGGCAGGGTACATACGGGGGAGCGGCTGGCAGTCGCGCTGTCCTTCGCCTATTTCTTTTGTGTGCTGGCCGCGTACTACGTGATCCGCCCGCTGCGCGAGCAGCTGGCCGCCGCCGTCGGCTCGACCCAGTTGCCGTGGTTCTATGGCGCCACCTTCATCGGCACCCTGCTGCTGTCGCCGTTGTTCGGCGCGCTGGTCACGCGCTGGCCGCGCCGGGTGGTCATGCCGGTGGTCTACGTGTTCTTCATCGCCTGCCTGATCGGCTTCGTGCCGCTGTTCGCGTGGCCGGACCTGCTGGCACCGAAGACGCTGGGCGTGATGTTCTTCGTCTGGGTCAGCGTGTTCAACCTGTTCGTGGTGTCGGTGTTCTGGAGCTTCATGTCCGACATCTGGGACAGCGAACAGTCGCGGCGCCTGTTCCCGGTCATCGCGGTGGCCGGCACGGTAGGCGCGGTCACCGGGCCGATGCTGACCCGTTCGCTGGTCGGCGTGATCGGCGTGGCGCCGCTGCTGGTGGTGTCGGCGGCATTGCTGTGCCTGGCACTGGGCTGCGTGGTCGCGCTCGGGCGCTGGGCGCGGCGGCACGGAGCGCGCCGGAATGAGCCAGGCAATGAGGCGGCGGTCGGCGGCGGCATGTTCGACGGGCTCAAGCAGGTGTTCGCCGACCCGTTCATCCGCAACATGTCGATCCTGCTGTTGCTGGCCGACGGCATCGGAACGGTGAACTACGCGCTGGTCACCGACTATTCCGGCGCTACGTTCGCCGATGCGGTGGCGCGCACGCGCTTCGCCGCCAACATCGACCTGGCCGGCAACGTGCTGACCGCCATCACCCAGCTCACCCTGACCCGCTGGCTGCTGCCGAGGAAGGGGCCGGGCATCGTCATCATGATCTGGGCGCTGGTCAGCGTCTGCGCGCTGGCGCTGGTGCTGTTTGCGCACGATCCGCATGCGCCGGTGCTGCTGGGCATGCCGGCCGTGGCGATCGCGCTGATCGTCAGCCGCGGCCTGGCCTATGGCATGGCCGAGCCGGCGCGGCACAGCCTGTACACGCGCGTGCCGCGCAACGTGCGCTACAAGGGACAGAACGCGGTGGATACCGCAGTATGGCGGTTCGGCGACATGTCCATCGCCCTGGGCATGAACTGGCTGCGCCTGCTTGGGGTAGGCGCTGCCGGTTTCGCCGGCGTCAGCGCGACCGCGGCGGTGGTCGCCGCCAGCATCGGCTGGCGTCTGTCGCGCCGTCCCGAGGGCGTGTCGGCGCAGGAAGCGCGACCTTCGGCCTGATGCTGGAGCCTGGCGGGCGTCGAGGGATGCTCACCAGAGCAGCCACAGCGGCACCGCATACAGCGCCATCCCCAGCGCGAACAGGGCGCTCAGCAGGTGTACGCGCCAATCGTCGATGCGCAGGAACATGAACTGCTCCACGCCGCGTCCCAGCCAGAACAGCGCCATGAATCCCAGCAGCGCCCGCCCCAGCGGCGTGGCCGGCAGCTCGCGGGCGAAGGCCAGCGACACCGCGCCCATGCCAAGGAACACGTAGACCAGCGCAGATTGAGGATCTGCATGATCGCGCGGTTGGCCGGGCTGTTGCGGGCGAGGTCGTGCTTCCAGTCGAACAGCTCCCAGAAGCCCAGATGGAACGCCGCGAAACCCAGGCTGTGCACGCCACCCAGGCGTACCAGCAGTTCGGCGCCCTCCATGGCTCATCCGTTCCCGCGGCGCGGCGACACCCACATCGCGATGCGGGCGACGAATACTTCGGTACCCGCGGCATCGTGGATACCGACCCGCACCGGCAGTTCGTAACCGGTCGTGGCGCTGGCGATGAAGCGCTCCGGCACGGCCACCGCCTTCAGGGTGCCACGCGCCTTGGCCTGGTAGCGCACGTCCATGCCCTTGGGAATCCAGCGCATGTCGGCCGGCAGCGAGGCATCGACCATCAGCCCGGCGGTGAGTTCGGCCAGGTTGCACAGCGCGATCGCATGCACCGTGCCGATGTGGTTGCGCACCCTGCGGCGGTCGGCGAGCGTGCCTTCGCAGCGGCCGGCCTCGAGCAGGGTGATGCGCGGGGAGATGCTGGCGAAGTAGGGCGCCTTGAAGCACACCGCGCGCGCGAACAGCCAGCGGCCGCAGGGCCAGCGCGACAGGCGCCGGTAGAGCGAGAGCAATGGAGCGGTCATGCCTTCCTCCTGAAAAGAAACGGCGGGCCTGCGCCCGCCGTTTCCGGTTGCCGATGGCTGCCTGGACTCAGGCGACCTGCGAGGGCTGCTGGCCTTGGCGGTCGTAGTACGAGGCCGCGCGCAGTTCGTGCGGTTCGAAATCGTCCACGGTGATCGTGTCCAGGGTGATCGCGCGCAGTTCTTCCAGCAGGGTGCGCTCGTCCTGGGTGATGACGCCCTCGGCTACCGCCTCGTCCAGCTGCGCGGGGAAGGTGAGCGCCTCGATGCCCTTGGTCTTGAGCGCCTTGAGGAACTTGCGCTCCACCGGCTCGGCCATGACCGCCTTGGTCAGATAGCTGGCGATGCGGCCGCCCGGGTTGTTCTCGCACGGGGTCAGGAACACGCCCTGCGCCAGGCGGTCGCGGGCTTCGTTGGGCGACATCAGGGTGGCGGCGACGCGGCGGCTCAGGCGGTCGCCCGGGGCCTCGGCGCGGCGGCCGAACGGGAAGATCAGCGCCCACATCAGCCAGCCGATCGGACGGATCGGGAAGTTGCGCAGCGCCGCCGACAGCGACTCCTCGATGCGGTGCACGCTGTCGTGGAACGCCCAGGCCAGCAGCGGCTGGTCGGCGGTCGGCGCGCCTTCGTCGTGGTAGCGCTTGAGCATCGCGCTGGTCATGTAGATGTGGCTGAGCACATCACCCAGGCGGCCGGACAGCGACTCCTTGAACTTCAGCTTGCCGCCCAGGGTCATCATCGAGATGTCAGCCATCAGTGCAAGGTTGGCCGAATAGCGGTCCAGCTTGCGGAAATAGCGGCGGGTGTAGGCGTCGCCCGGTGCGGCGCCGAAGCGAGCGCCGGTCAGGCCGAACCACAGCGAGCGCACGGCGTTGGAGATACCGAAGCGGACGTGGCCGAACAGCGCCTGGTCGAACTCGCGCAGACCGGCTGCGCGGTCTTCGTCCTGCGCGGCCTTCATTTCCTTCAGCACCCACGGGTGGCAGAGGATCGCACCCTGGCCGAAGATCAGCAGGCTGCGGGTCATGATGTTGGCGCCTTCCACCGTGATGGCGATCGGCGCGGCCTGCCAGCTGCGGCCGGCGAAGTTGCGCGGCCCCAGGATGATGCCCTTGCCGCCGATCACGTCCATCACATCGGAGATGACTTCGCGGCTCATGTTGGTGCAGTGGTACTTGGCAATGGCCGACGGTACCGACGGCACGTCGCCGCGGTCCACCGCCGCGGCCGTGGCCTGTGACAGCGCACTGATCTTGTAGGCCTTGCCGCCGATGCGGGCCAGGGCCTCCTCCACGCCCTCGAAGCGGCCGACCGACAGGCCGAACTGCTTGCGGATGCGCGCATAGGCACCGGTCACCACCGCGCCGGCCTTGGCACCGCCCGACGCGGTGGAGGGCAGAGTGATGGAGCGGCCGACGGCCAGGCACTCGTTGAGCATGTTCCAGCCCAGGCCACGCTTCTCGGCGCCGCCGATCAGCTGGGTCAGCGGGATGAAGACATCCTTGCCGCGGATCGGGCCGTTCTGGAAGGTCGAGTTCAGCGGGAAGTGGCGGCGGCCGATTTCAACGCCGTCAGTGTCACGCGGCAGCAGTGCCAGGGTGATGCCGATGTCCTTGGTGTCGCCGAGCAGGCCGTCCGGGTCATACATGCGGAAGGCCATGCCGATCAGCGTGGCCACCGGGGCCAGGGTGATGTAGCGCTTGTCGAAGGTCAGCTTCAGGCCCAGCACCTCCTCGCCCTTCCACATGCCCCTGCAGACGATGCCGAAGTCGGGGATGGAGGTGGCGTCGGAGCCGGCGAACGGGCCGGTCAGGCCGAAGCAGGGCACTTCGATGCCTTCGGCCAGGCGCGGCAGGTAGTAGTCCTTCTGCTCCTGCGTGCCGTAGTGGTTGAGCAGCTCACCCGGCCCCAGCGAATTGGGCACACCGACGGTGGAACTGACCACGCTGGAAATGGAGGCCAGCTTCTGGATCACCTTGTGGTGCGCCAGCGCGGAGAAACCCAGGCCGCCGTACTGCTTGGGGATGATCATGCCGAAGAACCTGTTCTTCTTGATGAAGGCCCACAGCTCCGGCGGCAGGTCGGCATGGACATGGGTGATTTCCCAGTCGTTGACCATCCTGCACAGCTCTTCGACGGGGCCATCGAGGAAGGCCTGTTCCTCGGCGGTGAGCTGCGGCTTGGGGTAGTCCAGCAGCTTCTGCCAGTCCGGGTCGCCGGTGAACAATTCGCCCTCGAAGCCGACCGAGCCGGTTTCCAGTGCGATGCGCTCGGTCTTGGACAGCGGCGGCAGTACCTTGCGGAACACGCCCATGAACGGCGAGGTGATCAGCGGCTTGCGCAGGAACGGCAGCAGCACCAGCGCGCTGACCAGCGCCAGGATCGCCGCGGCGACGATGACCGCGGTCTGGTCGACGCCAGCGAGCCAGCAGATGCCCAGCAGCACGACGCCGATCACCGTCCAGGTGACCAGCCGCATGCGGTGGTAGGCGACGAAGGCGCCTGCCAGCAGCAGGGCCAGGAAGGGAACGACAATACTCATGGACTTGCTCCGGTAACGTGCTCGGTACGGGCGGACGCTGCGGCGGAAGCCGGGGAGAGCGCGTCCAGATAGTTCAACACGGCGGCGGTAAACGCGTCGTTGTCATCGCCTGCCACCATATGCGTGGCGTCGGGCAGATGCACGTGCCGCGCATGCGGCACCAGCGCCAGGAATTCGGCCACGGTCTGCGGCGTGACCAGGTCGCTGCGGCCACCGCTGACCAGCAGCACCGGGCATTCGACGCGGCGCGCGGCCTCGGCGATGGCGTCCTGGTGCTGCTCGCTGTCGCGCGCCAGTTCTTCCACCAGCCGCGGATCCCAGTGCCAGCTCCAGCGGCCGTCGCCGTTGGGACGCAGAAGGGCGCGCAGCGCGTCCTCGCTCTTGCGCGGGCGGTGCGGCATGTAGGCGGCGATGCTGTCGGCGGCGGCTTCCAGCGAGGCGAAGCCTTCCGGATGCGCGCTCATGAAGGCCAGGATGCGTTCGACACCCCGTGTTTCCCAGCGCGGGGTGATGTCCACCAGCACCATCGCCGCGAACAGGCCGGGCCAGCGCGCTTCGGCCATCAGCCCGAACAGCCCGCCCATCGACGCGGCGACCAGTACGGGCGGCCGCGGCAGTTCGCCGGCGACGATGATCAGGTCGTCGGTGAACTGTTCGCCGTGATACGGCAGGTCGGCCGGATTCCAGTCCGAGCCGCCATGGCCGCGCGCATCGAAGGCCAGCGTGGCATGGCCGGCGGCATGGAGCGCCTCGGCGGTTGCCGTCCACGCGCCGCGGGTCTGGCCGAAGCCATGCGCGAACAGGATCGGCGGCCTGCTTCCGGTGGTTTTCGAGGCGGCCAGTCCGATGCCATGGGCACCTTCCAGCCGGATGTCTTGCGCATGCATGCGAGGGTCACGAAGATGGAACCGTACTCGATGGTATGGATTCGCGGCTGCGCTTGTCAATACTGATGGGTATGGATTGGGATGCCTTGTCTGCCATGGCTTTGGCGGGCATCCATGGGCGGTCGCGCGGGGCATTGGCGCGACGCATACTGCAACCAGTCCCCGGCGTATGGTTAAATCAGCGGATGAACGAATCTTCAGCTTCCCCGGCGGAAACCCGCGGTACGCGCAACAGCCGCCTCAGCGCGGACGACTGGGCCCAGGCGGCCCTGGACCTGATCGCGGAGCAGGGTGTCAGCGCCGTCGCAGTGGAGCCGCTGGCCCGCCGCCTCGGCGTCACCAAGGGCAGCTTCTACTGGCATTTCCCGTCCCGCGACGCCCTGTTGCAGGCCGCGCTGGAGCGCTGGGAGCTGGTCGAGCAGCAGCAGGTGTTCGGCAGCCTGGAGGAAGTGCCCGATCCGCGCACCCGCCTGCGCGCGCTGTTCCAGCTCGTCGCGCACGAAGTGACGCCGCATGTCATCTACAGCGAACTGCTCAAGGCGCTGGACAACCCGCTGGTGCGCCCGGTGATCGACCGCGTCTCGCAGCGCCGCCTGGACTACCTGATGGCCTCGTTCCGCCAGGCCGGGCTGAGTTCCACCGACGCCCGCCACCGCGCACGCCTGGCCTATGCGGCTTACGTGGGCTTCCTGCAGCTTTCCCTGCAGCTGCAACAACCGAAGCAGGCGCGCGAGGAGTTCGAGTCCTACGTCGAGCATGTGATCGAGACGTTGATTCCGAACGGGTGAGAGGTGGACGTTGACGTCCATTGAAAAACAGCCGCGCATGCCGCGGCTTTTTCATGCGTTCCGTTCGGGGGCCGCGCCCCGTGCAAAAGACAACGGCCCCTTCCGGGGCCGTTGTTTCACACACTGATCAATCAGCCGATCAGAACTTCTGGTTGTACTTCAGGTACAGGAAGCGGCCGGTGTCGAAACCGCCGTAGTACGAGAAGTTAGACGCGCCCTGGCTGTACATGATCGGACCAACGCGGTTGAACACGTTGTTCGCACCGATGGCGATGCGCGCATTCCACGGAGCCTGCCAGGAGACCTGCACGTCGTGGAACGTGACGGCGCCCAGGCGGTTCTGCGGGAGGATCTTGTTGGCGGTCGGGCTGAAGTAGTTCGGATCCGAACAGATGTCGTCGTAGGAGCAGTCTTCCTTGGTGCTGGAGTAGTAACGCACGCCGTAGTTGGCGGCCCAGTCGCCCTTGCTCCAGCCCAGGCTCAGGTTGGAACGGATGCGGAAGTAGTCCTCGAAGCCATTGGCCTGGCTCGGCTTGGCGTCCTTGTCGTTGGTGCTCTTGATCTCGAACTTGCTGACGTAGGTGGTGGCCCACTTGGCGCTGAAACGGCCCCAATCGGTGTCCAGCGCGTACGTGGCATCGAAGTCGAAGCCTTCGGTCAGGTAGTAACCGGCGTTACGCGTGCCATATGTCAGGTCGCTGACGATGTTGCCCTGGGCCGGGTCACGCTTGAACATGGCGCAACGCGACTCGATCAGATTGACATAGCAGTCATTCATGATGTTGTTGGGCGAGTCGGACACGACAGTGTCGTCGATGCGCACCTGCCACCAGTCCAGCGCCATGGTCAGACCCTGCACAAACTGCGGGCTGTACACCAGGCCAACGGTCTTGGAGGTGGAGGTTTCCGGCAGCAGGTTCGGATTGGAGCCGGAAACGAACGGGATCGGAGTCTGATTGCCGTTCGGGCCGGTGATCGGCACGAAGCCCTGCTTCAGCTGGCGGAAGTTCGCGCCAACGTCCTTCAGGCAGCGCGCTGAGTTGGCGGCCTTGCCGTAAACAACGTCGCACGGGTCCTGGAAGCCGGTTGCGAAGGTCTGCGAGCCGCCGCCATACAGGTTGCCGATGGTCGGAGCGCGGAAGCCTTCAGCGTAGGTGGCGCGCACTAGCAGGTCGTCCATCGGACGCCACTTCAGGCCAAACTTGTTGTTGGTGGTGTTGCCGAAGGTATCGAACTTCGAGTAGCGCGTAGCCGCGTTGAAGGTCAGTTCCTTGGCGCCCGGCAGGTCGGCCAGGACCGGTACGTTCAGTTCCAGGTAGCCTTCGTCGACCTTGTACGAACCATAGGTCGGGCCCGAGGCCAGGTTGGTCGAGTCGCCGGACTGGGCGATGGCGTCCGGCGTGAAGCCGCCTTCTTCCTTGCGGTGTTCATAGCCCAGCGCGAAGCCCAGATCGCCGGCCGGCAGGGTCATGATCGAACCAGCGACGTTGACGAAGTAGTCGTGCGTCTTGGTCTTGCCGACGGCATGCTCTTCCTTGAACAGGAAGTTGCGCACGGCCGGGTCGTCCAGCGAATTCTCCACGACGCCGGTGCCGAAGCCGGCAAACGGGTTCCACGGCGTGCAGCCGGCGATCACCTTGCCCGGCGTGCCGCAGACGATCTTGCCCGTGGTCGGGTCCTTGAACGACGGACCCACGGCAGCCTTGACCGCCGGGACATAGAAGTTGCCGTTGTTGATGATACTGGTGTCGGCTTCATTGAACATGTAGCMGGCGTCCCAGTCGAAATAGCGCTCGCCGATCTCGAAGGAGCCTTCAAGTGCGGCGGTGAAGCGCCAGGTGGTCTGGTCGGTATCGGTGGTGCGCGGGATTTCCCAGCCGCGACGACGCCAGTCCACGGCGCTGGTGCCACCGGTCGGGTTGAAGTAGCTGTCCTTCGACATCGGGGCGCCGACGGCCGTGGACTGCAGCGGATAACCAGCGATCTGGCGGTTCGACGAGCGCTTGGTATAGCCGATGTCGCTGGTGAAGCGGACGTTGTCGGTGATGTCGTAGCTCGTATTGACGAACAGCGAGCGGCGCTCCAGCGGAGTCAGCAGCTGCATCTGATCGATGGAGTTGCTGGTGTCATCGCTATTCTGCGGGTGGAAGCTGCCCGCGCCGATCGCGCTGCCGCCGCGGTTCGGGGCCTGCCACGCGCCGCTGGTGCCCGACGGGCGCCAGTTGCCCCACTGGCCAACGGTGGTGTTGTTGCCGCCCGGATCGCGCGGGTCGGCTTCAGCGGTGTACCAGCGGTTACGCGCCCACACCGGGTCTTCCTTGTGGTATTCGGCGCCCATGGTGACCGAGCCGCGTTCGCCCGAGAAGCCCACCATGAAGTCGTAGGTCTGCTTCTGGCCGTCGCCCTCGCTGTACTGGCCGGTGTAGACGTTGGCTTCGGCGCCGTCGAAGTTCTTGCGGGTGATGATGTTGATCACGCCCGCCATCGCGTCGGAGCCGTAGATCGCGGAGGCGCCGTCCTTCAGGACTTCGATGCGCTCGACGATGACGGACGGAATGGAGGAAATATCCTGGTAGCCGGCCGGGCTGATGCCCAGGCGCTTGCCATTGACCAGCACGAGGGTGCGCTGGGCGCCCAGGTTGCGCAGGTCGATGTACTGACCACCGGCTTCCTGGTTGGAGGTCAGCGGCGAGGCGCGGCTGAACGACGGGCTGCCGGCTGCGGAGATGTTCTGCAGGATGTCGGCGACGGAGCTGAAGCCCTGGTTCTCGATTTCGGCGCGGGAGATGGTCAGGACCGGCTGGGCGGTTTCGACGTCAACCTGGCGGATGCGCGAACCGGTGACTTCGATGCGGTCGAGGTTGGTGGCACCGCTGTTGTCCTGGGCGAAGGCAGTGCCGGTGGTGCCGGCGGCGCCTGCAACCAGGGCCAGCACCACTGCGTCACGCAGCTTGTTGGACTTGCAATACATGGGCTCTCTCTCCAAGTGATCTTGGTAGTTACAAGTGGAATCACCTGCGCGGGTGGGAACGAAAGATGCGGTCCCAAAGCCGCGAGGCTGATCGGATAGTACTTCCGTCTCTTCTGAAATTAAAGCTTCGTTAATGAATTGCATGAATTTGGTGAAATACGGCAAAGTATTGTTGCAAGCGCAACAAAAACGCCTCCTTGCGGAGGCGTTCTGGTGATTTTTCGGGGATGGAGGAGCCTTACAGGTCCTGCTCGTACCGGACGTAGGGAATGGCTCCCTCGTCGTTGCTCTCGTTGCGGGGCGAGAAGGGATTCTTGCCGCGGGTGATGACGTTCTCGGCGCCCACGGTGAGCTGGCCGCTCCACGGGGTACGCCAGGTCAGGCCCAGGCCGATGCCTTCCCACTTGCCCGCCTGGCCCGGGGCGTCGACGACGCGGCCGATGATGTTGGCGCTGAAGGGGCCATAGCCGCCGCCGATGCTCAGGCTCTTGCTGTCCCATTGATCGACGAGGGCGGGCGAAGCGTCGCTCAGCGGGACGAGGCGGGCCTTGGCGTAGGTGCCGCCGATGGAGACGAAGCCTTCGCGGCCGATGTTCTTCTGGCCGAAGACGGTCAGGTCGTTCTGTTCCATGCGCGCTGCAGGCGCGCGGGTGTTGCCGGACAGCCAGGCCGGCAGCGTGTCGCGGCCGGTGCCTGCGCTCAGGCCGATGCGCCCGCCGGGACGGTTGAAGGCCGTGGTCGCGGACAGGTGGCGGCCGGCGCCGGCGTCATCGTCGTCGCCCAGGCTGGCGAGCATGCAGTGGCTGGCCAGCCCGCTGATGCTGCTGCCGCGGCTGCTGTTGCACAGCAGGCCGAGCGAGTCGCCGGACGACAGCCCGAAGGCGGCGTCGAGGGAGTTGCGGCCGAAGTGCCAACGCGCGCCGGCCATCTGTTCGCCAGTGGGCTCCAGATACAGCAGCGCCTCGACCTTGCCGCTGCCCTTGTTCCACACCGGCAGCACGGTGCTGTCCGGTGTGGCGCGCGGCTTGCTCTGTGCATGCGCGCCCGTGGCCACCCCGAGGGCGATCAGCAAGGCTAGCGGCAGGCGCAGGAAGGCGTTCATGGATTCAATCAGACAGGGCCAAGGCCGGGAAGTTCCCGGCGCGTGAGGTTCTGATCGTATGTTGTTTATGTTTTCTTAACAAGACTCCGTCCTCCCCGGAACGCAGCTCGTCGGTGCCGTTACTGCAGCCGCTCTGGAGCGGCCTGGCTGGCTGGTGTGACTTCGAACAATACGCCGAATTCGGTCAAAGGGAAGTGATATTCGCGCCCGCAGAACTCGCAACGCACCTCCACCTGGCCGGTGTCGGCCGCGGCGGCGCGGGCTTCTTCCTCGCCCAGCGACTGCAGCATGCCGATCACCCGCTCCCGCGAGCAGGAGCAGCCGAAGCGCAGGGACTTGTCGCCCATCGTCTCGGGGTGTTCCTCATGGAACAGGCGGTGCAGCAGCCCGGGACCGGCCACGGCGAGCAGTTCGTCGCGTCCGAGCGTGTCGAACAGGGCGCCGGCTCGGACCCAGCCATCGTCGTCGCCCTGGTCGCCGGGAAGCTTCTGCAGCAGCAGGCCGGCGGCGTGTTCGCCGTCGGCGGCCAGCAGCAGGCGGGTGGGCAACTGCTCGGAATGGCGGAAATAGTCCTCGAACGCTTCGTCCAGGCTGTTGCCCTGCAGCGACACCAGGCTCTGGTAGCGCTGTGGTTCGCGCGGGTCCAGGCCAGGGTTCTCGATGGTGATGGCCAGCAGGGCGCCTTCGCCAAGCTGGGCCAGGTCGGCCGGGGCATCCTGGCCTTCCTCGACCTGGGCAATGCCGCGCAGGGTGCCGGCGGACGTGCATTCGGCGAACAGGGTGCGCAGGGGTGAGCTGCTGCGCAGCTGGACCGACAACCGCCCGTCGATCTTGATGTGGCCGGTGAACAGGGCCGAGGCGACGCAGGCCTCGCCCAGCAGGCGCATGGCCGAGGGCCGGTAGCCGCCGTGGGACAGGATTTCGCGCCAGCTCTCGGAGAGCCGGACATGGACGCCGCGCACGCCGGCCTCGGGCAGGAGGAAGCGGACAAGGAGATCGGACGTTTCGGTCATGGGAATCTGCACGTATGGGGACGCCGGTGCCGGATAATGCACCGATGTCGGGATTCATGGGGTCGGGCAGTCAGATGGGGACGGAGCAGGACAAGCGCAAGATGCGACCGCGGCGCAGGTGGCGGCGCTGGCTGTGGATCACGCCCTGTGGGCTGGCGGTGTTCAGTGTCGTGCAGGTGGCGGTGCTGCGGTTCGTCGACCCGCCGTTTTCCACGGTGATGGCGCTGCGGCAGGCCGAAGCCTGGGGGCAGGGCGATTGGGGGTTCCGCATCCATTACCAGTGGCGCGACCTGGACGCGATGGCGGCCAGCGTGCCGATCTCGCTGGTGGCCGCGGAAGACCAGCGTTTCCCGCTGCACAACGGGTTCGACCTGGAGGCGATCGAGAAGGCGATGGACCACAACGCCCGTGGCAAGCGCCTGCGCGGCGGCAGCACCATCAGCCAGCAGGTCGCCAAGAACCTGTTCCTGTGGCAGGGCCGCAGTTGGCTGCGCAAGGGGCTGGAAGCCTGGTACACGGTGCTGATCGAAGCGCTCTGGCCGAAGCAGCGGATCCTGGAGATGTATGCCAACGTCGCCGAGTTCGGCGATGGCGTCTATGGCGTGCAGGCCGCGTCGCAGCGGTTCTGGCGCAAGGATGCGGCGCGGTTGTCGGCGGGCGAGAGCGCGCGCCTTGCCGCGGTGCTGCCATCGCCGCGCCGCTACAGTGCGACCAATCCCGGTCCGTTCGTGCAGCGGCGCGCCGACTGGATCCAGCGCCAGGCGCGGCAGCTCGGCGGTTCCGGCTATGCCGTGGGCGATGACTGAAGGCGCCCTGCGCGGGAGGCGCCCGGGCCCGCGTTCCATCTTCCGTAGAATGCGCGCATGACAAACCGCGAACGGCTGACCATCGTCATCGCCGCCTGCAACGAACAGGATGCCCTGCCGTTGCTGCATCCGCGCATCCGCGCCGAGCTGGAGCGCCTGCCCGACATCGATGGTCGGATGCTGTACGTGGACGACGGCAGCACCGATGCGACCTGGTCGCTGCTGCAGCAGTTGGCGGAGGCCGATCCGCTGGTGGCGGCGCTGCGCCTGTCGCGCAATTTCGGCAAGGAGGCCGCGCTCACCGCGGGACTGGACCTGGTGGACGAAGGCGCGGCGCTGATCCTGGACGCGGACGGGCAGGACCCGCCGGAGCTGATCGCGCAGTTCGTCGCGCTGTGGCGGCAAGGCCATGACGATGTCTACGGCACGCGCCTGGCGCGCGATGGCGAAGGGTGGTTGAAGCGTGCCACCGCGGCCGCGTTCTATCGGGTGATAGGACGATTGTCGAAGACGCCGATTCCTGCCGATACCGGC
Source organism: Stenotrophomonas sp. 05N423 (assembly GCF_056397145.1). NCBI lineage: Bacteria > Pseudomonadati > Pseudomonadota > Gammaproteobacteria > Lysobacterales > Lysobacteraceae > Stenotrophomonas > Stenotrophomonas sp. 05N423. The sequence continues at coordinate 312,661 of NZ_JBFTMV010000004.1, forward strand.
GACTTCCGCCTGCTGTCGCCGCGCGCGCTGGCGGCGCTGCGGCAGCTGCGCGAGCGGCAGCGCTTCATGAAAGGCCTGTTCGGCTGGATCGGTTTCCGCCGGGTAGCCCTGCCGTACCACCGCGCGCCGCGCGTGGCCGGGCGCAGCAAGTTCGGTTTCTGGAAGCTGTGGAACTTCGCGCTGGAAGGCATCACCAGCTTTTCCACCGCGCCGCTGCGCGTGGCGACCTATCTGGGATTGCTGACCGCAGCCTCGTCGTTCGGTTTTGGCGCCTGGGTGGTGGGCAAGGCGGCGCTGTATGGCGACCGCGTCGCGGGTTGGCCGACGATGATGGCGGTGATCCTGTTCCTGGGCGGCGTGCAGCTGATCGCACTGGGTCTGATCGGCGAATACCTCGGTCGCCTGTACATGGAGGCCAAGCAGCGGCCGCTGTACCTGGTTGACACCTGGCGGCCGGCGGACGTGGCACTATCGGACGCATCCGCCAGCAAGGGAGAACGCCATGCAGACCGTTCGTCAGTTGCTCGGGACCAAGTCCCCTGAGATCCATGCGGTAGCGCCGCAGAGCGCGGTGATCGATGCGATCCGCCTGATGGCCGAGAAGGGCATCGGCGCGGTACTGGTGATGGATGGCGCGCGGCTGGCCGGCATCCTTTCCGAGCGCGACTATGCGCGCAAGATCGTGCTGCGCGACCGCTCCTCGCGCGATACGCCGGTGGCATCGATCATGACCGCCGACCTGGTCACGGTGACGCCAGCGGCCACGGTGGAACACTGCCTGCAACTGGTGACCGACCGCCGCATCCGCCACCTGCCGGTGGTGGAGGACGACGCCGTGCTGGGGGTGATTTCCATCGGCGACCTGGTCAAGGCGGTGATCGAGCAGCAGCGCCAGGAACTCGGGCAACTGCAGCAGTACATCGTCGGCGGCTGACGCCCCGGCATGCCGGAGGTGCTACTTCGCGTAGCGGCCGCCGCAGTCCGCGTCCTTGCCGGGCCCGGTTTCGATCAGGGCAAGCAGCGCGGCCGGCGGCGCGATGCTGCCGAGCGTCAGCGCGACGGCGCCGCGCAGGCCCAGCGCCTTGAAATCGGGGCGGAACGACGGGTCCTTGAAGCTGCCGTCGATATGCAGCGGCGAGCGCAGCGCGAGGATGCTGACATCCTTCGGGCGCGGCCGCAGCAGCAGGTCCAGCCGCTCATGCCTGAGGTCGATGCTGCCTTCGCCGACGATCAGGGTGTCGGTGGTGTCGAAGGCCAGCGCGTTCGCCTGCATCCGCCCGTCCTTCACGTCGAAGTCGGCGAAGGCGCAGCGCAGTGGAATCTGGCGGTCGCCGGTGAACAGGAACCTCAGCGACTCGGCCACGTCCAGCCCGGCCAGTTCCATCAGGAGGTTGCCGATATGGCCGCGGCCCATGCCGATGGCCACGCTGCCGTCGCTGCTGCCGAGCATGGCGGCGACGGAGTTGCCGTTTCCGGACAGGCGCAACTGGCCGCCGATGCCGCCGGACGCCTGCCTGGCCAGCCGCGCGTCGGGAAACAGCTGGCCCAACTGCACGCCGCGCACGCTGGCATCGAGCGCGGTGGTGATGCGTGGTTGCCGTGCGTCCATGCGGAGGTTGCTGCGGATGGTGCCGCCGGCGACGCCGAAGTTCAGCGGCTCCAGTCGTAGAAGGCCGGCGTCGAGCAGCAGGTGGGCGTCCATGTCGTCCAGCGGCAACGATGGCGAATCGATGCGATGCGCCTTCCAGCGCACGTCGGCGTCCATCGCGCGCAGTTTGTCGAGGTTGTAGGGCGTGTCCGGCAACACGGTGGGTTTGGCCGCCAGCGCCGTGGCTTTGGCCTTCTGCCCGGGATTGGCGGTCTCGCCGGCGCCGGCTTTCGGGGGCGCGCCGACGAAACCGGCGAGATCGTCGAAGTCCAGCCGGCGCGAAACCAGGTCCGCGGTCAGGCGCGGGCGTTCGCCAGCCACGTCGATCTGCGCATCGCCGGCCAGATCGCTGTCGCCCACCTGCCCGCTGAATTTCCCGTAGCGCCAGAGGTCATGGTCGCGCTTGAGCCAGCCTTCGAGGCGGTAGGGCGGCGACGACGGCATGGCGATTCCGATAAGCGGATACAGGTCGTCCAGGTCCTTGCCGCTGAGGCGGAGCCGCAGGTCGAACACCTGCAGTTGGAACGGGTTGGTCAGGGTGCCGCTGGCGATGGCGTGGGTGGCGCCGGCATGGCCGTCGAGGTGGAGGCGGAAAGGATGGTCGCTGTCGGCCAGTTCCAGCGGCGATTCGGTGCCGCCGCGCACGGTGAACGAAGCGCCGCGCCAGCGGCCCTCGCCTTCCAGCAGCAGCGGTGGTGCGGCATTGGCCTGCTTCGGCGCGCCGCTGTGGACGGCGAGCTGGATGTCGGTGCGGCCGGCTTCGTCGAGGAACCGCAGCCTGCCGTCGTCCACGCGCAGCCGTTTGAGCTGCAGCCGCTGGCCGCCGCCACCGCCGGGGAAGGACCAGTTGCCGGGTTCGCCGTGCCGGGGAGCGGCCTGCAGCAGCACGTCGGGACGGAGGAGGCGTATTTCCGGCAGCCGCACGTTGCCGCGCAGCAATGGCCACAGGCGCAGGTCGATCTCGACACGGTCGGCGTGGGCCATGTCCGGCCGTTGCGCCCACCTGGCATTGGCGAAGCTGACGCGGTCGGCGCCGATGGTGGTGGTGCCGCCCAGGTCGACATCGAGATGGCCGATGTGCAGGGCGCGGCCGGTGCGCGCCTGCACCATGCGCTCCAGCGGGCCCTTGAACCAGTTCCAGTCCCACAGCAACAGCAGCACGATGATGGCCGCAAGCAGCAGGCCGACCGCCGCCAGCCAGCGCTGGCCACGCTTGCCGGGGCGGCTGGGACGCCAGCGCGACGCGCGCGGCGTGGCGGGGACAGGCGGAGTATCCACGCGGCCATGGTTGCCGCGGCATCGTGCACGCGGCGCGAAGCGCTCATTCGCGCCGCGTGCAGGTATCGTTGCCGCGGCGTGTGCCGCGCCGGTGGAATACAGTGGGTGCTAGAGGATCTGCGCGGTCACCGAGACGAAGTGGCAGACGCTGCCGCCGATCACGAACAGGTGCCAGATGGCGTGCGAATAGCGCACCGATTCGCGGTGGTAGAAATAGGTGCCCAGCGTGTAGAAGACGCCGCCGGCCAGCAGCCAGCCCAGGGTGAAGCCGTCCAGCGAATTCCACATCGGCTCGATGGCGACGATCACCAGCCAGCCCATGGCGATGTAGATGGCGGTGGAAAGCCGCTTGAAGCGACCGGTGTAGAAAAGTTTGAACACCACGCCGCCCAGCGCCAGGGTCCAGATCGCCGCGAACAGGCCCCAGCCCCAGGGGCCGCGCAGGCCGATCAGGGTGAATGGCGTATAGGTGCCGGCGATCAGCAGGTAGATCGCGCAGTGGTCGAATATCTTCAGCCGGCCCTTGGCCACCGGATGCTGGATGGCGTGGTACAGGGTGGAGGCGGTGTAGAGCAGCAGCAGCGCGATGCCGAAGACGATGGCGCTGGCCAGTTGCCAGCCGTCGCCGTAGATCGCGGCCAACGTGATCAGCACGGCGCTGGCACCCAGCGCGGTGACCGCGCCCAGGCCATGGGTCAGGGCGCTGGCGATTTCCTCGCGGATATCGGCGATGTGATGCGGCAGGGGGGCGGCGGTAGGCATGGGCTGCAACTTACCGCAATGCAGCACGGGCTGCATCCGTACGCCGGGCGCCTGTTCCGGATGGCGTCATGCAGCGGGGTAGGAGCGCACCTTGGTGCGCGATGAGGCTCTCCCGGGAAAGCCCCTCCCGCACCAAGGTGTGCTCCTACATGGGCATTCATTCCACCGAAACGGTGTGCGCGGCTTCGCGCGTGGCGGAGAAGCGCACGTCCGGCGCGCGTTCCTGCGCCAGCTGCAGATTCACGCGGGTCGGAGCGAGGTAGACCAGCTGCCCGGCGGCGTCGATGGCCAGGTTGCTGGCGTTCTTCTCGCGGAACTCCTCCAGCTTCTTGGCGTTGCCGCAATGCACCCAGCGGGCGGTGACCACGCCGACCGGCTCGAAGATGGCTTCCACGCCGTACTCATCCTTCAGCCGATAGGCCGCCACGTCGAACTGCAGCACGCCGACCGCGCCCAGGATCAGGTCGTTGCTCATGATCGGGCGGAAGAACTGGGTGGCGCCTTCCTCGGACAGCTGCGCCAGGCCCTTCTGCAGTTGCTTGAGCTTGAGCGGGTCCTTCAGGCGCGCGCGGCGGAACAGTTCCGGGGCGAAGTTGGGGATGCCGGTAAAGGTGACCGCCTCGCCCTCGGTGAAGGTGTCGCCGATGGAGATGGTGCCGTGGTTGTGGATGCCGATCACGTCGCCCGGCCATGCCTCGGCGGCGATCTCGCGGTCGCTGGCCATGAAGGTCAGCGCGTTGGCCAGCTTCATGTCCTTGCCGGTACGCACGTGGAAGGTCTTCATGCCGGCGCTGAACCTGCCCGAGCACACGCGCATGAACGCCACGCGGTCGCGGTGCTGCGGATCCATGTTGGCCTGGATCTTGAACACGAAGCCGGTCAGCTTGTCTTCCTGCGGGGCGATGTCGCGGCCGGTGGTGGCGCGCGACCGCGGCGCCGGCGCGTGCTCGACGAAGAAATCCAGCAGTGGCTGCACGCCGAAGTTGTTCACGCCCGAGCCGAAGAACACCGGGGTCTGCTGGCCGCGCAGGTAGGCGTCCTTGTCGAACGGATGGCTCGCGCCCTGCACCAGTTCCAGCTCGTCGCGCAGGTCGGCCAGCATCTTCTCGCCGATGCGTTCGGCCAGGCCGGGCGCGTCCAGCGACGGGAAGATCGTCGAATCCTGGCGGGTGAAGTTGCGGCCCGGTTCGTACAGGTGCACTTCGCCGGTGAGCAGGTGCACCACGCCCTTCAGGCGCTGGCCCATGCCGATCGGCCAGGTGACCGGCGCGCACTGGATGCCGAGCACGGTCTCGACCTCGTCCAGCAGCTCGATCGGGTCCTTGCCCTCGCGGTCGAGCTTGTTGATGAAGGTCATGATCGGCGTGTCGCGCAGGCGGCACACCTCCATCAGCTTGATGGTGCGCTCCTCCACGCCCTTGGCCACGTCGATCACCATCAGCGCCGAGTCCACCGCGGTGAGCACGCGGTAGGTGTCCTCGCCGAAGTCGGCGTGGCCGGGGGTGTCGAGCAGGTTGACGATCTTGCCTTCGTACGGGAACTGCATCACCGAGGAGGTGACCGAGATGCCGCGCTCCTTCTCCAGCGCCATCCAGTCCGAGGTGGCGTGGCGGCTGGTCTTGCGCGACTTCACCGAACCGGCCATCTGGATCGCGCCTCCGAACAGCAGCAGCTTTTCGGTCAGCGTGGTCTTGCCGGCGTCGGGGTGGGAAATGATGGCGAAGGTGCGGCGGCGCGCGGCTTCGGAGGCGACTTCGGACATGGCGGCTGCGCCCGCGGCGGGCGCGCATTGGGAAAGGGAAGCCGGCGATTATAGCCGCTCAGGGCAGGGCGCCCGCCTCATGGGCGAAGCGCAGTTCGCCACGCGGGCCGGCCATGCGGAACGGGATCGAGGCCAGCGCCAGCCCGGTGTTGGCCTGTATGGCGAAGTGCAGGTGCGGGCCGGTGCTGTGGCCGGTGTTGCCGGAACGGGCCAGTGCCTGCCCGGCCTGGACCGCCTGCCCGGGCCGGACCGCCAGGCTGCCCGCCTGCAGGTGGGCGTAGAGCGCCATGCTGCCATCGGCGTGCAGCATCCGGACCAGGCAGCCGTCCTCGGGCGAATCGGCCACCACCTGCATCACCGTGCCGGCACGGGCGGCGAGGACCGGCGTGCCTTCGGGCAGGGGGAAGTCGATGGCGTAGCGGTTCTGCGCATCGCCATGGCTGCGCGGTCCGCCGATGCCCTGGCTGACGCGTACCGGGACGCTGTCGAACGGCAGCCGGTAGAGATGGTCGATGGGCCGGGCGGACGGATCGCCGGGAAAGGCGTCGAGCAGCAGGCGGACGGGGGCGCCGTCATCGGCCAGCCACAGCAGGCGACGCTGTCCGCCGGCCGGCAGCAGCACCGGCGCGACCACCCCGGTGCCATCGCTGCCGTCGCGCAGGCGGACCTGTACGGGACCGGACAGCAGGTTGCACACCTGCGCCTCGTGGCCGCCGGCACGGCGCTGCACGACCAGGCGCGCGAAGCCGGTGTCGTGGCCGATGTCACTCGCCTGCGTCGTCGATGCGCTCAGCCCCCAGCCCTGGCGCCAGCGCGGCGCGGGGTCATCGCCGTGGGCGGGCAGGGCGAATGTCGCGGACAGGAGCAGGAGCGGCAGGCGGCGCATGCGGTGGCGGTGGAGGTGGGCTCCGGATTATGCCGGCATGGTTGCATCGGAAACTCCATCGCTCCATCCGAATAAAGAGATTGACAGGCGGCGGAGCGGCTGGCATCGTGTGCCCACCATCGAGACCGGCAGAGGGACAGGCCCTTTGAAGCCGGGGCAACCAGCAGATGCGCAAGCGTCTGTATCTGGTGCCAAATCCTGCGGTGACCACTGTGTCCGCCGAAAGATGGTTCGATCCGTGCCACGCACGGCGAACACGGGCCCGCGAAGCTCGATGGCTGCTCCTTACCGGATATCGCCATGAGTTTCGCCACCGCTACCGCCATCCGTGAATTCCCGGCCGCCGCGCACGACAGCGCGCCGCATGCCGTCGCCGCCGTACGCGGAGAAATCGAAGTGCGCCTGGCGATGCGCCACGCCGGCGAGCGCGTCCTGCGCCTGCGCTATGAACTGGTCGGCCGCGCCCATGCGCCGGTGGTGCTGGTGGCCGGCGGCATTTCCGCGCACCGCCACATCGCCGCCAATGCGGTGTTCGGCGAGAAGGGCTGGGCCGACGGCCTGGTCGGCGTCGGCCGCGCACTGGATCCGGAACGCCGCCGCCTGCTCGGCTTTGATTTCATCGGCGCCGATGGCGAGCTGGATGCACCGATCGACACCGCCGACCAGGCCGATGCCGTCGCCGCGCTGCTGGATGCGCTGGGCATCGACTGCCTGCACGGCTATGTCGGTTATTCCTACGGCGCGCTGGTCGGCCAGCAGTTGGCCATCCGCCACCCGCAGCGGCTGGGCCGGCTGGTGGCGGTCAGCGGCGCGCATCGTCCGCATCCGTACGCCTCGGCCTGGCGCGCGCTGCAGCGGCGTGCGGTCGCGCTGGGCCAGCTGCAGTGCGCCGAAACGCATGGGCTGGCGCTGGCACGCCAGTTCGCCATGCTCAGCTACCGCACCCCGGAAGAATTCGGCGAGCGCTTCGACGCCGCGCCCGAGGTGGTGAACGGTCGCGTGCGCGTGGCCGCCGAGGACTACCTCGACGCCGCCGGCGCGCAGTACGTGGCGCGCACCCGCGTCAACGCCTATCTGCGCCTGTCCGAATCCATCGACCTGCACCGCGTCGATCCGGCCGCCGTCAGCGTGCCGACGCTGGTGGTGGCGGTCGAGGGCGACCGCCTGGTGCCGCTGTCCGACCTGGTCTCGCTGGTCGAGGGCCTGGGCACGCGCGGCAGCCTGCGCGTGCTGCGCTCGCCCTACGGCCACGACGCCTTCCTGAAAGAAACCGATCGCATCGACGCGATTCTCGCCAACGCCCTTCGCCTTCCCGGAGAAAACGCATGAGCCTGTCCACTGTTTCCGATGTGTCCTGTTGCCGCGCCACCGCGGCCGTGCGTGCGGGCATCGACCGCGATACCGCCCATGGCGCGGTGACGCCGCCGATCGTGCTGTCGTCCAATTTCAGCTTCGACGGCTTCGGCAACAAGCGCCAGTACGACTACACCCGCAGCGGCAACCCGACCCGCGACCTGCTGGGCGAAGCGCTGGCCGAACTCGAGGGCGGCGCCGGCGGCGTCATCACCTCCACCGGCATGGGCGCGATCAACCTGGTGCTCAACGCGCTGCTGCAGCCGGGCGACAAGCTGGTGGTGCCGCACGATGCCTACGGCGGCAGCTGGCGCCTGTTCAACGCGCTGGCGACCAAGGGCCACTTCGAGCTGATCACCGCCGACCTGACCGACCCGCGCGCGCTGGCCGATGCGCTGGCGCAGTCGCCGGCGCTGGTGCTGGTGGAGACCCCGTCCAACCCGCTGCTGCGCATCACCGACCTGCGTTTCGTGATCGACGCCGCGCACAAGGCCGGCGCCAAGGTGGTGGTCGACAACACCTTCCTGTCGCCGGCACTGCAGAACCCGATCGCCTTCGGTGCCGACGTCGTGCTGCATTCCACCACCAAGTACGTCAACGGCCACAGCGATGTGGTTGGCGGTGCGGTGATCGCGCGCGAGGCCGAGGTGCACCAGCAGCTGACGTGGTGGGCCAATGCACTGGGCCTGACCGGCTCGCCGTTCGACGCCTTCCTGACCCTGCGCGGCCTGCGTACGCTGGACGCGCGCCTGCGCGTGCACCAGGAGAACACCCGCGCCCTGGTCGATCTGCTCGCCACCAGCGACGTGGTGGCCAGGGTCTATTACCCGGGACTGGAATCGCACCCGGGCCATGCGGTGGCCGCGCGCCAGCAGAAGGGCTTCGGCGCGATGCTGTCCTTCGAACTGGCGCAGTGCGAAGGCGCCGACCCGCACGCGGCGGTGCGCGCCTTCGTCGAAGGGTTGCGCTACTTCACCCTGGCCGAATCGCTGGGCGGCGTGGAGAGCCTGGTCGCGCACCCGGCCACCATGACCCATGCCGCGATGACCGCCGAAGCGCGGGCCAAGGCCGGTATCAGCGACGGCCTGCTGCGCCTGTCGGTCGGCATCGAGGCCAGCGAGGACCTGGTGGCCGACCTGCAGGCGGGGCTGCTGCGCGCTGCGCGCGTGCTGGCCGACAGCCGCCTCGACGCCCAGCGAAAAACGGTGGATGCATGAGCGCACAGCTGCGTCCGCAGGCGGCAGCGCAGGCGCGGCTGGTGCTGCTGGGCACCGGTACCGTGGGTTCGGCCTTCGTGGCCCGTTACCAGGCCCTGCGGCAACGGCAGCTCGAACTGCCGTCGCTGCACGTGGTGGCGAACTCGCGCATCGCACTGGCCTGTGGCGATGCGCCCGAGGCCGTGCTGTCGCGCGCCCGCGACGCGGACCGGCAGGGCGACGCACCGGCGCACCATGAGGAAATCGAACGCCTGCAGGCCGGCGACATTGTGGTCGATGCTACCGCCAGCGAGGACGTCGCCGCCGAACACGTCCACTGGCTGGCGCGGGGCATCCACGTGGTCACCGCCAACAAGCTGGGCAACGGCACCACGCTGGCGCGCGCGCGCCAGATCGGCGGGATCGTGGCCGCCGGCAACACGCGCTATGGCGACGCGGCCACGGTCGGCGCGGGCCTGCCGCTGCTGTCCAGCATCCGCGCGCTGGTGGCCGGCGGCGACCGTATCCATTCCATTGAAGGCGTGTTGTCCGGTTCGCTGGCGTGGTTGTTCCATCGTTTCGACGGCAGCCGGCCGTTCTCGGACTGCGTGCGCGAGGCGGCCGCGGCCGGCTATACCGAGCCGGATCCGCGCATCGACCTGTCCGGCGAGGACGTGCGCCGCAAGCTGCTGATCCTGGCACGCGCGGCCGGCGTGGCGCTGGAAGCGGAGCAGGTGGCGGTCGAATCGCTGGTGCCGCCGGCGCTGGCCGCGTTGCCGGCCGGGCAGGTCGATGCCGCGCTGGCGCAACTGGATGCGCCGCTCGCCGGTCATCTGCTCAGCGCGCGCGAACAAGGCCTGTCGTTGTGTTTCGTCGCCCGTCTGGACGGGCACGGCGCCAGTGTCGGTCTGCGCGCGCTGCCGGCGGACCATCCGCTGGCCGGTGGTCGCGGCACCGACAACCGCGTGGCGATCCACAGCGACCGCTATTGCGAGCAGCCCTTGCTGATCCAGGGACCGGGCGCGGGTGCCGAAGTCACCGCGGCCGCGCTGCTGGACGACGTGCTGGGCATCGCCAATCGTTGAGGGCGGGAGTCCGCGACCATCGCGGTGGGCACCGACCAACGGCCGGCTGCTGCCGCAAGGCTTTTGGTGGATGCAGGCCTGTCCAGCATGCGGATCGCATGCAATGTTCCGGTGCAGTGGGCTGCGATCCACCGGACCATGGTGGTGCCGACTGCGGGTCGGCACGATTGCCCGGTACACATGAAAGTCCCGCCCGGCCAATGGTCGGGCGCTACCCGCAGGGCAGCGATGGCGGGCGCGGGCGGCTTCTCAACGCCGCGCGGATTTCTCGCTGAGAAAGCGTTCGACTTCGGTACGACCCATGCGCGCTCCATTGCGGTCGACGACGCTGAAATCGACGCCGTTGTCCCACAGCTGCGGTGCCATGAGCACGGCGATGTCCTCCGAGGCGGTGCGGGCCTGCAGGTCGAGCAGGCGCCGGTTGAAGCCGGCCGCCTGCAGCCAGGCGCTGTAGCTGGAGTCGTGCTCGGTGGCGAACTGGTCCTGGTAGTGGCATTCCTCCCGCGCCGGCGACGGCAGGGCATCGCACTGCGCGTTGCGCTGGTGCAGGCCGATCACCGCATCGGGCTCCATCTGGCGCTGCGCGGCGGCGGCCCAGAGCGCGACGCAGATGCTGGCGCAGTACCCGCGCACGCGCACGGTGAGGTTGTTGCGGCGGACGATCCGCGCTGCTTCCAGTCCGGAGACGGCATAGCCGCCACCGCTGGTGATATCGATGCGGCGCACCGAGGGCGTCGCGTCCAGTATCGCCTTCAGGTCGCTGGCGAAGTTACGGCCCACGCCGCCTTCCACGCGCAACGCATCGCCCTGCTCCTGCAGGGACATGCGGGCTTCGCCGATGTCCGCCAGCGTGGTCGATTTCTCTCCGTGGACGACGTGCGCTTCCGGTCGTGCGGCGGGCGTGGACGCGACCGGTGCCGTTGCTTCCGGCGTGGCTGCGGCGGCAGCCGGATCCACTGCCGCCGGCCGCTTGCCGATGAACCAGGCGAGCACCAGCAGCACGATCACCGCGAACACGAGCCGGGGCAGGGTCAGGCCGCCACCGCTGCGCGGGGCCGCCGGCGTGGCCGTGCGGGGACGTCGTGGCGGTGCCGGTCCATCGGATTGCTGTCCGTTCTGCATCCGTAACTCCGGGGCTCCATGGTGAGGTGGGATTCTGGTGCGTCGCCCAGAGCCAGCGCAATACGTTGCGGCATGCACGGCAGAATGAGGCGGGAGCCGGACCGGGCGCGTCGCCCGTAGGCTACGGAGTGGCTTCGCAGCGGATCTCGCCTTCGATGCCGAACATCTCCAGCAGGCCGTTTTCCACCAGCCACCACGGATCGCCGGCGAGCGCGGACAGGTCATCGGGCAGCCGCGCGCCCGGTACCGCCTGGTAGGCGATCCAGCCGTTGCGCCCGGAAGTCTTGGCCCGGTACAGCGCACGGTCGGCGAGGGTGACCAGTTGCTCCCAGCCGAGCAGGCGTGGATGGCTGGGGAACAACGGGCATTCGATCAGGCCGACCGAAGCGGTGAGGCGGTGCCGCTGGCCGTTGCCCAGGTCGAAACTATGCTCGGCGATGCGGGTGCACAGGCGCTGGCCCAGCCGCGCCAGGCTGCCGCGCGGCAGCGGACGGAACACCAGCAGGAATTCCTCGCCGCCCCAGCGCGCCACGTAATCGCCACTGCGCTTGAGTTCGCCGAGCAGCTGGCCGATCTGTTCAAGCACCCGGTCGCCGGCGGCGTGGCCGTGGGTGTCGTTGACCGACTTGAAATGGTCCACGTCGAGCAGGGCGAACACCACCGCCTCGCTGCCGTCGCGGTAACCCTCGTCGCGCTCGTAGAACGAGAGGTCGGTGGGAATCTGCTGGGACAGGTAACGCCGGTTGTGCAGGCCGGTGAGCGGGTCGGTGAAGCTGATCGCCTTCAGCTGCGCGTTGGCGGCCTGCAGGTCGCGGGTACGCTCCTGGACCAGGCGTTCCAGTTGCGCACGCTGGCGGGCGTAACGGTGCTGCAGCCCGAGGTAGCCCAGCCAGATCAGTCCCGCCAGCCCCAGCACGGCCAGCAGGCGGAAGGCGAGGGTCTCGTGCAGTCGCCGCGGGATCTCCACCGCGACATGGGCGGCGTTGCGCAATGGCTCGGGATGACTGAAGTCGGCGACCTCGAAGGTGTAGTAGCCGGGCGGCAGGCTGGCGTAGCTGGCGTTGCGCATCGCCGGATTGTCCAGCTCGTGCCAGTCTTTCTCGTAGCCGGCCAGGCGGTAGCGCAGCTGCGGGGTATGCATCGGCTGGAAGTCGGGCAGGCTGAATTCGAAGCGCAGGTCGCGGGCATCGAGTGGCAGCTTGAGCGCACCCTGGCCGGCGGCCAGGCGGCGGCCCTGGACCTGCACGTCGTCGATCCTGATTTTGCGCGGTGCGCTGTCCGCGGCCGTGCCTACGTCCACCAGCAGCGCGCCGTCGCGGGTGGGCAGCCACAGCTGGCCGTCGCGCAGCACGCCGCGGCTGTTGCCGGCACCGTTGCAGCATTTGTCCTGCTGCCCGCCGGCACGGTCGGCGCCGGAATTGATGACGATCTGCGCGGTCAGCGGTTGCTGCGGGTCGGCCAGCGCCCGGTCCAGCGACGCCAGCGGCAGGCGGTAGACGCCGCGCATGCCGGCGACCCACAGGTCGTTGCCGTTCTCGGCCAGATGGAAGGCGACATTGGCCGGCAGCTCGCGTTCGCGGTCCAGCCAGTGCCAGCGATGGCCGTCGTAGAGGCGCAGGCTCTCGCCATTGCTGGTGCCCAGCACCCAGCGCCCGTCCTCGAGTTCGAGGAAGGCGGTGACCGGCGTGTCGTCGGACAGTCCACCCTGCCGGCCGGTCGGCAGGATGCGGCCGTCGCGCCATTCGTACAGGCCCTGGTAGGTGCCCAGCAGGATGCGGCCGTCGCGGGTTTCGTGCACCAGGCGGATGCGCGGATCGGCCAGTCCGTCGCGTTCGCCATAGCGCGACAGGCGCTTGCCGTCCTCCAGCAGGAACAGCCCGCGGGTCGTGGCGAACCACAGCCGGCCGGCATGGTCGCGGACGATGCCGTTGATCTGCGCGTCGCGCAGCGGGGCCAGTTCGGGCGGTTCCTCGATCCGGTCGCCGCGCAGCACGGCGACTCCGGCGCGGGTGCCGATCCAGGTCTGGTCGCGCTCGGGCAGCAGGCTGTAGGCCTCCGGGTGCGGCAGCCGGTTGCCCGGCACGCGGCTGCGGAAACGGCCATCGCGCCAGACGGCAACGCCATCGCTGCTGCCGACCCAGATGCTGCCGTCCGGTGCCGGGGCGATCGACCACAGCAGGGGGTCTTCCAGTCCATCGGCCTGGCTCAGGCGCCGCGCCCAGCCGTTCCATGCGCGGGTCACGCCCTCGACCATGCTGCCCAGCCACAGGTTGCCGTCGCGGTCTTCGAAGATCGAGCGGACGGCGATGGCGCCGGGCGCGTTGCGGATGCGTTCGGGCGGCTGGCCGGCGCGCAGCCGTTCCAGGTATTGCGGCGTGGCCACCCACAGGTTGCCGTCGCGGTCGGTCTGCATCGCTTCCACCGTCAGGGCGTCGCCCGGATGGGTGTCAGCCGCTTGCCAGCTGCCGTTGCGCAGGCGGAACAGGCCGTGGCGGGTACCGGCCCAGAGATCGCCATCGGCCTGCGCCAGCGCGGTGACCGATGCGCCGTTGGCCGCTGCCGGCAGGGGCAGGGTGCGTACCTTGCCGGCGACGATGTGGAATACCCGGCCTTCGCCGCCGGCCCATAGTCCATCGTCGCGTGCCAGCAGGCTCAGTGCCGGTTCCGGCAGCGCATGCACCCGCCGCAGCCGTCCCTCCTGCGGTGCGCAGATGCCTTCCGCGCAACCGACCAGGATGCGGCCATCGAGCTTCAGCAGGGCACTGGCCGGCGCCGGACGGTCGGCGACGGTGGGGGCGATGGCGCGGAAGTGTTCGTCCTCCAGCACCAGCAGCCCCTGGGACGTGCCGATCCACAACCGTGCATTGTCGTCGGCGAGCAGGGCCAGGATGTTGTTGCCCAGTTCGGGGGCGTCGCGTTGGGTGTAGCGCACGAAACGCACGCCGTCGAACCGCGCAAGTCCGGTCTGGGTGCCGAACCACAGATAGCCGGCCGGGTCCTGGGCAATGGCCAGCACGCTGATCTGCGGCAGGCCCTGGTCTACCCCCCAGGTGTCGGTGACGTAATCGCGGAACGGCTTGCCGGCATCCAGCGCGGCCGCCGGCAGGGAAACCGCCAGCAGGACCAGCAGCCATAGGCAAGCCAACAGTCCGGCGCCGGTTGCCAGCGGCCGGCGCGGATGGCGGATGGTGGATGGATTGTCGATCGAGATTCCCCCTGAATCCCGCACTTCCATGAGGTTACATCGAAAGCTATAGCGGCTCCTTGAATGGCGACTTGAGCATCATGAGTCGCATTCAGCATTCGATGACATTGACGGCCAGCCCACCGCGGCTGGTTTCCTTGTACTTGTCCTGCATGTCGCGGCCGGTGTCGCGCATGGTCTTGATGACCTTGTCCAGGCTGACCTTGTGCTTGCCGTCGCCGCGCATGGCCATGCG
>NZ_JBFTMV010000005.1:0-281747 GCF_056397145.1 Stenotrophomonas sp. 05N423
GCCTTTCGTCGAAGCGAGCCGCCTATTATGGCAGCCTTTTCGTTGCCGTCAACACCTCGATGAGGGTGACTCCAACTTCTTCCTTCGCTGCCAACCGGGGCCGGCTGCGAAGGAGCGGAACTATACGGCGTGATTCAAATTTTGGGAAGGGGCAAAAATGCCCTTCGTGCATTCATGCGTCGCCACACCCGGAACGCAGGCCGCACTCTCAACCTCCCGGTTTCGCGGTCTCGATGACCACGCCAAGCTCCTTGCCAGCTTCGGCGACCTTGACGCGCCTGCCGTCGCTGCGCGCGATCAGGTAGTCGGCCGCCACCCAACCGCTCTGCCCATCATGGCGGACATTGCACCAGCTCAGGTCGTCCAGGCAGCGCTGCACTTCCACCGTCGTCCCCACGGGCAGCACGGCCACCCGTTCGGCGCGCGTATCCGGCGCGCTGCGCAGATTCAGGCCACTGCCACCGACTTTGGCCGACGGCTCGACGATCTCGGGCTGGAACCACAGGACCACCGCGACGATGGCGGCGGCAGCAGCGAGGCGCGGAATGAGACGGGGCATGTCCGATGCCTGCAGGAAAGGTCGTGCATCAATAGCGCGATGCGACATCACCCCAGCTGAATTCCGCCTGGGTGATGCCGTGACCCATCAAGCAGCCATGCCGTTGTGGCGCAACAAAGCGTCGATCCGCGGCTCGCGGCCACGGAACGCACGGAAATTCTCCGCCGCACTGCGGCTGCCCCCGCGCGACAGCACTTCGTCGCGGAAGCGCGCACCGGTCCCGGCGACCTGCTCCGGCGCTTCCTCGAACGCGGCATAGGCGTCGGCGCTCAATACCTCGGCCCACTTGTAGCTGTAGTAGCCGGCCGCATAGCCGCCGGCGAAGATGTGGCTGAACTGGTGCGGGAAGCGGTTCCATTCCGGCGGGAAGTTCACCGCCACTTCGCTGCGCACGCGCTCCAGCAGCTGCAGCACGTTCTCCTGCGCCGGCTGGTACCGGCTGTGCAGCAGCATGTCGAACAGGCCGAACTCCAGCTGGCGCACGGTGAACATGCCGCTCTGGTAGTTCTTCGCGGCCAGCATCCTGTCGAACAGGGCACGCGGCAGCTGGGCACCGGTGTCGACGTGCGCCGTCATCGCCCGCACCTGCTCCCACTCCCAGCAGAAGTTCTCCATGAACTGGCTGGGCAGCTCGACGGCATCCCATTCCACGCCATTGATGCCAGCCACCGCCAGTTCGCCGACACGGGTCAGCAGCTGGTGCAGGCCATGCCCCATCTCATGGAAGACAGTGGTGACCTCGTCGTGACTGAAGGTAGCGGACTTGCCGTCGCTGCCGCGGCCGAAATTGCAGACCAGATAGACCAAGGGTGTCTGCACGCCGGCAGCGTTGACACGCCGGTTGCGGCAGTCATCCATCCAGGCGCCGCCGCGCTTGCCCTCGCGCGCGTACAGGTCCATGTAGAACTGGCCGACCAGTGCACCATCGGCATCCACAAGCCGGTAGAAGCGCACATCTTCGTGCCAGACCGGCGCCTTGTCCGGCTGCACCTTCAGGCCATACAGGCTCTCGATCACGCCGAACAGGCCAGCGAGCACCTTGGGCTCGGTGAAGTATTGCTTCACCTCCTGTTCGGAGTAGCTGTAGCGCGCCTGCTTGAGCTTTTCACCGACATAGGCCAAGTCCCAGGCCTGCAACCCGTCCAAACCCAGATCGTCGCGGGCGAAGGTTTCCAGCTCGGCACGGTCGCGCTGCGCGTACGGCCTGGCGCGTGCGGCCAGGTCGCGCAGGAAACCCAGTACCTGCGCGGTATCCGTCGCCATCTTGGTGGCGATGGAGTATTCCGCGTAGCTGTCGAAACCCAGCAGCGCGGCCAGCTCCGTGCGCAGGGCCAGAATGCGGTCGATGTTGCCGCCATTGTCGAGCACGGCGTCACCGAACTCGGAGGCGCGCACGGCATGGGCGCGGTAGAGCGTTTCGCGCAGCGTGCGGTTGTCCGCATAGGTCTGCACCGGCAGATAGCAGGGCATGTGCAGGGTCAGCTTCCAACCCTCGCGCTCCGCCTTCCGTGCCGCCATGCGGGCATTGGCGAGCACGTCGGCAGGCAGACCCGACAATCCGGCCTCGTCCTCGACGTACAGGGCGAACGCGTCGGTGGCATCGAGCACGTTCTGCGAGAACTTCGCCGACAGCGCCGACAATTCCTGCTGGATCTGCGCGAAGCGCGCCTTGCCGGCCTCATTGAGCTCGGCGCCGCCCAGCCTGAAATCGCGCAATGCGTTGTCCAGCGCCTTGCGCCGGGCCTCATTGAAGTCCGCAACCCCGGGCGATGCCGCCAACGCCTTGTACTGCGCATACAGCGCCGGGTTCTGCGCCATCGCGCTGCCGAAACGGCTGATCTTCGGCAGATTGGCGTTGTAGGCCTCACGCAGTTCCGGCGTGTCGGCCACTGCCTGCAGGTGCGCGACCTGTCCCCAGGCGCGGTACAGCCGCTCGGTGGCGTCGTCCAGCGGCGTCACGAAAGTTTCCCAGCTCACCGGCGCCACGGTCCCGGCGGCCGTCACCGCGGCTTCGGCCTCGGCCAGCAGGGTATCGATGGCCGGGGTGACGTGTTCCGGGCGGATTTCATCGAAACGCGGCAGGCCGGAGAAGTCGAGCAGGGGGTTGGCAGTCATGGGAATCCTGGAAGCAGCGCCGGCGGAGCCGGTATCAGCTTCGATATGGCGACGGTTCCAGCCAGGCACAAGGCAGCGCCGGCAGGCCCTGCCCGTTCACCGCGGCGGCGATGGCGGCATCCGCGCCGGCCACGTCGATGCCCTGCTGTTCATACCAGGCCGGGTTGTAGTAGCTGTGCGCATAACGTTCGCCGACATCGCAGAGGATGGTGACGATGGAACCATCGCGGCCGGCGTCGCGCATCAGCTGGGCCGCCTGCAGCACGCCGATGAAATTTGTGCCGGTGGAGCCGCCGACGCGGCGCCCTAGAGTGGCGCTGACATGGCGCATGGCGGCCAGGCTCAGGGCATCGGGCACCTTGACCATCGCATCGACGCAGGTGGGGATGAAGCTGCGCTCCACGCGCGGGCGGCCGATGCCTTCCACGCGCGAACCGCCTTCGCAGGTCATGTCACGCCAGTCGGCACCAGCCAGCGCCGCGCAGTAGCCGTCGTAGAACACCGACACTTCCGGGTCCGCGCACAGGATCAGCGTGTCGTGGCGGCGGTAGCTGACATAGCGTCCCAACGTGGCAGCCGTACCGCCTGTACCCGGACTGCAGACGATCCATTCCGGCACCGGGTGCGGCTCCTCGGCCATCTGCTTGAAGATCGATTCGGCGATGTTGTTGTTGGCGCGCCAGTCGGTGGCGCGTTCGGCGTAGGTGAACTGGTCCATGAAGTGGCCGCCGGTCTCGCGCGCCAGCCGTTCCGATTCGCAGTTCAGGTCGCAGGCGCGCTGCACCAGGTGGCAGCGGCCGCCGTGGAACTCGATGGCGGCGATCTTCTCCGGCGAGGTGCTTGCCGGGATCACCGCGATGAACGGCAGGCCAAGCAGGCGGGCGAAGTAGGCCTCGGACACCGCGGTCGAGCCGCTGGACGCCTCGATCACCGGGCAACCCTCGCGCAGCCAGCCATTGGCCAGCGCGTACAGGAACAGCGAACGCGCCAGGCGGTGCTTGAGGCTGCCGGTCGGGTGGCTGGACTCGTCCTTCAGGTAGACGTCGATACCCGGGAAACCGGGCAGGTCGATCGGGATCAGGTGGGTGTCGGCCGAACGGTTGAAATCGGCCTCGATCTTGCGGATGGCCGCCGCCACCCAGGCGCGCTGTGACATGGATCGCACACTCGATGAAAACTGATGGCCGATTCTACTGTGGATGGTCTGCTGCGTACGGGCGCACCCGTCCGGCTGCGGCAGCCAGCGCCGCACGATGGTATGGTGCGCACTCCATTTCATGCCGACTCCGCGTGCCGCGCATCCTGCTGCCCCTGCTGCTGTGCCTGTCCCTGATCGCCGGTGCGGTCGGGTCGGTGTGGTCGGCCACGGCGATGGCGATGCCGGCCGATGCCGCAGCGGGCGCGCACATGGACATGGACCATGCCTGCTGCCACGACGGCGGCGGCATGCACGATGCAGCCAAGCAGCCGCAGCCCCCGGCCTCGCCCTGCGGCGACGGCAAGCACTGCGACTGCACCCAGCACTGCAACATGCTGCCCGCGCCGGTGGCGTCGCCGGTCAGCGAGATCGCGCGCTCCCCGGAACCCGTGGCGCCTGCGCCCGCGCGCTACGACGTGCGTCCGGCCAAGCTCAACCGGCCTCCCATCGCCTGATCCGGCCATGATCGCCAGCGCGTAGCCATCGCCGCTGGCGGCTTTCCCGCAGGAGCACCGCCCATCGCGCAGACGACGTCGATTGCCGTCGTGCGCCACGCGCGCTCCTGCACGTCCAACGCAATCCGCGCCTGCCGTCTGCCCTCCCCGGTGGATGGCCGATGGAGTTTCCATGAAAAACGATTTTCTTTCCGACCCGCGCTCGTCGCTGTCGCGGCGACGCTTCGTGCAGGGCCTGGCCCTGGGTGGCGTCGTCGCCGGCACCGGGCTGTGGCGCGCCGGCGATGCCTTCGCCGCGCCGGCCCGCGCGGCCGCCGCCAGCGAGCTGCGCGGCACCGACCTGAGCCTGGCCATCGGCCGCTCCACGGTCGATTTCACTGGCCGCGCACGCAGTGCCGTCACCGTCAACGGCTCGCTGCCGGCGCCGATCCTGCGCTGGCGCGAGGGCGACACGGTCAACATCCGCGTGGCCAACACGCTTGCCGACGAGATGACCTCGATCCACTGGCACGGCATCCTGCTGCCGGCCAACATGGATGGCGTGCCGGGGCTGAGCTTCGACGGCATCGCGCCGGGCGAGGCCTTCCAGTACCGCTTCCAGCTGCACCAGTCCGGTACCTACTGGTACCACAGCCATTCGATGTTCCAGGAGCAGGCAGGCCTGTACGGCGCGCTGGTGATCGATCCGCTGGAGCCGCCGCCGTACCGCTTCGACCGCGAGCACGTGATCCTGCTCTCGGACTGGACCGACCTGGATCCGGTCGCGCTGTACCGGCGCATGAAGAAGATGCCGATGCACGACAACACCTACCAGCGCACGGTGGGCGATTTCATGCGCGACACCCGTCGCGACGGCCTGCGCGCCACGCTGGCCGACCGCGGCATGTGGGGGCGGATGCGGATGACGCCCTCGGACCTGTCCGACATCAACGCCCATACCTATACCTATCTGATGAACGGCACCGCGCCGGCCGGCAACTGGACCGGGCTGTTCCGCAGCGGCGAGAAGGTGCTGCTGCGCTTCATCAACGGCTCGGCGATGACCTACTTCGACGTGCGCATCCCGGGGCTGAAGATGACCGTGGTGGCTGCCGACGGTCAGTACATCCATCCGGTGAGCGTGGACGAATTCCGCATCGCCGTGGCCGAAACCTTCGACGTGATCGTCGAGCCTGCGGGGCAGGATGCCTTCACCATTTTCGCCCAGGACATGGGCCGCACCGGTCACGCCTGCGGCATGCTGGCGGTGCGCCACGGCCTGCAGGCGCCGGTGCCGGCGCTGGACCCGCGGCCGCTGCTGACCATGGCCGACATGGCCCACGACCACGGTGGCGGCCACGACACCATGCAGATGGCGCACGGCGGGCACGATGCGCACGCCGGCCATGGCGGCAGCGCGCCGAAGCATCCTCCCGGCGAACGCGGCAATCCGCTGGTGGACATGCAGAGCGCAGCCAGCTCGCCGCGGCTGGACGACCCCGGCATCGGCCTGCGCGACAACGGCCGCAGGGTGCTCGCCTACGCCGACCTGCGTTCGCTGTTCGACGACCCGGACGGGCGCGAACCCGGCCGCGAGATCGAGCTGCACCTGACCGGGCACATGGAGAAGTTCGCCTGGAATTTCGATGGCATCCCGTTCGCCGGTGCCGAACCGCTGCGGCTGAACTACGGCGAGCGCATGCGCATCGTGCTGGTCAACGACACGATGATGACCCACCCCATCCACCTGCATGGCGTGTGGAGCGACCTGGAGGACGCCGATGGCCGGTTCCAGGTGCGCAAGCACACCATCGACATGCCGCCGGGCACGCGCCGCAGCTACCGCGTGCGCGCCGACGCACTGGGCCGCTGGGCCTTCCACTGCCACCTGCTGTACCACATGGAAGCGGGCATGATGCGCGAAGTGAGGATCGAGGCATGAAGACGATGACCCGATCCCTGCTGTTCATCGCCCTGGCCGCGGCCACCGGTAGCGCTGCCGCGCAGGACGCACATGCAGGCCATCACGGCCATGCAGCCAGCACGAAGCCGGATCCGCATGCGGGTCACGCACCCGCGGAGCCCAACGAGGCCAACGAGGCCAACGAGGCCAATCCGCACACAGATCATGCCGCGCACATGGCGGCCGCGAAACCGGCCGAACCGGCGCCCGATCCGCATGCAGGCCACGCCGCACCGATGGATCATGCATCCCACGCGATGCCGCCACAGCCGGCCGCGGACCCGCATGCCGGTCACGCGATGGATCCGCCCGCCGGAAAATCCACGGACAGCCATGACGCCCATGCCGGGCACGACATGCATGGCGGTCACGCACAGCCGCCAGCTTCTGCCGATGCCCATGCCGGCCACATGCCGGCCAACGCATCCGGTATGGACATGCATGGCGGGCATGACGATCACGCGGGGCACGGTACGGCGGCCATGCAGGCACCCCGCGCACCCATTCCCGAGCCGACCGCCGCGGATCTGACCGCTGCTTTTCCCACGCTCAAACCGCATGCGATGGAGCACGCCCCCGGTTTCAACAGCCTGGTGCTGTTCGACCACCTGGAAGCCTGGAACAACGCCCAAGGCAGCGGCCAGTCCTGGGCCGCCAAGGGCTGGTTCGGCGGCGACATCGACCGCCTGTGGCTGCGCAGCGAAGGACAGCGCAGTGAAGGCCGGCTCGGCGAGTGGTCGCTGGACGCGCTCTACGGCCATGCCATCTCGCCCTGGTGGGATGTGGTCGGCGGTGTCCGCCATGACGGCGGCGATGCGCCCGGCCTGACCCGCGCGGCCATCGGCGTGCAGGGACTGGCGCCCTACAAGTTCGAATTCGCCGCCACCGCCTATCTGGGCGGGCCGCGCAAGGCCGAACTGGCGGTGGAAGCGGAGTACTCGCTGCTGCTGAGCAACCGGTTGATCCTGCAGCCGACACTGGGCGCCAGCGTGGCCGCCGACGACGATCCACGTCGCGGCATCGGCAGCGGACTGGGCCACGTGGAGGCGGGCCTGCGCCTGCGCTACGAGATCACCCGCCGCTTCGCGCCCTACGTCGGCTTCGTGCACGAGCGCCGGTTCGGCCGGACGGCCGGACTGCACCGCGATGCCGGGGAAAGCCCGCGCGATTCGCGCTGGGTCGCCGGCGTGCGCTTCTGGTTCTGACCGCGTTTCCCTACGGCGAAATGCCCCAGCGGCCTTCCGCCACCTCTCCAAGGAGATTCACATGAATGTATCCCTGCACAGGATGGCGTCGCTGCTGCTCGTCGCCGCTTCCGCCTTCACCATCTCCGCCTGCGAGGCCGCACCACCGCACGCGCCGGGCAAGCAGGCGGCATCCGGACACGGCGCCCACGCGGCGCAGGTCGTGCACGTCCACAAGGACGCGAACTGCGGCTGCTGCAACGGCTGGATCGAACACATGCGTGCGGCCGGCTTCACCGTGATGGCCCACGACAGCGCCGACATGGTGGCGGTGAAGCAGCGCCTGGGCATCCCGCTGTCGCAGGCGTCCTGCCATACCGCCGAAGTTGGGGGCTACGTGCTGGAAGGCCACGTCCCCGCCGCGGACGTGCGGCGCCTGCTGCGCGAGAAACCCGCCGCACGCGGCCTGGTGCTGCCCGGCATGCCCATCGGTTCGCCCGGCATGGAATCAGCGGATGGCCGCCGCGACGCGTTCACGGTGGCGCTGCTTGGCAAGGACGGCACCCTCCAGCCATATGCCCGGCACCCTTGAGCCCTGCGGGAACCTCCGGGAGCGCGGCACGCTGCGTTCCCGGTACGACAACGCCCGGCCCACTAGAATCGCCCCTCCCCCATCCTCCAGGAACGACGCCATGAGCCTGACCGCTCTCCACTCGCAGCCCGGCGTGGCCGCGCAGCCGCCGGCCGAAACCACCGGCTTCGTCTTCAACCACACCATGCTGCGGGTCAAGGACATCGCCGCCTCGCTGGATTTCTACACCCGCGTGCTCGGCTTCCGCCTGATCGACAAGCGCGATTTCCCCGAAGCCGCGTTCAGCCTGTACTTCCTGGCCTACGTGCCGCAAGGCACGCAGGTACCCGAAGACGACGCGCAGCGCCGCCTGTGGATGGCCGGCATCCCCGGCGTGCTGGAACTGACCCACAACCATGGCACCGAGAACCAGGACGGCCCGGTCTACCACGACGGCAACAGCGAGCCGCGCGGCTTCGGCCACATCTGCGTGTCGGTGCCGGAACTGGAAGCGGCCTGCGCGCGCTTCGAGGAACTGGAGGTACCGTTCCAGAAGCGCCTGAGCGATGGCCGCATGAAGAGCCTGGCCTTCATCAAGGACCCGGACGGCTACTGGGTCGAGATCATCGGCAACCGCTGAGGGAGCCGGTCTCTTTCGCAGGAGCGGCCGCAGCCGCGACGGGGTTTGCGCCGGAGTATTCCGCGGCGCAGATGCTGCGGAAGGCATCTCCGTGGCCAAGCCGCTCTACGATGGCGGGCGGCCGGCGTTTTCCGCCGATGCCGTTCCAGCATGCGCCGGGCCTGCCTATTGTTCGCGGCCCGGCGCCAGAGTCACGTTGTCGCCTGCTCGCGTTCGATGCGCTCGGTCTCGGCCGCCAGCAGTTCCGGGTGCAGATCGAACTGGTCGGACAGCAGCAGGGTGCGCGCGGCTTCGGTGACTTCGATGCGTTCGGCCTGCAGCAGGTCGCCGTCGCGGAACAGTTCGATGTAGCTGTCCAGCACGCCGGACAGCGTGCCCTGCGCGGTATCCGGCGCGGCCAGCATCAGCTGCAGGCCGAGCGAGCGCAGGTAGCCGGTGATGGCGCGCGCGTTCTGCGCGTCGATCTTGTCGCCGAATTCGTCGAGCAGGATCAGCCCCAGCCCACCCGGATGCGCCTCGCTCTTGCCATAGGCCGCAGCCAACGCGGCGCCGGCGATCACGTACAGCGGCGCGCGGTGTTCGCCACCGGAGCCGGAGCGCATGCGTTCGCTGAGACTGCCGATCACGCGGTCCTCCTGGCGGATCTGTACCTCGAAGCGGAAAAAGCGGCGGTAGTCGTCCAGCGGCGAGTTGGCCACATGCGCCGCGGCCTTGTCCTCGACCAGCGCGCGGAACGCCTCGGGCACCTGGCCGGCGCTTTCGAACAACGTGTCCTCGCCGCCGATGTCGGCGGCGCGCTGGATGAAGCGGTGCAGCTCACGGAACTCCGGCACCACGTCGTAGTGGAACTGGTAGCGCTCGTTGTTGGAGAACGCGGGACTGGCGCGCAGGGTGCGGTTGAGCGTGTTGATCTGCGTCTTGAGCCGGGTGAAGTTGTCGTACAGCGTGGAGGCCACGCCGGTACGGAAGGTATCCACGGCAGTGGCGTAGGCCTGCCGAGCTTCCTCCTCGTACTGCACCAGCTCGGTGTCGCGCAGCTGGGTCAGCTCGCGCTGCAGCAGGCCGCGCGCCGGGCGCCAGGCGCTGGCGTCGAAGTCCAGTTCCAGGCCATGGTCGCGCGCGTACTGCGCCAACCCGCTCCACGCCTCGGGCAGCAGCCGCGCCAGCTGCGCGTCGCTGTCCTTAGCGCGTTCCTCGCAGCGGCGCGCGCGTTCTTCCAGCGACGGATACTTCTCGTCCAGTTCCTCGCGCTGGCGCTCGACCCGGTTCGGGTCGACGTCCGGATCGGCGAAGGCTTCCACCGCACGGCGCGCGACCAGTTCTTCCTGCTGGCGCAGGCCGTCGAGCAGGCCGTGCGTGCGTTCGAGGTTGGAAGCCGCCACCGCTTCCTGGCCGACCAGTGCATCGGCGCGCTTCTCGCAATCAGCCAGCTGGGCGTTCAATTCGCGCAGCTGCTCGGACAAGCGCAGCAGGTCCGGATCGAGCGAGGCGAGGCGGCTTTCCTGCGCGCTGCGGTAGCGCTCGGCCACCTGGCGATGCTCGAGCACGCGCTCGTGCAGCGCCTGCGCAACCGCGTCGGCGTCGGCCAGCCGCGCCAAGCCGCGCTGGCAATCGTCGGCGCGGCGCAGGCGCGGCTCGATCTGGCGTACCTCCTGCTCGGCCTTTTCGATTTCCTCGTGCAGCACGCGCAGGCGCGCGCGGTTGTCGGACGCGCCGATGCGCAGGTCGCCCGCTGCCGGCAGGCGCAGGCGTTCGATGCTGCCGCCGCGCGAGAGCAGGCCGTCGCGGGTCAGGCCCTGGCGGCTGCGCACCAGCTCGGCTTCGGTCTCCACGCAGCGCAGTTCGCCGAGCTGGCGACGCAGGAAGGCAAGTGCATCGGCGTTGACGCCTTCCAGCAGTGCGGCGACGCTGCCGGCGGCCGGCTCTTCACCGCCGCGCGAGTTGCGCGCCTGGCTGGACAGCGCCAGCTTGACGCCATATACCGAACGCCCGCCGGACAGGCCGCGGTACAGCT
The DNA here is from genome assembly GCF_056397145.1 of Stenotrophomonas sp. 05N423. Classification (NCBI taxonomy): domain Bacteria; kingdom Pseudomonadati; phylum Pseudomonadota; class Gammaproteobacteria; order Lysobacterales; family Lysobacteraceae; genus Stenotrophomonas; species Stenotrophomonas sp. 05N423. Next base: position 10,679 of record NZ_JBFTMV010000005.1, read on the forward strand.
TGACCGCGCGTTCCTCGTCCTTGTCCGGGATCAGCAGCGCTTCGACGTTGCTGCGCAGATAGCCCTCGATGGCGTGCTGCCATGTCGCGTCGGTGACGCGCACCAGGTCGCAGACCGGGCGCGCGTCGATGCCGGCATCGCGCAGGTAGCTCATCAACCGCACCGTATCCGGGTGCAGTTCTGCCTGGCCGGCGGCCATGCGCTTCTGGTTCTGCCGCGCGGTTTCCAGCGCGTCGCGCGCCTTGTCGTGCGCGGCATGCAGCTGGCGGGCATGGCGATCGACCTGCTCGCGCAATGGCGCGGCGGCGCGCAGGGCCTGTCGCGCGCGGGCGAACAGGTCTTCCGGCGTCCATGGCAGGGCGTCTTCGGCGGCCAGCGCCGACAGTCCGGTATGCCAGCTGTCCCAGTCGGCGCGCATGGCGGCCAGTGCGTCGGCGTCGATGTCATCGAGCGCGAGGCTGTCGAGCTGGCGGAACTGCTCGCGCACGAAAGCGACTTCGCGTGCCAGGTCCTTCTTCAGCTGGGCGAGGCGGTCGCGGTCGCGGTCGGCCAGTTCGTCCAGCTGCGCCTGTTCGCCATAGCCGGCGCTGCCCTGCAGGCGGGCATTGGCGCGCGCCTGTTCCTCGCGCAGGGTGTCGCGTTCGACGCGGGTATCGACGAGGCGGCGACGGGTGTCGGCCAAGGTGTTTTCCGCAGTGGCGAGGGCACCTTCGGCCTGGTCGAGCTGTTCGCTGTACAGGTCGCGCGCGTATTCGGCAGCCAATGCGCGCGCGGACGCGGCGCGGGTCGCCTGCCCGGCGATTTTTTCGTACTGGCGCTCCACGCCTTCGGCAGCATCAATGCGCTGCCGTACCTGTTCGATCTTCTCCTTGATCTGGCGGAAGCTGTCCAGCAGCGCGCGGAAACGGGCGATATCGGTGGGCCGGTCTTCGGCCACCAGGGTGCGCACGAACAGGTCCACATCCTCGACGCGCTGCAGGTTCAACGCATTGAGGAAGGCCTTGCGGTAGGCATTGAGGTCGGGACTGGCCGACGGGCTGGCGCGCAGGCGCAGCAGCAGGTCGCGCAGGAAGCGCTCGGCATTGGGATGCAGCTGCGGCGTTTCCTCCACCTCCTTGCAGCGGCGCGCGATGTGCTCGCGGAAGGTGTTCCAGGCCAGCGGCAGTTCTTTGCCGTTGATGCGTTCGACGTGTTCGTCCAGCTCCAGCGCCACGCCCGGCAGCAGGTACAGGCCGTGGGTACGGTGTTCGGGTTCATCGGCCGAGGCGCCAAGCGCGATGCCGGCGGTCAGCGGCACGCCGGTCTCGGTGTCGCGGAACACCAGCGAGATGTAGGTGGTGGCGGTGCGGCGCTTGCGCCCTTCCTCGCCGCTGCGGAACACGCCCAGGCAGTAGTCGCGGATGGTGCGCGCGCGGTGGCTGCCGCCGGCCTGCGCGTTGAAGCGGATACGGCTGCGGTCGCCGCCCAGCAGCACGATCTGCAGGGCATCGAGCAGGGCGCTCTTGCCGGCGCCGTTGGGCGCGATGATGGCGCTGGTCGCATCCAGCTGCAGGCTCTGCGCCTCGAAGAGGAAGAACTGGACCAGGTGGATGCGTTCAAGCTGCTGCATCGTCGTCCTCCGCGTCCGCGTCGCCCGCTTCGTCGCGATTGTGCTGGTCCAGTCGCTGCAGCCACTGCTCACCGACGATCTCGACGATGGCCGGGCGCACGCGCAGGTGGAACGGCTGCGGGTCGTCTCCCTCCGATTCCACCAGCCGGCTCACGCCCCAGCGCTTGAGCGTGCGCGCCAGCGCGCGCAGCGCGCCAACGTCAGGCATCGCGCGGCCGGTCAGCGCCTGCCAGCTTTCCTGCAGCTCGGGCAGCTCCACCACCACTTCGCCGTGGTCTTCGATCAGACCTTGCCGCATCGCTTCGTCGTAGCGTTGGCGCAGCACCAGCAGGGCCAGGGTTTCGTCCAGCGTCACCGGTGCGCCTTCGCCATGCGCCGGCAGCGCCACCACATAACGGTAATGCGCGTTGCGCTCCAGGCGGATGCCCAGCGGCTCCAGCGCGGCGACGAAATCGGCGTAATGGTCTTCGACAAGGTGGTAGGCCACGCGCGAACGCGCATCGGTGGCGTACAGCACCTGCTCGGTGGCCAGGCGGTAGGCGGCGCGCTCGAAGTCCTGCACGGCATAGGTGCCGTTGGACATCTGGCTCAGGGTGTTCCAGCTGCGTTTCATGCGGTTTCCGGGAGTTTTGCGCCGACCCGCAGGATGCGGAAGCGCGGGCCGCGCAGGTAATCGTTGTCGTCGCCATTGCCGGCATCGAGCAGCTCGACGCGGAAGCCGCGCAGCAGCCGGCCGAGCGGGTCCTCGCGGCGCAGGCCGCCGATGCGGTTGCCACGCAGGGCGAGCGTGAGCAGGGTCTGGTAGGCGCGCAGGTCCTCGATGCTGGCGATGTCCAGCCGCGCCGAGTCGATCGCCGCGCCCTGCTGCAGGTGGCGGCCGACGTAGCGCGCCATGTCCTCGGCATTCACCAGGCGCGCACGTTTCATCCGCCGCAGCAGCGACAGCCGCGCCAGCTGCTCGGGCGTGGGCGGCGTGGTGGCGTTGGCGCTGCGCGGGATAGGCGCCGGCTTGCGGTGCGGCGGGCGCAGGCGCGTCTCGTCCATCAGCGGGCCGGGCGCCACCGGCAGGCGCAGCGCATCCTCCGGCGCCGAGAGCACGCCGCGGCAGGCGCGGCGCAGCAGCACATCAAGCTTGTCGGGTGCGCGCAGGCGGTAGTCGAGGAAGGCCAGCGCGCGGCGGTTGGCCTGGCGGATGTCCTCGTCCAGGCGGGTCAGGTATTCGTCGATGCGTTCGAGCTCGCGCAACCGGCCCAGGCTGCGCGACAGCCGCTGCTGCGCGCGCGCCTCATCCCCGCCGGTGACGTGCTCGCGGTACCAGGCCACCAGCGTCTCCCGCGGCGCACCGGATTCGAGCTGCTGCACCATCGCCAGGATCGAGCTGCGCCGCGCCATCGGGTGGTCGGCGCGGTGCAGTTCGGCATAGTCGCCGATGAACAGCTGGCCGACGTAGCGCTCGAACCACTGCCGGGCGAACTGCGCGGTGGTCTCGGCCTTGCTCAGTTCCGGCATCAGGTCGCGCACCTGCAGGCTCATCGAAGCCAGCGACACCAGCAGGCGGCGTGCCTGGTCGGCGGCCTCGTCGAGGATGCCGCCGTCCATGCGGCCTTCGGCCACCTGCTGCAGCTGCAGCTCCACCGAACGCATCTTGGCCGAGACGAAGGTGGGGCCGTGCTCGCTGAACTCCACCAGGGTGGACAGCAGCTGCGCCACCATCGGCGGCATCGTCACCATCTCGCGTGCGCCGATGCGTTCCTGGCGCAGCCAGCCGGCGGCGCGGAAGCGGTCGTGGATGGCGTTGGCGCGCACGTTCAGCGGCGCGTCCGGGGCCTGGCCGTCCTCGTCCTCCCACGGATCGTCGGTGAGCAGGTAGCGCTCGATCGCGGCGGTGATCTCGCGGCGCGGGAAGCCATGGCTGGGCGGCACCGGCGCGTCCGGGCCGAAGAACTCGTCGAACATCCGGCACAGCAGCGACCAGTAGTTCTGGCGGTTGGCCGAGGCCAGCGGGCCGAAGATGCCGGCGGGCACGACCGAGAACAGCGGCGGGGTGGTCGTGGGGGTGGTCGTGGTCAAAACGTCGGGGTCCTGCAGCTTCCTGCCGTGCGGCGGCGATTGTGGCATATCGCCGGCAGCGAGGCCGTGCACTCCCCCGGGGCCGGATACGGCGACGGGCGCCCCCCCGGGGCGCCCATCGCCGGAACGTTGTTACCGGCCGTCAGAACTTCTGCGTGTAGCGCATATAGATAATGCGGCCATACCCGTTGTACAGATTGAAGTTCCACGGGCGGCTGTTGACTTCGACCGGCGTGGGGTAGCGATCGCCGACGTTGTTGCTGCCCAGGGTGATGCCGGAGTTCCACGGCGTCTTGTAGGTCAACGCCAGGTCATGGGTCACGTAACTGCCCACTCGCGTGTCGGGATCGCCCGCAAAGAAGCCGAAGCTGGGCTTGACCGACGGGTTCCTCTGGGCACCAATGTAATTGGCGTTCCAGTTGAGGCTCCAGTTGCCCGAGGTCCAGGTATTGCGCAGGCTGCCGCGCATCTTCGGTGCGGTCACCCAGCCCAGGCGGTCCTTGACCAGGGTGCCATCGACCACCTTGAACTCAAGTACGCGGCCGAGCTGCAGCCAGCTCTCGAACTTGCCCCAGTGAGTATCCTGGAAGCTGCCGCGCAGATTCAGGTCCAGGCCGCGCGTGGTCAGGTCGCCCTCGTTGGCGAAGGCGGTATCGACCTGCTTGATCGAGCCGTTCGGACGCCGCTCCACCTTGGTGCCCGATGGGAGCGGCAAGCCGTTGTTGTCGAAATCCACCAGCTCCTGGTATTCGATCAGGCGGATGCGGTTGTCGATCTGGATGTGGTAGTAGTCCAAGGTCGCGTTCAGCCAATCCAGGGGATCCCATGCCATGCCCAGGCTGTACTGCCGCGAATGCTCCGAACCCAGATCCGGATTGCCGCTGTACCAGGTATCGACCTGGTAGCTGACGTTCTTGCCCACCGGGCCATCGGCGATGCCGTCATTGTTGGCGTCGCCGCCGCAGTCCACGGCCGAATACCCCATCGCCAGGCAGGTCCGGTAATCCTGTACCTGTTCGGCGGAGAACGAACGCTTTGCGTGGATGTGGTTCAGCGTAGGCGCCCGGAAGCCCTTGCCCGCGGATGCGCGCAGGGTCAGGTTGGGCAGCGGCTGCCAGCGCAGGGACGCCTTGGGCGACAGGTCGCCGCCATAGTCGCTGTAGCGGTCGTAGCGGGCGGCCAGGGTGAAGTCGAAGCGGTCCATCACCGGCAGCAGCCACTCGGCATAGGCCGCGTTCACGCGCCGGCTGCCGGCCGCCGAGTTGCCCGCCGAGCCGGCGACCACCCCGGCCTCGGACAGCGAGTCGTAGATGTCGGCGTAGTCCTCGCTGCGGGACTCGACGCCGAAGGCCACCGCGGAGCGCCCACCGGCCATGTCGAACAGGTCCAGCGACGCATTGGCATAGGCCTCCTCGATGACGAACTTGCCGTCGCGGCTGGTGGTGGTGGTGAAGCCCTTGATCACGTCTTCCGCATTGCCGAAAGGATCGCGCAGGTTGTAACGGCCATCGGCGGCGGCGGCCTCGGCCAGCGGGGTGACGATGTAACCGCGCCCGAGCTCGCCCAGCCGGGCATCGCTGCGGCGCAGGCCGGCATCGATGGAAAGCCGGTCGCCAACCTGCCAGTTCATCCCCAGGTTGATGTCCAGCACGGTGTTGTCGACGAAGGTGTCGCGATTGCCCGCGGCCGCATAGCGGTGGTAGACGAATGCGCCGCGCCCATCGCCCGGGACCGGGTCGTTGGGGGAGTTTTCCGGCACGTAGAGCACGCCGGGCGTCGGCGCATAGCGGCCGAAGCTGCTGGCATGGCTGTAGCTGGCCGCCGAATACAGGGACACCGCATCGTTGAGCTGCAGCGTGCCGCGCGCGAACAGTGACTTGTTCTTTATCGAAGCTTCGTTGGCGGCCTCGGCGTTGTAGTCGTAGACGCAGTTCTTGCCGTTCATCCAGAAATCCGGATCGTTGCAGGCATAGCCCGGCAGCGCGCCGCCGGCCTCGCCCTCCTCGCCCGGTTCGGTCGCGCTTTCAAAATAGAAATTGTTTCCGTACAGCGAGCCGCCGCGGATATCGCCGCCAAGCTGGTCGCGCGCGAAGACGATGCCACGCGAGTTGTACGATGCACCGAACATCAGGTTGCCGCGCTCGCCGGAGGTGCCGAACAGCACCGAGGCCTCGTCGGTATCGCCACCGGTCACGCTCGGCGTGCCCTTGCCGATGCGCACCTCGGCGCCATCGAAATCCTTGCGCAGGATCACATTGACCACGCCACCGATGGCATCGGAGCCATACAACGCGGAGGCGCCGTCGGACAGGATCTCGATGCGCTCCACCGCCGCCAACGGAATGGTATTGAGGTCGGCATTGCTGCCCAGCGACGGCGCATAGGGGGCGCGGCGGCCATCGACCAGCACCAGCGTGCGATCCGAGCCAATGCCGCGCAGGTCGACGTCGGACACGGCCTGCGCGCTGCTGCCCGAGCGCGGGCTGAAATTCCCGAACGAGGCGAAAGTGGTGTCGCGCAGCACGTCGGCGACGGAAACATGGCCGCTGGCGTCGATCGCGGCGCGGTCGATCACGGTTACCGGCACGGCGCCTTCGACGTCGGCGCGCTTGATGCGCGAGCCGGTCACTTCGATCCGGTCCAGGCTGTATACGTCGGACTGCGACTGCGCCAGGGAAGCGAACGGAACCAGTGCGGCGGCGATTCCCAGCGGGAGCGCGGCCCGCCGGACGGCCTGCATGGAGTAGCGGGTTTTCACGGATTTCTCTCCTGATGATGTTAGTGAGGCGTTAACGCCACACGACGTTAAAGAGCCGCTCACGCCACTGCGCCGCATGCCCTGTCCATTGGGTTTGCACGGTCTGCCGGCACGCTCCGCTCGCCGTTGCGGTACAGCGAGGGGGAAACGCCGAAGTGCGTGCGGAACGCGCGCGAGAAGCTGCAGTTGTTCTCGAAGCCGCTGGCCACTCCCACCTCGGTGATGGACAGCGGCGTCTCGCGTATCAGCCGTGCGCTGTTGGCCAGGCGCAGGCGTACCGAGGCGGCCTGCGGACATTCGCCATAGACCGCGCGGAAGGTCTTGGTGAAATACCAGACCGACATGCTGCTCAGCTCGGCCAGCTCGCCGATCCGGACCACGCGGTCCATGTGTCCTTCGATGTACAGCAGCGCGCGCTGCATGCGCGCGTACACCTGGCGCCGGTGCGACAGCGAGCGCCCCGGGCAGCGCGCGATCTGGGCCTGCTGGCCCTGCTGCAGGCCGGCGGCCGCGCGCAGCCATCGCTCCATCTGCCACCGGTCGGCCGCGATGGCCTGTATGCCCCGGGCAGGCGTGCCCGCCACCGCCCGCCAGCGCCGCGCCAGCAACCGCTGCATCAGCGCCGACATCGCGCCACGACCGGGGAAGAGCGCCAATTGCGGCGAACGCAGCGCCTGCATCTGCATGTCGGCCGGTATGACCATGCCGATGGCGACGGTGCGCTCGCCGGCATGCAGCACCGGGCAGGCGCCACGATCGAAATGGATCCATTGGCCCGCACCGAGCCGGAACGCACCGGTGCGGGCCGCGATGTCCAGCCCGCCCCTGAGCACCAGCCAGAGCGACGCCTCGGCGGGGTTGACCGCCAGACTGGCACCACGCGCGACCGCCACCAACCACGGGACGCCGGGATCGCCGCCGCGTTCCAGCTCCTGCACCTCGCCGCGATCGAGCCTCAGTACCTGCACTTGCACCTGCATGACCACTCCTTTGTCGGATCTGGCCATCTGTTTGATCGTTCGAGGCCTGAAATGCCGGAAATGCAGCCGAAATCTTTCCGAAATCGCCGGTTCCACGCGCCACGCGCCGCGCGGACCGTCCGCTCCGCGGACAACCGGACAGTGCGGACACTCCCCGCCGCCGCTGCCATCGGCACGTTTCCACCATCCGCGCCGGACACGGAAACGCAAAGGCCCGCACGGCATGCCGGTGCGGGCCTTCGTCGGTGGCGGGGAACCGCGGCGTCAGCGGCGGCGGGCATGGCGCCTGTATTCGGCCTCGTCGATCACACGCATCTCGCGCACCGCACAGGAGGCGCCCCTGGCAGCCACCACGCTGCCGCGCGTGCAGACCACGTTCTCCCTGCCGCGGGTGGCGACCACCACGCTCGAACTCCGCATGGTCGCCTCGCAGTAGCCGCCGAAATCCAGGCGGAGATGCTTGTCGCCATCGGCGATGAGCATGCGCTCGGCGCCCGCGCGCACCGCCGTGTGCTGGCCGGACAGAGTGACGCAGGTCGGTAGCGCGTCGGCGCTCTTCCCGGCCGCCAGGGCATCCACCGGCAGCATGGCGGCAGTTCCCAGGGACAGGGCGATCATCAGACATCGGTACATGACGCTTTCCTTCTTCATCCGTGCCCGGAATGGACACGGATGCAAGGCTAGGCAGCGGGCGCCGCGGCGGAATCTGCTTGAAGTCGCGATGACCATGGAGCGGGCCAGACGCCAGAGCATGCAAACAATGCGGCCGCGTTCCTGCGTCAGGCAGGCCAAAGGCATCGCCAGCCTGAACGCCGCTGCGCGACCTGACCAAAGGCACATGCCGCCGCATCCACACCGCCAGCATCCTCCGCCCCGTGATGGAACGGCCGGTACGGCCTTGCATCGCACTGGGCGGACGACGTCAGCGTGCCGTGCATGCGCGGCCCGCGTCATCTCCATGATCAAGGCGGGGCATGCTGGCCAAGCCTGCACTCGGGCAGACCGGCGGAATGGAAGAACGGGCAGTCATCGACGAACGTCGCAAGGGCAACGCAGCGGGAGCGCAGGCCGTCCCTTCCGGACTCCTGCGCGTGGGCGATCACGATGTCGATCTGGCGCGGCGCAACGTGGTCTCGCGCATCGACGGCGGGTCCCGGAGATTGACGCTCAAGTCGCTGCAGGTGCTGCTGGCGCTGGTGGACGAAGCCGGCAAGGTGGTCAGCCGCGATGCGCTGCTGGCGCGCGTATGGCCCGACACCCTGCCCACCGACGATGTGCTGACCCAGGCCGTCGCCCTGCTGCGCAAGGCATTCGGCGACGACCGCGAAGCACCACGCTACATCGAGACCATCGCCAAGGGCGGCTATCGCCTGCTGGCCGCGCACGAATGGCAGGCGCCACCTGTTGCAGTCTGCGAGCCCGCGCCGTCCCTGCCCCCGCCTGCCACACCGCCCCGGCGGCGCTGGTGGGCGGTGGCAGCAGCGGCATCGACACTGCTCGGATTGCTGGCCTTGTTCCTCCATGCAGGCTCCGCGCGCGACAGGGACCCGGCACCCTCGCACGCCGAATCCGCGCGTGAGGCGTCGCTGCAATATCGGGCCATCGTTTCCTCGCCCGAGCAGGAAACCACGCCACGCCTGTCACCCGACGGAACGCAACTGGTGTTCGCCCGCCTCGATCCACGCACCCGCAGGCAACTGCTGCACATCCAGCGCACCTCGCAGGCCAGCGCGCGCCAGTTCCTGTTCCCCGGCCCCGGGGAACAGGACAGCCTGCCGGCGTGGTCGCGCGATGGCAGACGCATCGCCTTCGTCCGCAACTCCGGCCAGGACTGCCGTTTCATGGTCGTGGCCGCCGACGGCAGCGGCGAGCGCGCCGCGGGCGATTGCGCGAACCCGGACGGGCTGCCGTTCGACTGGACGCCCGACGGCCGCGCCCTCATCGCCGGAGGCACGCGCGCCACGACAGGCCCGGGCGGCGCCCTGCGCCGGCTCGATCTGGCCAGTGGACACTGGCAGCCGCTGGACTACAGCGTCGACCGCGATGCCGTCGACTCACTGCCGCGCCATTCCCCCGATGGACGCTGGCTCGGCTTCCGTCGCGGCACCACGCTCGGCGACCTGTGGATGATGCCCGCCGGAGGCGGCGCGCCGCGCCGGCTTACCACCCTGCGCGGCGACATCCGCGGCTGGGCCTGGCTGCCCGACAGCCAAGGCGTGGTCTTCAGCCTGGTCAAGGAAGAGGTGCGGCTGTACCGCGTCGATCTGTCCGGCGGGGATCCGGTTCCGCTGCCGGTGCTGGCCAGCGGTAATCCGATCCAGCCGGATATCGCCGCGGACGACTGGTCGATGACGTTCGAGATCGACCGGCTGCGCAGTGGCATGTTCCGCTTCCGCACCGATGGCAGCGGCGCCGGCGAGCCGGTATTCGCCTCCAGCGGCGTGGACCTGACACCCGGCATCTCCCCGGACGGCAGCACCCTGGCCTTCGTGTCGGACCGCAGCCTGCACGCGCAGTTGTGGATCGGCCAGCCGGCGCACCCGGAAACCCTGCGCGCGGTGCCCGGCATCGTCCCGGTGCCGCGCCATCCGCCGGTATGGTCGGGCGACGGCCGCAGGCTGCTGGTAATCGGACGTGGCGAGGACGGCGACCGTCTGTTCGAGGTCGAGGTCGGCAGCGACACGGCGACCCCATTGCCGGTACCGGCGCCCTCGCCGGCGTTCGCCGCCTATACCGACCGGCCGGACCACCTGCTGGTCGGCACTGACGGTGGCCAGGGCAAACTGCGACTGGTGCTCTATTCGCTGCCGGACTGGCGCAGCATCGCGACGCTGGAAGACGTGGCCGTCGCCCGCCATGACCCGGCCGGGCAACAGATCTGCTTCACCCGACCATCGCGGACCGGAGTCTGGTGTGCCGATCCCGGGTTGCAGTCGGTCGTCCCTTACGACACCCACTTCCCCGATGCCGCCCACTACCGCGAATGGAACATCACCGGGGGAGCGCTTTACTACAACGGGCCGATCGATGGCTGCAGGACCGCATGGCTGCCGCTGGGTGGCGATCATCCGGTGGACGGCGGACGAACCTGCCTGATCGCCGGACAGGCCACGCTGGCCGGTTCCAGCAGTGTGGACGGCGAGGGGCGCTGGCTCTACGCCTCATTGCCGCTGGAGCACAACATCGATGTCGGCTGGACATCACTGCAGGCGCTGGCCGGGACTGCCCGATAGCAGCTGGCGGAATGGAGTTCCGCCTTCCGCTCCGGCCGGAACACACGACCCGAGGCAATGGGCGCTCCCGTCATCGACCTGCGCTAATGTCCGTTACCCCTGTCGCCGCGCACCTTCATGTCCGCCGCATGCTTCCCGCTCCCCCTCTTCAGGTCATCGCCACATCCGCCATGCGCCGGTGATGCCCATCGCGAAGGGAGGTACGGCGATCCCGGTCCAACTTCGCCAGGGAGCGGCCGTGGTTCCTTAGATGGATGCGCCTTCCGACGGAGATAGGCACCCGGATGCCGTGGAAAGCGCATGGCGCGTTTTCCTCGTGTTCCTGCGCCTGGGCCTGACCTCCTTCGGCGGGCCGGTCGCGCACCTGGGCTATTTCCACGCCGAGTTCGTGGTGCGGCGGCGCTGGCTGGACGAACGCGGCTATGCCGACCTGGTCGCGCTCTGCCAGTTCCTGCCGGGACCGGCCAGCAGCCAGGTCGGCATGGCGCTGGGCCTGTCGCGATGCGGCTATCGCGGCGCGCTCGCCGCCTGGGCCGGCTTCACCCTGCCCTCGGCCGTCGCATTGATCGCGTTCGCCCGATTCCTGTCCACGCACCCGGGCGCGATGTCGGCCGGCGCGCTGCACGGGCTGAAGATCGTGGCGGTCGCGGTGGTGGCGCAGGCGGTCTGGAGCATGTACCGGAATCTGTACGCGGGCGGCGCGTGGCTCGCCCTCATGCTGGCGGCCGCCAGTGTCGCCCTGCTCGCCCCTTCCGCCTTCACGCAGCCGGGCATCATCGCCACGGCCGCGGCGGCCGGGCTGCTGCTGTTCAAGCCCACGCCGCCACGGGAACGCGCTGCATGGACGATACCCGTCGGGCGGCGGGCCGGCACGGTGTGGCTGGCCACGTTCCTTGGCCTGCTGGCCGGGCTGCCGCTGCTCGCCGCACTGCGGCCGGGCCAGGCCATCGCCGAGGCGGACGCCTTCTTCCGTACCGGTGCGCTGGTGTTCGGCGGCGGCCACGTGGTGCTGCCGCTGCTGCAGGCTGCGGTGGTGCCGCCGGGCTGGGTGGACAACGACGCCTTCCTCGCCGGCTACGGCACGGCACAGGCAATGCCCGGTCCGCTGTTCGCTTTCGCCGCCTTCCTCGGCGCGTCCACGCAGGCCGCGCCGTCGGGCTGGATCGGCGGCCTGCTGTGCCTGCTGGCGATATTCGCCCCGTCCTTCCTGCTGGTGGCCGGCGCCCTGCCGTTCTGGACCCGTCTGCGTGGCAACGCGCGCATGCGCGCCGCGCTGACCGGCATCAACGCGGCAGTGGTCGGCCTGTTGCTGGCCGCGCTCTACGACCCGGTGTGGACCAGCGCCATCCATGCGCCATTGGATATCGTGCTGGCGCTGGCCGCACTGGCTGCACTCGCGCTCTGGAAACTGCCGCCGTGGCTGGTGGTGATCGGCTGCGGCGCCGCGGGCGGGATGCTGGGCATCGCCGGTCTGCAATGAACAAGCGGCCGGAAACGGTTCTTCCGCTCCGGCCGCCCTGTCCTCAAGCGGATATCACCGCGCTCACTCCACCGTGACGCTCTTGGCGAGGTTGCGCGGCTTGTCCACGTCGGTGCCGCGCGCCAGCGCGGTGTGATAAGCCAGCAGCTGCACCGGGATGGTGTGCACCACCGGGCTGAGCACGCCGGCATGACGCGGCGTGCGGATCACGTGCACGCCTTCGGAGGCGGTGAAGTTGCTGTCCTGGTCGGCGAACACGAACAATTCGCCGCCGCGCGCGCGCACTTCCTGCATATTGGATTTCACCTTCTCCAGCAGGCTGTCGTTGGGCGCGATCACCACCACCGGCATCTCCGCGTCGACCAATGCCAGCGGCCCGTGCTTGAGCTCGCCGGCCGGATAGGCCTCGGCGTGGATGTAGGAGATTTCCTTGAGCTTGAGCGCGCCTTCCAGCGCGATCGGATAGTGCAGGCCGCGGCCGAGGAACAGCGCGTTCGACTTTCCAGCGAAACGCTCGGCCCAGGCGACGATCTGCGGCTCCAGGTTGAGCACGTGCTGCACGCTGCCCGGCAGGTGCCGCAACTGCTCCAGGTAATCGGCTTCCTGTGCCGCATCGACGCGGCCGTGCAGACGGCCCAGCACCACCGCCAGCTGGAACAGCGCGGCAAGCTGGGTCGTGAAGGCCTTGGTCGACGCCACGCCGATCTCGGCGCCGGCGCGGGTGTAGCAGACCAGCTCGCTGGCGCGCGGGATCGCGCTCTCCGGCACGTTGCAGATCGACAGCGTGTGCGCGTGCCCCAGCGACTTGGCGTATTTCAGCGCCTCCATCGTGTCCAGGGTCTCGCCGGACTGGGAAATGGTGACGACCAGGTGCTTCGGGTTGGCGTAGGCGGCGCGGTACCGGTATTCGCTGGCGATCTCCACGCTGCACGGCAGGCCGGCGATGGCTTCGATCCAGTAGCGCGCGGTCAGGCCGGCGTAGTAGCTGGTGCCGCAGGCGAGGATCTGCACGCCCTCGATGCCGGCCAGCACCGCCTCGGCGTTGCGGCCGAACAGTCCGGCAGGGAAACCACCGGCGTCTATCGCCGCTTCGATGGTGTCGCCGAGCGCGCGCGGCTGCTCGTGGATCTCCTTCTGCATGAAGTGGCGGTACGGGCCGAGCTCCAGCGAAGCCAGCGACACGTCGGACATGCGCTCCTCGCGCTGGACCGGCGTGTCGTCGGCGCCGAACACGCGCACGCCGGCGCGGGTCAGCTCGGCGGTGTCGCCCTCTTCCAGGAACATCACCCGGCGCGTGGCCGAGATCACCGCCGAGACATCGGAGGCGACGAAGTTCTCGCCTTCGCCCAGGCCCACCAGCAGCGGACAGCCCATGCGCGCGACCACCATGCGCCCGGGCTCCTTGCGGCTGATCACCGCCAGCGCGTAGGCGCCGGTCAGTTCCTTCACCGCGCGCTGCAGGGCGCCGAGCAGGTCGTCGTGGTCGGTCTGCAGGTGGTGGTGGATCAGGTGCGCGATGACCTCGGTATCGGTCTGCGATTCGAATTCGTAGCCCAGCGCGCGCAGGCGCTCGCGCTGTTCCTCGTGGTTCTCGATGATGCCGTTGTGCACCAGCGCCACGCCATGGCTGATGTGCGGATGCGCGTTGGATTCGGTGACGCCGCCGTGGGTGGCCCAGCGGGTGTGGCCGATGCCGAGCGTCGCGGCGAAACCTTCGGCGGCGGCGGCGTTCTCCATCTCGGCCACGCGGCCGGTGCGGCGCACGCGGCGGACGTCTCGGTCGTTCAGCACGGCGATGCCGGAGGAGTCGTAGCCCCGGTACTCCAGCCGCTTCAGTCCTTCGATCAGTACCGGTACCACGTCGCGATCAGCGATCGCTCCCACAATGCCGCACATAGTCCATCCATCCGGATTCACAGGCGGACATTCTAGGTCAGCCGGTTCGGACATCCACCGGACAATGGCCGGACATCACCCCCGCGGACACTGTCCGCGGCGGTGTCCGCGGACACCCGGACACATCATCACCCAGAATATATTTCTTTATTTTCAGCAACTTGAAAGTTGGCACGGGATCTGCTTAACCGATACCAACTCTTCCAGTGATGCCGACGATGATCCGCGACACTTCCGCACAGGACCAGACACTTTCCCAGCGCTCCCAGCCGAAGTGGCGCCGTTGGCTGTGGCCGGCCGTCGCCGCGGTGGTGGTCCTGGCCGGCATCGGCTTCGTCGCCAAGGGCTGGCTCGGCGGCTCGCGTTCGTTCGATGGCGCGCGCCTGCGCATCGCCACCGTCGGCCGCGGCGACCTGGTCCGCGACATCGCCGCCGACGGCCGCGTCATCGCCGCCAACAGCCCGGTGCTGTACGCCATCTCCGCCGGCACCGTGACCCTGAAGGTGGTGGCCGGCGACGTGGTCAAGCAGGGCCAGGAACTGGCGGTGATCGACAGCCCGGAACTGCGCAGCAAGCTGGCGCAGGAGCAGGCCACCCTGGCCGGTCTGGAGGCCGAGGCCAGCCGCGCCGCGCTCGACGCCACCCTGGCCCGCGCCACCGCCAGCAAGGTCACCGATCAGGCCGCCATCGACCGCCAGGCCGCCGCCCGCGATCTGGAGCGCTACCAGCGCGGTTACGACGGCGGCGCGGTGCCGCAGGTCAACCTGGCCAAGGCACAGGATGACCTGAAGAAGGCCGAAATCACCCTGCAGCACGCCAGGAGCGACGCCGCGCTGCAGAGCCAGGGCGCGGACCTGGACGCACGCAACAAGCGCCTGCTCGCCAACCGCCAGCAGGCGGTGGTGGACGAAGTGCAGCGCCAGGTCGATGCGCTGACCCTGCGCGCGCCGTTCGACGGCCAGGTCGGCCAGGTACAGGCCACCCAGCACACCCAGGTCGCAACCAATGCGCCGATCCTGGGCGTGGTCGACCTGTCGCGCTTCGAGATCGAGATCAAGGTGCCGGAAAGCTTCGCCCGCGACCTGGCGATCGGCATGCCGTCCCAGCTCACCAGCGGTTCCGGCCAGCCGTTCCCGGGCGAGATTTCGGCGGTATCGCCGGAGGTGGTCAACGGCGAGGTCGTGGCCCGCATCCGCTTCTCCGACAAGCAGCCCGAGGGCCTGCGCCAGAGCCAGCGCATGAGCGCGCGCATCCTGCTCGACACCCGCAAGGACGTGATCAAGGTCGAGCGCGGTCCGTTCGTCGAGCAGTCCGGCGGCCGCTATGCCTGGGTGGTCAACGGCAGCACCGCCAGCCGCCGTCCGGTGCAGTTCGGCGTCAGCAGCCTGGGCGAAGTCGAGATCGTCTCCGGCCTGCAGCCGGGCGAGAAGGTCGTCGTTTCCGGTACCGACCTGTTCGGCGACGCCGAACGCGTTTCCATCAACTGATCCCCCGTCCTTCCCAACATTTCCCTTTCCAGCGCAGGAACTTCCCATGCTCCAGATGCAATCCGTCTCCAAGGTCTTCCGCACCGAACAGGTCGAAACCCATGCGTTGCGCTCGCTCGATCTGCACGTGCGCGAAGGAGAGTTCGTCGCCGTCACCGGTCCGTCGGGCTCTGGCAAGACCACCTTCCTCAACATCGCCGGCCTGCTGGAGACCTTCACCAGCGGCCAGTACCTGCTCGACGGCCAGGACGTCAGCCACCTTGGCGACGACGCCCGCTCGCGCCTGCGCAACCAGAAGATCGGCTTCATCTTCCAGGGCTTCAACCTGATCCCCGACCTGAACCTGTTCGACAACGTCGACGTGCCGCTGCGCTATCGTGGCATGCCCTCGGCCGAGCGCCGCGAGCGCATCGAGAAGGCGCTGAGCAGCGTCGGCCTGGGCTCGCGCATGAAGCACTATCCGGCCGAACTGTCCGGCGGCCAGCAGCAGCGCGCCGCCATCGCCCGCGCCCTGGCTGGCAGCCCGCGCCTGCTGCTGGCCGACGAACCGACCGGCAACCTGGACACGCAGATGGCGCGCGGCGTCATGGAACTGCTGGAGGAGATCAACAGCCAGGGCACCACCATCGTCATGGTGACCCACGATCCGGAACTGGCCGCGCGCGCGCAGCGCAACGTGCACATCGTCGACGGCCAGGCCACCGACCTGCTGCGCGAGCCGTCGCTCGGCCGTGGCGTGGCGGCCACCGAAGCGGCCACGCAGGACTGAGGACCGGACATGTTGTCGCTGCTCCCGTACTACCTCGGCCAGGGCCTGCGCAGTCTGCGCCGCACGCCGGTGCTCACCGGGCTGATGGTGCTGTCCATCGCCATGGGCATCGGCGCGGCGATGACCACCCTGACCGTGCGGCACCTGCTTTCCGGCGACCCGCTGCCCGGCCGCAGCCAGCACCTGTACTACCCGCAGCTGGATGCGATGCCGGGCGTGGAGCCACGCACCAACCCGCCGGACATGCTCGACTACACCTCGGCCGTGGACCTGTGGCGGGCGGGCAAGGGCGACCGCCAGGCACTGGTGGTGGACAGCCCGGTGAAGCTGCAGGCACCGGAAAACGGCGAGCCGGCGAGCATGACCACGATGCTTTCCACCACCGCCGACTTCTTCCCGATGTTCCAGGTGCCGATGGCCTGGGGCAGCGGCTGGTCGGCCGAGGACGACGAGCGCCGCGCGCGCGTGGCGGTGATCTCCTGGGACCTCAACCAGCACCTGTTCGGCGGCAAGGACAGCACCGGGAAAATGCTGCGCATCCGCGGCAGCGACGTGCGCATCGTCGGCGTGCTGGCGCCGTGGCGGCCCTCGCCGCAGTTCTACACGGTGGCCGGCGGCCGCTTCGCCCAAGGCGATACGGCGTCGTACTACGCCAAGCCCGAGGACGTGATGGTGCCGTTCTTCACCGGCCTGCAGATCAACGCCGGCAACTTCCGCCAGTTCACCTGCTGGGGCCTGCCCGAGCGCCCCGGCTACCTGGAAAACTCCAACTGCGTATGGCTGCAGCTGTGGGTGCAGCTGGACAGCAGCGCCAAAGTGGCCGCCTACCGCCAGTTCATGGACGGCTACGTGCGCCAGCAGCACGAACTGGGCCGCGTCAGCCAGACCGGCAACATGCGCCTGCCCGGCCTGATGGAATGGCTGGACTACAACGGCGCGGTGCCGCGCGATGCACGCCTGCAGGCCTGGTTGGCACTGGCCTTCCTCGGCATCTGCCTGTTCAACACCGTCGGCCTGCTGCTGGCCAAGTTCCTGCGCCGCAGCGGTGAGATCGGGGTGCTGCGCGCGCTCGGCGCCACCCGCTCGATGGTGTTCGCGCAGTGCCTGGTCGAAGCCGCGCTGATCGGCCTGGCCGGCGGCCTCGCCGGCCTGTGCCTGACCCTGCTGGGCCTGTGGAACGTGCGCCAGCAACCGCTGGAATATGCCGACATGGTGCACCTGGACCTGCCGATGCTTGCCCTCACCTTCGCCCTGGCCGTGACCACCACGCTCGTCGCCGGCCTGCTGCCGGCGCTGCGCGCGAGCCGGATCGATCCCGCCCTGCAGGTCAAGTCGCTGTGAACATGATCATGGACATCAAACCCATCCTCGCGACCCTGACCCGGCACCGCGTCTCGGCCCTGCTGATCACCCTGGAGATCGCCCTGGCCTGCGCGGTGCTGTGCAACGCGCTGTTCATGGCGGTGGCGCGCATCGACCTGATCGGCCTGGACAGCGGCGTGGACGAAGCATCGCTGGCCACGCTGGCGCTGAACGACTGCGAAGGCTGCAACCCCGCCGACATCAACGGCCGCTGGCTGGACTTCCTGCGCCGCCAGCCCGGCGTGCAGGCCGCCGGCGTGGTCAACAGCGTGCCGTTCGCGCAGCGCGCCGGCGTCGCCGGCATCACACTGGACCCGGAAGGCAAGCGCTTCGGCGGCGTCCCGCACTTCTACACCTTCGACCCGGGTGCGATCCAGACGCTGGGGCTGCGGCCGGTACAGGGCCGTGCCTTCACCGCCGCCGACTACCAGCCCATCGACAACTTCCTGCCGGCCAATGTGCAGGTATGGATCACCCGCGATTTCGCCGCGCACCTGTGGCCCGGCGAGAACCCGCTGGGCAAGGAGTTCTGGATGGCCAGCTCGCGCTTCAGCGTGGCGGGCATCGTCGAGCACTTCGCCGTGCCCAACCCCGGCCGCAGCGAGGGCGGTGTCGCCGCGGCGCAGTGGTCGGTGATCGTGCCGGTCGTCACCGACGCGCAGAGCGGCACCTACGTGCTGCGCGCCGATCCGCGCGACCTGCCCGGCATCCTCCACAACGCGGTGGCCGCCGCGGCAACGCTGGCGCCCGAAGCCATCCTCAACCGCGAATACAGCCGCACCCTGGCCGAGCTGCGCCATGACTACTTCACCCAGGACCGCGCCATGACCCGGTTGCTGCTGGGCGTGTGCCTGGCGATGCTGCTGGTCACCGCGCTGGGCATCGTCGGCCTGGCCAGCTTCTGGGTGCAGCAGCGCACCAGGCAGATCGGCATCCGCCGCGCGCTCGGCGCCACCCGTCGCCAGGTCGTGGGCTATTTCCAGACCGAAAACCTGCTGCTGACCGGCGCCGGCATCGTGCTGGGCATGTTGCTGGCCTATGCCGGCAACCAGTTGCTGATGCATTTCTTCGAGACCGCGCGGCTGCCTTTGCTCTATCTGCCGCTCGGCGCGCTCGCCCTGTTCGCGCTGGGCCAGGCCGCCGTCATCGGCCCGGCGCTGCGCGCCGCCACCGTCCCGCCCATCGTCGCCACCCGCTCCACCTAACCCATTGAACATGCCCGTGACCTGCCTGCATCGCTTCGATCCGTGATTCCCGCCTGCGCAGGAATCACGATCCGATGCCTGACGGCCTGATGCCCTGAGGAAACAAAAGAGCCCACCATGCTCGCGTACTACTTCAAACTCGCCGTGCGCAGCTTCCGCCGCAACAGGGCGCTCAGCGCGCTGATGGTGCTGGCCATCGCCCTGGGCATCGGCACCGCCATGACGATGTTGACCGTTCTGCACAACCTGAGCGGCGATCCGGTTCCGACCCGCAGCAGCGTGCTGTACCACCCGCAGGTCGATCCGCGCCCGGCCAATCTGGAAGGCGCCGATTCCGAGCCGCCCGACGACCTGACCTGGCAGGACGCCCAGAACCTGTACGCGCTGCCCGGCCCCAGCCAGCGCACGCTGACCAGCAGCAACTGGCTGCCGATGCGGGCCGACGTGGAGAACAGCCCGCTGACGATGGTGACCACCCGCGCCGCCACCGCCGATCTGTTCGACATGTTCGACATCCACTTCATCCACGGCGCCGCGTGGTCGCAACGCGAGGACGACGACCGCGCGCAGGTCGTCGTCCTGACCCGCACGCTCAACGACCGCCTGTTCGACGGCGCCAACAGCGTGGGCCGCAGCCTCGTCATCGCCACCCGCAATTTCCGCGTGGTCGGCGTGATCGACGACTGGAACCCGCGCCCCAGGTTCCACGACGTCAATTCCGGCGCGTTTGCCCGGCCCGAACAGATGTATCTGCCGTTCTTCACCTGGATGGAGCTGCCGCAGGACTATGGCTACGGGCCGATGCGCTGCTGGACACGCGGCGGCGGCAACGGCGGCCACGATCCGAAAACGCCGGATTGCAGCTGGGTGCAGTTCTGGGTGCGGCTGGACGGCGCCACGCAGGCCGCCGGCTACCTGCGCACGCTGGAAAACTACAGCGTGCAGCAACACCAGCTGGGACGCTTCCAGCGCGCCCCGAACGTGCGCCTGCGCAACGTGATCGACTGGCTCGACCACAAGCGCGTGATCCCGGCCACGGTACGCATGCAGACCTGGATCGCCTTCGGCGTGCTGCTGGTGTGCCTGGTCAACGCCATCGGTCTGCTGATCGCCAAATTCCTGCGCAAGTCCGGCGAGATCGGCGTGCGCCGCGCCCTGGGCGCGCCGCGCCGGGCCATCTTCCTACAATGCCTCACCGAATCGGGGCTGGTTGGACTGATCGGCGGGCTGGCCGGCCTGCCCCTGGCCTGGCTTGGCCTCTGGCTGGTGCGGCAGCAGCCCATGGCCTACGCAGGCAGCGTGCAACTGGACCTGCCGATGCTCGCCGTGGCCCTGCCGCTCGCCGTGTGCTCGGCGGTGCTGGCCGGCGTCTGGCCGGCCTGGCGCGCCGCCGGCGTCTCCCCCGCCCTGCAGGTGAAATCGTCATGAACCTCTTCACCCACATGCGCCCCGTTGTTTCGGCCCTGCGCGGCCACCGCGCATCGGTACTCCTGCTGGTCCTGGAAATCGCCCTGACCCTGGCCGTGCTGTGCAACCTGATGTTCATCATCACCGGCACTTTCCAGCGTGCCGCCCAACCCACCGGCATCACCGAGAGCGACGTTGGCCTGATCCAGAGCATCGGCGTGATCGGCGCCGACAACCCCGGCACGGCCGGGAGCAGTCTGGCGGCCCTGCTGTCGGTGCCCGGCGTGGAGGCGGCGGCATTCGGCATCGTGCCCTTGTGGGGCGTGCCGCGCATGCCGGTGTTCCTGCACGCCGATGCCTCGCAGCCGCAGGCGCGGCCTTACCAGTTCGTCGGCAGCCAGGGACTGAACCGCGTGCTGGGCGTGCAGGTGCTGGAAGGCCGCGACCTCCTCGAAGATGAAATCCCCACGCCGCAGGAGATATTCAGCGAACCCGGGAACGGCGGCGCAGCATCCACACCCCCTGCGCAGATGCCCGCCCTGCTCACCCAGCCACTGGCCTCGCGCCTGTTTCCGGGCGAATCGGCCCTGGGGAAAACCCTGCACACCGACGTATTCGGCAATCCGGTCGCCCTGCGCGTGGTTGGCGTCATCGCCCCGCTGCGTGCCGCGATCACCGGCCATGCCGACGACGACGACGCCATGCTCATCGAGTTCAAGCTCAGCAGCGAAGGACTGGGCGGCGGCTACCTGATCCGCAGCAAGCCCGGCCAGTTGCAGCAGGTCCTGCCGCTGGCGGCCAAGGCGATGCAGCAGGCCAATCCCGGCCACGTGCAGCAGGAGGTCAAGAGCGTGGCCGAACTTCGCACCGACTATTTCCGCAACGAGCGCGCGACCGCGCGCATGCTGCTGGCGATCGTCGCCATCCTGCTGTCCATCACCGCCCTGGGCGTGACCGGGCTTGCCAGCTTCTGGGTGCAGCAACGCACCAAGCAGATCGGCATCCGCCGCGCACTGGGGGCGACCCGCCGCGACATCCTGCGCTACTTCCAGCTGGAGAACTTCCTGATCGTCGGCGCCGGCGTGCTGCTCGGCACGCTGCTGGCCTTCGTCCTGAACCAATGGCTGATGCGCCGGTTCGAGCTGGATCACCTGGACCCGCACATGGTCATCACCGGCGCCATCGCCGTATGGTTGCTCGGCCAACTGGCCGTACTCGGCCCGGCGCTGCGCGCCGCTGCCGTCCCACCCATCGTCGCCACCCGCAGCGCCTGAGCCGCGCAAGGAAACAATCATGTTTACCTACTACTTCAAACTGGCGTTGCGCAGCTTCCGCCGCAACAAAGTGCTGACCGCGCTGATGGTCCTGGCCATCGCGCTCGGCATCGGCGCGGCGATGACCACCCTGACCGTGTTCAAGGTGCTTTCCGGCGACCCCATCCCGCACAAGAGCGAGCGCCTGTTCTACGTGCAGCTCGATCCCTACACCCGCGATGGCTACAAGCCGGGCGAGGAGCCGGAACAGCAGCTGACCCGCTTCGACGCCGAGGAACTGCTGCGGCAGAAGAAGGCACCGCGGCAGGCGATGATGACCGGCGGCGACGGCATCGTCGATCCGCGCGTGGACGCGCTCAAGCCCTTCAGCGTCGGCGCACGCTTCACCTCGGGCGATTTCTTCCCGATGTTCGACACGCCGTTCCTGTACGGACAGGGCTGGAGCGCCGCCGAGGACACCGGCCACGCGCGGGTCGCGGTGATCGGCCGTACCCTCAACGAGAAGCTGTTCAAGGGCGAGAACAGCGTCGGCCGCGAAGTGCTGTTCGAAGGCCACCCTCTGCGCATCGTCGGCGTACTCGATACCTGGTCGCCGCAGCCGCTGTTCTACGACGTGTTCGTCGGCAAGTTCGACCGCAAGGAAGAGGTGTTCCTGCCGTTCTCCACCTCGCGCGACCTGGAGTTGGACCGCAGCGGCAACATGAACTGCTTCGGCCGCGAGATCGTCAACGACGCGACCGCGCTGAACGTGCCCTGCGCCTGGATCCAGTACTGGGTGGAGCTGGACTCGGCCGGCGACGCTGCAGCGTTCAAGACCTACCTGGACAACTACTCCGACCAGCAGCGCGCAGCCGGCCGCTTCGAGCGCCCGGCCAATACCCGCCTGCGCGACGTGATGGCGTGGATGGATTACCGCGGCGTGGTGCCCGGCGACGTGCGCCTGCAGATGTGGCTGGCGTTCGGCTTCCTGCTGGTGTGCCTGGTCAACACTGTCGGCCTGCTGCTGGCCAAGTTCCTGCGCCGCAGCGGCGAGATCGGCGTGCGCCGCGCGCTCGGCGCCAGCCGCATGGAGATCTTCAAGCAATGCCTGGTCGAGGCGGGCACGGTGGGGCTGGCCGGTGGCCTGCTCGGCCTGCTGTTCGCGCTCGGCGGGTTGTGGGCGGTGCGGCAGCGTCCGGCCGAATACGCGTCGCTTGCGCACCTGGACGGCTCGATGCTGCTGCTGACCTTCGCCCTGGCCATCGCCGCCAGCCTGCTGGCCGGCATCCTGCCGGCATGGCGGGCGATGCAGGTGACGCCGGCGCTGCAGCTCAAGAGCCAATAAAGCTGGAACAACTGGAGGAGTGGGGAGCAGGCGAAACGGCTCTCCGCTCACTTCCCACTCCTCGTTTTTCATTTCCGCTTCCGGAGAACCCCATGGAAATCCGCCCCATCCTCTCCACGCTGGCGCGCCACAAGATGGCGGCCGCGCTGATCGTGCTGGAGATCGCGCTGAGCTGCGCCATCATCTGCAATGCGCTGTTCATCGTTACCCAGCGTCTGGAAACCCTGAACCTGGCCAGCGGCATCGACGACGACCGCCTGATCGAGATCGGCCTGAGCGGCATCGGCCAGCAGACCGACGCCGACGCCCGCACCGCCGAGGACCTAGCCTCGCTGCGCGCCATCCCCGGCGTGGAGCGCGTGGCGGTCAGCAACCAGTTGCCGTTCCAGAACGGCAGCTGGAACACCTCGCTTTCGCTCACCCCCGAGCAGGAAGTGCCCACCCTCAACGCCACCCAGTACATGGTCAACGAGGGCGCGCTGGCCACCATGGGCCTGAAGCTGATCGCCGGCCGCGATTTCAACGCCGACGAGTACAAGAGCAACGACGCGCTGCGCTCGATCGAGGACGTCGCCAGCCTGCGCTCGGCGATCATCCTGAGCAAAGCGGCCGCCGACAAGATGTTCCCGGAGGGCGGTGCGGTCGGCAAGACCGTGTACATGGCCAACATCCAGCTGACCATCGTCGGCGTGGTCGACACCCTGCTGCGCCCGAACCTGATGGGCGGCAACCGTACGTTCTCGGTGATCTTCCCGATCCGCATGAACTTTTCCAACGGTGGCCGCTACCTGATCCGCGTCGCCGACCCGGCGCGCCGCGCCGAGGTGCTCGAACAGGCGCTGGCCGCGCTGGACAAGAACGATCCCAACCGCCTGGTCTGGCGCAAGCAGACCTATGAGGAAGGCCGCGCCAGGTACTTCGCCAATGACCGCGACATGATCGGCCTGCTGCTGATCGTCAGCGGCCTGCTGTTGCTGGTCACCGCACTGGGCATCGTCGGCCTGGCCAGCTTCTGGGTGCAGCAGCGCACCAAGCAGATCGGCATCCGTCGCGCGCTCGGCGCGACCAAGGGGCAGATCCTGCGTTACTTCCAGACCGAGAATTTCCTGCTGGCGACGATCGGCATCGTCATCGGCATGCTGCTGGCCTACCTGCTGAACCAGTGGCTGATGGGACGCTACGAACTGCCGCGCCTGCCGCTGCTGTACCTGCCGGTCGGCGCCGGCGCGCTGTGGCTGCTGGGGCAGATGGCGGTGTTCGGCCCGGCCCGCCGTGCCGCGGCGATCCCGCCGGCCGTTGCCACCCGCAGCACCTGATCCTGAAGGCCCCCGGGGTGAAACCCCTCTCCCCACGGAGAGGGGCTGGGGCAAGGGGACGCTGGATCGCGGCGGATCCCCACTCATCCATCACTTCGCACCGCAATCCCCGGAGGGCATCCACCCCAGAGGGATAGGAAATCCTGGAGCCCTCATGCTCGGCTATTACCTGCAGCTCGCACTGCGCAGCTTCCGCCGCAACACGGTGCTGACCGCGTTGATGGTGGTGACCATCGGCATCGGCATCGGCGCGGCGATGACCACGCTCACGCTGTACAAGGTGCTGTCCGGCGACCCGATCCCGGAAAAAAGCGCGCGCCTGTTCTACCCACGGCTGGAGCCGCGCACGCTCGGCCGCGATGTCGCTGTGGACCAGGAGCCGATGGAGCAGATGACCCGCTTCGACGCCGAGGAACTGCTGCGGCAGAAGCGCGGCCAGCGTCAGGCGATGATGAGCGCCGGTTCGCTGACGATCCTGCCCGAGGGCGCCGCCGCGCAGCCGTTCCGCGCGTCCTCGCGCTACACCACGGCCGACTTCTTCGCGATGTTCAACGCGCCGCTGCGCGCCGGCCATGCATGGAGCGCGGACGACGACGTCTCCCGCGCGCGCGTGGCGGTGATCGGCGCCAAGCTGGCAGAGAAACTGTTCGGCGACGCCGATCCGATCGGGCGCGAGATCCACGCGTCGCAGGGCGTGCTGCGTGTCATCGGGGTGATGGACGAGTGGAAGCTCAACCCGCGCTTCTACGACCTGAGCAACCGCCGCTTCGGCGGCGGCGAGCAGGTGTTCCTGCCATTCTCCACCTCGCGCGACATGCGCCTGCCCACGCAGGGCAGCATGAACTGCTGGGGCAACAGCAACGGCGACCCGGAGGGGGCGCGCGGACTCAACGCCCCCTGCACCTGGCTGCAGTACTGGGTGGAACTGGAATCGCCGGAACAGGCCGCCGACTACCGCAAGTACCTGGCCGACTATTCGGACCAGCAGCGTGCCGCCGGCCGCTTCGAGCGCCCGACCAACGTGCGCCTGGACGACGTGATGGGCTGGCTCGACTACAACCGGGTGGTGCCCAACGACGTGCGCATGCAGATGTGGCTGGCGTTCGGCTTCCTGCTGGTGTGCCTGCTCAACACCGTCGGCCTGCTGCTGGCCAAGTTCCTGCGCCGCAGCGGCGAGATCGGCGTGCGCCGCGCGCTCGGAGCCGCGCGTGGCGACATTTTCCGGCAATGCCTGACCGAGGCCGGGGCGATCGGCCTGGCCGGCGGCCTGCTCGGCCTCGGCTTCGCCGCGCTGGGGCTGTGGCTTATCCGCCAGCAACCGGACGACTACGCACGCCTGGCGCAACTGGACGTCGGCACGCTGCTGATGACCTTCGCACTGGCCCTGCTGGCCAGCCTGCTGGCCGGCATGCTGCCGGCGTGGCGGGCGATGCAGGTGCCGCCGGCATTGCAGCTCAAGAGCCAGTAAGGAGAGAACCACCATGGAAATCCGCCCCATCCTCTCCGTCCTGATGCGGCACAAGACCGCCGCCGCGCTGATCGTGCTGGAGATCGCGCTGAGCTGCGCGATCATCTGCAATGCGATCTTCGTGATCGGCCACCGTACCGGCGAGATGCGCCGCGACAGCGGCATCGCCGAAGACGAACTGGTCTACATCAGCGTCAGCAGCCTGCAGCCGGACCGCAACCGCGACGCGATGCGGCGCGAGGACACCGCCACCCTGGCCGCCGTGCCCGGGGTCAAGTCGGTCACCAGCGTCAACCAGCTGCCCTACGGCGACAACGTCTGGGCCTCGGGCATCAATCTGCGCCCGGGCCAGGCCGAGTCCATCGTCACCGCGTCCAACTACATGGACGATGGCCGGCTGCTGCCCACCCTGGGCCTGCGCATCGCCGAGGGTCGCGGCTTCAATCCCGACGAGTACCAGGACCAGGACGCGCTGGAGACGGCCGGACCGACGCCGCAGGTACCTTCCGTCCTGTTGAGCCGCTCGCTGGCGGCGCGGTTGTTCCCGGGCAGGAGCGCGCTCGGCCAGGACATCTACGTGTGGGGCGACAAGCCCAGCCGCGTCGTCGGCGTGGTCGAGCGGCTCATCGCGCCGGGACGCGGCCGCACCTTCGAGGACAGCTTCCACACCATGATTTTCCCGCTGTGGGTGTCCAACGGCAGCTATGTGCTGCGCACCGATCCCGCGCGCCGCGGCGAAGTCCTCAAGGCCGCGGTGGCCGCGCTCAACCGGACCGACCCCAACCGGATCATCGACACGCAGAGCACGGTGAGCGAGATGCGCCGCGATTTCTACAGCCGCGACCGCGCGGTGATCTGGCTGCTGGTGAGCGTCTGCGTTGCGCTGCTGGCGGTGACCGCCTTCGGCATCGTCGGCCTGGCCAGCTTCTGGGTGCAGCAGCGTACCCGCCAGATCGGCATCCGCCGCGCGCTCGGCGCCACCCGCGCGCAGATACTGCGCTATTTCCAGGCCGAGAATTTCGTGCTCACCAGCACCGGCATCGTGCTCGGCGTGCTGCTGGCCTACACCTTGAACCTGACCCTGATGCGCCAGTACGAACTGCCGCGCCTGCCGCTGGCCTACATCCCGGCCAGCGCGCTGCTGCTGTGGCTGCTGGGCCAGGCCGCGGTACTGGGCCCGGCCCGGCGCGCGGCGTCGATTCCGCCAGCCGTGGCGACGCGCAGCGCATGATGCCGGGAAAGGCACGCGATGCGTCTTTCGAGATGGCGTCCGCCACCTGCGGATGCAGCGCGCAACGTGTAAGGTCTGCGCTTCCCTTTTCCTCCCGCCTGCCCGAACCGTGATGCCGCAGATACTGATCATCGACGACAATGCCGCCGTGGCCACCGCGCTGGACGTGCTGTTCTCGCTGCACGACATCGAGACGCGCCACGCGTGTTCGCCCGGGCAGGGGCTGGCGATGCTCGCCGAACAGGAGTTCGACCTGGTGATCCAGGACATGAACTTCACCGCCGACACCACCTCCGGCGAGGAAGGACAGGTGCTGTTCCGGCAGATCCGCGACAGCTGGCCGGACCTGCCGGTCATCCTGCTCACCGCCTGGACCCACCTGGACAGCGCAGTGGAGCTGGTCAAGGCCGGCGCCGCCGACTACCTGGCCAAGCCGTGGGACGACGGGCGCCTGCTGACCACGGTCAACAACCTGCTGGAGCTGGCCGAGACCCGTCGCGAACTGAGCCGCCGGCGCCAGCGCGAGCTGAAGCAGCGGCAGAGCCTGCATGAACGCTACGACCTGGCCGGCGTGGTGTTCGCCGACCCGGCCAGCGAGCGCGTCATCAGCCTGGCCTGCCAGGTCGCACGCTCCGACCTGCCGGTATTGATCACCGGCCCCAACGGCGCCGGCAAGGAAAAGATCGCCGAGATCATCCAGGCCAACGCCGGCAAGCGCGGCGGCCCGTTCGTCGCGCTCAACTGCGGTGCGATTCCCGCCGAGCTGATCGAGGCCGAGCTGTTCGGCGCCGAGGCCGGCGCCTACACCGGCGCCAACAAGGCGCGCGAGGGCAAGTTCGAGGCCGCCGACGGCGGCACGCTGTTCCTGGACGAGATCGGCAACCTGTCGCTGACCGGGCAAATGAAGCTGCTGCGCGTGCTGGAGACCGGCCGCTTCGAGCGCCTGGGTTCCAACCGCGAGCGCCAGGTGAAGGTGCGCGTGGTCAGCGCCACCAACGCCGACCTGCCGGCCATGATCCGCGACGGCAGCTTCCGCGAAGACCTCTATTACCGCCTCAACACGGTCGAGCTGACGCTGCCGGCACTGGGCGAGCGCCGCGAGGACATCCTGCCGCTGGCGCGCCACTTCCTCGGCGACGAGGGCAAGGCGCTGTCGCCGCAGGCCGCGCAGGCGCTGCAGCGGCACACCTGGCCCGGCAACGTGCGCGAGCTGCGCAATGTGATCCAGCGCGCCAGCCTGCTCGCGCAGGGACCGCGCATCGAAGCGGCCGACCTCAACCTGCCGCGTGCGCCGCTGCGCCCGACCGCGCCGGCGGACGAACCGGACCGCGCGCGGATCATCACTGCACTGGAACGTGCCGGCGGCGTCATCGCCCAGGCCGCAGCCGATCTCGGCCTGAGCCGGCAGGCGCTGTACCGGCGCATGGACCGCCACGGCATCCCGCGCGAATGAGACGGCCATGTTGAGAACGCGCTCCTTCACTTTCCGCCTGTTCCTGCGCCTGTTGCCGGTGCTGGGGCTGGCGGCGGCCGTACCTTGGCTGCTGGCCTACTGGATGGACCGTGGCTGGGTGGTCGCCGCGGTTTCGACGGCCCTGCTGCTGGCGCTGATGTGGTGGACGCTGCGCCGCGCCACCGCGCCGATCCGCTCGCTGCTGCGGTCGCTGGCCGGCATCACCAGCAGCTACCGCGACGGCGAATACAACTTCGGCGTGCACTGGCGCGGCGACGATGAGCTGGCACAGCTGGTGAAGGCGCACGCCGAACTCGGCGATGTACTGCGCGAACAGCGCCAGGCGCTGGTGCAGCGCGAACTGCTGCTGGACACGATGGTGCAGAACACGCCGGTGGCGATGCTGCTGCTGGCCGATGGCGGCGACGGCGTCCAGCGCGTGGCGTTCTCCAACATCTCCGCGCGCAAGCTGCTGCACGGCGGCTGGAAGCTGGAAGGAAAGCGCATGCACGAGCTGCTGGAGAACATGCCGGTGGAACTGCGCAACGCCATCGCACGCGGCGGCGACAGCCTGTTCGCGGTGCGCGAAGCCAACGACGGCGGTGGCGAGGTCGACGAGGACGACGAGCAGATCTACCACCTGTCGCGGCGCAGCTTCCATCTCAACGGCCGGCCGCACGACCTGCTGCTGCTGCGCCTGCTGACCGCCGAACTGCGGCGGCAGGAAGTGCAGACCTGGAAGAAGGTCATCCGCGTCATCAGCCACGAGCTCAACAACTCGCTGGCGCCGATCGCCTCGCTGGCGCATTCCGGCGCCGAACTGGTGCGGCGCGGCCGCACCGACCGGCTGGAGGACATCTTCGGCACGGTCGAGGAGCGCGCGCGCCACCTGGAGGGCTTCATCCGCGGTTATGCGCGCTTCG
Organism: Stenotrophomonas sp. 05N423; assembly: GCF_056397145.1. Lineage (NCBI taxonomy): Bacteria > Pseudomonadati > Pseudomonadota > Gammaproteobacteria > Lysobacterales > Lysobacteraceae > Stenotrophomonas > Stenotrophomonas sp. 05N423. The sequence goes on from NZ_JBFTMV010000005.1 coordinate 39,924, forward strand.
CCAAGCTGCCGCAGCCGCAGCTGCAGACAATTGCCTGGGCACCGTTCCTCGGCGGCCTGCAGCAGCAGATCCCGTTCCGCATGGTGCCGCCGCCCGAGGACCTGTGCAGCCGCATCGATCCGGCGCAGTTCTCGCAGGCGCTGCTCAACCTGCTGAAGAACGCGCATGAGGCCAGCGCCGACAACGGCGTGACCGACGATGCGGTGGAAGTCCGGCTGGCGCGGCTGCCGCACTGGCTGCGCATCGAGGTGCTGGACCGCGGCAGCGGCATGAACGAGGCGGTGCTGCAGAACGCACTGATGCCGTTCTATTCGACCAAGCGCAACGGCACCGGCCTGGGCCTGGCGCTGACCCGCGAAATCGTCGAGGCGCACGACGGCCGCATCTCGCTGCAGAACCGCAACGACGGTGGCCTCTGCGTGACCATCCTGCTGCCCGGCGCCGCCTGAACCGGCAGAGGACGCGCCCCGCTCCCGCCGCGCGTCAAGCGCCCGGTTCGGCCTCGTCGACCGCGATCAACAGCCACGCGCTGCGGCTGCCCGCCACCAGCAATGCCAGCGCCGCGCACATCGCCAGCGGGAATGCCTGCTCCACCCGTCCCTGCGGCAACAGCAGGAGCACACCGGCGAGAATGAAGAACAGCTGCCCCATCATCGACAGGCCGAAGCGCTGCAGCACCACCGGCCGCGACCACAACCCACGCCGCAGCGCGACCACGCTGCGCAGGGTCCGCGCCATCAGCACCAGCCCGACCGCGAGCAGCAGCAGGCCATGGTTCTCCCGCCCCAGCACCGGCACGATCAACAGCAGCGAACACACCAGCACGCTGAGGAAGTCCAGGTAGATCTGCTGCGCCAGCGCGTGCATCGCGCCATCCCTGCCCAGCCCGTGGCGGTCGCGGTTGAAGGTCATCGCCACGAATACCAGGCCGAGCAGGCCGCCGCCGATCTGCGCGGTGGCGACGAAGAACGTGCTGCATGCCGCGAGTTGCTGTTCAAAACCGTCCATGCGTCTTGCCCCGGTTGGGTTGATCAGGATTTCTTCTGCGGGCGCTTCCAGCCTTCGATGGTCTGCTGGCGGCTGCGCGCCACCGTCAGCCGGCCTTCCGGCGCATCGCGGGTGACCACCGAACCGGCGGCGATGGTGGCATCGTCGCCCAGCGTCACCGGCGCCACCAGCGAGCTGTTGGAACCGACGAACACGCGGTCGCCGATGGTGGTCTGGAACTTGTTCACGCCGTCGTAGTTGCAGGTGATGGTGCCGGCGCCGATGTTGGTGCCGCTGCCGATCACCGCGTCGCCCAGGTAGGTCAGGTGGTTGGCCTTGCTGCCCTTGCCCAGCGTCGCCTTCTTGGTCTCGACGAAGTTGCCCACGTGCACGCCTTCGGCCAGCACCGTGCCCGGGCGCAGCCGCGCGAACGGACCGATCTGCGCCGCGCCCTCGCTGACCACGCCTTCCAGGTCGCAATGCGGGCGCACTTCGGTACCGGCGCCGAGCCTGACATCCTTCAACCGCACGAAGGCGCCGACGACGACGCCGTCGCCCAGTTCGACCTCGCCTTCCAGCACCACGTTGGCGTCGATCTGCACGTCGCGGCCGGCCTTGACCGTGCCGCGCTGGTCCAGGCGCGCGGGGTCGAGCAGGCGCACGCCCTGCTCGCACAGCGCACGCGCCGCACGCAGCTGCCAGGCGCGCTCCAGCTGCGCCAGCTGCCAGGGGTCGTTGGCGCCTTCGGCTTCCTGCGGATCGGCCACGTGCACCAGCGTGGCCGGCGTGTATTCGGCCGCGGCCGCGGCGAACACGTCGGTCAGGTAGTACTCGCCCTGCGCGTTGGCGTTGGACAGGCCCGACAGCCAGCGCCGCAGCGCGGTGGATTCGGCGGTGATGATGCCGGTGTTCACCGTACGGATGCGCTTCTGCTCGTCGTCGGCGTCCTTCTGCTCGACGATGGCCGCGACCTTGCCCTCGGCATCGCGCACGATGCGGCCGTAGCCGGCGGGATCGTCGAGCTCGGCCACCAGCACCGCCAGCCGCGGCGCATCGTGCAGCAGCGCGCGCAGCGTATCGGCGCGGATCAGCGGCACGTCGCCGTACAGCACCAGTACCTGCGCGGTATCCGGCACCGCGGGCATCGCCTGCAGCACGGCATGGCCGGTGCCCAGCTGCTGCACCTGTTCTGCCCAGAGCAGCTCGTCCTGGCCGGCAAAGGCGGTGCGCACCGCTTCGCCACCATGGCCATGAACCACATGGATGCCGGCCGGCTGCAGTTGCCGCGCGGTCTCGATCACGTGCGCCAGCATCGGCCGCCCCGCCACCGGTTGCAGCACCTTGGGCAGGACCGACTTCATGCGCTTGCCGGCGCCGGCGGCGAGGATGATGACGTGCAACGCTTGGCTCATCGGTGGACTTCCGGTAATCGATGTCTGGATTCTAAGAACGCGCTGGCGGGCCGTCGAGCGCAATGGCGCTGCGGGATATGCCTGTTCGCCGCGCATGCGCCGCAGCGGTGTCGGTCGTGTCCCGGAGCATACGGCCGGTTTGGAAAGCGCCTCGAATGGACAGGTGCAGGCATGGCAGGCCGGCAACCGACCCACATTCCGTATCGCCGCGCGCCGCGCCGGGACACGCCTCCGTCGCCAACAGGTAGCATTGGCGGCTTCCCATTCCTGCCCTCATCCCATGACCCTGTTGCGACAAGGCGGCCGCTACATCGCCGCCGGCCTGATGCAGCTGCTGCTGGACTGGCTGGTGTTCGTGGCGGCCACGGCCGCCGGCCTGCCGCCGGTGCCCGGCAACCTGCTTGGGCGCAGCAGCGGCGCTCTGCTCGGGTTCTGGCTCAACGGCCGCTATACCTTTCCGCGCGAAGACGGGCGCCGCCATGGATGGAAGCACTTCGCACGCTTCCTCGCCCTGTGGTTGCTGATGACCGCGCTCAGCAGCTGGCTGCTGGCCTGGGCCGCGCAGACGCTGGGCCTGCAGATGGCCTGGCTGGCCAAACCACTGGTGGAAGGCGGCCTGGCGGTGCTGAATTTCTTCCTGCTGCGGCACGTGGTCTACCGCTGAGCCGGGAATCCTTTGCAGGAACGCACCTTGGTGCGTGAACGGGCCCGCATGCAGATCTCTCTGCAACAGCGCGTATCGATGCGCAGGGGTCCAAAAGGGAAGCCTCGGGATGCACCTGGGTGCGTTCATGCGGATTCCTGCCGCGCACAAACGAAAAACGCCGGGCAAGCCCGGCGTTCCTCTTTGCCTTTCCAGCCCGCACTCAGTGCTTGAGGTTGCGGCGCAACCGCTCCAGCGCCTGCAGCTGCGCGGTGACTTCGGCCAGGCGCTGCTGCGCCTCGGCCAGCTCCATGGCCTCGCCACGGTTGGCCAGCACGCGTTCGGCTTCTTCCTTGGCCTTGCGCACCGCCGCTTCATCGATGTCGGTGGCGCGGATGGCGGTGTCGGCCAGTACGGTCACGACCTGCGGCTGCACTTCCAGGATGCCGCCGGAGATGGCGAAATCCAGGTGCTCGCCGGCAGCGGTGGTGACCACGACCTTGCCCGGCTTCAGGCGGGTGATCAGCGGTGCGTGCTTGGGCGCGATGCCCAGCTCGCCCAGTTCACCGGTGGCCACGACCAGGGTCGCTTCGCCGCTGAAGATCTGCTGCTCGGCACTGACGATGTCGCAACGGATGGTGCTCATGGAACTCTCTTCGCCTGGTTGGGTGGGCCTGCGCCCACCGCAGGATGCCGCGGCGGCGGAGCGGACTCCGCCTTACGCCGGAATTAGGCCTTTTCGGCCATCTTCTTGGCCTTCTCGACCGCTTCTTCGATGCCGCCGACCATGTAGAACGCCTGCTCCGGCAGGTGGTCGTACTCGCCGTCGACGATGCCCTTGAAGCCGCGGATGGTTTCCTTCAGCGGCACGTACTTGCCCGGCGAGCCGGTGAACACTTCGGCCACGTGGAACGGCTGGCTGAAGAAGCGCTCGATCTTGCGGGCGCGCGACACGGCCTGCTTGTCTTCCTCGGACAGTTCGTCCATGCCCAGGATGGCGATGATGTCCTTCAGTTCCTTGTACTTCTGCAGGGTCTGCTGGACGCGCTGGGCGGTGTCATAATGCTCGGTGCCGATGACCTGCGGGTCCATCTGGCGCGAGGTCGAGTCCAGCGGGTCCACCGCCGGGTAGATGCCCAGCGAGGCGATCGAACGCGACAGGGTCACGGTCGAATCCAGGTGGGCGAAGGTGGTGGCCGGCGACGGGTCGGTCAGGTCGTCCGCGGGCACGTACACGGCCTGGATCGAGGTGATCGAACCGGTCTTGGTCGAGGTGATGCGTTCCTGCAGGACGCCCATTTCCTCGGCCAGGGTCGGCTGGTAACCCACGGCCGACGGCATGCGGCCCAGCAGCGCCGACACTTCGGTACCGGCCAGCGTGTAGCGGTAGATGTTGTCGACGAACAGCAGCACGTCCTTGCCCTTGCCGTTGGCGTCCTTCTCGTCGCGGAAGTACTCGGCCATGGTCAGGCCGGTCAGGGCGACGCGCAGACGGTTGCCCGGCGGCTCGTTCATCTGGCCGTACACCATCGCCACCTTGTCCAGGACGTTGGAGTCCTTCATCTCGTGGTAGAAGTCGTTGCCCTCGCGGGTACGCTCGCCCACGCCGGCGAACACGGACAGGCCGCTGTGCGCCTTGGCGATGTTGTTGATCAGCTCCATCATGTTGACGGTCTTGCCGACGCCGGCGCCGCCGAACAGGCCGACCTTGCCACCCTTGGCGAACGGGCACATCAGGTCGATGACCTTGATGCCGGTTTCCAGCAGCTCGGTCGAGGAGGACTGGTCTTCGTACGACGGGGCGGCGCGGTGGATTTCCCACGAATCGGAAGCGGCGACCGGGCCGGCTTCGTCGATCGGGCGACCCAGCACGTCCATGATGCGGCCCAGGGTGCCGGCACCGACCGGCACCGAGATGGCGCGGTTGGTGTTGTTGGCGACCAGGCCACGCTTCAGGCCGTCGGTGGAGCCCAGCGCGATGGCGCGGACGATGCCGTCGCCCAGCTGCTGCTGGACTTCCAGCGTGATTTCGGTGTTCTCGACCTTCAGCGCGTCGTACACCTTCGGCACGTCGCTGCGCGGGAATTCGACGTCGACGACCGCGCCGATGATCTGAACGATCTTGCCCTGACTCATTGCTGCATCCTCTAAGTAAATGCTTTGACTGTGCGCGTCAGACTGCTGCCGCGCCGCCGACGATTTCGGAGATTTCCTGGGTGATCGCTGCCTGGCGGGCCTTGTTGTAGACCAGCTGCAGGGTTCCGATCAGCTTGCTCGCGTTGTCGCTTGCCGCCTTCATCGCCACCATGCGTGCCGCATGCTCGGAAGCAACGTTCTCCAGCACGGCCTGGTAGACCAGCGACTCGATGTAGCGCGTGATCACGTGCTCGAGCACGGTCGCGGCATCGGGTTCGTACAGGTAGTCCCAGTCGTGCGAGGCGACCTGCGTCTCACTGGCCGGCAACGGCAGCAGCTGGTCGAAGGAGGCCTTCTGCGTCATCGTGTTGATGAAGCGGTTGTAGACTAGGTACACGCGGTCGACCTTGCCTTCGGTGAAGGCGTCGAGCATGACCTTGATCACGCCGATCAGCGTTTCCAGCTTCGGCTGGTCGCCGATGTGGGTGACGCTGCCGACCATGTTCACGTTGACGCGGCGGAAGAACACGCTGGCCTTCTGGCCCACGGTCACCATGTCGATCTCGGCGCCCTGGTCCTGCCAGCCGCGCATTTCAGCCACGGCCTTGCGGAACAGGTTGTTGTTCAGGCCGCCGGCCAGACCGCGATCGGAGGAGATCACGATGTAGCCCACGCGCTTGACGTTCTCGCGCTCGACCAGGAACGGATGCTGGAAATCGGTGCTGGCCTGGGCCAGGTGGCCGATCACCTGCTTCATCGCCTGCGCGTACGGACGCGAGGTCTTCATCCGATCCTGCGCCTTGCGGATCTTGGAGGCCGAGACCATTTCGAGCGCGCGCGTCACCTTGCGGGTGTTCTGCACGCTCTTGATCTTGGTTTTGATTTCGCGTCCGCTTGCCATCTCTTGTTTCCCGTAGCGCGGAGGGCTGTCCCCCGCTTTGTCACAGTGAAGCGGGGCGAGCGCCCCGCTCTACATGCGGCTTACCAGCTGCCGGTGGTCTTGAACTCGGAGATGCCCTTCTTGAAGGCGGCTTCGATCTCGTCGTTCCAGGCGCCGGTGGCGTTGATCTTGGCGGTCAGCTCGCCGGCGGTGTTGGCGAAGTGGGCGTGCAGGCCCTCTTCGAACGCCAGCAGCTTGTTGACCGGCACGTCGTCCAGGTAACCCTCGTTGACGGCGTAGATCGACAGCGCCTGGTCGGCGATGGACATCGGCGCGTACTGCTTCTGCTTCATCAGTTCGGTGACGCGCTGGCCGCGCTCGAGCTGCTTGCGGGTTGCCTCGTCCAGGTCCGAAGCGAACTGCGCGAACGCCGCCAGCTCGCGGTACTGCGCCAGCGAGATGCGGATGCCGCCGGACAGCTTCTTGATGATCTTGGTCTGGGCCGAGCCACCGACGCGCGACACCGAGATGCCGGCGTTCACGGCCGGGCGGATGCCGGCGTTGAACAGATCGGTCTCCAGGAAGATCTGGCCGTCGGTGATCGAGATCACGTTGGTCGGGACGAAGGCGGACACGTCGCCGGCCTGGGTCTCGATGATCGGCAGCGCGGTCAGCGAACCGGTCTTGCCGGTGACCTTGCCTTCGGTGAACTTCTCGACGTATTCCTCGGACACGCGGGCGGCGCGTTCCAGCAGGCGCGAGTGCAGGTAGAACACGTCGCCCGGGTAGGCTTCGCGGCCCGGCGGGCGCTTGAGCAGCAGCGAGATCTGGCGGTAGGCAACGGCCTGCTTGGACAGGTCGTCGTACACGATCAGGGCGTCTTCACCGCGATCCATGAAGTACTCACCCATGGTGCAGCCGGAGTAGGCGCTGATGTACTGCATCGCGGCCGACTCGGAAGCGGTGGCGGCCACGACCACGGTGTGGGCCAGGGCGCCGTTCTCTTCCAGCTTGCGCACGATGTTGGCCACGGTCGAGGCCTTCTGGCCGATCGCGACGTACACGCACTTGATGCCGGTGCCCTTCTGGTTGATCACGGCGTCGATGGCCATCGCGGTCTTGCCGGTCTGGCGGTCGCCGATGATCAGCTCGCGCTGGCCGCGGCCGATCGGGATCATCGAGTCGACCGACTTGTAGCCGGTCTGTACCGGCTGGTCGACGGACTTGCGCCAGATCACGCCCGGGGCGACGCGCTCGACCGGAGCGGTCAGCGAGGTGCCCAGCGGGCCCTTGCCGTCGATCGGCTCGCCCAGCGCGTTGACCACGCGGCCGAGCATTTCCGGGCCGACCGGCACCGACAGGATCTGGCCGGTGGTCTTGGCCACGTCGCCTTCGCGCAGGTGCTCGTAGTCGCCCAGCACCACGGCGCCGACCGAGTCGCGTTCCAGGTTCAGCGCCAGTGCGTAGGTATTGTTCGGCAGCTCGATCATTTCGCCCTGCATCACGTCGGCCAGGCCGTAGATGCGCACGATGCCGTCGGACACCGAGGTCACGGTGCCTTCGTTGCGCGATTCCGCGGACAGGGCGACCTTCTCGATGCGGTTCTTGATCAGTTCGCTGATTTCGGAGGGGTTGAGCGTGGTAGCCATCGTCAAGTCCTAGTGCCGGCGATCAAGCCGGACGATAAGTGAATTCAGTGTGCGAGCGCGGTCTGCAGGCGCGACAGCTTGCCCTTGAGCGAACCATCGATGACCACGTCGCCGGCGTCGATCACGGCGCCGCCGATCAGCGAAGCGTCCACCGCGGTCGATACCTCGACGTCGCGGCCAAAACGCCTGCGCAGCGCGGCCTTGATCTTTTCCAGCTCGTCGGCCGACAACTCGGCCGCCGAGGTCACCGTGGCCTTGACCACGTTTTCGGCTTCCGCGCGCAGCTGGTCGAACAGGCCGGCGATCTCCGGCAGCTGCTGCAGGCGGTGCGACTCGGCCAGCAGGTTCAGGAAGCGGCCGTAGGTTTCACCCGCCGCTTCCGGGGCCAGCAGGGCGACGGCGTCGCCGCGGCCCAGCTCCGGATTGGACAGCAGGGCCGACACGCGCGGATCGGCGGCAACGCGGGCGGAGAACGCAAGCGCTTCCGACCACGGCGCGAACTTGCCGTCCTCGCGCGCAATCGCGAACGCGGCGCGGGCATACGGGCGGGCAAGCGTGAGGGCCTGGCTCATCTATCAGATCTCCGCGGCCAGCTCGTCGAGCAGCGCCTTGTGGGCGTTGGCGTCGATTTCGCGCTTGAGCAGCTTCTCGGCGCCGGTCACGGCCAGGGCGGACACCTGCTTGCGCAGGTCTTCGCGGGCGCGGTTGGCGGCGGCGTCGATTTCAGCCTGGGCCAGTTCTTTCTGGCGGTTGGCTTCGGCGATGGCTTCGTTCTTGGCGGCCTCGACGATCTGGTTGGCGCGGGCGTGGGCCTGGTCGATGATCTCGTTGGCCTTGCCACGGGCTTCCTTCAGCGCCTCGTTGACCTTCACTTCCGCCTGGGCCAGATCTTTCTGGCTGCGGTCGGCAGCGGCGAGGCCTTCGGCGATCTTCTGCTGGCGCTCTTCGATGGCCTTCATCAGCGGCGGCCAGATCAGGGTCGCGATGATCCAGATCAGCGCGGCGAAGGCCAGGGCCTGTGCAATGAGGGTGAGATTGATATTCATGGGTTAGCTCGATCGCTGGTGTCGGGGGTGGCCGTGCCGCCGTGGCGACACGGCCGAACCTTCATCCGAAGCCGGCTGCCCTTGGGCAACCGGCCATCTCACTGCAGCTGGATCAGCCGGCCAGCTTGGCGGCTTCGGCCAGCAGGGCCGAGGCCAGCGGGTTGGCGAAGGCCAGCAGCAGGCCGACGGCGACCGAGATGATGAACGCGGCGTCGATCAGGCCGGCGGTGATGAACATGCGCACCTGCAGGACCGGGATCAGTTCCGGCTGGCGGGCAGCCGATTCCAGGAACTTACCGGACATGATGGCCAGACCCAGACCGGCGCCCAGCGCGGCGAGGCCGATCATGATGCCGACGGCAAGGGCGGTGGAGCTCTGGACTTGGGCAAGATTGGTCAGGACGGCGAAGTACATGGTTTTCTCCGAGAACTTAAGTAGCTAAGGGTGATGAAACGGATGAAGGTTGGAACTGGATGAAGCTTGTAACTCAGTGACTGTCTTCCGACAGGCTCAGGTACACGATCGACAGCATCATGAAGATGAAGGCCTGCAGCGGAATCACCAGCAGGTGGAACAGCATCCAGCCCAGGCCGAACGCACCACCGGCAACAGCACCGAACACGCCGGCGCCGCCCAGCACCCAGATCAGCAGGAAGACGATCTCGCCGCCGAACATGTTGCCGAACAGTCGCATCGCCAGGGAGATCGGCTTGCTCAGCCACTCGACGATGTTGAGGATCAGGTTGAACGGCATCATCCACTTGCCGAACGGGGCGGTCAGGAACTCCTTGACGAAGCCGACCAGGCCCTTGGACTTGAGCGAAAAGAAGACCATCAGGAAGAACACGCTGATCGACATGCCCAGGGTGGCATTGACGTCGGCGGTCGGCACCGGCTTCCAGTAGTGGATGCCCGCCCATTCCAGCGGCTTGGCGATGAAGTCGGCCGGGATCATCTTGACCAGGTTCATCAACAGGATCCAGAAGAAGATGGTGATCGCGATCGGCGTCACCAGCTTGCTCTTGCCGTGGTAGGTGTCCTTGGCCTGGCGATCGACGAACTCCAGGCAGATCTCGACGAAGGCCTGCCACTTGCCCGGCACGCCCGCGGTGGCCTTGCGGGTGGCCATCCAGAAGGCGAACACCATCAGCAGGCCCAGCAGCACCGCGGTGACGATGGTATCGACGTGGATGGTCCAGAAGCCGCCGCCGTCCCCGACCTTGGCGGTCAGGTTCTGCAGGTGATGCTGGATATAGGTGGTAGGGGTTAGAGCCTCGCCCGCCATGTGTCCGGAACCTTTATGTGAATTCGATCAACGCCTGGCCAGAGCCAGAACCTGGAACATCAGCGCCACTGGAATCGCCGCCAGCAGCGCCAAGGGAGGAAGCCGCCACCAGACAAACGCCATTGCCAGCACGGCGACAATCAGCACGATCTTCAGCGCAAACCCCAGGAACATGCGGATCATCGCCGAACCGGCGGCCTGTACGCCGCCGCCGAGCCCCACCCATGCCGCCAGGACCGTCCCCGCCACCACCGTCACGCCGGAAACCAGCGCGCCAAGGGCGTACTTAGGCCCCACCAGCAGGAAGGCCAGAGCCAGGACAACCACTGCGGCCAGCGGGTAGACCGCGGCACGCAGCATCAGCCGCCGACCCGCATCAACGGAGTTCAGCACGTGGAATGTCCTGCTTCATGGAACAAGGAGATCTGGACGGCGCCGGGAGCGCCTCATCGAGCCGCCAAATTATAGCAGGGGGACATTTTGCGAGACAACCGCCACAAGCCGCCCCCCTCCGAACCGCAAGTTGCCGCATTTACTGGATTTTTCGGCCGGCTCCGGGTAAGGCCGGGAAGCCCGATTTTTGCATCGCAACATGTGGAACTTCGGCGTCGGTACCGGGTCACAGATGCACGTCCGCCGCCATTACCTCGTCGATGTGCGCGGCGGGCGCAACGGGCGAGGTGGCCCCCAACCGGGCCACCTCGCCGCACTTTCTGTACATCCCCTGCACCTTCCGGTCACGCAGGCGGCACTTCGCTTCGTCCAGGGTGGCTGTTCCGGATTCGACACACGGAGCAACCAGAACGATGCGATTTTCCCCTCACCTCACGACCTGCACGCTTGCCCTCGCCTTCCTGCATCCCGCAGCGGCCAGCGCCACCGACAGCGATCCGCGCTTCACCCTGCGCGTGGGCGCGATGCATATCGATTCTTCCAACACCCTGCGCGGCAGCGCCGTCGTCGATGGGCGCGACGTTTCCTTCGACCGCGACTTCGACCTGGGCGGCAAGGAATGGGAGCCGCGCGTGGACGGCCTGTTCCGCATCAGCGACCGGCAGCGGCTGATATTCGACTACCTCAAGTACGACAAGGACCGGCGCGAAACGCTGGACGACAGCGTCAGCTTCGCCGGCACCACCGTGCCGGCGGGCAGCTTTGTCAAGGGTGAACTGAAGTACCAGGTCGCCAGCCTGGTGTACGACTACTCGGTCGTCGACGGCGACCGCTTCGACCTGGGCCTGCAGCTGGGCGCCGAGTACGCCAGGGTCAGCGTGGATGCCCATGCCGACCTGGGAGATCTCTACCAAGGCCGCTTCCTCGACGGGAAGACCGACGGCATCGCGCCGGTGATCGGCGCGCGGCTGACCTTCACCCCGACCGGGCATTGGCTGATCAACCTGCAGGGCCAGTACCTCAATACGCGCTGGGGCAGCTTCGACCACTACAAGGGCGACCTGAGCCGCGCCAATGCCATCGTGCAGTACAACTTCAACCCGAATTTCGGCATCTTCACCGGCTACGACTGGTTCAAGCTCGACGCCGACAGGAAAGGAAGCGACGGCGTCATCGGCCTGAAGCAGGAGTTCAAGGGCCCAATGGCGGGCGTAAGCCTGTCGTTCTGATCCCGCCGGTCACGGCGTGCCGAACCATGCCCGGCAGGGGCGCGCCCACGCGCGGCATAGCGCCGCTCCACGACACCAATGGCAGGCCTACAGAAGCTTGCCGTCGGCATCGGTGGCCGGTGCCGGGAACATCTGCGCGGCGACGCAGATGTAATCCGCCAACGGCATCTGCCCGATGCTGGCACGGCGTTGGTCGACCTGCTCCGGCGCTTCCATGGCCTTCGGCTCCCGCTTGCCACTGATCGCGGCGAGCTGGCTGCCGTAGCGCTGGGGCTTGCCGGAATTCACCAGCACCCGATCTGTCAGCAGTGCGAATTCGCGCGACGAGATCTCGCCGCTTGCCACCCTCGGCGCCAGCCCGTCCAGCACCTGCCGCTGGAAGCCGGCATCGCTGTCGGCATGCTGCACCAGCAGCCAGGCCGCGCCCAGGCCATCCACGCCAACCGCACGCACGTCCGGCAGGCCTGCGTGATCGGCGACCACCTGCCTGATCTTCGGCAGGTTCGCCGCGTCCACCGCAAGCATCTTCTCGACCATCGCCTGCGACCAGTCGCCTTCGCGTGCCTGCTGATCGACGCGCGCCATTTCCAGCAACTGCTCGCGCAACTGCGGCTCGGACGGCACGATGCCGGCGCTTCTGCGCATCAATTCCTGTTCGCGCGCCTTGTCCGCCTTCACGAAGGACGCCGCGCCTGGACATTCCAGCAACGCCGCATCCAGCTGCGGATCCTCGTCTTCCGCCAACGCATTGCCCGCACCTGCCAGCAACACTGCCGCCACGATCACTCGCAACATTCCCTGCTCCTTCAAACGCCGGAAACAGCGACGCCCCGGTGAAGGGGCGTCGCGTGGGTTACTTCTTCTTCGGGATGTACAGATCGGTGATGGTGCCGTCGTAGATCTCCGAGGCCATCGCCACCGACTCGCTCAACGTCGGGTGGGCATGGATGGTGTGACCGATATCCTCAGCCTCGGCCCCCATCTCGATGGCCAGGCCGATCTCGGCCAGCAGCTCACCGGCATGCACGCCGACGATGGCGCCGCCGATCACGCGGTGGGTTTCCTCGTCGAACACCAGCTTGGTGAAGCCTTCGGTGCGGCCGATGCCGATGGCGCGGCCGCTGGCCGCCCACGGGAACTTCGCCACGCCGACCTTCAGGCCCTTGGCCTTGGCCTCGGTCTCGGTGACGCCGACCCAGGCGATTTCCGGGTTGGTGTAGGCCACCGACGGAATCACGCGGGCCACCCACTCCTTCTTCTCGCCGAAGGCCACTTCCGCGGCCAGCTTGCCCTCGTGCGTGGCCTTGTGGGCCAGCATCGGGTTACCGACGATATCGCCGATGGCGAAGATGTGCGGCACGCTGGTGCGCATCTGCCGGTCGACCGGAATGAAGCCGCGGTCGGTCACTTCCACGCCGGCCTTGTCGGCGTCGATCTTCTTCCCGTTCGGCGCGCGGCCAACTGCGACCAGCACGCGGTCGAAGGTACCGCTCTCCATCGCCGGCTTCTCGCCCGCGGTGGCGGCCTCGAAGGTGACGGTGATGCCCTTCTTGTCGGCGGTCACGCCCGATGCCTTGGTCTTGAGGTGGACCTCGATGCCCTGCTTCTTCAGGCGGTCGGCCAGCGGCTTGACCAGGTCCTTGTCGGCGCCCGGCATCAGCTGGTCCATGAACTCCACCACGGTGACCGCCGCGCCCAGCGCGCTGTACACGGTGGCCATTTCCAGGCCGATGATGCCACCACCGACGACCAGCAGCGACTTCGGCACCTCAGCCAGTTCCAGCGCGTCGGTGGAGTCCATCACGCGCTTGTCGTCCCACGGGAAGTTCGGCAGCTTCACCGCCTGCGAACCGGCGGCGATGATGCACTGCTCGAAGCGCAGCAGCTGGGTCTTGCCGTCGTCGCCGGCGATCTCCAGCTCGTTGGCCGAGACGAATTTCGCCACGCCCTGCACGGTGCGCACCTTGCGCTGCCGGGCCATGCCGGCCAGACCCTTGGTCAGCTGGCCGACGACCTTTTCCTTGTATTCGCGCAGCTTGTCCAGGGCGATCTTCGGCTTGCCGAAGGCGATGCCCAGCTCATCGGCATGCGCGGCATGGTCGATGATCTCGGCCGCGTGCAGCAGCGCCTTGGACGGAATGCAGCCGACGTTGAGACAGACACCGCCGAGGCTGGAGTAGCGCTCCACGAGCACTGTATCCATGCCCAGGTCGGCCGAACGGAACGCGGCGGTGTAGCCGCCCGGGCCGGCGCCCAGCACCACCATGCGGCATTCGATGTCGGCGGTGCGGCCGCTGGACGGCATCGCCTTGGCGGCCACGGCCGGGTCCGGCGCGCGATGCGACGGGGTCACCGGCGGCTTGCTGCCCGGCACCACGTTGCTGGCGGCCGCAGCCGCGGCGCCCTGGGCTTCCAGCACCACCACCACGTCGCCCTCGGACAGTTTGTCGTCGAGCTTGACCTTGATTTCCTTGACCACGCCGGCGGCCGAAGACGGCACTTCCAGCGTCGCCTTGTCCGATTCCAGCGTCACCAGGCCCTGGTCCTTGGCCACCGTGTCGCCCACGGCCACCAGGATCTCGATCACCGGCACGCCACTGTAGTCACCGATATCCGGCACCTTGACCTCGACCGGGCCGGTCGCTGCCGGGGCCGAAGCCGTCGGTGCGCTGACCGCCGCCGGGGCGGCCGCGGCGGCTGGCTGCGCCGCCGGGGCTGGGGCCGGAGTCGCGGCCGGAGCCGGTGCAGCAGCGGCGCCTTCGGCTTCCAGCACCACCACCACGTCGCCCTCGGACAGTTTGTCGTCGAGCCTGACCTTGATTTCCTTGACCACGCCGGCGGCCGAAGACGGCACTTCCAGCGTCGCCTTGTCCGACTCCAGCGTCACCAGGCCCTGGTCCTTGGCCACCGTGTCGCCCACGGCCACCAGGATCTCGATCACCGGCACTGCGCTGTAATCGCCGATATCGGGGACTTTGACTTCAATCGTGTTCGCCATCTTTCAAGTCCTCGGGATCAGAGCAGCACGCGGCGCATGTCGGCCAGCACCTGCGACAGGTACGTGGTGAAGCGCGCGGCCAGCGCACCGTCGATGACGCGGTGGTCGTAGCTCAGCGACAGCGGCAGCAGCAGCTTCGGCGCGAACTCCTTGCCGTTCCAGACCGGCTGGATCGACGACTTGGAGACGCCGAGGATGGCCACTTCCGGCGCATTGACGATCGGGGTGAACGCGGTGCCGCCGATGCCGCCCAGCGAGCTGATCGAGAAGCAGCCGCCGCTCATGTCGGCCGGGCCGAGCTTGCCGTCGCGCGCCTTCTTCGACAGTTCGCCCATCTCGGCGGCCAGCTGCACCACGCCCTTCTTGTCCACGTCGCGGATCACCGGCACGACCAGGCCGTTCGGCGTGTCGGCGGCGAACCCGATGTGGAAGTACTTCTTCAGGGTCAGGTTCTCGCCGCTGGCATCGAGCGAGGCGTTGAACTCGGGGAACTTCTTCAGCGCCGCGGCGCTGGCCTTGATCAGGAAGGCGAGCATGGTCAGCTTGATGCCCGCCCCGCTCCCATTAGGTGCGGCGTTCTCCTTGTTCAGCGCCACGCGCAGGGCTTCCAGGTCGGTGATGTCGGCCTGGTCGAACTGGGTGACGTGCGGGATCATCGCCCAGTTGCGGGCGAGGTTGGCGCCGGAGATCTTCTTGATCCGCGACAGCGGCTGTACTTCGGTCTCGCCGAACTTGCTGAAGTCCACCTTCGGCCACGGCAGCAGGTTCAGGCCGCCACCGGCCGCCACCGGGGCACCGCCAACCGCGGCGACGCCGCCGGACAATGCACCCTTGACGAACTTCTGCACGTCGGCCTTGGTGATGCGCCCCCCCTTCTCGGTGCCGCCCACCTGGGCCAGGTCCACGCCCAGCTCGCGGGCGAACACGCGCACCGCCGGGCTGGCGTAGGGCACGTTGGACGGCAGCACGCCTTCGGCGTTGAACTGCACCGGCGGGCTGGCCGGCTTGCTGGCCGCGAGCACGGTCTCCTGCGCGATCTCGCGCTGGGCCAGCTTGTCCGGCACCGGGGCCACGGCCACCGGCTCGACCCTGGCGCCGGTCTCGACGGTCGGCTCGACCTTGGCCGGAGCAGCAGCGGCGGCGGGCTTGGCGCCCTCGGCAGCGCCTTCGGCGGCCACCTCGATCAGCGCCACGACCTTGCCCTCGGACAGGGTGTCGCCGATCTTGACCTTGATTTCCTTGACCACGCCGGCCACGGCCGACGGCACTTCCATCGTCGCCTTGTCCGATTCCAGCGTGACCAGGCCCTGGTCTTTCTTGACCGTATCACCGACGGCGACCAGCACCTCGATCACCGGGATGTCGCTGTAGTCACCGATATCGGGGACAACTGCTTCCTTGATTTCGGCCATGAAACAACTCCAGCAACAGTGAGGGAAACCCCTATTGTGGCGCCAGCGCGCCGCAGCGCCAACCGCCGTCGCTGGATTCGCCTACGTATGTCCACGGACAAGGACACGCCATGCCCCGCGGGCCGCGGGCGCGGCCGCCCTGCCCACGGGCACCGCTGGCCTGCCGTCTGTCCTGGCCTGTCCCCTGCGTCCAGCCGCTCAGGGGATGGAGTGTTCCGCTACCGGCAACCACGGCGACAGCCGCGCCCACTCGCCCAGCAGCCGCTCGAACGACCAGGCGGCGTTGGCCGGGCTGGTCGATGGCAGCGCCAGCAGCGTCAACCCGTGCCCGGCCGGCAGCGCCGGGCGCACATGGCGCTCGAACGCCAGCGCCGCCGCCGAGCCATTGCAGGCGATGGCCTGCAGCCGCGGCAGGCCCCGGACCAGTTCCGGCAGCGGGTTGGCCACCTCGCTGCCGCGGACGATGGCCGCATCCAGGCTGCCGCGCCGCCGGCAGCGGCCGATCACATCCCACAGCCCGACGCCGGCCTGCTGCAGGTGGGCCAGGCGCACCGTGTAATCCAGTTGCGGGTCGAAGCCGCACAATGCTCCCATCACCGGCCAGAAACGATTGCGCGGGTGCGCGTAGTAGCGCGCCGCCTGCAGCGACGCCATGCCCGGCATCGAGCCGAGCACAAGCATGCGGCATTGCGCATTCACCTGCGCAGGCAGTCCCTGCAACACCGTTTCGTTCGTCACGCGCGACACAACTCCATGAATGATTTTTCCCGGCCCCAGGCCGGTACTGCGGGCATGCGGCCATTTTCCCTGAACACCATCGCGCGCAGGCCATCACGCGTGCGGATCGATTCATCCTGCCGCGGCGAGGATGTGCGCGCCCCGACCGAGGGCCTCGATAACAACGCAATCCCGAGAGCAACACGAGGAATCACCCATGCGTACCATCAAGATCATGAGCTTCGCCGTCCTTGGCGCCCTGGCGCTTTCGCCCGCCGCGTTCGCGCAGGACGCCAGCGCCGACACCGCATCCGGCAAGCATTTCGCCGTCGTCGGTGGCGTGACCCTGCTGCAGCCCAAGAGCGGCCCGGCCAACGGCATCGACAAATTCGACGGCGGCCCGGCGCCGACCGTGAGCGCCAGCTATTACTTCAACGACAACATTGCCGTCGAACTGTGGGGCGCGGCCGACAAGTTCGACCATCGCGTCCGCACCAGCAGCGGCGCCAAGGCGGGCACCGTCGAGCAGCAGCCGCTGGCGCTGAGCGCGCAGTACCACTTCGGCGCCGCCGACAACGTGTTCCGCCCGTTCGTGGGCGCGGGCTACTACGAGTCGAACTTCAGCAACGAGAAGATCGACGGCCTGGACGCCAGCGGCGACCACGTCGGCCTGCGCACCGCCAAGGGCGCGATCGGCACCGTCGGCGTGGACATGAACATCAACTCGACCTGGTTCGCCCGCGCCGACGCCCGCTACATGCACGCGCGCCCGGAACTGAGCGTGGCCGGCTCCGGCACCGGCGAGAAGCTGAAGCTGGACCCGTGGACCGTGGGCTTCGGCATCGGCGCCCGCTTCTGATCCACGCGGCAACACGGCTTGCCGACAGGCACGGATCGTCCGCGATCCGTGCCTGTCGCGTTCATGGGCCACGGCGACGCACCGGCGGCGTCAGGGGTTGCCGTCCTCGCTCCACTGCAGCGTGCGGTAGTCGAAGCCCAGTTGCAGGCGCGGCTTGACGATCTCGAAGAACGGCGACACGTCGAAATCGCGCGGCGTGTACAGGCTGTAGTTGCGGATATGCAGGATCTCACGCTGCTGTTCGCGGCCGCCGGCGTGGCCGAGCACGGTCTCGATCTCGGGCAGGATCGGGTAGCGGATCGACTCGAATGCCTGCGCCAACAGCGTCGAACAGATCGCCTTGGTCGGCTCGCCGCTGCCCAGCGCGATCAGGCGCCGGCGCATGTGTCCGGGCACCGGCGGCAGGATCAGGTAGCGCGCCAGGTCGAACACGTTCTTCAGGTCGTAGCTGTAGCCGATGCGGGCGCGCATGAAGCCGACAAGCTGGTCGATGACCGGCGGCGGCAGCCCGTGCGGCCGGCAGATGCGGGTGTGCTCCTCGGCGAAGGCGTCCAGCGGCACGCGCCGCACGCCCGCTTCAACGTCCACGTCGATCAGCATTGGCCGCCGCGGCCCGTCCGCCTCCAGCGCTTCCTCGCCGATGTACAGGGCGGCGTGCGACCAGGTGGACTGGGTGAGGTACTTGATCGCGGTGGAGAAGCGGCTGTTGCCCTCCACCAGCAGCACGTCGCCGCGACGCAGGGTGCGCGCCAGCAGCTGCGGATCGCTGGTGGGCGGCCGCGCCTGCTGCCGCCGCGGCTGGGCCAGGAAATGCGCCATGCGGCGCCCGGCGAAACGCAGCAACCCCATCCATGCCTCTCCGCGAAAGCGATGGAGGAAGCCTAGCCCCCGTCGAGGCAGGCGCACAACCGGCGGCGATGACGCGGCCGCGATGTTCCAGCAGGAGCGCACTTCAGTGCGCGATGGGGCCTTCCATTTGAATCCCCGCACATGGATGTGCGGGCTGTTGCAGAGGGATCTGCGCGCAAGCCCATCGCGCACTGAAGTGCGCTCCTGCATGGATGTAGAGGGCCTCAGAACGCCGGCAGCACCGCGCCCTTGTACTTCTTCTCGATGAAGGCCTTCACTTCCGGGCTGGTCAGCGCCCTGGCCAGCTTCTGCACGCGCGCGTCATCCTTGTTGTCCGGGCGCGCGACCAGGAAGTTCACGTACGGCGAATCCTTGCTCTCGATCGCCAGCGCGTCGCGGGTCGGGTCGAGGCCGGCGTCCAGCGCGTAGTTGGTGTTGATCAGCGCCAGGTCGACCTGGTCCAGCACGCGCGGCAGCATCGCCGAGTCCAGCTCGCGGAACTTGAGCTGCTTCGGGTTGTCGACGATGTCGCGCTGGGTGGACAGGGCGTTGGACGGGTCCTTCAATTTGATGACGCCCGCCTTGTCCAGCAGGATCAGCGCGCGGCTGTTGTTGCTCGGGTCGTTGGGAATGACCACGTCGGCGCCGACAGGCAGCTCGGCCAGCGACTTGACCCGGCGCGAATAGGCGCCGAACGGTTCGATGTGCACGCCGACCACGGTCACCAGGCCGGTCTTGCGGTCGAGGTTGTAGGCGTCCAGGTAGGGCTCGGTCTGGAAATAGTTGGCGTCCACCTGCTTCTGCACCAGCTGGTCGTTGGGCTGCACGTAGTCGTTGAATACGCGCACGTCCAGCGTGACACCTTCCTTCTCCAGGATCGGCTTGACCACTTCCAGGATCTCGGCGTGCGGCACGGCGGTGGCGGCGACCACCAGCCTGGACTCGTCGGCGGCTGGCTTGCCGCAGGCCGACAGCGCCAGCGCGGCGGCGGCAACGAGCAGCGGGCGGAACAGGGAAGTCTTCATCGGGATTCCAGTGCGGGAGGGAGGATCCACGTAGGTGCGGGGCTTGCCCCGCGCGAGGCCGGCAGGAAGGCCCCCAGCCGGGCAAGCCCGGCTCTACGGAGAGCGGACGATCAACGGCGAGTGTAGTGGCGCACCAGCCTGTCGCCCAGCATCTGCAGCAGCTGCACCAATACCAGCAGCAGCACCACGGTGACCAGCGCCACGTCGGTGTGCGAGCGCTGGTAGCCATCGCGGAAGGCCAGGTCGCCAAGGCCGCCGGAACCGATCGCACCGCCCATCGCGGTGAAGCCGATCAGGGCGATGGTGGTCACGGTGGCGCCGGCGATCAGGCCGGGCCGCGCTTCGGGCAGCAGCACCTTGAACACCAGCTGCGCGGTGGTGGCGCCCATCGCCTGACTGGCTTCGATCACGCCGCGGTCCACTTCGCGCAGCGCGGTCTCGACCAGGCGCGCGTAGAACGGCGCCGCGCCGACCACCAGCGGCAGGATCGCGCCGCGCACGCCCAGCGAGGTGCCCATCAGCGCCAACGTCACCGGGATCAGCACGATCATCAGGATGATGAAGGGCACCGAACGCAGCACGTTCACCGCCAGCGCGGTCACGCCATACAGGACAGGGCGGCGGCGCAGCTGCGGCGAACCGGTCAGGAACAGCAGCACGCCCAGCGGCAGGCCGATGGCCATGGTCAGCGGCAGCGAGCCGGCCAGCATCAGCAGTGTGTCGACGGTGGCCTGGCCGATGTCGGCCCACTTGCCGGCATCCAGGTGGCGGAAAAAGCCGCCGGCGGTCGCGACGATCATCGGCGCAGTTCCTCCACGTGTACGCCGGCGTCGACGAAGCCGGCCTGGGCGGCGTTCTGGTCGCCGCCCACCAGGGCCACGGTCAGCTGCCCGTAGGGCGTGTCCTTGATCCGGTCGATGCGGCCGGACAGGATGTTGTAGTCCACCCCGGTCTGCCGCGCGATGCGGCCCAGCAGCGGCTCGTAGGTGCCGTCGCCGAGGAAGGTCAGGCGCACGATGCGCCCGCCCACGGCGGCGAAGTCGCGGTGCAGCTCGCCCTCGTCCACGTGCTCGGATTCGGACACGAAGCGGCGCGTGGTCGGATGCTGCGGGTGCAGGAACACCTGGCTTACCGGCCCACTCTCGACCAGGCGGCCGGCGTCCAGCACCGCCACGCGATCGCAGACGCGGCGGATCACGTCCATCTCGTGGGTGATCAGCACGATGGTCAAGCCCAGCTCGCGGTTGATCTTCGACAGCAGCGACAGCACCGAAGCAGTGGTCTGCGGGTCGAGCGCGCTGGTGGCCTCGTCGCACAGCAGGATCTTCGGCTCGGTGGCCAGCGCGCGGGCGATGCCCACGCGCTGCTTCTGCCCGCCGGACAACTGCGCCGGGTACTTGGCCGCATGCGCCTCCAGGCCGACCGTGCGCAGCAGTTCGGCCACGCGCGCGTCGATCTTCGCCTTCGGCGTGCCGGCCAGCTCCAGCGGGAAGGCGACGTTGCCGGCCACGGTGCGCGCCGACAGCAGGTTGAAGTGCTGGAAGATCATGCCGATCCGCCTGCGCAGCGCGCGCAGGCCCTGCGCGTCGAGCGCGGTGGCGTCCTGGCCGTCGATCAGCACGCGGCCGCCGCTGGGCTCCTCCAACCGGTTGATCAGGCGGATCAGGGTCGACTTGCCGGCGCCGGAATGGCCGATGATGCCGAACACCTCGCCGGCGCCGATGGTCAGGTCGAGCGGATGCAGCGCGGTGATCGCGCGGCCTTCCACGGCATAGGATTTGTGCAGGTTCTGGAACTCGATCACGGCCAGGGCGCGGATGGACGGACGACAAGGGGGCGGCAAGCCTAGCAGCGCCGCGGCCGCGGCGCCCGCACGGGCGGAGGGAATCTTATTCCTTTTGGTTCTATGAAGACTGGCGCAGGGTTCAGGGGTGATCGACCTGCGCGGCCCGGCGCGCGTGCTGGACGCGCTCGCGGTGCAGCAGGTACAGGCCGCTGGCGACGATGATCGCCGCACCGATCCAGGTCATGCGGTCCGGCAGCACGCCCCACAGCAGCAGGTCCCAGCCGATCACCCAGACCAGGCCGGTGTACTCCAGCGGCGCGATCATCGACGCCTGGCCCAGCTGGAAAGCCCGGGTCAGCGCGATCTGCCCCAGCGCGCCGGCCAGGCCCATGCCGGCGATCAGCCCGGCATGCTTCCACTGCAGCGGCTGCCATTGCGGCCAGGCCAGCAGCCCGGCGCCGACCGCCATGATCAGCAGGAACCACACCACCATCGACTGCGGCGTATCGGTGCGGGTCAGCAGGCTCACTGTCACCGCGGCGATGGCATAGGCGGTGGCCGCCAGCAGCACCATCAACCCTGGCAACGAGATGAAGCCATCCACGCCCGGGCGCAGCACCACCAGTACGCCGACCAGGCCGATGGCAATGGCGACCCAGCGCCGCGGCCCGACCCGCTCGCCCAGCAGCGGCACCGACAGCGCCGCCACCAGCAGCGGAGCGACGAAGTAGATTGAATAGGCGGTAGACAACGGCAGGCTGCGCAGCGCATAGACGAAGCAGCCGATCATCACCATGCCCAGCGCGCCACGCAGCAGGTGCAGGCCCCAGCGCACCGGGACCAGCGAGCGCGGTCCGGCGGTGGCCAGCACCCACACCAGCACGAACGGCAGCGAGGCGGCGCCGCGCAGCATGGTCACCTGCAGGGTCGGGTAGCCGGCCGACAGCAGTTTCATGCCGGCGTCCATCAGCGAGAAGAACGCGACGGCGGACAGCATCCACGCCACGGCGGCGGCGGGAGAGCGCGGAACGGACGGAGAGGAAGCGGACATGGCCCGATTATCGCAGGCCGTGCCGGCGCACGCCGCGCTGCCGTTATGCTCACCCCATCTTCCGCCGGAGCCGGAACATGCCTGCCACTTCCACCCCGCTTCGCTCCCTGGCCGCGCTGGCCCTGTCCCTGGCCTGCGCGACGGCCGCCGCGCAGGCGCCTTCGGCCACCGACCTGGCGCGGCTCGACGGCTTCGCCCTCGGGCTGGAAACGGCCGGGCGCTTTTCCGGCGTGGTGCTGGTCGCGCACGACGGCAAGGTGGTGTTCGAGAAGGCCTACGGGCCACGCGACGAGAACGGCGAGGCGCCGCTGCGCGCCGACGACCGCCTGAACCTGGCCTCCGCCGGCAAGATGTTCACCAGCGTGGCGATCCTGCAGCAGGTCGCCGCCGGCCGCATCGCGCTGGACAGCCCTGTCGGCGACATCCTCAAGGACTATCCGGACCACGGCTTCGCCGACACGGTGACGGTGCGGCAACTGCTCACCCACACCGCCGGGGCCGGCGACGTGGACGAACTGTTCGGCGCCGGACATGCGGCCGAGCGCGCGCGGTTGCGCAGCGCCGCCGACATCATCGCCCTGCACGGCCGCCGCGCGCCGGAGTTCGCCCCCGGCACGCAGCAGAAGTACGGCAACTACGGCTACGTGTTGCTGGGGCGGATGGTCGAGGTGTTGTCAGGGCAGGACTTCGAGTCCTACATCCGCACGCATGTGCTGGCGCCGGCCGGGATGATCCGCACCGGCTTCGTCGACTGCAACGACCCGGCGCCGGACCTGGCGGTGGGCCATGTCGAGGTCGACGGTAGGCGCGTGCGCAACTGCGCCACGCTGCCGGCGCGCGGTTTCGCCGCCGGTGGCGAGGTGGCGCCGGCCGGCGACCTGCTGCGCTTCGTGCAGGCACTGCGCGATGGCCGGCTGCTGCCCCTGCCGCTGTTCATGGAAGCGACCACGCCGCAGCGCGAGTTCATGGGGCTGGGCTTCTTCGCCACCGGCTATGGCCCGGACGTGCCCGAGCGCGACTTCCGCTGGGGGCATGGCGGCAATGCCGACGGCATCTGCACCGACGTGCGCACCTATCCGCACACGGGCGAAACCGTGATCGTGCTGTCCAACAGGGACGCGCCGGCCTGCTTCGCGGTGTCCAACCTGCTGCATGCGCAGTGGAAGGGCACGCCCTGACGGCGGCGCCACTGGGCGATCGCCTAGAATGGCCGCTGTTTTTCCGCCAGGAGCCTCCCCATGCCTTCCTTCGACGTCGTGTCCGAAGTCGACAAGCACGAACTGACCAACGCCATCGACCAGGCCAACCGCGAGCTGTCCACGCGCTTCGACTTCAAGGGCGTGGCCGCCAGCTTCGAGCAGGACGGCGACAAGCTGATCAAGCTGGCCGCGCCCAGCGATTTCCAGCTCAAGCAGATGGCCGACATCCTCAAGCAGCGCCTGGCCGCGCGCAGCATCGATTTCCGCTGCATGGAATTCGGCGATGTCGAGACCAACCTGGCCGGCGCGCGACAGCAGGTCACGGTCAAACAGGGCATCGAGCAGAAGCTGGCCAAGCAGATCGCGGCGAAGATCAAGGAATCCAAGATCAAGGTCGACACCCAGATCAACGGCGACAAGCTGCGCGTGAACGGCAAGAAGCGCGACGACCTGCAGGAAGTGATCGCGCTGCTGAAGAAGAACGAGTTCGAGCAGCCGCTGCAGTTCGACAACTTCCGTGACTGAGTCCATGCACGCCGACGCCGATCCGATCGCCGACACCCGCCGCTGGCTTGAGAAAGCCGTGATCGGGCTGAACCTGTGCCCGTTCGCCAAGGCGGTGTATGCCAAGGAACAGGTGCGCTTCGTGCTCAGCGACGCCAGCACGCCCGAGGCGCTGCTGGAGGAACTGGCCGAGGAACTGCTGCTCCTGCGCGACACGCCGGCCGAGCAGATCGACACCACGCTGATCGTGCACCCGCAGGTGTTGACCGATTTCCTCGACTACAACGACTTCCTCGACAACGCCGACGCGGCGGTGGAGGCGCTGGACCTGCAGGGCATCCTGCAGGTGGCCAGTTTCCACCCGCAGTACCAGTTCGCCGGCGCGGCGCCGGACGACGTGAGCAACTACACCAACCGCGCGCCCTGGCCGACCCTGCACCTGCTGCGCGAGGACAGCGTGGAGCGTGCGGTGGCCGCGTTCCCGGACCCGGACGTGATCGTCGAGCGCAACATCGCCACGCTGGACAGGCTGGGCGTGGACGGCTGGAACAGGCTGTTGTCCGGGGAGTGATGCTCCCTTCCCCGGCAGGGCGTTGCCCCGCTCTACACGGATAACAACGGCTGCAGCAGGCCGCGCACATCGTGCAGCGAGCCGGCGATGGCGTGGCCCAGCCGGCGCATCTCTTCGTCCGGCGCCAGCAGGTCCGGCACCTGGATCACGGTCATGCCGGCGGCCAGCGCGGCGCGCACGCCGGTGGGCGAATCCTCCAGTGCCAGGCAATGGCGCGGCTCGACGCCCAGCTTCGCCGCGGCCAGCAGGTAGATGTCCGGCGCCGGCTTGGCGTGGGCGACGTCGCTGCTGGTCGCCACGTGCTCGAAATACGGCAACAGGCCGGCGCTTTCGAGCTTGCGCAGCGCCAGCGGGCGCCGCGTCGAGGTCGCCACCGCACGCGGAATGCCATGGGCGACCAGGGTATCGAGCAGGTCGACGATGCCGGGTCGGTGCGGCACGCCGGCGGCGACCACCCCGTCGTAGCGCGCATAGGAATCCTGCAGCAGCGCATCGACCGCGTCGGCCCCGACCTGGGTGGCGATGCGCTGGCGGGTGAGCGTGTCGCTGGAGCCGATCAGCGACAGCAGGAAGGCTTCGGGCAGATCATGCCCGGCTTCGGCACCGGCTTCGGCGAGACAGCCCAGCAGGGCGCGCTCGCTGTCCAGCATCAGCCCGTCCATGTCGAAGATCACCGCCTGCGGCCGCGCCGCCAGCGCCACCAACAGCGTCATTGCGCGTCTCCGAACAGGGTCTGCAGGTCGGCGGCCGACAACTGCCGCCACTGCCCTTCCGCCAGTCCGTCCAGCGCGAGCCCGCCGATGCGGCTGCGGTGCAGCGCATCGACGTGGTTGCCGACCGCGGCGAACATGCGCCGTACCTGGTGGTAGCGGCCTTCATGCAGGGTCAACCGCGCGTGGCGCGGACCTAGCACGCCAAGCTCGGCCGGCAGCAGCGGCTTGTCCTCCGACTCCAGCATCAGCGTGCCGCTGGCGAAGGTTGCCGCTTCGTCGCCGCGCAAATCCTGCGCCAGTTGCGCCTCGTACACCTTGTCCAGCTTCGACTTCGGCGACACGATCCGGTGCAGCAACGCGCCGTCGTCGGTCATCAGCAGCAGGCCGCTGGTGTCGCGGTCCAGCCGGCCCACCGTGGACAACAGCGGCGAGCGCTCTCGGAAACGGGCGGGGAGCAGATCGTAGACCAGCCGGCCATGGTCCTTGGTCGAGCAGGTGTAGCCGGCCGGCTTGTGCAGCATCAGGCTCAACCCCGGCGGTGGGTCCAGCGGCTCGCCGTCGATGCGGATCGCATCGTGTTCCACCTTGTCGTCGGCATACAGCACCTCGCCATCGGCATCGGTAACGCGGCCCTCGCGGAACAGCCACTGCACCTGCTTGCGGCTGCCGTAGCCCAGGTTGGCGATGTGTTTGACCAGCTTCATGCGCGGCCACCACGGGTGCCGACGATGACCTTGAAGCCGTCGCGCTCGGCCGCCACGCGCACCTGTCCGAAACTGTCGTTGAGGATCTGCTCGTAGGGCAGGTGCCGGTTGGCGACCATGAACAGCCGCCCGCCCGGACGCAGCGCCTGCGCCGCCACGGCGATGAAACGCTGGCCGATGTCCGGCCGGTCCTCGCGCGCGGGAGTGTGGAACGGCGGGTTGGAGACGATGAAATCGTAGCGGCCGTCGATGCCGGCGGTGACGTCGTGCCAGCGGAAATCCAGCTGTGCGTGGCTGCCGGCCAGATTGTGCCGGGCCAGCGCCAGCGCGCGCGATTCGGCTTCGTACAGGTCCAGCGCGGCGACCTTCGGACAGCGTGCCAGCACCTCGGCCGACAGATAGCCCCAGCCGGCGCCAAGATCGGCGCCGCGACCGGCAAGGTCGGCCGGCAGCTGTTCGACCAGCAGCGCCGAGGCCCGGTCGATGCGGTCCCAGGCAAACACGCCCGGTCGACTGCGGAAGCGCCCGTCCATGATCGGGCGCGGCGCATCCAGCGCCGCCCAACGCACGCGCAGCGCTTCATCGTGGCCACCGTCGAGCGGCGCGGTCCAGAACACGCGGCAGTGGTTCTTGGTCAGCTTGCCGCCCAGCCCGGCCAGTTGCTGCAGGTCGCTTTCGCCGGAGCGCGCGCCCTCGCTGTTGGACTGGCAGGCGACCAGCACGCCGCCCGGCGCCACCTGCTCCACGGCCCGCGCCAGCAGCGCGCGGGCTTCGTCGCGCTGGCGCGGCGGCAGCACCAGCACCAGCGGGTATTTCCCGGTGGAGGCTTCCAGTGTGGCCTCGTCGCGCACGTCCCAACCACCGCGCTCCAGCGCCTGCGCGAACGGGCGGAAGCTCTGCACGCAGACAAGTTGCCCGGCTGCGGCATGCTCGCGCAGCGGCCAGCCATCGCGCGCGCGCAGGAACAACACCGGCCCCTGCGGCCATGGCAGGGCGCCAGTGGCGAACGGGAGGAACAGTGTCTGCAGCGGGGCGTCTTGGGCGGCGGCCATCGCGGAATATCCAGCGGAACTAGCCAATCATTCTAGCGGCCCGTCCAGGCCGGAGCCGGCTGCACCGTCCCGGGGTTTAGCAGCGAGTACGGGCCTCGCGGATCGCCCCGACCAGCTGCGCCACGCTGTACGGCTTGGCGACATGCTTCTGGAAACCGGCCACCAGCGCGCGGCGGCGGTCATCGCCACGCGCCAGCGCGGTCACTGCTACCGCCGGCAGCTCGCCCGCGGACACGCCCATGGTCTCGCGCAGGGTGCGCACCAGCCCGTAGCCGTCCATGCCGGGCATGCCCACATCGCTGACCAGCACGTCGAAGGCGGCGTGGCCGCGCAGGTCGAGCAGCTCCAGCGCCTCGGCCGCTGACGCCGCCGCCACCACCGTGGCGCCCTGTTCCTCCAGTACCCGCCGGAGATAGGCCAGCACGTCCGGCTGGTCCTCCACCGCCAGGATGCGCGTCCCGGCCAAGGCGTGGGCGGCCACCACCTGTTCGCCCGCCGCGACCCGCTGCACCGTGCGCCGCGGCCGCCCGGCACTCTCCACGCGATACACCGGCAGGCGCACGCTGAAGGTGGCGCCCTGGCCGGCGCCCGCGCTCTGCGCGGAAACCGATCCGCCATGCAGTTCGGTCAGCTGCTGCACGATCGCCAGACCCAGGCCGAGGCCGCCGTGGCGGCGGGTGGTGGTGCCGTCGGCCTGGCTGAAACGGCTGAACAGGTGCGCGAGGAATTCCGGCGCGATGCCGTCGCCGTTGTCGCGTACGTCCAGCACATAGTGTCCGTCCTCCCGGCGCAGCGCGACCTCGACCCGGCCTTCGACCGGAGTGAACTTGATGGCGTTGGCCAGCAGGTTCCACAGCACCTGCTGCAGCCGCGTCGCATCGCCCAGCACCGGACACGGCGCCTGCGGCGCATCGACCACCAGCGCCTGTGCCTTGCCCTGCGCCACCAGCTCCTGCAGGCGCGCCGCCTCGCGCACCTGCTCGGCCAGGTCCAGCACCTCGACTTCCAGCTGCACCTTGCCCAGCAGCATGCTGCTCAGGTCGAGCATGTCCGACATCAGCCGTTTCTGCGCCATCGCGCTGCTGGCGATCACTTCCACGCCGCGGCGCATGGGATGTTCGGCCTCCATCCGCTGCAGCAGCAGTTCGCTCCACCCCAGGATGGTGGTGAGCGGGGTGCGCAGCTCGTGCGACAGGGTGGCGAGGAATTCGTCCTTCACCCTCGCCATGCCTTCGGCCGTGTTGCGGGCGGCGCGCTCGGCCTCCAGCAGTTCCTCGCGCGCCATCTCGATCTCGCGGCGCTCGGTGATGTCCGGGCTGTTGCCGGCCAGGCCGATGAAGCGGCCATCGGCCGAGAAGCGCGGCGCGGCGTTCATCTCCAGCCACCGCCATTGGCCATCGTGACGGCGCAGGCGGGCGTTCAGGTGCAGGTCGCGCTCATTGGAGAGGGCGTCGTCCAGCGCGTACTCGAAGACCTTCAGGTCTTCCGGATGCAGCAGCTCTTCCCACCAGCGCGGCCCGAAGCAATGGTCGCCGTCCAGCCCGAAGAAGCTGCCGAAGGCGTTGTTGACGAAGCGCACGTGGCCCAGGTCGTCCAGCACCCAGACCGGCATCGGCAGGCCGTCGGCCAGCGCGCTGAAGCGCGCCTCGCTCTCGGCCAGGTCGGTCTCGATCTGCTTGCGCCGCGAGATGTCGAAGAACAGCACCGCGACCCGCCGCGCCGCGGCAGGCCCCAGCCGCACCGCTTCGACCGAATACCAGCGCCCGAGCTGCGGCAGGTAACGCTCGAACTGCACCGGCATGCCCTCGCCCACCACCCGGCCGAACACCCGGAACCAATACTCGTCCAGCCCCGGCAGCACCTCGGTGGCGCGCCGCCCGATGACATCGGCCAGGCCGGTGATGCGCTCGAACGCCGCGTTGACCTTGCAGTGCACGAAGTCCACCGCGCGGGCCTCGTCGAACAGTACTTCGATCACGCAGAAGCCGGTGCCGACGGCCTCGAATACTTCCTGGTACAGCGGCGAGCTTTCCAGCCCCTCGGCCACCGGTGGCGCCGGCGGCGGGACGAACGGCTCCAGTTCGGGCGGATGCATGCTCAAGGCGGTGGCAGGTCTTTGCGGCGGTGCGGCAGCGGGAGGAAAGTCTGGGCGTGCAACTATCCACGGCATGTGATGATGAACCGTCTGCAACCCGGCTCCAACCGCCCGGCGCCCGGCGATTGCCCGGCATGGCGATCGCCCCCACACTGCAATGCACACCCATCACCGGAGGTTCGTCATGAAGACCCCGACTTTTGCCGCATTGGCGCTGGCCTGCCTGCTCGTGGCGGGTACCGCCGCCGCCCGTCCCGCCAACGTCACCGACCCGCAGGCGCCGCGCGCCCTGGCCGTGGAAGGCCCGGTGCAGGTGCAGTGGAACGACCCGTCTGGCTTCACCGAGCTGCGCCAGAGCCACAACCGCTGGGAAGCCGAACGCGGCAACTGGGTGGCGAACCTGGCCGAGTACCTGCGCAAGCAGGCGTCCAGCAAGCTGCCCGAGGGCCAGCAGATGGCCGTCACCATCACCGACATCAAGCGCGCCGGCGACTATGAGCCCTGGCACGGCCCACGCATGGACGACGTACGTTTCATGCGCGACATCTATCCGCCGCGGATCAGCCTGCAGTTCACCCTGACCGACGCGCAGGGCCAGGTGATCGACCAGGGCGAGCGCAAGCTGGTGGACAACGCCTACCTGTACGGCAACACCCGCCTGTCCGATACCGATCCGCTGCGTTACGAGAAGCGCCTGCTCGATGACTGGCTGCGTCGCGAACTGCGCGAGGACCGCGCCACCGCCGGGCTCTGACACCCACATCGGCCTGCACGACCGCAGGAAGGGAAAGGGCCGCGAACGCGGCCCTTTCCTGTTGCGCCTATTGCGATAGATAGACGCGTGGCGTGCGCTTGAGGCTGCAGGGCAGCCGGTAGGCGCTGGTATTGCAGCGCGGCGCCAGTTCGGAAATGGTCGGCGCCGTGCCCCACAGCTGCACGATGCTGCCCAGCCCTGCCTGCGGATGGTCGGTGAGGTCGATGGTGAGCATGTCCATCGATACCCGCCCGATCAGCTGGCCGGGCACGCCGTCGATCTGCACCGGGGTACCGTTGGGCGCGAACTGCGGGTAGCCATCGGCATAGCCCATCGCCACCACGCCCACGCGCGTGGGCCGCTGCGCGACGAAGCGCGCGCCATAGCCCAGCGGTTCGCCGACGCCGATCTCGCGCACCGCGATCACCCGCGACTGCAGGGTCATCACCGGGCGCAGCTGGTCCGCATGCGGGCTTGGCTGCGGGTACAGCGGATCGGCGCCGTACAGCATCAGGCCCGGGCGCACCCAGTCGCTGCGCACCTGCGGCCAGCCCAGCAGCGCCGGCGAGTTGCACAGGCTGGTCTCGCCCTGCAGGCCGTCGATGGCGCGGCTGAACGTATCCAGCTGCTCCAGCGTGCGCGGGCTGTCCAGTTCGTCGGCACGCGCCATGTGGCTCATCAGCACCATCGGCGCGACGTGCGGCAGCGCCGACAGGCGCGCGTGCGCGGCGCGGAACTCCTCCACCGACAGGCCCAACCGGTGCATGCCGCTGTCCAGCTTCAACCAGACCTGCAGCGTGGCGTCGGTGCGGAACGCGGCCACCGCCTCGACCTGCCACGGCGAGGCCACGGCGGTCCACAGCCCATGCTCCACGATCAGCGGCAGTTCGGCGGCGTCGAAGAAGCCTTCCAGCAGCAGCACCGGCTTGGTGATGCCGGCCTGCCGGAGCTCCAGCGCTTCCTCGATGCAGGCCACTCCGAAACCGTCGGCCTCGGCCTCCAGCGCGCGCGCGCAGGCGACCGCGCCGTGGCCATAGGCATCGGCCTTGATCACCGCCAGCGCCTTGCCGCCGCCCAGCTGGCGCGCCAGCCGGTAGTTGCCGCGCAGCGCTTCCAGGTCGATCAGGGCCTGTGCCGGGCGCATCAGGCCGCTCCCTGGCCGCCGTAGCGGAAGATGGCCAGGCCTTCGGTGCTGATCTGCGGCTTGCGGCCGTCCATCAGGTCGGCCAGGTAGCGGCCGGAACCGGCCGCCATGGTCCAGCCCAGGGTGCCGTGGCCGGTATTGAGGAACAGGTTGCGGTACGGCGTGGCGCCGATGACCGGGGTGCCGTCCGGCGTGGCCGGGCGCAGACCGGTCCAGAACTCGGCGCGGGACAGATCGCCGCCGTGCGGATAGAGATCGTTGACCACCTTCTCCAGGGTGGCGCGGCGGCGCGGATCCAGCGACAGGTCGAACCCGGCCACCTCGGCCATGCCGCCGACGCGGATGCGGTCCTCGAAGCGGGTCACCGCCACCTTGTAGCTCTCGTCCAGGATGGTCGAGGTCGGCGCCATCGCCGCGTCGGTGATCGGCAGGGTCAGCGAATAGCCCTTGAGCGGGTACACCGGCAGGCGCATGCCCAGCGGCGCCACCAGCTGCGGCGAGTAGCTGCCCAGCGCGACCACGTACTGGTCGGCGGTCTCCAGCCGGCCACCGATGCGCGCGCCGGTGATGCGGTCGCCGTCGCGCTCCAGCCCGGCCACGTCCTGGTCGAAACGGAACTCGACGCCGGCGGCGGCGGCCAGCGCGGTCAGCCGGCGGGTGAACAGCTGGCAGTCGCCGGTCTGGTCCTCGGGCAGGCGCAATGCGCCGACCAGGGTGTCTGCCTTGCCGGCCAGCGCCGGCTCCACGCGCACGATGCCCTGGCGATCCAGCACTTCATAGGGCACGCCGTACTGGCGCAGCACTTCGATGTCCTGGGCGGCGGCGTCCAGCTGCTGCTGGGTGCGGAACAGCTGGGTGGTGCCCAGCTGGCGACCTTCGTAATCGATGCCGGTGGCCGCCCGCAGTTCGTTGATGCAGTCGCGGCTGTAGTCGGACATGCGCACCATGCGCGCCTTGTTGATCGCATAGCGGCCGGCGGTGCAGTTGCGCAGCATCTGCCACAGCCAGCGGTACTGGGCCATGTCGGCGGTGGGGCGGATCGCCAGCGGTGCGTGTTCCTGGAACAGCCACTTGATCGCCTTCAGCGGCACGCCCGGAGCGGCCCACGGCGAGGTGTAGCCGAAGGAGAGCTGGCCGGCGTTGGCGAAACTGGTTTCCAGCGCCGGGCCCGGCTGCCGGTCCACCACCGTCACCTCATGACCTGCCTGTCGCAGGTACCAGGCACTGGTCGTGCCGATCACACCACTGCCGAGTATCAGAACCCGCATCGTTCTCTCCTGGGAACCCACCCGTGCCCGCACGGAGGTGGCGGGAGCGATGGCAGGCTCGGACCCTGTCAATTCCCTGCGCAGGATCGGGCAGGGGCCATGAACGGCGCAGTATATTCAGCCCATTCCAGTGTTTTTTCCCGTATTGACGGATAAAACAGGGTAATTTCCCGTTTCATTCACGCAAAGCAGAGCGCCATGGCCACCCGCAGCCGCGAACTGGACAAGATCGACCGCCGCATCCTGCGCATCCTGCAGGCCGAGGGTCGCATTTCCTTCACCGAACTGGGCGAGCGGGTGGGCCTGTCCACCACGCCCTGCACCGAGCGCGTGCGCCGGCTCGAACGCGAGGGCGTGATCACCGGCTACTACGCGCGGCTGGACCCACAGTACGTGAAGGCCGGGTTGCTGGTGTTCGTGGAGATCTCGCTGGCCTACAAGTCCGGTGACATCTTCGAGGAATTCCGCCGCGCCGCGCTCAAGCTGCCCAACGTGCTGGAGTGCCACCTGGTCTCAGGCGATTTCGACTACCTGCTCAAGGCGCGCATCAACGAGATGGCCTCCTACCGCAAGCTGCTCGGCAGCACCCTGCTGAGCCTGCCGCACGTGCGCGAATCCAAGAGCTACATCGTGATGGAGGAAGTGAAGGAGACGCTCAGCCTGCCCATCGCCGACTGACTGCCCGACGGCAAAGCGGCGGGACAAGCCCGCCGCTTCCTCATCGAACAATGCCCGTCACGTTCTCAGTGGCGCTCCCGCTCCGGCGCCTTGTGCGCCTGCTTGTCCGCCTTTCCGGCGGCTTCGCTGCCGCTGGCCATCTTCGATGGCCGCTGCGGTTCCTGCGGCGCCGACTGGCCGG
Source organism: Stenotrophomonas sp. 05N423 (assembly GCF_056397145.1). Classification (NCBI taxonomy): domain Bacteria; kingdom Pseudomonadati; phylum Pseudomonadota; class Gammaproteobacteria; order Lysobacterales; family Lysobacteraceae; genus Stenotrophomonas; species Stenotrophomonas sp. 05N423. Next base: position 73,145 of record NZ_JBFTMV010000005.1, read on the forward strand.
CGTTGCGCTGCGGGGCATGGCCCTGGTTCGGCTGGTTGTGGTGCATGTTGGACATTTCGGTACTCCGGTACGGCATGTGGACGCGCATCGACTGCGCATGCGCACAGTGCGCCCGGAACCGGTTAAGCACGCGCCAAGGCACCGTGATCCAGACCGTGACCTGGGTGACTGCGCGGGCCGCGTTGCCCGCGGTTAAGCCGCCTGCGCTCAGCGCACGATACGCACGCCGTCGCCGCTGGGAACGGTGTCGTGGTAGCGGCCGGTGCGGGTGTCCATCACCCGGTCGGGACCGGCCGGACGCATGCCATTGAGTCGCCGCCCATCGCGGTCGTACACCGGCACCGCCGCAGTAGGTTGCGGCTTCGCGGCGGGCTTGGCCGCCGGCCTGTCGCCCAGCGCCGGGCGCTCCAGCCGCTCGCGCAGGCGCTCGTTGTCGGCCGCCTGGCCGGAGGCATCGCTGGCCGGTTTCGAGGGCGGCGGCAGGCTCACCGGCCGGGTCTCGGTAGGCGGCGGCAAGGGCTTGAGCTGGGCCAAGGCGGGGGTGGTTGCCAGCATCGCAAGCAACAGCAGAGGAATCCGTTTCATCAGGCACTCCCACAGGTCCGTGTGTGGCGATCATGCACCACCGGCGCTGCAGGCGCGGTAAACGCACCGGTTGGAGCCACGCCGGCCCGCGCCTACCATGGCGATCCATCCCCACGGAGGCGTCCCCATGACCGCTTTCGACCTGACTCCCCCCGATGCCGCCCACCGCGATGCCCTCATCGCCGGCCTGGACGACGACGAACGGCGCGTCCTGCTCCACCACGGCACCGAAGCGCCGTTCTGCGGCGTGTTCCTGGACAACAAGCGCGAGGGCACCTACTGCTGCCGGCTCTGCGGCCTGCCGCTGTTCCGCTCCAGCACCAAGTTCGACTCCGGCACCGGCTGGCCGAGCTTCTTCGCCCCGTTCGACCCGGCGCACATCGGCCGCATCCGCGACGGCAGCCACGGGATGGTGCGCACGGAAATCGTCTGCGCCCGCTGCGGCAGCCACCTGGGCCACGTGTTCCCGGACGGCCCGCCGCCGACCTTCGAAAGGCATTGCCTGAACTCGGTTTCGCTGTCGTTCCTCGACCGCGGCGCCCCCTGGCCGGACCCGTTGCGGCGCGGAGGCGCCGAATCGACAGCCTCCGACTGAGTTCACATTTTCCCGCTTCAGTTCCGGCCGGCGCGGCCGACAACGGGATATCCCCTCCCGTGTCCCGTGCCCCATGCTCATCATCGTCGGTCTGCTTGTCGTCATCCTCAGCGTGCTCGGCGGCTATGTCGGGGCGCACGGAAAAATCGGCGCGCTGTGGCAGCCCTTCGAACTGGTGATCATCGGCGGCGCGGCGCTGGGCGCCTTCCTGGTCGGCACTCCGGCCAAGACGGTGAAGAAGACCCTCCAGGCCGTGGTCGGCGTGTTCAAGGGGCCACGCTACAAGCAGCAGGACTACCTGGATGTGCTCAGCCTGCTGTACGAACTGCTCAACAAGGCCCGCCGCGAAGGCTTCATGTCGCTCGAGGAGCATGTCGAGAACGCCGCCGAGAGCCCGATCTTCGCCAATTACCCGAAGATCCAGGCCGATCACCACCTGATCGACTTCATCACCGACTGCCTGCGGCTGATGATCGGCTCCAACATCGAGCCGCATGAACTGGAACCGCTGCTGGAACTGGAGCTGGAGAAGCACCATCACGAGGCGATGGAACCGGCGCACGTGCTGACCAAGGTCGCCGACGGCCTGCCCGGTTTCGGCATCGTCGCGGCGGTGCTGGGCATCGTCATCACCATGGGCGCGATCGGCGGCGACATCAAGGAAGTCGGCGCCCATGTGGCGGGCGCGCTGGTCGGCACCTTCCTCGGCATCCTGCTCGGCTACGGCTTCATCGGCCCGATCGCAGCCGCGGTGGAAGCCCGCGCCGAACAGGACTCGCGCATCTACGAGTCGGTCAAGACCGCCCTGCTGGCCTGCCTGCGCGGCTACAACCCGAAGATCGCCCTGGAATTCGCGCGCAAGACCGTGCCGTCGGCGCTGCGCCCGGGCTTCAGCGAGTTCGAACAGCACCTGAAGTCGGTCAAGTAAGCCATGGCCAGCAACGATGCCAAGCCCACGGTGATCGTGCGGCGGGTGAAGAAGATCCAGGGCGGCGGGCACCACGGCGGTTCGTGGAAGGTGGCCTACGCCGACTTCGTCACCGCGATGATGGCCTTCTTCCTGGTGATGTGGCTGATGGCCGCCACCACCAAGCCCGAGCGCGCGGCCATTTCCGAATACTTCCGCAACCCCAGCCCGCTCAGCGGCACCAGCAGCACGCCGGCCCCCGGCATGGCTGGCCCCGGCGGCGCCAGCACCTCGATGATCAAGCTCGGCGGCGCCACCGACATCTCCCGCGGCGACAGCAACGACCCCTTCCAGAACCAGCGCGAGTCCATCCCCACGCCGGTGGACGAGCGCGAACGCGAGAAGAAGCAGCTGGAAGCGCTGAAGCAGGAGCTGGAGGAAGCCATCAGCAAGAGCCAGGCACTGGAGCCGTTCAAGGACCAGCTGCTGCTGGACATCACCCCCGAAGGGCTGCGCATCCAGATCGTGGACAAGCAGAACCGGCCGATGTTCGACATGGGCAGCGCCAAGCTGATGCCGTACACGCGCGAGATCCTGCGCGAGCTGTCGCACTTCATCAACCAGGTGCCCAACCGCATCAGCATCGGCGGCCATACCGACATCACCGCCTATTCCACGCAGCTGGGCTACAGCAACTGGGAACTGAGCGCGGACCGCGCCAACGCCGCACGCCGCGCCCTGCTGGAAGGCGGCATGGACGAGGACAAGGTGGCGCGGGTGATCGGGCTGTCCTCCTCGGTGCTGTTCGACAAGACCGACCCGCAGAACCCGATCAACCGCCGCATCAGCATCGTGGTGATGACCAGGGAGGCCGAGGCGGCTGCCCTGTCGGCCATCGCCGCCCTGCCCGCCCCCACTGCCGCCGCACCCTCCGCCATCGGCGACGAGGCGGCCGTGGCGCCCGGGGCTGGCGCCCACTGAGGACCGCGCCGCGGCAGGGTTTCGGCAACGATGGGAGCGGCCGCCTACAATGGCGGCCGTTTCCTTTCGTCGAACGATCATGTCCAAGCAGTCCAAAGCCAAGCGCGACCAGCGCAAGAAGCAGCAGCCCCGCCGCCCCTTCCTGCGCCTGGATGCGCAGCAGCAGATCCAGAACCACGCCGTGCTGGTGAACGAGGAAGGCCAGGTGGTCGCCGCCATCGGCCTGCAGGGCCGGCAGTGGCTGCTGTCCATCGGCGGCCAGACCATGGGCAACGCCGACAACCCGGTGCCGATGCTGGCCATGCTCAAGCACCTGGCCAACGTGCAGGAGAAGGAAGGCCGCAAGGTCGCCCTGGAGTATTCGGAGCAGCTGCAGCAGCTGATCGATGCCACCGCTGCGGCCGAAGGCAAGAGCGCCGACGACTACCTGGCCTGCCTGGTCGCCGAGTTCGAGGGTGTCGAGGGCGAGGAGGCCGCGGTTGTGGCCGACAGTGATGCCGCCGATGAAGCGGGCGACATCGAAGCGGCGGCCGACGCCGGCGACAAGCCGCAGGCCTGACCTGCGCGCCCGCGGTGACGGTCTATATCGACGATGCGGTACACCCCTGGCGCGGCGAGCGCTGGGCGCACCTGATGGCCGACACCCTGCCCGAGCTGCACGCCATGGCGCAGCAGCTCGGGATTCCGCGGCGGGCCTTCCAGAACCGTCCCAGCGGTGCGCACTACGACGTGCCGGCACCGCTGCGCGAGACCGCCATCGCCCTTGGCGCGGCCGCCATCTCGCGGCATGACGACCGCGAACTGGTGCGGCGGGTGATCGCCAACGCACGCACGCAATATCAACCGTAGGTGCGGGGCAAACCCCGCACCTGCGCATGCACGGCAGTGCTCAGAACGGATCGCTGCCGGGCCGCACTTCCACGCCCAGCAGCGAGCACAGCGCCAGCATCGCCTCGTCGTCGCGGCTGAGCGCGATCCAGCCGGCATAGCCATCGCCACCGGTGTTCCAGTTCCACAGCGCGTAACCATGCTCGCGCAGGCGGTCGTGCGCGGTCGCCATCAGCGTGGGCACGTCGATGTCCTGCGCGAAGTCCTCGTCGTCCAGGTCGCCGCCCCAGTCGATGCGCAGGTTCCAGCGCGCGGCCAGTTCGTCGAGCGCGGCCACGAACGAATCGACATCCTTCCAGTCCACGTAGAAGCCCGCGCGCCAGTCGATGGCGTCCTTCAGGTCCCACAGCCACTGCTCGTCGCCGGATTCATCCTCGGCGCCGGCGCGCGCTTCGCGCCAGGCATCGAACTGCTGCAGCGCCGCCTCCTCGTCGCCGGGATTGATCAGCCACAGCAGGTTCCACACCCGCGCCGGATGGTCGTCCTCGTCGAAGGTCGGCAGCAGTTCGTCGGAATCCTCGTAGTCGGCGCTGTTGTCGGGCATGGCGGTTCTCCACTGCGTGATGGCGCGCATTCTGCCGCCGCGCGCGCGGCAGCGGAAGCCGCACCGGTTATCCTTGCGCACATGAAGCCGGCCACGGTGGCCGTCAACGAACACAGACATGAGCGATACCCCTCCCGACCGCCTGGCGGTCAACCCCACCAGCCCGTTCCATGACCCGGCCGCGCTGGAACGCGGCGTCGGCGTGCGCTTCAACGGCATCGAGCGCGATGACGTGGAGGAGTACTCGGTCGGCGAAGGCTGGATCCGCGTCCAGGCCGGCAAGGCCCGCGACCGCCGCGGCAACCCGATGACGCTGAAGATCAACGGCTCGGTCGAGCCGTACTTCCTCGAACTGAACAAGTAAGGCCGGCGGCGCCCCGGGGGGCGCCACCGTCGCGACCGCCGCCGGGCAGGGTCCACGACTGCACCTCAATCCCTCTGGCGGCTTTCCAGCAGGTCCAGGTTGCGGATCAGCTTGCGTGCGACCTCGTCGGGTATCTGCCCGTGCCGGGTCAGGCGGAACAGTTCCTCGCGCTCGGCGGTGAGCCCGGCCGAGCGCAGGCTGCGGTAGGCCTGCTCCATGCGCCGCACCTTCTCCGGGTCTTCGTCCGGGCCCTGCCCCTTCTCCAGGTTGCGCTGGTACAGCAGGCTGACCCGCGCCGCGGCATCGTTGTAGAGCTGCACATTGGTGGTGGTCTGGCCGTCCACCAGCTGCTGGCGGGTTTTCTCCACCGCCGCCAGCGCGGCCTTGGACGACAGCTTGCGGGCCAGGTCCTCCACCCGCCGGCTGTCGTCGTCCTTGGGCAGTTCCAGTCCGCGCAGCAGCCGCGGCAGCAGCAGGCTGGCGCCGAGCAGCGACACCAGGATCACCGACGCGGCCAGGAAGATCACCAGGTCGCGCGCCGGGAATGGCTCGCCGCCAGGCACCATCAGCGGCAGGGTCAGCACGCCGGCCAGGGTGATGGCGCCGCGCACGCCGGCCACCGACATCGCCAGCACCACCCGCCACGAGGTATGGTTCGCGCGCTCCTCGCCGCGCCAGCGCGCGCGCAGCAGGTTCCAGCGCAGCGACAGCCATACCCACGCCAGGCGCAGCACCACCAGCATCGCGTTGATCGCCAGCACATAGATCGCCAGCCACCACCATTCGCGGTGGCCGGTGACCGAGATCGTGTCCGCCGCGCGCTGGACGATGCCCGGCAACTGCTCGCCCAGCAGCACGAACATGATGCCGTTGAAGCTGAACTGCACCGTGTTCCACACCGCCGCGCGCTGCACGCGCATGCTGCCGCTGATGCGGCCGGTGAGTTCGACATAGCTCATGGTGATGCCGGCGGCGACCGCGGCGAGGATGCCGGAAGCGTTGAATTCTTCGGCCAGCAGATAGGCGGCGAAGGGGATCAGCAGGTTGACCAGCAGCGCCGCGCCCGGCTCCTCGCCGAAGCTGCGCCACAACCAGCGCTGGAAGGTGGATACGCCCAGGGTCACCGCCACGCCGATGGCCAGGCCGGCGAAGGCCACCCACAGGAAGGTCAGCGAGGCCTGCGCCAGCGAGAAACTGCCGGTCATCACCGCCGCCACCGCGAAGCGGAAGCAGACCAGGCCGGACGCGTCGTTGAGCAGCGACTCGCCTTCCAGGATGTGCATCAGCCGCTTGGGAATCGGCACGCGCGAAGCGATGGCGCCCACCGCCACCGGATCGGTGGGCGAGATGATCGCCGCCAGCGCGAACGCCACCGCCAGCGGCATGGCCGGGATCAGCCAATGGATCAGCAGCCCGGCGCCGACCACGGTGAACACCACCAGGCCGAACGCCAGCTCCAGGATCGCGCCCTTGTCGCGGAACAGGCCCTGCTTGGGAATGCGCCACCCGTCCAGGAACAGCAGTGGCGGCAGGAACAACAGGAAGAACATGTCCGGCTCGAGCGCGTGGCCGCGCTTGAACACGCCGGAAATCAGGGCGCCCAGGCCGATCTGCACCAGCGGCAGCGGCAGGGAAAACGGCAGGATTCTCACCAGGTAGCCGCTGGCGACCACCGCCACCAACATCGCCAGAACGACTTCGATCGTGTGCATGCCTCTCCACGAAGTCACCACCCTGGCGGCGACGGTTGAACCAACGTGGAAAAACTACCACAGCGCCGCGCCACCGCCGATGACGGCGGCGCGTGTTCCTGCAGGAATGTGGTGCTATGCCGCGCCGTCGAAACGGTAGATGTCCATCGCCAGGAAGCCCATGTCGATGCCGGCATCGATGCGCCGCGCACCAAGCCGGTCCGAACCGGCCGCGCCCATCGCGAAATGCAGCGGCAGCAGATGTTCGTCGGTGGGATGCGCCTGTCCGGCGAAGGGCGCCTGCCGTCGATAGTCGAGCAGCGCCGGCACGTCGTCGGCCTGTAGCTTCTGCTCCACCCACTGGATGAAGGGACGCACGTACGGCGCCTCCCCGCCCTGCGCGTAGCTGCGCCAGTCGTGCAGGTTGTGGGTGATGCTGCCCGAGCCGACCAGCAGCACGCCGTCATCGCGCAGCGACGCCAGCGCACGGCCCATCGCCCACTGGTGCGCCGGCCCCAGCGACGGCTGGATCGACAGCTGCAGCACCGGGATGTCGGCCTGCGGGTAGAGGAAGCGCAGCGGCACCCAGGCGCCGTGGTCGAGCCCACGCTGCGGATCGATCACCGGTGCCAGGCCGGCTGCGGCCAGCCGCGCCGCCACGTCCTGCGCCAGTTCGGGCGCACCGGGGGCCGGGTACTGCAACTGGTACAGCGCCTCGGGAAAGCCGCCGAAATCGTGGATGGTCTCCGGCCGCGCCGCCGCCGACACCATCGGCGCGCGGCCCAGCCAGTGCGCCGAGGCCATCACGATGGCGCGCGGGCGCGGCAGCGCGGCGGCCAGTTCGGCCAGGCGCGGCCCCACCAGGCCGGGCTGCAGCGCGGTCATCGGCGAGCCATGGGAGATGTACAGGGACGGCAGGGAGGACATGGGAAACTCCACGCGGAGGATTCGATGCCGCCCAGCTTATTGCCGCGGCACGGGGCAACAAATAACCTCGGCATCAACGTTTTATTGCCGAAGCAGAAACAATGGACACCATCGATGCCATGCGGGTGTTCGTCGCGGTGGTCGAGCGCAATGGCTTCAGCGCCGCCGCCGAGACGCTGGATCTGTCCACCGCCGCCGTCACCCGGCAGATCGCCGCGCTGGAAAAGCGCCTGTCCGCGCGCCTGCTCAACCGCACCACGCGGCGGGTCAGTCCAACCAGCATCGGCGCCGCCTACTACCAGCGCTGCGTGCAGCTGCTGGCTGAGTTCGACGCACTGGAAGCCTCGGTGGGCGCGCAGGCGCTGCAGCCTTCGGGCCGGCTGCGGATCAATGCGCCGGTCAGCTATGGCATCGCGCGCCTGGCGCCGCTGCTGCCCGGTTATGCCGAACGCCACCCCGACGTGGAACTGGACCTGTCGCTGTCCGACCGGCAGGTGGACATGGTCGAGGAAGGTTTCGACCTGGCCATCCGCATCACCCGCCAGCCAGCGCCGTCGCTGATCGCCCGCCGCCTGGCCGAAGCCGCGATCGTGCTGTGCGCCGCGCCGGCCTATCTGGCGCGCCATGGCACGCCGGCGCAGCCGGACGACCTGGCGCACCACGCCTGCCTGGCCTACAGCTACTGGGCCGGCGGCGACAGCTGGCAACTGCAGGGTCCGCAGGGCGAGGTGAGCGTGCCGGTCAGGGCGCGCATGCGCGCCAACAACGGCGAGGTGCTGCGCGAGGCCGCCATCGCCGGCATGGGCATCATCGCCCAGCCCGATTTCATCGTCGGCCAGGCGCTGGCCGACGGCCGGCTGGCAGCGGTGCTGCCGGACTGGCGCCTGCCGCCGGTCGGCATCCATGCGGTCTACGCCAGCCGCAGCCATCTGGCGCCGAAGGTGCGCAGCTTCATCGACTATCTGGTCGAACAGCTCGGCGCGGACGCGGCCGGCCCGTCCTCAGGCTGAATCGCGCGCCAGGGCCAGCAGCGCCAGCAGTTCGCGCAGCGGCATCGGACGGCCCAGCAGGTAGCCCTGCACCTGGTCGCAGCCGTGCGCCACCAGCCAGTCGAACTGGCCTTCGGTTTCCACGCCCTCGGCGATCACCCCCAGCCCCATGCTGTGCCCCAGCGACAGCAGCGCGCGGCAGATCGCGGCGTTGCGCGGGTTGCGCTCCACGTCGGCAACGAAGGCCCGGTCGATCTTCAGCGAGTCCAGCGCCAGGTGCTGCAGGTAGGACATGCTGGAGAAGCCGGTGCCGAAATCGTCCAGCGCCACCGCAATGCCGCTGGCGCTCAGGCTCTCCAGCACCTGCATCGCCTGTGCCGGGTTGCGCATCAGGCTGCTCTCGGTCAGCTCCATCTGCAGCGCGCCCGGCGGCAAGCCCTGCGCCTCGACGGCGCGGGTGAACTCGCCGACCAGGTCGCTGTTGAACAACTGCACCGCCGAGACGTTGACCGCGACCGGCAGTCCGGCCCAGCCGTTGTCGGCCAGCACGCGACCGGCCTGTGCGGCGGCGCGGATCACCCAGCGGCCCAGCGCGATGATCTGGCCGGTGTCCTCGCACAGCTGGATGAAATCCGAAGGCGGGATGAAGCTGCCGTCGGGCTGCGGCCAGCGCAGCAGCGCTTCCAGCGCGGCCGGCGATCCGTCGGCGGCATGGCGGATCGGCTGGAAATACAGCTCGAATTCGTCGCGTTCGATGGCCAGGTGGATACGCCCGGCCAGTTGCAGCCGGTCGGCGTGACGCTGCGCCAGCGCGTGATCGAAGCGCAGCACCACCACTCCGTTCTCGCGCGCGGCGTGGGCCGCCTGCGCCGCGCAGCCCAGCACCAGGTCGGCGCGCGCGCCATCGCCCGGGCTGCTCGCCACGCCGATGCGCGGTTCCAGCTGGTGGAAGGAATCGCGGCCGCGCACCGGCTCGGACACCGCTGCGCGCAGCGCCTCCAGCACCCGCTGCGGATCGTGTCCACCGGCGACCGCCAACACGAAATCCTCCGCTGGCTGGTAGGCCAGCAGGCCGTAGCGCTCGCCCAGCGTGGCGAGCCGGGCGACCATCGCCTGCAGGACCTCGTCGCCGGCTTCGCGGCCCAGCGTGTCGGCGACCATCTGCAGCCCGCGCAGCTGCGCATGGAGAATGGTGTAGCCGGCTGCGCCCGCGTCCAGTCGCTCGGCCAGCGCTTCGATCGTCAACAGGCCGGTGCCGGGGTGATGGCTGGCGCGCCAGGCCAGGTCGCGCTCGTAGGCCAGCCGCTGGCTGACGTCCTCGGCGAGCACCAGGCAGGCCGGGCGACCATCGAATTCCAGCCGCGCCAGATGTCCCAGCACATCGAACAGGCTGCCGTCGCGGCGCCGGTGCGTGCGCACCCGCGGCACCGGCGAGCTGCCGTCCCCGGATTCTTCCAGCGTGCGCTGGATTTCCTCCTTTCCATCTTCCGGGCGTATGTCGAGGATGGTCATGGCGAGGAATTCGGCACGGCTGTAGCCGTACTGGTCGATCGCGGCCTGGTTCACCTCCAGGAACTGCAGCGTGGCCAGGTCGAAGATCCAGAACGGCGCCGGGTTGCGCTCGAACACGAGGCGGAACTGGTGCTCGGCGCGCTGCACGCGCGCTTCGTTGCGCACCCGTTCGGTGATGTCGGTGACCGCGCCGGTCATGCGCGGATGCGGCCCAAGCCCATGCACCCGCTCGCCACGCGCCGACAGCCAACGCACCGAGCCGTCGCGCAGCACGAGGCGGAACAGCGCGTTCACCGCGCGCCCGGCCTCTGTCGCCTGCTGGACCTGCTGGCGCAGCCAGGGGCGGTCCTCTTCGTGCACGCGGGCGTAGAACTCCTCCAGGCGGGCCTGCCGCGCCGGCAGCGTGAACATGCGCCGGGTCAGCGCCGACCAGCGCAGGGTGCCGCCCTTCCTGTCGATCGACCAGGTCCCCACCTTGCCGACCTGGTGCGCCAGCGCCAGTTCGGCCGCGCCGGTACGCAGTTCGTCGGCCAGCCGTGCCTGGCGCAGCGCACCGCGGCGCATGCTGCCATACAGGTAGGCGAACCCGCACAGATACAGCAGGTAGATGCCGGTGGCGACGTAGAAGTACGTGCGCCATGGCGCCATGACCTCGTCATAGGACAGGCCAGCGAACAGGATCAGCGGGTAATCGCGCGGCGCGCTCACCGCGACGACGCGGCGCACGCCGTCCATCGGGCTGTCCGCCACGCCCAGCGCCTGCACCTGGTCGGCGGCGGGCGGTAGCCGCATCGGCCTCGGCAGCGCACGTTCCACTGCCGAGGGATCGAGGCTGTGCGCCAGCAGCTCGCCGTGGCGGCTGCTGATCGAGACCACGCCGCTGCGGCCGGTATCCAGGCCGCTGACCACCCGCTGGAACACCGCCAGGCGCACGCGCGCCAGCAGCCACTGGCCGGGCTGCACCGGCACCGCGGTCACCAGCACCCTGCCGCCACCGGGAAGCGTCTCCAGCCCGCCGACGTACAGTTCGCCGGCCAGCACGCGGTTCTCCGGCACCGCCCATCGCGCAAGCGTCGGATCGCCGGCACCCTCGGTCACCGGCAGGCCGGCATCGTCGACCAGGGTGATCGCAGCAAGGTCGGTATTGCGTTCCAGCGTGCCGCGCATGCTGGCCGCCAGCAATGCCGGCGCCCGCTCCGGTACCTGCCGGTAATACTCGCGGCCGTCGCGGGCGGCGCCACGCAGCGCGCGCTCCATCGTGGTCAGTTCCGCCCGCAGCAGGCGGTCGCTGCCCGTCGCCAGCGCCATGCTCTGCCGCTGCGCCGCCTGCAGGCGGCTGCCACGGTCGTTCCACAGCATGGTCACCAGCGTCGCCGCCAGCAGCAGCGCGATCACAAGCCCGAAGGCGGCGACCTGGCGCAGCGGTTGGCTCATGTCACGGTGCACCGGCACCTTCCCTGCGTCAGCGTTCGGTCTGCATGCATGGTCTCGTTCGTCGTTCGTCCGCCGTACCATCGGAAACCACCGGCCGCGGCCGCCGTGCCCCAGTGGCACGGAACGGCTCGCATGCAATGCGGCTCCCGCCCTCCCCGGGAGTCGCCGCCCAATGCCCGTTTCACAGCATGCAGCACAAACGCCCCCGGCGGGAAGACTTGCATGCGGTCCCGTCTCGTCGCCGCATATCCATGCCAAGGGGGCAAGTGCCGGAATCGGGAGCGCGCACACCGGTGCGCAGGACTAGACTGCCGGTTCCATCACAGATTCCGGAGCCGTCATGGCCCTGCAACGTTCGATCCTTGCACTCGCCCTTGGTGCCGCGCTGTCGCTGAGCGGCTGCGGCGGCGACAAGGCCCCCGCCGAAGGCAACGCCACCGCCACGCCCGCCGCCGGAACCACTGCCAAGGCGCAGTTGGGCAGCTTCGGCTTCGACGTCTCCGGCATGGACCGCAGCGTGGCCGCCGGCGACAACTTCTTCGACTTCGCCAACGGCCAGTGGGTGCAGCGCACCGAGATCCCGGCCGACCGCTCCAGCTTCGGCAGCTTCAACGTCATCTACGAAAAGACCCTGACCGACACCCGCACGATCATGGAGGAGGCCGGCAAGGCCAGCGACGGCGAGGCGCGCAAGATCGGCGACTACTACGCCGCGTTCATGGACGAGGCCGGCATCGAGGCACGCGGCGCGGCGCCGGCGCAGCCGCAGTTGCAGGCCATCGCCGGCATCGCCGACAGGCAGGCGCTGGCCCAGGCGCTGGGCGCCAGCCTGCGCGCCGACGTGGACCTGCTCAACGCTACAAATTTCTATACGCCGCACCTGTTCGGCGTGTGGGTGTCGGTGGACCTGCTGCAGCCGGACCGCAACGCACCCTATCTGGTGCAGGGCGGCCTGGGCATGCCCGACCGCGACTTCTACCTGGAAGGCGGCCGCATGGCCGAGCTGCGCAAGGCCTATGAAGGCTATGTCGCCCGGTTGCTGGAACTGTCCGGCGATGCCGACGCCGCCGCCAAGGCCGCGCGCATCGTCGCGCTGGAAACGAAGATCGCGCGCGCCCACGCCACCCAGGAAGAGACCAACGACGTCGAGAAGGGCGCCAACGCCTGGAAGCAGGCCGATCTCGCGGCCAGGGCGCCGGGCATGGACTGGGCGGCGTTCCTCGGTGCCGCCGGCCTGTCGGCGCAGCAGGACTTCATCGTCTGGCAGCCGAAGGCCGTGGCCGGGCTGTCGAAGCTGGTCGCCAGCGAGCCGCTGGACGCATGGAAGGACTATCTCGCCTTCCACGCGCTGGACGAAGCCGCACCCTACCTGCCCAAGGCCTTCGCCGACGCGCACTTCGCCTTCCACGGCACCGCGATGAGCGGCACCCCCCAGCAGAGCGAGCGCTGGAAGCGCGCCGTCAACGAAACCAACACCGCCATCGGCGAGGCAGTCGGCAAGATCTACGTCGAGCGCCACTTCGACGCCGCCACCAAGGCGCGCGCCGACGAGATGGCGAAGAACATCATCGCCGCCTTCGCCCGGCGCATCGACGCACTGGAATGGATGTCGCCGGAGACCAAGGCGCACGCCCAGGCCAAGGTCGCCGGTCTCAAGGTCGGCATGGGCTACCCGGACAAGTGGCGCGACTACAGCGCGCTGGAAGTGAAGCGCGACGACGCGCTGGGCAACGCGCAGCGCGCGGCGCTGTTCGAATACCGGCGCAACATCGCCAAGCTCGGCCAGTCGGTGGACCACAGCGAATGGGCGATGCTGCCGCAGACCATCAACGCGATGAACGTACCGCTGGAGAACCGCCTGGTATTCCCGGCCGCGATCCTGCAGGCGCCGTTCTTCGATGGCGCGGCCGACGATGCGGTCAACTACGGCGCCATCGGCGCGGTGATCGGCCATGAGATCAGCCATGGCTTCGACAACGCCGGTGCGTTGTTCGACGAGACCGGCAGGCTGCACAACTGGTGGACGGCCGACGACCTGAAGCAGTTCAACGCCGCCGGCGACGCGCTGGCCGCACAGTTCAGCAGCTACGAGCCGTTCCCCGGCGTGCACGTCAACGGCCGCCTGACCCTGGGCGAGAACATCGCCGACGTGGCCGGCCTGGCGACCGCGCACGACGCCTACCTGATGGCGCAGCAGGGCAAGCCGGCGCAGGACCTGGAAGGCTTCACCCCGGACCAGCGCTTCTTCCTCGGCTTCGCCCAGGCCTGGCGCAGCAAGATGCGCGAACAGGCGCTGCGCAATTCGCTGCTGACCAACGTGCATGCACCGGGCCAGTTCCGCACGCTGACCGTACGCAACCTCGATGCCTGGTACCCGGCCTTCGAGGTCAAGGAAGGCCAGAAGCTGTACCTGGCCCCGGACAAGCGGGTCAAGGTCTGGTAACGCACCGCCGGCAGGCTGGCATGGGAACGGGCGCTTCGGCGCCCGTTCCCTTTTGTCCGGTCGAAAAGCCCGGCTACGGCGGCCACCGCAGCAGCGACTGCGGATCGCGTCCCATTCGCCTGCAGGCGCGCGTGGCGATGCCATCGCCGAGCGCGACACGGAACAGCGGCGCCGCCCCGCGCAGCATCCGCACGGCCAGCCTGGCGCGCAGGCGCTGGCTGCGGCTGCGGCCGATCAGCTGCTGCGCCCATTCCGGCAACAGCGCCGCGCCAGCGGACAGGAACAGATCGCGCGACACGCCCGGCAACGGCACCGGCAGGCGCACGGCCTCGAGCACGTCCAGCACCTCGCGCGACCGCGCATCCATGCACAGCTGCGGCTGCTGCACGGCGAAGTAGTCGCGCACCTGCGCCTCGCTGGCCGGTACGTCGCGCGCACCCAGCGCCTCGGCCACGCGCCGGTACTCGGCGTAGTAGCGATCGGCGATGTCGCCCGGCACTTCGCGGCAGCAGCGGCGGCAACCTTCGAGGAAACCGTAGGCCTCGGTGACGTGCACCCAGGTGAGCAGTTCCGGATCGTCGGCGGCATAGGCGCGGCCGTCGGGCAACGTACCTGCGATGCGCGCATGGATGCGCCGCACCCGTTCGACCAGCTTTTCCACTTCCGCCACCGGCGCATAGCTGGTGCCGGCGACGAAGTGGGTGGTGCGGCGCAGGCGCCCGACCAGGTCCTGCCGGAAGTTGGAATGGTCGTGGACGCCGGCCAGCGCGCGCGGGTGCAGCAGTTGCAGCATCAGCGCGCACAGGCCGCCGGCGAGCATGCCCGGGAACTCGGAATGGATGCGCCAGGTCACGCTGTCCGGGCCGAACCAGCCCGGGTCTCCCGGCGGCACGTCGTACGCGACGCCACTCTGGTCGCGCGGGAAGGCATCGAGCACCCAGCGCCGGATCTGGGTGGCGGCCGCCGAGGAAACAGGTCTGGACAGGAACGACATGGGCACATCGTAGTGGAGCGGTCGCGCACGCAGGCGGCCGCAGCGCTGGCTGGGCGGCGACTTCCGCACTGGCAGCGCCCGCTGGCGGCTTCCGGCCATTGCGTGTGCATCCGCAGCATGCAGGCGCACTTTCGATTTTCGATTCCGCCACTTGCGCGATGACGCGCCGCAAAAAAGCACGGACCGGCCAGCGTACCGGTCGATGCGGCACCGTCACTTCATCGCACCGCCCCCATTGCCAAGCGGCATGAAAGTGCTAGAACTGGAAGCGCCAGATCGTTCCACGCCACATCCGTCGCTCGTTCCAGCCGGTTTCTGCAAGGAGCTCCACATGATCGCGTTGTTCAAGGGTTTGGGTTTGTTGCTGCAAGACAATGAGCTGTATGGCAGTCCGTTTGAGAAGCAGGTCGAGCACTGGAAGAACCTGAGCGACGAGCAGATCCGCGACGAAGTATCGATACTGGCCAAGGCCAAGTGCCAGTGGCTGATGGCGTCCATCGTGCTCTGGCAGGCGTCCTCGCTGCTGATCCTGGGGCTGATCACCAATTACCTCTGGCGCGATGATTTCCACATCACGTTCACCCGCGTGGTCATCGTGTTCGGCTCGTGGGTATCGATCCTGTTCGTGATCTGGTTCATGGCCAACATGTTCGACCACACCGCCGGCTTCGAGCGCTGGATGAAGGCCTTCAACAGCCGTGCGCGCATCAGCTCCGACGCCGACAGCGTGGAGACCGTGGCCGATGCGCTGGAAATGGCCCGGCACTATCCGGAAGTGCTGGACTACAAGCAGGCGGTGGCATCCCGGCGCGAACTGCGCCATGAGGACATCCGCATCATGCGCGAGCTGGGCCGCATGCGGCAGCATTCGGAACTGGTCGGTAAGCTCAACCACATCGGCGACGACGGGCTGCGCCTGCAGCCGGCGTTCTGAGTCTTCCGCTCCAGCACCCTTCCCGCAACGCCGCGCTCAGTCGCGGCGTTGCGCTTTGCGGGCCTGCACCTGCTGGCCGAAGCCGGCCGGCAGCCCGCGCACGTCGCGCACGCTGCCGACCACCACGCTGAAATCGTCCAGCGCCTGGCGCCGGCACAGCTCGCCGGTTCCCTCGTCGCTGCAGTGCTCCCGGTAGAGCCGGTAGAAGCAGTTGCCGCTCTCGCTCTGCAGGCACTGGAAGCGGGCACGGTCGCCGGACACTGTGGTGCGGCTGAGCACGGCCGCCTCGCCGCTGACGCGGACGATCGACGTCTGCCCCTGCGGTTCGCGGTAGCCCAGCATCGCCAGCAGGCTGCCGAGCACGAAAGTCAGGTACTGCATGGCACTTCTCCTTGTACGGCCGCAGGCAGGGAGTCACATGCCGCGGAACAGGCTCATGAACGGTTGGCTGACCACCAGCGTCTCGCTGCGGTTCTTCAGCCGCAGCACGCCGCGCCCGCTGTCGTCGCGGCTCACCGCCGCCACCGCCTTCATGTTGACGATGGTGGAGCGGTGCACCTGGCGGAAGCACTGCGGATCCAGCGCCTCGGCCAGTTCGCGCAGCGAGCTGCGCAGCAGCAGCTCCTCGCCGGCGGTGACCACCGCGGTGTATTTGCTGTCGGCGCGGAAGTACAGCACGTCCTCCAGCATGACCAGCCGCGTCTCGCGGCCGTTGCTGGCGGTGATCCAGGCCAGCGGCGGCGCGGTGCTGCTTCCGGCCGGACGCCGCCCCAGCTGTTCCAGCAGCTGGTCCAGCAGGCGCCTGTCCGGCGCGCCGGCCTGCAGCCGCGCAAGCACGCGCTGGCGGGTGGCCAGCAGGCGCTCGTCGGCCACCGGCTTGAGCAGGTAGTCGACCGCACCGCGCTCGAAGGCATCGATGGCGTACTGGTCGTAAGCAGTGATGAACACCACCTGGGTCTGCGGGCTCAGCGTCTCCAGCGCGCGGGCGACGTCGATGCCGGTGACGCCGGGCATGCGGATGTCGAGGAAGGCCAGGTCCGGCTTCAGCGTTTCCAGCGCTTCCAGGGCGGCGGCACCGTCCTCGCATTCGGCGACGATGCGCAGGTCCGGCCACAGCCGCTGCAGCTGTGCGGCCAGCGCCTGGCGCAGCAGCGGCTCGTCCTCGGCGATGAGCGCGTCAAGATGCACGGGGCAGCTCCGGCACGACCGGGAACGGCACCACCGTCGGTGCGGCCTGCGGCAGGCTGATGGTCGCGGCCACGCCGCTGGGGAAGTTGGACACCACCGACAGCGTGGCCCGTTCGTCGCAGCTCAGGCGCAGACGCTCGCGCAGATTCTTCAGGCCGATGCCGGTACCGCTGGTGGCGGTGTTGATGCCCTGGCCATCGTCGGCGACGGTGATGGTCAGCTCGCCTTCCCGCTCGCGCGCCAGGATCCACACCGTACCGCCACCGCTCTTGGGCTCCAGGCCGTGCTTGATGGCGTTCTCCACCAGGGTCTGCAGCGACATCGACGGCAGGCTGACGCCGTGCAATGCCTCGGGCACGTCGATCTGCAGGTTGAGCCGCGCGCCCATGCGGATGCGCAGGATTTCCAGATAGGCCTGCACGCGCTCCAGCTCCTGCCCCAGCGTGGACACCGACTGGTCGATGCCCGGCAGCGAACTGCGCAGGTACTGGATCAGGTGGCCGAGCATCTGCTCGGCGCGGGCCGGGTCGCTGCGGGTCAATACCTGTGCGTTGGCCAGCGTGTTGTAGAGGAAGTGCGGCTCGACCTGCGCATGCAGCAGGTTCAGGCGGGCGACGCTGAGCTCCTTCTCCGCTTCGGTGCGCGCGGCGTGCTCGCGCTCCTCGCGGCGCTGCTGGGCGACCTTGCCACTGAGCGCATGGGTGATGGCATCGGCGTTCTCGTAGTTGCTGCCTTCATCGAGCAGCAGCAGGTCCACCCATGCCCCGGCATCGGGTTCGAAGAACAGGGTGACGCTGCTGGTATCGACGCCGGGAATGACCCGCGCGGTGATCTGGTTGTGGCGGATCGCCAGCCGCGCCAGCGGGTTCCAGCGCGACGGCGGACGCTCGCCATAGGGATCGGCGCGGCGCTGGGTGGCGCGCAGCTGCAGGGTGCCGATGGAGCGCTCCATCTGCTCGATGCGCGGCATCTGCCCGATCACCTGCTCCAGCAGGGCGAACGCGGTGGATGCCTCCAGTGGCAGTTCCACCTGGCGGCGGTGGCGGTTGCCCAGGGTCTGCGAATCCAACTGGTCGGCGATCAGCGCGACGCGGCGGATATGACTGGCGACCGAGGTCAGCGCGAACACCACCAGGGCGACGGCAGCCATTGCGAAAATCCAGCCCGGCGCCCTGTCCATGCCGCTGAACAGGCCGCTCCACAGGAAGCCGGCAACCAGCAGGGTCAGCACCCAGGCGGCGATGATGCGAAAACCGAGGAACAGGCTGGCGAACATGGCGCGGTCACCCAAGGGGATTGGCGTCGAGCATAGGCAGCCCCGCCGGTGCTGCAAGCGGCATGCGACGAAACCACGGAAACGGCGGACAGGCCGGGATCTTCCGGGATGAAACAGAGGGCAGCAGGCGCTGAAGGCACCGGCAAGCGGTGGGAGCGGCATCGGCCGCCCCCACCCCGCAAACGCTTACCTGCGCTCGTCGGCGCTGGCGTCGCGCGTCGCGCGGAACGGCTCGTCGGCGCTCCAGTTCGGCCAGGCACGGGAGTTGGCCAGCTGCTCGCCCAGCGTGTAGACCACCTCCAGGTCGCGCGCGGCGCCGGCGAAGGTCCAGTCCGGCTGCCATTCATCGCCCTGCTGGTGATAGCGCTTGGCGGTGTAGTCGTCGGAGGCCTTCTTGCCGGCCGCCACGCCGCCGTCGATCCAGTCCTGCCCGGCCGAGTACGACAGCGCCGGCACGCCGCGCTTGGCAAAGGGGAAGTGATCGGAGCGGAAGAACAGGCCGGCTTCCGGCTTCGGGTCCGGCGTGTAGCGGATGTCCCAGCCCTTGGCCACGTCCTTCAACTGGTCCAGCAGCTCGAAACGCGCCGAGCCGTAGATGCCGAAATCGCGCGACGGGCCGAATGGCGCCATGCCGTCCATGTTGATCAGCGCCACGGTCTTGCCCAGCGGGTACAGCGGATGGCTGGCGTAGTACTCCGAACCCAGCAGGCCCTTCTCCTCGGCGGTGACCGCCAGGAACACCACCGAGCGCTGCGGACGCGGCGCCTTGGCGAAGCCGCGCGCCAGTTCCAGCAGCGCGGCGGTGCCGCTGGCGTTGTCCAGCGCGCCGTTGAAGATGCGGTCGCCGCGCGCGTCCGGCTCGCCGACGCCGATGTGGTCCCAGTGCGCGGAATAGAGCACGGTCTCGTCCGGGTGGCTGCTGCCTTCCAGGCGCGCGACCACGTTGTGCGAGGTGATGACCTCGGTCTTGACCGCATAGTCGGCCGAGAAGGTCTCGCCCTTCAGTTCCACCGGGCGGAAGTCGCGCGACTGCGCCTGCTTCTTCAACGCCTCGAAATCCAGCCCGGCGCGCTTGAACAGGTCCACCGCCAGGTCGCGCTGGATCCAGCCTTCCAGCGGCGGATGCGCCGCGGCCGGGTTGTCGCGCACCACGTCGAACATGGTGTTGGTATTGGAACCGGCCACCGTCGCCCAGCCGTAGGAGGCCGGCGCGGTCTCATGGACGATCAGCACGCCGGCCGCGCCCTGGCGCGCGCCTTCCTCGTACTTGTAGGTCCAGCGGCCGTAGTAGGTCATGCCCTTGCCATCGAAATCGCCGACGCCGGTCTCGAAGTCGGGGTCGTTGATCAGCATCACCGCGATCCTGCCCTTCAGGTCCACGCCCTTGAAGTCGTCCCAGTCGCGCTCCGGCGCCTTGACGCCATAGCCGACGAAGACCAGCGGCGCGTCCTTGATCGCCACCGCGCTATCGCCGTTCATGGCCGCGCGCACGGCGATCTCCTGGCCCTGGGTCAGCGCCTGCGGCTTGCCCCTGCTGGACAGCGACAACTGCGGCTTGCCGACGATGTCGCCCTTGAGCAGCGGCACCGCCTGGGTCCACAGGCGCTTGCCGTCCTGCAGGTCGCCGCCGGGCTGCAGGCCGGCAGCGGCGAACTGGCGGCTCAGGTAGGCGATGGTCTTCTCCTCGCCGGCGGTAGCCGGCGAACGGCCTTCATAGGCGTCGGAGGCCAGCTCCTTCACGTCGGCGGAAATCCGCGCGCCATCGAACTTCGGCGGCGCGGCCATCAATGCGGTGGATACCGACATCGCCAGCAGGCTGATCACAATTCGCTTCACATCCATCTCCAAGGGTCGAACAACCGCCGGAGTGTAGCCAGCACCGCGGCCGGGCGGGCAGTGCCGGAGTGCACGGCCGCGGCTACAGGCCCGCCGCCCGGGCCAGCAGCGCATCCCGCTCGCGGGCGTTGCCGCTCAGGCTGGCGGCGCGCTCGAAGGCGTCGCGCGCTTCGTCACGGCGGCCCAGTTGTTCGAGCAGGTCGCCGCGCACCGCCTGCAGCGGCGCGTAGTCGTCGAGCCGGCCGTCTTCCTGCAGGGCTTCCAGCAGCGGCCACGCGGCCTGTGGCCCCTGCGCGCGCGCCACCGCGACCGTGCGGTTCAGTTCGATCACCGGCGAGGGCATCGCCGTCGCCAGGCGCGCATACAGCTGCGCGATGCGCGACCAGTCGGTCTGCGCGGCGCGGCGCGCCCGCGCGTGGCATTCGGCGATGGCCGCCTGCAGTACATAGGCATCGTCTTCGCCGCCCAGTGCCAGCGCTTTCTCCAGCGCGGCCTGCCCGCGGCCGATCTGCAGCCAGTCCCAACGGCTGCGATCCTGTTCCATCAGCAGTACCGCCGCGCCATCGGCATCGACGCGCGCGTTCATCCGCGAGGCCTGCAGCTCCATCAACGCCAGCAGCCCCAGCACCGGCGCCGACGCGGGCATCAGCCCGGCCAGCACCCGGCCCAGGCGCAGGGCCTCCTCGCACAGCGCCGGGCGCATCCAGTCCTCGCCGTGGCTGGCCGCATAGCCTTCGTTGAAGACCAGGTAGACCACCTCCAGCACCGATCGCAGGCGTTGCGGCAGCGCCTGCCGCCGCGGCACCTCGAACGCCACGCCGCGCTCGGCCAGCGTGCGCTTGGCGCGGACGATGCGCTGGGCGATGGTCGGTTCCGGCAACAGGAACGCGCGCGCGATCTCGGCCGTGCTCAAGCCGCACAGCAGGCGCAGGGTCAGCGCCACGCGCGCGTCGGCAGGCAGTACCGGATGGCAGGCGACGAACAGCAGCCGCAGCAGGTCGTCGCCGATGTCGTCTTCCACCTCGCGCTCGTGGTCGCGCACGACGCTCCCCTGATGGTCCGGCTCCTGGGCCATCGCCTCATGCTTGCCGGCATGCAGGCGACGCTGGCGCAGCAGGTCGATCGCCCGGCGCTGGGCGGTGGTCATCAGCCATGCGGCGGGGTTGTCCGGCACGCCATGTCGCGGCCAATGCTCCAGCGCGGCAACCAGCGCGTCCTGGGCCAGTTCCTCGGCGCTGTCCAGGTCGCCCAGCATCCGCGCCAGCCGCGCGATCAGGCGTGGCGACTCCATGCGCCACACCGTATCGAGCCTGCGCTGGACGTCGCGTGCTTCCATCAGCCCGCGATCACACCATCGCGCCACCGCGCACGCAAGTTTCCGCGCCGCCATGCCGCCGCCGCGCCTGCGGCGACGGGCACCCCATCCATCACAGCTCGACGAAGGCCTTGAACCCGCCCCAGAACATGCGCTTGCCGTCGAACGGCACGGTCTTGGCGTCCATGCCGGCCAGGCGCGGATCGGCCATGGCCTTGGCGTTGACCCGGTCGCGGTGCGCCCGCGAGCGGTAGATGATGTAGGCGAAGATCACTACTTCATCGGGCTTGAGCTTGACCGCCTGCGGGAAGGAGGTGTGCTTGCCCGGCTTGACGTCGTCGGCCACCGCTTCCAGGTAGGCCAGCGCGCCATGTTCCTTCCACACCTTGCCGCCCAGGCGGGCCATCCGCCGGTACTCGGCCAACCGCGCCTGCGGCACCGGCAGTACGAAACCATCGACATAACTCATCGTTGTCTCCTCCACTCATGGAATACGACGGATGCGGCCGCGTCGGTTCGCGGCCGCTCGTGGATCAGCCCGGTTCGCCGTCCATGTGGGCGATTTCCCACAGGTGCCCGTCCAGGTCCTGGAAGCCGCGCTGGTACATGAAACCGTAGTCGCGCG
Source organism: Stenotrophomonas sp. 05N423 (assembly GCF_056397145.1). Classification (NCBI taxonomy): domain Bacteria; kingdom Pseudomonadati; phylum Pseudomonadota; class Gammaproteobacteria; order Lysobacterales; family Lysobacteraceae; genus Stenotrophomonas; species Stenotrophomonas sp. 05N423. The sequence goes on from NZ_JBFTMV010000005.1 coordinate 95,173, forward strand.
CCGGCATCGGTTCGCTCGCGCCGGCGGCGATCGCCTTGTCCACCAGTTGATCCACCGCCGTGCGGCTGGCCGCCGACAGGCAGGTGATGACCTCGGTCTGCCGGCGCGCGTCGCACAGCGGCTGGGGGGTGAAGGTCTGGAAGAACGGCTCCACCAGCAGCATCACGTAGATGCTGTCGCTGATGACCATGCAGGCCGCATCCTGGTTGGTGAACTGCGGGTTGAAGGTGTAGCCGAGCGCGGCGAAGAACGCCTTGGAGGCGTCCAGGTCGCGCACCGGCAGGTTGACGAAGATCATCTGCGGCGTGGCCATGCTCACTTCCCCCCGTCCATCGGCTTCATGCAGTTGACCATCCACGGCTTGCCGTAACGGTCCACCAGCATGCCCCAGCGTTTGGCCCAGAACGTCTCGGCCAACGGCATCTGCACTTGGCCGCCTTCGGCAAGCGCGGCGAACACGCGCTCGGCCTCCTCGACGGTGTCCACGTCGACGTTGATGGTGGTCGCGCACTGCCCCTCGGCGGGCGGGCCGTCGGCCGCCATCAGGATCGCGCCGCCGGCCTCGACCTGGCAGTGCGCGACATGTTCCGGCTGCGGCATGAATCCGCCACAGCCTTCGGCATCCATGTCGGGGCCGGGCGGCATGTCGCTGTATTTCATTTCCGACACCACCTTGCCGCCCAGCGCCTTGGCGTAGAACGCCATCGCCTCATGGGTGTTGCCGTTGAAGCCCAGGAAGGGAATCAGTTTCATCGTGCTGCTCCTGTCGTCGGGATTGGAGAGATTGGAACCAGAGGTCAATCGTTGCTGTCGATGCGCTCGCGCAGACGTTGCTCCTGCGCGCGCAATTCGGGGGTGAAGGCTTCGCCGAAGTCCTCGGCCTCGAAGAACGGGCGGATCTCCACCTCCACCGGCGTGCCGCCATCGGGATTGAAGGGCGCGCGCTTGAGCCACTCCACCGCCTCGTCCATGGAGCGGACCTGCCACAGCCAGAAGCCGGCGATGAGTTCCCTGGTTTCGGCGAACGGTCCGTCGATGACGCTGCGCTGCGCGCCGTCGAACCGCACCCGCGCGCCGCGCCGGCTCGGATGCAGGCCCTCGCCGGCCAGCATGATGCCTGCCTCCACCAGCCGCTCGTTGTAGGCCCCCATCGCCGCCAGCTCGGCCTGGGTGGGCATCACCCCGGCCTCGGTATCGGCCGTCGCCTTCACGATCACCATCACTTTCATCGCAGTGCCTTTCCGGTTGCGGACCGGATGATCCGCTTCACACCCGATACGACGAACCGGCGCCGATGGAATCGACAGCGTCGTCGATTATTTTCATGAACGCATTAATGATTGCCCCGCAGACCGGCTCCTGCGCCATCATGGCGGCTCATCCCGGACCGGCTCCTTCCATGAAATTCCTGCTGCTGATCTATATCGACCCGGAGCTGCTGCAGTCGCTGCCGCCGCAGGAGTACGACGCGCAGATGCGCGGATGCCTGCTCCACGCCGATGCCCTGCAGGCGCAGGGCACGCTGCAGATGGCGCAGAAGCTGCAGCCCCCAGCCACCGCGCGCACCCTGCGCACCCGCAACGGCCAGCCGCGCATCACCGATGGCCCCTTCGCCGAGACCCGCGAGATCCTGGCCGGCTTCAATCTGATCGAAGCCGCCGACGCGGAAGAAGCCATGCGCATCGCCCGGCAGTTCCCCTGGGCGGCCTACGGCAGCATCGAGGTGCGGGAGGTGGAGGACCTGCAGGCGGAGCGGACGCGGCTGTACTCATGACACAGCCTGAACGACACAACACGATACATTTGCGACACAAACAAGTTGTAACTACTTGAAAAATCTATTTTATTAAAAAATTTCATGTAAAACTGTTCATAACTTATTAACTTTCAAGCCTTCGCAGGTTATCTTCCGTTCACTTGATGTTAGGCCGATGTTCATCTTTTGGCCCGTTGTCAAGCCATTCCGCCTAGGAGAGAGAGGAAGATGATTAAGCGCAAGTCGATCCAGCGTGCAACGCTGACCGTAGCACTGGGGTTGTGCATTGCAGGTGCCGCCCAAGCGCAAAGCACTACCGGCAACATCTACGGCAACGCGCCGGTCGGTGCTGAAATCGTGGTGAGCAACAACAGCGGCCTGACCCGCACGATCACCGCGGACGCCAATGGCCGTTACAACATCGGCAGCCTGCCGGTAGGTAGCTATACCGTCACCTCGGGGGACAGCAAGCGGCAGGTTGTCGTGACCATTGGTGCCGGCACCAACGTGTCGTTCAATGCCAGTGGCGCCACCAATCTCGATACGGTGACCGTCACCGCTACCAGCGTAGCGCCGATTGACGTCACCACCACCGATACACGCACCGTCATCACCGCGGAAGAGCTGAAGCGCCTTCCCATCGCCCGCTCGGCGGAAGCCATCGCCATGCTGTCTCCGGGTGCCGTTGGCGGCAATGGCAGCTTCTTCGGTAGCCAGATCTCGTTCGGTGGCTCCAGCGTCGCGGAGAACGCCTACTACCTCAACGGCTATTTCTCCGGCAACCCGATGACGAACGTCGGCGGCTTCACCTTGCCGTATGGCTCGATCGAGCAGCAGGAAACCTACACCGGTGGCTACGGTGCCAAGTACGGCCGTTCCAGCGGCGGCGTCATCAGCCAGGTCGGCAAGAGTGGCTCCAACGAATGGCATTTCGGTGGCCAGGTCGTCTGGACTCCGAAGGGGCTGAAGCAGGAACGTCCGGATCGCTTCTACACCTCGCAGGCCTTGCCGGCCGGCTATGACTACGCCACCCCTGAGCTGGCGGGTGTCCAGTACGACAGCGGCAAGGACCGCCTGTCCTGGGAAACCGTGTACAGCGGCTATGTCAGCGGTCCCCTCATCCAGGACAAGCTGTTCTTCTTCCTGTCGGCTGAAGATGCCAAGGGCCACAGCACCAGTCCTGGCGGCAATCCGGAAGTCGGCTTTGCGGCAACCGGAACCAAGTACAAGTCCAGTGATCCGAAGCTCTATGCCAAGCTGAACTGGAACATCACCGACAACCACCTGCTCGAGTACACCTACGTTTCCGAAAAGTACAAGCAGACCGGCGGTCTCTACGACTTCGACTGGGACTCGTATTCCTTCGGCAACTATCGGAATCCGGCAACGGAAACCACGTCCAACACCGAGTTCTCCGTTCTCAAGTACACGGGTTACCTGACCGACAACCTGACCCTGAACGGAACCTACGGGCGATCGCGCAATCGTTACAACACCAGCCCCTTCCTGACCGGGGCCCCGTTCGTCTCCAACTGGTCTAGCCGTAACCCGTCCCTGCCTGGAGCTGCATCTTCCTCCAATCCCAGCAACCAGCAGACATACCGCGCCACCAAGAACACCAGCGACTACACCGATGGTCTGCGCCTGGAGCTGGAGTGGTTGCTGGGCCGCCACACTCTGACTGCCGGTATCGACAACACCAAGCTCGAAGGTGTGAATGAAGGCACCAGTCAGATTGCGGACTACTGGTACTACGGCAAGGCCGCTTCGGAAAGGAGCAACGCATCTGCCTCTCTGGGCGTCGGCCCAACGGGTCTTGTTGCCGGCGCCTGCAACGGCACCCCCAACCAGGCCAACGCAAATGGATCGTCCACCAACTGCGGTTACTACACCTACAAGCTGAAGTACTTCGACACCACCAGCATGCACAACAAGCAGAACGCCTACTACCTGGAAGACAGGTGGCAGGTCATGGACAATCTGCTGCTGTCGCTGGGCGTGCGTGCGGACACCTTCTCGAACTTCAACGGAACCGGCGTCAAGTTCGTCGACAGCGGCACCCAGTGGCAGCCCCGCTTGGGCTTCTCCTGGGACGTGTATGGTGATTCCAGCTTCAAGGTCTTCGGCAACGCTGGCCGCTACTTCCTGAACATGCCGAACGCCGTCGCCATCCGTGGCGTGGGCGAATCCACCTTTACCCGTGAGTACTTCACCTATACCGGCGTTGACGCAAATGGCAATCCGACCGGTTTGACGGCGATCAACGGCATCGGCACCGGCAAGCCGGCCGGCCCGGTCTCCTCCAACGGTGAATTCGGCACGGTAAAGGATCCGCTGACCTACGTCCCCGAGGACATCAAGTCCCAGTATCAGGATGAGTACGTCCTGGGCTTCGAGCATTCGTTCGCCCAGAACTGGTCGTTCGGTGCCAAGGTCACTCGACGCGAGCTGAAATCGGGCATCGACGACTTCTGCGACTCGGCAACGCTGGCCGAAGGTGCAGGCTTCGACGTGCTCAACTACGACTACAGCCGTGCTGCGTACATCGTCCAGTCCGCTGATGGCAAGTACTACGCCACCTCCGGTTGCTACATGTTCAACCCGGGCGGCAGCAATACCTATGCCTTCCAGGAAATCACGCCCAACGGCAACGGCTATGCGAACGTGGATGGCTCGTACACCAAGGTCAAGGTCGCATCCTCGGCCCTGGGCTTCCCGAATCTGAAGCGCACCTATTCGGCCATCGATCTGTTCCTGGAGCGCAAGTGGGATGGAAAGTGGGAGGCCCGTGTCGACTACACCTACAGCAAGTCGCGCGGCAACTCGGAAGGCCCGGCCAACTCGGATACCGGCCAGGGTTCCAACGCGCACGACAATGGCGTAGGCACCAGCCAGAACTGGGATGCCTGGCAGATCATGGAGTACGCCGACGGCTACCTGCCCAATGACCGCCGCCATCAGATCAAGGGCCGTGCGTCCTATGCCATTACGCCGGAATGGACCGTTGGTGCCAACGTGCGTATCACCTCGGGTGCCCCGATCAGCTGCTTCGGTTACTACGACCCGGATGGCACCATTGACCATGACTCCGCTGAAGCCGATCCGATCGGTTACTACGACAGCTACCACACCTGCTTTGGTGAGGCATGGCCGCCGGGCAAGAAGACCTCGCCGTGGACCCATCGCTACGACATGTCGGTGATGTACCGTCCGGCAGTGCTCGATGGCAAGATGGCGTTCACCTTGAATGTGTTCAACGTGTTCAACGAGCGCAAGGCGACGTCCTATATCCAGAACAGCGAGTCTGACGGCCCCTACAGCGTGAACAATGACTACATGCTGCCGCAGAGCTACACCACTCCGCGTTACGTGCAGTTCTCGATGTCTTACGACTGGTAAGTCCTAGTCGGTTTTTGGAAGTTGAATCACACCGGCCTTCGCAAGAAGGCCGGTTTTTTTTGCCATGTGGCCCAAGCGGAAAGCATTCGCTGAGACCCGGGTACAGGCCGTAATCCGCCTCCCCTTTCGATTCTGTGGAAAAACCCAATGCCATCCATGAAGCCCCCCTCCGAAACCGCGAGGTTCTGGCCGGCTTCAACCTGATCGAAGCTGCCGCTACCGGGAAGTCCATGCGCATCTCCCGGCAGTTCCCATGGGCAGCCTGCAGCAGCGCCCGGTTGCGGCAGGCGGGGTTGCCGGTGGAGCAGATGCGGGTCTGCGAGCATGACGGCCTTGGTCAGGAGCCACAGGCTGGGCCGGCGAAGGAAGCCCAGCATCCTGGAATATCGGGCATGTGGGCTGGACTGCCTTCGTCAGCCCACCCCCATGCCAACTCTCCGGGTCGCTCAGAACAACGCGATCTGCAGTTCCCTGCGCTCACTCGCCTCGTTGCCGCTGTAGTCCCTTGCGATGATGCGCAAGCTGTAGTCGCCCTTCGGCAGCTCCGAGTGTTCCAGCGCGCCGCTCGCCAGCCGCCCGTCGCGCACGGTGTTGGTGAGCACGTAGCGGAACCGGGTCACCGCGCTGCCGTGGACGGTGATGCCGCTGTCTTCGGCATAGGCCACCTTCGCTGCTTCGGACTGCGGGGGCATGCGGTTGAACTCGATGTTCATGCGCGGCTGTTCGTAGCCGGGCAGCGGCCGGCCCGCGGCATCGAGGATCTGGTAGCCCAGCGCGTACAGGCCGAGGCGGCGGCGCGGCAGGTTGTCGTCCACCTGGTCCCAGGCCTCGACCACCAGTTGCAGGCCGCCAGCATCGCGCGGCACGACGAGGCGGCCGTCGCGGGTTTCGCGCAGCCGCTGGCCCCCGGCGTCGAACAGGGCGATGTCGTCGATGCGCGGTGGTACGTGGTCGGCATAGTTGGCGAAGCCCAGCCGCACGGCGTTGCGCTCGTAGCCGGAAGGACCAACCGCCAGATGCACGTGGGCCTGGTTGTTGATGCTGCCCAGCGCATCGCCAGGGTTGAAGCGCGTGCCGCGGCGGACACGGACGCGTTCAAGTTGCCCCGCTTCGTCGTACACCAGCTGGAAGCGCACGCGGTCGAGCGGCCGGTTGGCCGGGTCGCGGCCGACCTTCATGTGGATGTAGTCCACGCTATCCAGCGACAGGCCCTCGGCCTGCCCACCCAGGCTCCAGGTTGCCGTTGGGCTGCTGACCTTGGCGGCGGCAATGGCGAGCACGGTCTGGCCCACGTCGCCGCGCACGTCGAAGCCACTGTGCAGGTGGTGCCGGCTCTCGCCGCTGAAATTGCCGCGGACCTCGCCGAGCGTGCCGACTACCTCGTGCCAGCCCTGTTGCGGCGCCAGCGGCCAACGTCCCCCGTTGTGTGGCAGCGGATTGTCCATCGAAGGCCCGACCGATGCTTCCGCCGCCGCCATCCCCTCTCCCTGCGGTTGCAGGTGGTGGATGCGGTAGGCATCGGCATCGCCGAGCAGCAGGCTGCCATCAGGCGCCAGTGCGATGCCGGCCGGACGCGCGAACCGCTGCGCATCGCCCGCGACCGCCACCACGTGTCCCGTCGGCGACACCTGCACCACGCGGCCGGTGATGCGTTCGCCGACATAGGCCACGCCATCGTGGGTGAGCGCGAGCGTCATCGGCCCCCACAGCACGCGCTGGCCATCCGGGCCACCGATCCGCGTTGCGACCTGGCCTGCCGCGGTGACGGTGCGCAGCGCGTCGTTGTACAGGTCCGCCACCCACAGGGTGCCGTCGGCGGCGAGCTTGATGTCGGTCGGCGTATCGAAGCGCGCCATGCCGCCCTGCCCGTCCGCCCAGCCGGGACGGTCGCCGCCGGCCAGCGTCCACACCCGTCCATCAGGCTCGATCACGCGGATGCGGTCGTTCCAGGTATCGGCCACGTAGACGCGTCCGGCCGCATCCACGGCCAGGCCCATCGGCCCGTCGAAACGCGCCTGCCGCCCGACGCCATCGGCGAAGCCCGCCACACCGTCGCCGGCCAGCGTGCTGACCTCGCCCTGCGGCGTGACCTTGCGGATCGCATGGTTGCCGGTGTCGGCGACATACAGGTTGCCGTGCCGGTCCAGCGCCAGGCCGGAGGGCGTGTTGAACGCGGCGGCTTCACCGCGGCCATCGGCGAAGCCCTCGCGGCCGCCGGCCAGCACATGGAACCCGCCGTCCAGCCAGCGATACAGGATGCGATTGTTGTCGCCGGCGTCGGCCACATACAGCGTGCCACCAGCGTCCATCGCCACGCCCCAAGGATCGCTGAAGCGGCTCTGTTCACCCGGGCCGATGGCGTCGCCCTCGACGCCGTCGCCGGCCAGCAGGTCGACCTGCGCGCGCCAGCCCAGCGGCGTCGCGACCGGCACCCTCGCCTGCGGCGCGCGCGGCGCCCACAGATAGCTGGCCGCCAACGCGCCGCCCGTCAGCACCGCCACCATCATCACCCAATGCCTGCGTTCCATGTACATCCAACCCACTGCGGACCCGGCATCATGGACGCTCGCCGGCCTGCGCGGAACCACCTGTCCCCGGCTGGCACCTCGCATAGGAGCCCACATGAACCTGCGACTGCATCTGCAGGAAGAAACGATCCACCTGCAGGCACCGCACGCCACGACGGTCGTGCTGCCGTTGTCGCTGGATGATCTGCTGGCCGCGGGATTGGGGACTTTTCCGCCAGGCAGCGCGGCGCTCGAGCAGGCGATCCAGTTGGTCGAGGATGCACTGATGCCGGCGATTCCCAGCCTGCGCCATCCTCCGGCGATGCTGCTGGAATGCGCCGACCCGGTGCTGGCGCCGCTGTTGCCGGCCACCGGACGTGATCCCATGGCAGCAGCCACGTTTTCCATCGCCGAAGTCGAGGAAGTCTTCGACCGCCTCGCCCGGGTGGCGGCCGGCGTTCCCTCACGCAGCCTGGGCGTGCCCGACCAACCCGGCTTTGTCGCCGCGCTGGTGGTGGTGCGCGAGCTTCTGCACCACGTCGGCCTCCCGGCCCTGCGGGTGATGCCTGCGGCGGCCTGATGCCCCCCCGCAGGCCACGGGCATCAGTCGTGGCGGAACACGTGAAGCCCGGACGCAGCCCCATGCCGCGCCCGCACGATCATTGCTCTGCCCGCGCCTTGCGCAGATGCGCGCCGACGGGAATGGAGAACTCCCCGCCATGCGCCGCGTCCCAGTTGATCGACCAGGTCATCACTCCACGGAACTCCGGGTAAGCCTGCGCCGGCTTCACCGTGTCGCAAGCGGTGGCCGTGGCCAGGCAATCGAAGGCGCGGTTGATGTCGGCCGGCGTGGCGTAGCCGTTGCCGGCCGCGGTCAGGCCGGAAGGCAGGGCCAGCGCCACCTGGTCCGGGCGCAGGCCGTCGAAACGGCCCTTGCCATCGGCGAGCTGGAAACCTTCGATCAGCATCTTCGCCGAGCCCACCATCATGTCCACGCTGCCGGCTGGCAGCGTGTCCGTGCGGTAGGGCGTTGGCAGGCCGCCGTTGTTGTAGAGCTGCACGTGCAGCAGGTCCAGTTCGTCGCGCAGCCCATCGATCAACGGCAGATAGGCACCCCAGATGCCCTCCATCGACACCCAGCCGCCCTGCACATAGGGGTGCTCCGGCGCCATCGACACATACAGGTTCGGGTACATGGCATGCAGGCGCTTGACCGCGGAGACGAGGTGGCCGGTCACCGGCGCGCCATGCACGACCCCGGCGATCTTCTCCAGATCGATGTCGATGCCGTCCAGTCCGTAGGCATCGATGGCCTGCGCGGTGGTGCGCACGAAGTTGTCCTCGTCACGCTGCGTCTGCAGGGTCACCGTGCCCAGTTCGCCGCCGAAGGACAGCGCCACGATGCCGCCGCGCGCGCGACGGGCGGCGATGTCGGCGACCAGGCGCGTCCGCTCCAGTCCCGGCGCAGGGTTGAGCGCGATCCGCCCTTCGCCCATGTCGTCGGCGAACGCCAGCACGATCACGTCCCAGCTGTCGTCCACCTGCCCGAGCGGCAGCACGCCCGAACCGTTGTCGAAGTTGTGCAGGTAGCCGACCAACGCGTGGCGCGGAAGCGGTTGGCTGTAGCCCGGCGTGATTCCGGGCTGCGGCTCGGCGGTCGATTTCTGCCCGGCCTGGCAGCCGAACGTGGTGAGGAGGACGAGCGCGTACGACAACAGGCTGATCGGCTTCATCGCGATCCCATGCGGTGGAGGGAACCCGATTCTAGACAGCCGCCGACGCGGAAAATCCTTCCGGAACATGACGTTGGAGAAGTTGTCTGGTATTGGCCGGGCCAGTCCGGGCGTTGTCCATCGCCAGCGCCTGAAAGCTGTCGGCCCGCTGTCGCATCACGCCCATGGCGGCGGCGGGAAGGACAACGCGCGACCGCCCTCGGCAGCGCAGCCCAACCCGCCCAGTCTTCCGTTGGCGCCGCCGCTCAGCCGCAGGTCTTCATGCGTCGCTCCGCATCCCACAATGCGCGCCGTGCCAGGTCATAGGCGCTGTCGGCCGCGGACGGCAGCGTGTGCTCGGCTTCGACCGGATCGGCACCGTGGCGGTAGCGGTATTCCAGCCGTTCAAGCGCATCGAGATGTTGCAGCGCCGTGGCGAGCCAGCGGCCGCGCACCTCGGCGCTGCAACGCGGATAGCGCCGCTCCAGCTCGCCGATGGCAGTACGGATGCGGCGGCTGGCCTCGCCCTCCAGGCCCGGCAGCGGTTCATGGCGGATCGGCGCGGCCTTGTAGGCATCGCCGGTCGCCTCGCTGCCGAGGTCGGACGCGCGTTCGTGCAGGGACGGATTGAACGCCACGTCCGGCGGGCGCCGTGCTTCCGCCGGCTGGGTGTCCTCGCCGTAGAGCCAGCGCTGCATGCGCGACTGTTTCGTTCCCGCCCGCTGCTTGGAGAACAGCCCGGCGGTGGCGCGCTCGCCGACGCCCGTGGCCAGTTCGTCGCGATGCTCGAATACGCGCTCGTCGGTTCCGCGCGTGCGGCCATCGCCAGCGAGTTCCTTGGGCAGGGCGATCTCCCCATGGCTGTCGTACAGCCGTCGCGACCAGTCCGCGGAAGCCACCGCGGCCGTGGGTGCGGGCGCGGCGGCTTCCGGCCGGGAGGGCCGGGCACCCGACGAGGGCGGTGCCGCGTCACGGGACACGGCCGGCGCCGCCCGCGTCACCGCCGCTGGCGGCGGCAACGACGACGGCATTTCATCGGTTTCGCGCGGCAGCCAGCGCACCTGCAGCCGCTGCACGCGGCCATCCGCCTCTGCCTCGGGCACCTGCCAGAGCACGCGCGCGAACAGGCAGAGGATCGCCGCGGTCGCCAGGCCGGCGCCGATGCGGTGGGACAACGGTTCGCGACCACGTGAATCGTGCATGCCTCTCCATCGCCGGATCTCTCTGCACGGGCGCGCATTGACCCGCCGTGGTGCAACCATGACAGCAACAGACCGGCCGCGGCGCAACGAGTTCCATGGCCCATGACAGGTTTGCGGCCCGGCTGCACGGCGCAGGTTACGATGGCCGCCCCTTCCGTCATCCGCGCCCTCTCCCGGGCCGTTCCGCGCATGCCCCATTACTCCGGCCCCCTGCTTACCCGTCCGTTGCTGGAGACCATGCTCGACGCGCGCCGCAGCGGCAGGCCGACGTGGGCCGGTTCGTTCGACCTGGGACGTGGCAGCGACGAAGTGCGGCTGGAAGCGAGTCGCTGGCAGTGGCGCGGCGCCGATTACCCCTGGCCCGAACGGCTGAAGGACCGCACCATCTACTACTGGGACGGCGAGGACTTCGTTCCCGCTGCGCGGTTCGGCAACGGCCTGTACAAGCTGGTGCCGACCGGATGGGGCGTGCCGACCTTCGAGATCGACGGCATCAAGATGCTGGTCAGCGCGCAGCTGTCGCCGATGGATGACGCGCGCCGCAAGGTCGCCTTGATCGCGCCGCGCGGCAAGCAGGTGCTCGATACCTGCGGCGGCATGGGCTATTTCGCCGCCTGCTGCCTGGAAGCCGGCGTGGCGGTCGTGCGTTCGTTCGAAAAGAGCCCGGAAGTGCTGTGGCTGCGCACGCTCAATCCCTGGTCTCCGGACCCGGAATCCGACGCCGCGGGCGGACGCCTGACACTTACGCATGGCGACGTCTCACTGGCCATCGCGGACATCGCCGACGCCTCGGTCGATGCCGTGCTGCACGACCCGCCGCGCTTCGGCATTGCCGGCGAACTGTACTCGCAGACGTTCTACGACCACCTGGCACGGGTACTGCGCCGGGGCGGCCAGTTGTTCCACTACACCGGCACGCCCAACAAACTCACCAGCGGACGCGATGTCCCGCGCGAGGTCGCCACGCGCCTGGCAAAAGCAGGCTTCCGCGCGCGACCGGAACTGGACGGGGTGTTCGCCGTCCGCACCTGAGCAACGCGCTACACATCGCTCCTCTCCGGGCGCTCCGCGCCATCGCGCTGGAACACCACCCGCTCCGGGCGATGCAGGGCGAAGCCCTGCGCGCTGTCCACGCCCAGCTCGCGCAGCAGGTCCAGGGTGTCCAGGTTGTCCACCCACTCCGCCACCACCTTGGCACCTCGCTGGTGGCCGATGCGGGTGACGGCATCGACGATGGTCCGGCTCATCGGATCGCGGCCGAGGTCGCGCACGAAACTGCCGTCGATCTTGATGACGTCCACCGGCAGGTTCTTCAGGTAGCCGAACGAGGCCATGCCGGCACCGAAATCGTCCAGCGCGATGCGGCAGCCAGCCGCGCGCAGCCGCTCGATCACCCGCACCACGCGCAGCAGGTCACGCACCGCCACGGTCTCGGTGATTTCCAGGCACAGGCGCTGCGGCGGCACGCCGTTGCGGGCGATGGCATCGAGGATGAAATCGGCCAGGCCTTCGTCCTCCAGGCTGGCGCCGGACAGGTTGATGGCGCAGTTCTGCAGGCGGTCGCCGCAGGGATGCAGCCTGTCGAAATTGGCCAGGGCGGTACGGATCACCCAGCGATCCACCGCCGGCATCAGGCCATAGCGCTCGGCCGCCACCATGAACACACCCGGTGCGATCACGCTGCCGTCGTCGGCGCGCATGCGCAGCAGCAGCTCCACCCGCGTGACCGGATTGGCGCCGGCGGACAGCGGCACGATCTCCTGGTAGTCCAGCAACAGGCGGTCCTGCTCCAGCGCCCGGCGCAACTGGCTGGCCCATTCCATCTCACCCATGCGGCGGGTGGCGTCGGCATCGTCGCGGTATACGCATACGCGGTTGCGGCCGTCTTCCTTGGCCTGGTAGCAGGCGCTGTCCGCCCAGGCCAGCAGGTCCTTCAGGGTGCATCCAGGGCGGTCGGCCAGCACCAGGCCGATGCTGGCGCTCACCGTGTAGCTGCGCCCCAACCAGCAGAACGTCGAGCGTTCGATGCAGGCGCGCACCTGCTCGGCCAGCTGGTTGGCCTGCGCCTTGTCCACGCCGTATGCCAGCAGGCCGAACTCGTCGCCACCCAGGCGCGCCAGCAGGTCGCCGTCGCGGATGTCGCGGCGCATCGCCTGCGACAGCTGCACCAGCAGCTGGTCGCCCGCGGTATGCCCGGACAGGTCGTTGATCAGCTTGAACTGGTCCAGATCGATGTACATCAGCGCGAACGATGCGGCGCCAGCATCGCCGCGGTCGATCAGGGCCTGGCGCAGGCAGCGCTCGAACTCGCGGCGGTTGCACAGGCCGGTGAGTTCGTCATGCGTGGCCTGGTAGCGCAGGCGCTCGGTCATCTCGCGCTGCGCGCTGGTATCGCCGGCCACCATCAGCAGGTGGGGCACATGGTCCATGTCCAGCATGGCGAGCGAGGCATTCACCCACAGCGCGGCGTCGGCACCACGCACCACGAACGCTTCGAGGCTGTTCCAGGTTCCCTGCCCGAGGGTGGCGGCAACCGCCGCCCTGCCCTGCGCGGCATCGGCGAACAGGCTCTCCAGCGGCTCGCCGGCCACGTTGCCCAACTGCGTCCTCGCCGCACGGTTGGCATAGCTGATGCGTCCGTCACGGGCGTCGGCCACCAGCACCAGCGCCGGCAGCATCTCGTTCAGGGCCTGGAAGCGCGCTTCGCTTTCGCCGAAACGGGCGCTCATCCGCCGTGCCAGTTCGACCGCCCGACGATGCAGGGTCGCCTGCGACCACAGGAACAACGCCAGCAGCACGCTGATCGAACTGCCGCCGATGACGATCAGCCGCAGTTGGCCCCACGTCCCCATCGGCGTGCGCGGCCACAGGCGCAGTTCCCACGTGCGCCCACCGAACTCCATGCGCCGCACCTGCAGCGACGCGGCATCGGCCGGCATTGGCGCGCTGGCGAACACCCGCGCATGCGCGGGCAGGGCGCCCAGGTCGCGGATCTCCACGTTCATGTGATCCAGGATCCGGCCGTACAGGGCCTGGCGGACCATCGGCTCCAGGCGCACGCTCACCGCCAGCGCACCCAGCTCGCGCGCGCGGCGTTCGTTCACCGTCGCGGGCATGACGCCCGGCGTATATGCGGGCAGGCGCACGGTGATGCCCATGTCGCCCGCTCCCTGCTGGCCGCGGAACTGCAGCAACGGGAACGGCGCGGACATCGCCGGTGCATCGGCGTCGCGCGCGCGCCGCAATGCTTCCATGTTCTCCGGCTGCCGGGCGATGTCGAAGCCCACCAGCACCTGGTTTCCTTCCAGGGGCGCAACATACTGGTAACGGTAGGTGGCCTCACCATCATTGCCGGCGTTACCGCGCCGCTGCGCGAAGGCGATCAGCACATAACCATGGATCCATTCCTGAGAACGCAGGTTGCGCTGGTAGCTGTCGAACGTGCCCTGGTCCAGTTGCGGGGTACCGGCCAGCAGCACGGTCTGCATCGCCCGCAATCCCAACGCGGCGCCGGCCAGCGGTTCACGCAGGCGCGCAGGCGCTGCATCGGCCAGCGCGCGCTGCAGGGACAGCACCCGGTCGCGCTCGCCCTTCCACTCACCGAACGCCACCCAGGCCGTCAGCGCCAGGCCCGCCACCAGCACCAGCAGAGCCCACAGCGGCGTGGTGAACATGTAGCGCGGCCCATCGCCGTCGCCACGTTCCACGGAAGCGTCATGCATGCGCATATCTCCGGGGAACCACCACGGCGGCCCAACGCCCCCCTGTTGCCGCCCCCCTCCCGTGACCTGTCATCGTCCCGCTGTCGTCCATACGGCCCCTGCCCGATATCCGAACTCCAGTTCGCCGGCAGCAGGAAGCGGCCCCGGCAACGCGCACCACGAACGGCCTTCTCCACCCACCCCACGCACCGACGCGGACGCGGACGCGGACGCGGTCAATGGGGTCCGATGGAGCGCTCCGATTCTACTCACCACGCAGGTCCCCGCACCGGTCGGTACGGAAACCGCCGCGCATGCGCCCGCAGCAGACATGCCGTCCCTGACAGCCCGGCAGCCATTCACCTGCGCTGCCATGGGCGGGACCTGCAGGCTCACCCCTTCCTCTTGATCTCTGCCTACCTCGACACCGGATCAAGCGTCCCGCACCCCTGCGCTGCTGCACAGGCAAGCGCCGGACCACACTCCTGCCATCGGCTTCGGCAATCAGGAACCGTGCCCATCTCCACGGGTACATCCAGGACTCCGTGCAGGACAGGGATGCGTCCACGCATGGGTGAGGGCACAGGTAGAGGCAAACGAGGGGAGTGGGGAATAGAGTAGGCACCATGTAGGCACCGGGCCGCCGCCCTTAAGAACAGAAAATGGCCTGCATCGCTACAAACCACTAATCCATATGGTGGGCCCACCAGGATTCGAACCTGGAACCAAAGGATTATGAGTCCTCTGCTCTAACCGTTGAGCTATAGGCCCGCTGCCGGTGCGCAAGTGTAGTGGAGGCTGGCGCAGGCGGCCACCGCCCGCGCGCCTCGCCTCCGCGCCCGCACCCGCGCCTCAGTGCGTCGACTGCGAGTACGGCCTCGCGTCCGGATGGCTGCCCCATTCGCGGTTGGGCTCGGCCTGCATGGTGAAGCGCAGTTCGCCGCCTGCCGTGATCTCCTCGTGGCGCAGGAAGGCACGGTGCAGCGGCTTGCCGTCGAGGGTGGCGCTGCCGACATAGGAATGGGCATCGTCCAGGCCGTCGGCGACGATGGTGAAGCGCTTGCCGTTGGGCAGGTTCAAGGTGGCGCGCGGCAGGAACGGGCGGCCGATGATGTATTCGTTGCTGCCTGGCGTGACCGGGTAGAAGCCCAGCGCGGTGAACACGTACCACGCCGACATCTGGCCGAGGTCATCGTTGCCGGCCAACCCGTCCGGGCGTGGCGCGTACTGGGTGTCCATGATCCGCTTGAGCCGCGCCTGCGTGCGCCAGGGCTGGCCGGCGTAGGCGTAGAGATAGGCGACGTGGTGACTGGGCTCGTTGCCATGCGCGTACCAGCCGATCAGGCCGGTGATGTCCTCCATATGTTCGAAGACCGCCGGATCGACCTTGGCGTCGAACACGTCATCCAGCCGCTTGAGCAGCCGGTCCGCACCGCCGTGCGCGGTGGCCAGCCCGGCCACATCCTGCGGCACGTACCACGAGTACTGCCAGGCATTGCCTTCGGTGTAATCGCTGCCGTAGCCGCTGGTGGCGGGATCGAACGGTTCGCGGAAGCTGCCATCGCGCTTGCGGGCGCGCATGAAGCCGGTTGCAGGATCGAAGGCGTGTTTCCAGTTGCCGGCGCGCTTTGCAAATTCCGCAGCGATGTCGTCACGTCCCATCGCCGCGGCCATGCGCGCGATGCTCCAGTCGTCGTAGGCGTACTCCAGCGTCTTGCTCGCCGCCTCGCCCTCCTCGTCGATCGGCACCCAGCCGAGTTCGCGGTACTGGGTGATGCCGTCGTAGGGACCATAGTCGGCGCTGGCGACCATTGCCTGCAGCGCCTCATCGGCATCGAAGCCGCCGATGCCCTTCATGTAGGCGTCGGCGATCACCGGCACGCCGTGGTAGCCGATCATGCACCACGTCTCCAGGCCGTGGAACGACCACACGGGCAGGATGCCGTAGGGGCTTTCGCGGCGCGCGGCCAGCAGCGAATTGACCATGTCGCTGCTGCGTTGCGGCGGCTGCAGCAGGGTCATCAGCGGATGCAGCGCGCGGTAGGTGTCCCACAGCGAGAAGGTCGAGTAGTTGGTCCAGCCCTGCGCCTGGTGCACGGCGTTGTCGGGGCCGCGGTAGCGGCCATCGCTATCCATGAACAGCGTCGGGCCGAGCATGCTGTGGTACAGCGCGGTGTAGAAGCCGGTGCGCTGCGCCGGCGGCGCGTCCACGTCCACCTCCGCCAGTGCCTGCGCCCACTGCGCGCGGGCGGCGGCACGCATGCCATCGAAATCCCAGCCGGGCGCTTCGGCGTCAAGATTGGCGATGGCGTTGTTCTCGCTGACCGGCGAGATCGATACCTTCACCAGCAACGGCTCGCGCCCTCCCTGGCCGAAGTCGAAACTACCGACGAGCTGGCGGCCTTCTATCTGCGCACGCGCGCCCGGGTCCTTCTCTGCCGGTGGCGGGAAGCCGCGGTAGGCAACGTCGGTCTCGGTATCGTGGAAGGCATGCCCGCTGACCGGACGCGAGAAGCGCATGGCGAAATACAGCTGGCGACCGGGTGCCCAGCCGCGTGTTTCGCGGAAGCCGGTCACGGTGCCGTCCGCACGCAGCCGCAGGCGCGACCACAGGATCTTGCCCGGGTAGTCGTACATGCTGGTGCGCAGATCGATCAGCACGTGCGCCGGCCGATCCGCGGGGAAGGCATAGCGATGCATGCCGACGCGTGCACTGGCGGTCAGCTCGGCGCGCACGCTGTAGTCGTCCAGGGTTACCGCGTAGTAACCCGGCTCGGCGCGCTCCCTGCGATGGTCGAAGCGCGAGGTATAGCCGCTGCCCGGCGTGCCGGCATCGCCGCGTTCGTACTTCACCTCGCCGGTGATCGGCATCAACAGCACGTCACCAAGATCGGAATGGCCGGTGCCGGAGAAATGCGTGTGCGAGAAGCCGACGATGGTGGTGTCGTCATGGCGGTAGCCGGCCGCCCAGCCGTAGCCCTCCTTGCGCGATCTGATCTGCGTATCGGGGCTGAGCTGGATCATGCCGTGCGGCACCGTCGCGCCAGGATAGGTATGACCCTCGCCGCCGGTACCGATGAACGGATCGACCGCTGCCACCGCGCGCTCGCCGACACTTTCCCCCGCCATCGCGGTGCCCGCCAGCAGCGCCAGCGCCATCATCCACTTCGCCTGTCCGACCGCCATCGCCCGCCCCTTTGGACCGATCCAATACAGGCGTCGAAAATACCACCCGCCGCGGTCGCGGGGCAGCACTGCATGCCGCGCAAACAGAAAGGCCCCGCGGTGTGCGGGGCCTTTCTGTTCGCCCGCAGTGACGCAGGCGGACGGTCAGTCGATGTCGAGGAAGCTGCGCAGCTGCTCGGAGCGGCTCGGGTGGCGCAGCTTGCGCAGCGCCTTGGCCTCGATCTGGCGGATGCGCTCGCGGGTGACGTCGAACTGCTTGCCGACCTCTTCCAGGGTGTGGTCGGTGTTCATGTCGATGCCGAAGCGCATGCGCAGCACCTTGGCTTCCCTCGGGGTGAGGCCGGCCAGCACGTCGCGCACGGTCTCGGACAGGTTGATGTTGACCGTGTTCTCGATCGGGGACTCCACGTTGGTGTCCTCGATGAAGTCGCCCAGATGCGAATCCTCGTCGTCGCCGATCGGGGTTTCCATCGAGATCGGCTCCTTGGCGATCTTCATCACCTTGCGGATCTTGTCTTCCGGCATGTCCATTTCCTTGGCCAGCTCCTCCGGCGTAGCCTCGCGGCCGTACTGCTGGAGCATCTGGCGGGAAATGCGGTTGAGCTTGTTGATCGTCTCGATCATGTGCACCGGGATGCGGATGGTGCGGGCCTGGTCAGCGATCGAACGGGTGATCGCCTGGCGGATCCACCAGGTGGCATAGGTCGAGAACTTGTAGCCGCGGCGGTACTCGAATTTGTCCACGGCCTTCATCAGGCCGATGTTGCCTTCCTGGATCAGGTCCAGGAACTGCAGGCCGCGGTTGGTGTACTTCTTGGCGATGGAGATCACCAGGCGCAGGTTGGCCTCGACCA
Organism: Stenotrophomonas sp. 05N423; assembly: GCF_056397145.1. Lineage (NCBI taxonomy): Bacteria > Pseudomonadati > Pseudomonadota > Gammaproteobacteria > Lysobacterales > Lysobacteraceae > Stenotrophomonas > Stenotrophomonas sp. 05N423. The sequence goes on from NZ_JBFTMV010000005.1 coordinate 113,490, forward strand.
TTTCCTTCTTGGCCTTGCGCGCCTTGGCTTCGCCGTAGGCCATGACGCGGCTGATTTCCTTCAGCTCGTCCAGGCTCAGGTGCGAATCCTTCTCCACGTCGAGCGTGGCCTGCTGCTCGGCGACGATCTGGTCCTTCACGTCGCGCAGCGCCGAAGACCACTTCTGCTTGCGCTTGATCGCGTCCTCGACCCACTCCAGGTTGGTCTGGTTGCCTTCCCAGGAGCGGATGAAGTCCTTGCGCGGCATGCGCGCGGTGACCGTGGCCAGGTGCAGCACGCGGCGCTCCTGGGCCTTGATCCGGCCCATGGTGTCGCGCAGCAGGCGGACCAGCACGTCGGTCAGCGGCAGCGGCAGCTTCAGCGTGACGAAGGTCGCCGACAGTTCCTCGCGCAGCTTGGCCTGCGTCTTGGTGTCGCCCTTGGCGCGGGCCTTCTTGAACTTGGCCATGTCGCTGGCCAGCTGTTCCATGCGGTTGGCGACTTCGACCGGATCCGGGCCGGTCGGGCCGGTATCCTCGTCGCCGCCGACATCGTCCTCGTCCTCATCGGCCTCGGCATCGCTGTCGTCGCTGGAATCATCGCTGTCGGCCGCAGCCGCCGGCGCCGGCGTTTCTTCGACCAGGTCGTTGAAGCCGACGATGATCTCGGCCAGGCGCTTCTTGCCTTCCTTGTGCAGTTCGTAATCGGCCAGCACGGATTCGACGGCCGGCGGGAAGGTGCCCAGCGCGGCCTGCACCTGGCCCAGGCCCTCCTCGATGCGCTTGGCGATGGCGATTTCGCCTTCGCGGGTCAGCAGCTCGACCGTGCCCATCTCGCGCATGTACATGCGCACCGGGTCGGTGGTGCGGCCACCCTCGGTATCGAGCGCGGTAAGTGCGGCGGCGGCTTCCTCGGCGGCGGTATCATCCACCTCGCGGTTGCCGGTGTTGCCATCGCTCAGGATCAGCGTGTCGGCATCGGGCGCCACCTCATGGACGTCGATGCCCATGCCGGTGATCAGGCCGATGATGTCCTCGATCTGCTCCGGATCGACCATGTCGTCGGGCAGGTGATCGTTGACTTCGGCGTAGGTCAGGTAGCCCTGTTCCAGGCCCTTGCTGATCAGTTGTTTGATATCGGATTGCTGGGCAGGACGTTCGTTGGCCATGTAGTGCTCGCGCCACCGGCAGGGGAAAGATAGAGAACCTACTATTATACCAGCGCAGCATAACGCTTGCCGGGCGGTGGTTTCACGGCGCGTCAGGGTCTGAGCAGAAAGGTCACCGGTCCATCGTTGACCAGGCTGACGACCATATGGGCTCCGAAGCGGCCGGTTTCCACCCCACCGGTGTGCTTTTCGCGGCAGATCGCCACCAATCGGTTGAATAGCCGTTCAGCCTCGGCGGGGACCGCCGCGGTGCTGAAGCTGGGGCGCATGCCGGACCGGGTGTCGGCAGCCAGGGTGAACTGACTGACCAGCAGCAGGCCGCCGCCGATATCGCGCAGGGAACGGTTCATCTTGCCGGCATCGTCGGCGAAAACGCGGTACCCAAGCAGACGCTCGGCCATCCGTGCCAGAGCCACCTCGTCATCGCCCGGCTCGACGCCGACCAGCGCCAGCAGGCCCGGACCGATCTGTCCGACTACCACCCCCTCCACGGTGACCGAAGCCTGGGCGACGCGCTGGATGAGGGAAAGCATGGACACTCCTTGGACGGCGGAAGGCCGAACCATATACCGCGCCGCCCCCGGCCGGACCAGCAGGAGCAAGCGATCCGGCCCCAACGGATCGCTGTGCCGCCAAGCCCGCCGCCACGGCGTACTAAACTTGCGCGGATGAAACCGGAACGCGCCGCCAAGCTCTATTACCGTCTCGCCACCCTGCTGACCTCCCTGCCCTGGTCGTGGCAGCGGACCCTGGCCGATGGCTTGGCCTGGCTGTGGAGGCGGCTGGATGCCCGTGAAAGCCGGGTGACGCGCCGCAACCTGGAACTGGCCTGCCCGGAACTGTCCGCACCCGAGCGCGAGCGCCTGCACCGCGACGTCCTGCGCACTACCGCCCGCCAGGCGCTGGAAACCCTGTACCTGTGGACCCACGATCCAGCCATCAACCTGGGCCGTCACCTGCGTGAGCGCCATGGGCAGGCGCTGTACGACGCGGCGCTGGCCGCGGGCAAGGGCGTGATCGTGGTCGCTCCGCACTACGGCAACTGGGAACTGCTGAACCAGTGGCTGGCCTCGCGCGGACCGATCGCCATCGTCTACGCGCCGCCGGACAATCCGGTCGGCGACGAATTCCTGCAACTGGTGCGCGGCGGCGACAACGTGCGCCAGGTACGCGCCGAAGGCCCGGCGGTGCGGCAGCTGTTCAAAGTGCTCAAGGACGGCGGCGCGGTCGGCATCCTGCCGGACCAGCAGCCGAAGAACGGCGATGGCGTGTTCGTTCCGTTCTTCGGCGTGCAGGCGCTGACCATGACCCTGGTCAACCGCCTGGCCGAGCGCACCGGCGCCACCGTGCTCTATGCCTGGTGCGAGCGGATCGGCCCGGCCATCGATTTCGCCCTGCACGTGGAACCGGCACCGGCGCAGATCGCCGACCCGGACCTGCAGGTCGCCGCCGGCACGCTGAGCGCCGGCATCGAACGCATCGCCCGGCGCGACCCGGCGCAGTACCAGTGGACCTACAAGCGCTACACCCTGCGCCCGCCCGGCAGCGGCGAAAGCGACCCCTATGCCACGGAACGCCACCCGCATTGAGTGCGCATGCACAATGCCCCTGCAACACTGCGTCACCCCGGCGGTCGATTGAATCCGCGACCGCCGGCCTCATTAGGTTGCCGATGAACGCCACGCCCCCCACTCCTGCTTCCCCCTGCTTTGGCGAGACCGCGGCGATCCGTTGCGAGCGCGCCGCGGCCGAACTGCGCGCCGGGCGGCCGGTGGTGCTCACCGATGGCGACCGCCGCCTGGCCACGATGGCGCTGGACAGCGCCTCACCCGCGGGCTTCGCCGCCTTCGCCCGGGCCGCGGACGACCGCCACTATCTGTTCCTGACCACGCCGCGCGCGCGGACACTGGGCATCGACAGCGCCCACGGCATCCGCATCGCGCTGGCCGGACAGGGCTTCGAGAGCCTGCCGGCGCTTGCCTACCTGCGCGATACGCCCTCACCGGCCGGCATTCCCAGCGAAGGCGACAACCTCGATGCCGCCGCCGTGGAGGTCGCGCGCCTGGGCCTGCTGCTGCCGGCACTGGTATCGGCAACCCTGCATGCCGGCGATACGCCGTTCGACGACTGCCTGCACCTGGCTGTCGACGACCTGCGCTGCGGCGCCGCCCAGGCCGGCCAGGACTACGAGCTGGTGACACGCTCGCCGGTGCCGCTGCGCGATGTCGGCATGACCGAATTCGCCGTGTTCCGTGGTGGCGTGGCGCAGCGCGACCAGGTTGCGGTGATCGTCGGCACGCCCGATCTGCAGGGCGTGGTGCCGGTGCGCGTGCACTCCTCGTGCCTGACCGGCGACCTGTTCGGTTCGCTCAAGTGCGATTGCGGCGACCAGCTGCGGCACGGCCTGCGCACGCTGAAGGAACTGGGCGGCGGCATCCTGCTGTACCTGGACCAGGAGGGGCGCGGCACCGGCATCGCCGCCAAGATGCGCGCCTACGGCTACCAGCACGAAGGGCTGGATACCATCGACGCCGACGCGCAGCTGGGTTTTGGCGCCGACGAACGCCGCTATGGCAGCGCGATCGCCATGCTGCGTGGCCTGGGCGTGCAGCGCATCCAGCTGCTGACCAACAACCCCACCAAGGTGCAGCACCTGCGCAATGCCGGCATCGAAGTGCTGGGCAGCATCCCGGTGACCGGCGAGATCACCGCCGAGAACGAGCAGTACCTGCGCACCAAGGCCGCGCGTGCTGGCCATCATCTGGATGTCGATGCGCTGATCATGTCGGCGCAGTGATCGCGGGCGCGCCGCGCGGATGACGGAACTCCCGGCGTCCCTGTATGGTCGCGCCATGATCGATCCTCCAGGCCTTCCCGCCACGCCGCCCGCCACCGCAGGCGACTGGCAGCCCCTGCCGCGCCGCGGCGCCCCCTTCGCCGCGATCGGCGCCGGACTGGCGGCGATGACGGTCCTGCTGCTGGCAGGCGGCGCGCTGTCGCTGGTGCTGCGCAATCCCTGGTGGCTGCCCACCGCGCTGGTCGCCGCCGCCCTGGGCCTGCTGGGCGGCGCATGGATCGGCTGGCGCCGCCATCGCCGCACCTTCTGGCGGCTGGACGAACAGGCCCTGGGCGTACGCCGCGGCCACCTGTGGCAGAGCGAGAGCCACGTGCCGGTGTCGCGCGTCCAGCACCTGGACCTGCGCCGCGGGCCATTGCAGCGCGCCGCCAACCTGGCGACGCTGATCGTGCACACGGCCGGCACGCGGATGAATACCGTCGCCATCGCCGGCCTCGCCCATGACGACGCCGAGCGCCTGCGCGACCGCCTCGCCCGCCAGCTCGACCACGACGACACGCTGTGAGTCCTTGCCAGACACCGGCGACGCCGCGGGAACAGCGCCTGCACCCGTGGTCGTGGCTGTTCGAGCTGCAACAGCACCTGCAGCAGTTCCTGCTGCCGCTGGTGGCGCTGCTGTTCTTCGGCAGCCGCCGCCAGGACAGCGAATGGCGGTTGCACCTGGTCACGCTGGCGGTGATCGTGGCCATGGCCGCCACCGCGCTGCTGCAGTACCTGACCTACCGCTACCGGATCGGCGAGGACGCGCTGACCGTGCGCAGCGGCATCCTCGAGCGCACCCGCCGCGAGATTCCCTTCGCACGCATCCACAACGTCGTCGTCCACCAGAACCTGCTGCACCGCCTGTTCGGCGTGGCCGAACTGCGGCTGGAATCGGCCGCCGGCGACAAGCCCGAAGCGCAGATGCGCGTGCTGCGGCTGGAACAGGCGCTGGAGCTTGAGCGGTTGATCCGCCAAGGCGGCAGCAGCGCTCCAGCCGCTGCGGAGAATCCGCAGGCCGCCCCTGTTCCGCTGCTTGAGTTGCCGCTGCCGGAACTGGTGCGGCTGGGGCTGATCTCCAACCGCGCGCTGGTGGTGGCCGCCGCCGCCCTCGGCGCCCTCTGGCAGATGTTCCCCCGCGATGTCGCGGAAGATTTCGTCCGCGACCAGGGCCAGCAGGTATTCGGTTACGCAAGGCAGCTGCAGCTGGACACCTTCCCCGTGGTCGGCACCGTCGCCGTCCTTCTGCTGCTGGCCCTGCTGTTGATGTGGCTGATGTCCATCGCCCTGGCGATCGTGCAGTACCACGGCTTCCGGCTGAGCGAAGCCGAGCGCCGCCTCACTGTCGAGCGTGGCCTGCTCACCCGGCTGCGCAGCAGCGTCGCGCGCCGCCGCATCCAGGCCTGGACTCTGCGCGAAGGCATGCTGCATCGCCTGTTCCGGCGTCGCCAGCTGCGCGTGGACATCGCCAGCGGCGGCGCCCGGGAGCAGGAAGGACGCACTCTGAAGGAACTGGTGCCGCTGGCTGCCCCTGCCAGCTGCGACGACCTGCTGCGGCATCTGCTGCCCGAGGCGCAATGGCCGCCCTCGCAGTGGCAGGTGGTGTCGATGCGCGGCTGGTGGCGGTTGTGCCTGCCGGCACTGTTCGCCGTCGCCGCGGTGACGGCGCTGGGCTGTCGCGAATTCGGCGCCTGGGGACTGCTGCCCCTGCTGTGGCTGCCCTGGTCCGCGCTCAAGGCGCACCGCCAGGTCTCGCGCATGGGCTACAGCTTCGACGCGCGGCGCGTGGCGATACGCGGCGGCTGGTGGAGCCGCTGGTGGCGCGTGGCCGAGCTGGACAAGCTGCAGGCGCTGCGCCTGGACCGCTCGCCGCTGGACCACCACTTCGGCACCGCCACGCTCACCCTGGATACCGCCGGCGCTGCTGGTTCGCCGCCGCTGCGGCTGCGTTTCCTCGACGAAGCACTTGCCCGCGAACTGATGGAGCAGCTGGGCCGCGAGATCGCGCGACGCCGGCTGCGCTGGTAGGAGCGCACTTCAGTGCGCTCCTACGACCGCGATGGCCCCCAATAGCCGAGATCGCGACGGATCTGCAGTCCCCGCCACGTCGCGCCCAGCGGCTTGCGTTTCAACGTTCCCAGGCGGCCGGCGATGAAATCCTCGGTGGCGGCGACCACCCGCTCGGAGGAGCGCCCGTCCCGATACGGATGGATCGAATCGGCATAGCGGACGATTTCCGCCATCAGCGCCGGCCCAGGCGACAGCGCGCGCGCCAGCATTTCCGGCAACTGCCGCGGATCGTCGAAATCGAGCATATGCGGCTGCGGCACGCGGTTGCGGAAAGTCACCACCGGCTTGTGCTGGACGATGAACTCCGAAACGATCGACGATGTATCCGAAACCAGTACGTCGGCGGCGCGCTGCGCGGCCATCACCTGCTCCGGCTCGATGAAGCGGGCATTGTCGCCAGCCAGCGCGCGGTAACGCTCGAACAGCTCCGGCGCGCACTTCGGGTGCAGGGTCAACAGCCAGTAGCGTTCGCCCTGGGCGATGTCCGCGGCGATGCTGTCGTACAGGTGAGGTGCCGCGCTCAGGCGTTCGGTGAAGGTGGAACCGAACAGCACCACCGCCCGGTCGCCGGCAGGCGCGCGCAGGGCGGCGGCCCGCCCGCCATCGTCGCGGAACAGCGGGTCGAGCTTCGGCCAGCCGGTTTCCTTCACTGCGAAATGGCCTTCGCGCGTGGCCAGTTCCTGGAACGGCCGCGTCGTCGCCGGGCCCTGCGTGCAGTACAGGTCGAACAGTCCCCGCACCCGGAAATGGCCGCGGGCGTCCTCGCGTTTCTGCACATTGAAGCCATGGAACAGCTGCACCTTGGCCCCGGCGATGAACGGCGGCACCCAGTTGGCCGCGCTCAGCACGGCGCGCGGACGCATCGCCAGCGCCTGTTCCAGGCCGATCGATCGCACGCCCTCCAGGGTTGCCCCGGCCGCCCCGCCCTCGAACCAGGCCGCGACCTCGTGGCCATCCGCGTGCAACGCCTGCGCCAGAGGCGCGAGAATAGGCAGCGCATAGCGTTCCGTCGCAAACAGCAGGTATCCGGCCATCACCATGTCCTCTTCGACCGCCCCCAACGAACGGCCTCGCATCACGGCCTGCATTATCGCGTTCAACGAAGCCGCGCGCATCGGCGACTGCCTGGCGTCGCTGGCCTTCTGCGACGAGATCGTGGTGGTGGACTCGTATTCCAGCGATGCCACCGTAACGATGGCCGAAGCCGCTGGCGCACGCGTGCTGCAACGCGCATTCGACGGATTCCGCAGCCAGAAGGCGCATTGCGTCGAACAGGCCAGCCACGACTGGGTGCTGTGCCTGGATGCCGACGAGCGCGTCAGCGAGGAGCTGCGCCACGCCATCGAGCAGGCGCGCGATGCGGGATTCGCCGGCGCCGCCGGCTACCGCTTCGCACGCCTGTCCGACTACTTCGGGCGGTTCCTGCGCCATGGCAACGCCTATCCCGACCGCGTGCTGCGCCTGTTCGACCGCCGTCGCGGCGGCTGGCGCGGCAAGCGCGAGATCCACGAGGCCGCCAGCGTGGATGGCGTGGTGCGCACGCTCCCCGGCGACCTGATCCATTACCCGTACCGTTCCTTCGAGCAGCAGCTGGCCAAGACCCAGCGCTACGCCCGGATGATGGCCGAGCACGAATTCGCCCGCGGCAAGCGCGCCACGCTGGGCAAGCTGGTGCTGGCGCCCGCCTGGCGCTTCTGGCGCGGCTGGCTGCTGCGCGGCGGCTTCCGCGACGGCTGGCACGGCCTGGTCTATGCCTACGTGCGCGCCAACTACGTGCGGCAGAAAACCATCATGCTGTGGCTGCTGCAGAACGGCCAGGACGTGGCCGATCCGCCCCGCGATCACCCCTGAGCGGCGTGCGGCCGGGAACGACTGGTCGCCGTGACCAGCGACAGGCCGGCCAGCATGCCGACCAGCGTGGCGTAGGTGCTCACGGTTATCTGGTGGGCGAACATCGACTGGGTCATGCCGCAGAGGATATAGGCGACCACCATCATCACCCCCGCCGCGGCGGGACCGCGGAATCCACCTTCGCCGCTGCGGCGATGCAGGCGGATGAAGATCCAGAGCGGCAGTCCATAGATGCACAGCAGCAGCAGCAGGCCCGGAACCCCCTGGGTCGCGCCCCACTCGGCAACGTCGTTGTGCGCATGCCCCAGATGGCAGCGCGCCTCCACCGCTTCCGGCTGGCGACAGTCCGGCAGGCGCAGCATGGCGGCGTCGAAGTTGCCGATCCCTATGCCCGTCCATGGATGTTCGAGGAACGTGTCCCAAGCCACCTGCAGCCGCTCCAGGCGCGCTCCGGCGGACGAATCCACGTCACCGACCTCGATGCGCTGCACATCGCTGTGCAGCTCGCTCAGACGGGTACGTTCGCGCAGCTGTGGAATCGCCAGCACCAGCGTGGCCGCGACCAGCACCAGCCCGGCCAGCGAGGCCAGGCGGAGACGCCCGCTGCCCCGGCGTATCGACAATGCCATCGCGACCAGCAACGCAAGCAGGGCCGGCCATACGCCACGGCTGCCGCTGAGCAGGATCACCCCGCCGCCGGCCGCCATGCCCAGCGCGATCCAGCCCCAGCGCTCGGGAGGGCGGCAGAACACCAGCAGGATCATGAACACCAGGGTGACATCGGCCAGCACGATGGAATTGGTCCAGGCCTGGGCGCGCGGCCAGCCATAGGCGACCTGGTAACCGGCGATGGCCAGCGTGGCGAACAGGCCGAACAGCACGCCCCACCACAACGCCTCCATCCGCGGACGGAAAGCGCATACCCAGAGCAGCACCCAAGGCATGGCTATGAAGCGGGTGCGGTAGCCCTCGTCCCGGAACACATCGGCGAAATGCCACGACGACAACAGCGCCAAGACCAGCGCCGCCGCGGTCAAGGCCAATAGCAGCCCCCCGATGACACCGGTGCACTCGCGCGCGCGCCACAGGCGGGAAATGCCCCAGACACTGGTAACGAGCAGCACCAGGGCGAAGGGCAGCACATTGAATGGCGTGGCGACCATCGCCGCTGGCAACAGGAACAACCCTGCCGATGCCAGCATGCCCAATGCGTCCTTCCGCTCGAGACCGGCGGTCGCGGTATACGTCAGATTGCGTGCCATCCCTGCAACTCTGGAGCCGAAGCCATGAATCATTCCCTACCAGCCGCGCCGAGGACACTGGAATACGTTCCCTGAACTCCCGGGCGCATCTGCCGGAAACGGCAGCCGGCGGAGAAACGGCAGCCGGCGGACGATATCACGCCTGTATAATTTCCTTACTGGCCGTGCCCTTCCGTCGTCTTTCCTCCCTTCATGAAACGAATTCTGGTAACCGGCGGCGCCGGCTTTCTCGGCTCGCACCTGTGCGACCGCCTGGTCGACAACGGCCATGACGTACTCTGCGTCGACAACTTCTTCACCGGCAGCAAGCGCAACGTCGCGCACCTGCTGGGGAACCCCGGCTTCGAGTTGATGCGCCACGACGTGACCTTCCCGCTGTATGTGGAAGTGGACCGCATCTTCAACCTCGCCTGCCCGGCCTCGCCCATCCATTACCAGCACGATCCGGTGCAGACCACCAAGACCAGCGTGCATGGGGCGATCAACATGCTCGGCCTGGCGAAGCGGCTGGATGCGCGCATCCTGCAAGCGTCCACCAGCGAGGTGTACGGGGATCCGGAAGTGCATCCCCAGCAGGAGGGTTACTGGGGCCGGGTCAACCCGATCGGGCTGCGCAGCTGCTACGACGAGGGCAAGCGCTGCGCAGAGACGCTGTTCTTCGATTATTTCCGCCAGCATGGGCTGGACATCAAGGTGGTGCGCATCTTCAACACCTACGGTCCGCGCATGCACCCCAACGACGGCCGCGTGGTCAGCAACTTCATCGTGCAGGCGCTCAAGGGCGAGGACATCACCATCTATGGCGATGGCAGCCAGACCCGCAGCTTCTGCTACGTGGACGATCTGATCGATGCCATGGTCCGCATGATGGAGAGCGAGCGCGGCTTCACCGGACCGGTCAACATCGGCAACCCGGGCGAATTCACCATGCTGGAACTGGCTGAAAAGGTGATCTCGCTGGTGGGAGGCGGCTCCAGGCTGGTCTTCCAGCCACTGCCGGAAGACGACCCGAAGCAGCGCCAGCCGGACATCGCGCTCGCCCGCTCGGCGCTGGACTGGGAGCCGAAGGTGGCGCTGGACGATGGCCTGAAGGAGACCATCGCCTACTTCCGCCGGGCGCTGGCGGCATGAGCACCGCGACCACCACCTTCTCCGTCGTCATCACCAGTTACAACTACCTCCAGTTCGTCGCGGAGGCGGTGGAAAGCGCGCTTGCGCAGACACGGCCGGCCATGCAGATCATCGTCGTGGATGACGGCTCCAGCGATGGCTCGCCTGCGATGCTGCAGGAACGCTATGGCACCGATCCGCGCGTGACCCTGCTGTTCGGCGAGAACGAGGGGCAGCTGGCGGCCTTCCAGCGCGGCGCTGCCGCCGCCACCGGCGACGTGGTCTGCTTCCTGGACGCCGACGACCGCTGGAAACCGCAATACCTGGAGAAGATCGGCGCGATCTACGACGAGCGGCGGGACGTCGACTTCGTATTCAGCGATCTGCGGACCTTCGGCATCGACAACCTGGACATCCTCTACGAGGACAGCAGGACGCCGATAGATCTGGGCCACACCGCGATCAGCACCTATTTCTTCGTCACCTGGTATGGCGCCCCGACCTCGGCGCTTTCCCTGCGCCGCCGCTGGGCGGACAACGTGCTGGACCTGCCTCACAGCTTCCGCAAGCAGTGGAAACTGTGCGCCGATGCCTGCCTGGTCCACGGCGCCAGCATCCTGGGGGCGCGCAAGTTCTACCTGCCCACCGGCTGCGTCGAATACCGGACCCATGGCAGCAATGGCTGGTGGGCGACCCGGCAGCAGCCGGCCTCGCTATACCTCAACGGCCTGCGCAACTACGGGATCGTCCGCCACTACGCCTGGCGCAGCGGACTTGACGACAACTGCTGCGTGCACAGCAAGAACGAGTACCGCACCAAGCCCGCACCGACGCGCAAGGAAAGGAAACGCTATGCGTCGCTGGCGCTGCGCGGCGATGCCCCGTGGTGGAAGCGCTATGAGCGCGCGGTCGGCATCCTGTTCGGCCGCAGACGCGGCGGCCGCTGAAGGGCGGGGCATCCCGCGCCGTCGAGCGGCGCGGAACGCTCAGGGGCAGGATACGTCCCGGGTACGGAACCGCCCGGGCAGATTGTGCAGGAACCAGCGCACATCGAGTTTCAGGCGATAGCCTTCCCGCGCCAGCCAGCGCCATGGTCCAACGGACTCCTTCCGCCCTTCGCGGGCCCGGATGATCGACTCGAAGCTTTCGTCGCTGCTCACCAGGCCAGGCTTCAGGCCCAGGCATTCCACGCCATGCAGCCAGGCCAGATCCATGTAGTCGTCGACCGCCACGATCCATTCGTCCGCATGCCTCAGGAACCGCTCCGCCGCCGCGGGGGCCAGGTAGTAGCCAAACGTGCAAAGAGGGCTGCGCCAGTAGCGATGGAGAACGAAATCGCCGAAACAGCACCACGGCTCGCTGGGCCGGTCGGCCGCGTGCAGGCGGAAATATCCCACGTCCTCCGGCAATTGCCGCAGGTCGGCCAACAGCCCGGGCAATCGCGGATCGATGGCGATGTCGTCTTCCAGGACAATCATCGGCTGCCCGCTTTCCAGGCAACGCTGCCAGAGCAGATAGTGGCTCGCCCAGCAGCCGATCTCCCCGGGGCGGAATGGCCTGCCCTTGCGCAGCAGCCGCTTCTTTTCGGCCACACGACCGAACAGCGGATGCGGCTGGCGCCCGTTCACCGCTTCGAAGAACCGGAACTGCAACCCCAGCGCGGCCGCCTGGCGCTCCATCGATACCCGCCGATCAGCCGATGCGGGCAGGTTGATCACGTATATCGGCAGTTCGCTCGTGGGCCGAGGCATGAGGGGCACTTCTGGATTCAGGCAAGACGATGGTCACGGAAACAGGGAATGTCCCTGCCGCCGGCAGGCATGCAGATCGGACAATCCACTCTGCGGATCCAACCATCTCCGCCAGGAGATGGAACATGGCTTCACATGATCCGCAGATGTACTCACAAGGATTACACGGGTATCGAGACATTCATGTGAATGAGATGTCACGGCTGAGGGCTCCATTCAGTTCCCGCGCAGCTTGATCGGATTCCCGTTATCGGCCCTTGACCAACCGCGCATGGAAGAAGCCATCGCCGTCCTGCTCCCCGGGCAGGCGCTGGCGCGTTCCCGCATCGCCATGGCCGAAAGCCTCGGGTAATCCGTCGACGCGCGCATCTGCCGTCCGTGCAAGAAAGGCGGCGATCTGCTGCTGGTTCTCGCGGCGGAGGATCGAGCAGGTGGCGTACAGCAGCACACCACCCGGCGCCACCACCTGCCACAGGGCGTCGAGCAACCGCGCCTGCTGGGCGACCAGCGCATCGATGTCGCCGGGGCGGCGGTGCAGCAGTACATCGGGCTGGCGGCGGACGACACCGGTCGCTGAACACGGCGCGTCCAGCAGCACCGCGCCGAACGGTTCGCCGTCCCACCAGGCACCCAGATCGGCCGCATCCGCTGCCCGTACCTGCGCCGACGCGCCCACGCCGGTGCGGTCGAAGGTCTCGCGGATGCGCTGCAGGCGCCGCGCATCCACGTCCAGCGCGAGCAGGCGCAGCGACGGGTCACGCTCGAGCAGATGTGCCGCCTTGCCGCCGGGAGCGGCGCAGGCGTCCAGAACCTTGGCACCAAGACCCGGCGCCAGCGTATCGGCCACCTGCTGCGCCGACAGATCCTGCACCGACACCGCACCCTCGCCGAAACCGGGCAGGCTGGCGACCGGTACCGCGACCGGAAGCCGGATCGCATCGGCGGCAAGGGGCGAGGTCTCGGCCTCTATGCCGGCAGCATGCAGTTGCTCGAGATAGGCGTCGCGTGAATGGCGCTGCCGGTTGACGCGCAGCCACAGCGGCGCCGGCTGCAGGCTGGCGGCGAACACCGCATCCGCCTGTGCCGGCCAGTCCCGGCGCACCTGATCCCGCAACCAAACCGGCCATGCGTCCTCGGCGCGGGCAGCCGGAAAACCCTCTCGCTGTGCCCGGCGCAGCACCGCGTTGACCAGCCCGGCCTGGCGCTCGCGACCCAGCGCGCGCACCGCCTCGACAGTGGCCGACAGCGCGGCATGGGCCGGCAGCTCCAGCGCGTCTAGCTGGGCGAAGCCGGCCAGCAGCAGTCCCATGAGGTCGCCGTCGCGCGGCCCCAGAGGCTTCTGCAGCCATTGCCTCAGCGCCTGTTCGTACACGGCGCGGCGGCGCAGCGCGGCGAAGCAGATCGCCTCGAGCAGGGCGCGGTCGCGGCCGTCTTCCAGCTTCGGCAGCGTCGCTGCCAGTTCCGCCTTGAGCGAACGTCCGCGGCCGATGACCGCCGCCAACACCTTGGCCGCCAGCAGGCGCGCCTGCACGCCCGGCGGCTGCGCGACGCCGCCCTTCCACGGTCCGGATGCCGAAGCCACCATCCGCTCAGCCCTCTACCGGCAGGTCGCGGCGGGCATTGAGGTAGTCGGCGGCGGTGATCGCCTTGCCGCCCTCGCGCTGCACCACGCGCAGCCGCAGCGCGCCCTGGCCGCAGGCAATGTCGATGCCATCGCGGGACGCGCCGATCACCGTGCCAGGCGCCTTGCCGCAGTTGTCGTCGATGGCCACCGCGCCATGGATGCGCACGCGCTCGCCGGCCAGCGTGGCTTCTGCCACTGGCCACGGATTGAAGGCGCGCACCCGCCGCGCCAGCGCAGCGGCGTCCTGGTTCCAGTCCAGCCGGGCCTCGGCCTTGTCGAGCTTGTGCGCATAGGTGACGCCAGCCTCCGGCTGCACCTGCGGCACCGGTTTCAGGCCCGCGCGCAGCAGGCCAAGGCCGTCGGACAGCACCCGCGCGCCCATCTCGGCCAGGCGATCGTGCAACAGACCGCCGGTATCGATGTCGCTGATCGGGGTGCTCTGGTGCAGCAGCACCGGCCCGGTATCCAGGCCCGCCTCCATCTGCATCAGGCAGACGCCGGTTTCACCGTCGCCAGCCTCGATCGCCCGCTGGATCGGGGCCGCGCCGCGCCAGCGCGGCAACAGCGAGGCATGCACGTTCCAGCAGCCGTGGGTGGGAATGGCGAGCACCGCCTTCGGCAGGATCAGCCCATAAGCGACCACGATCATCAGGTCCGGCTGCAGGTCGCGCAGCTGCTGCTGGGCTTCGGGGGTCTTCAGGCTCTCGGGCTGGAACACCGGAATGCCGCGGGCGATGGCGTCGAGCTTGACCGGGGGCGGCATCAGGCCGCGGCCACGGCCGGCCGGGCGGTCCGGCTGGGTGTAGACCGCGACCACCTCGTGGTGGCGTGCGGCCGCGCCAAGCGAGGCGACGGCGAATTCCGGCGTACCGGCGAAAACGATTCTCATGGCAATCCAACTCCCGGAAAGAACGACGGCGCCCGAGTCGGCGCCGTGCGATGCGCTGGGGGCCATCCCGGCCAGGCCGGGCGGCCCCGGCTCAGGCGACGTGCTTGCGCTGCTTGGCCAGCTTCTTGCGCACCATCTCGCGCTTGAGCGGCGAGAGATAATCGATGAACAGCTTGCCGTCCAGGTGGTCCATCTCGTGCTGGATGCAGGTGGCCAGCAGGCCGTCGGTAGCCAGTTCCTGCTCACGGCCCTCGCGGTCGAGGAAGCGCACGACGATGCTGTCGGCGCGGGTCACGTCGGCATAGATGCCCGGCACCGACAGGCAGCCTTCCTGATAGATGCGGCCGCTTTCGCTGGCGCTGGCGATCTGCGGGTTGATGAACACCTGCGGTGCATCGTGCACCTCGCTGACGTCGATGACCATGAAGCGCTTGTGCACGTCCACCTGGCTGGCGGCCAGGCCGATGCCGGGGGCGTCGTACATGGTCTGGAACATGTCGTCGAGCAGTTGCTGGAAGGCCGGAGTGGTCACTTCGGCGGCATCGACGAGGGCTGCCTTGGTGCGCAGCCGCGGGTCGGGGAATTCGAGAATGGGCAGGAGGGCCATGGGGTGCACCGGATGGGAGATGCCGCACAATTCGGCAGGACGTCCCAATTCTAGCGCCTGCGCTTGCCCGGCGCCCCGTGTTCTGCACTATAGTGCGCGGACCTGTTGGGGAATCAGGCAGATCGCAGCCATGCTGAAACAAATACGTACGGTCGCCGCCGTCGCGTTGCTGACCGTGACGACCTATGCCGTGGCGGTAGAGACGGGCGCCACCCATCCCGACACCTATGTGGTGCGCAAGGGCGACACGCTCTGGGATATCGCCGCCCGTTTCCTGAAGAAACCGTGGCTTTGGCCGGAAATCTGGCAGGCCAACCCGCAGGTCAAGAATCCGCACCTGATCTATCCGGGTGATGTCCTGAGCCTGGCCTACCTGGACCGGGTGACGCCACAGGGCACGATCCAGCCAGGCAAGCGCGACGAAGCGCCGATCAATGCGATCCCGCTGGCCGAGGTTGAACCGTTCCTGAAGAACCTGACCGTCATGGACAGCTTCAAGGAGCTGCCCTATGTCGTCGGCCTGGAAGACAACCGCATGCGCGGCAGTGCTGGGCAGCAGGCCTACATCCTCGGCCTGCAGAATGCCCAGCCCGGCCAACGCTACGCCGTGCTGAGGCCCACGGTCCGCTATGGCCAGCCCAAGCCCAGCGACGACCTGAACGAGCGCGGCAGCACCGCGCCGTTCACCGGCGACCTGTGGAAGAGCTACGTCGCCAGCAGCGACCGCCACGAACTGCTGGGCTACGAACTGGCCCAGGTCGCGGTAGGCACGGTAAGCCACGTCGGCAGCGGCGAGCGCGAAGCCTCGACCCTGCTGCTGCAGGACAGTGGCCGCGAAGTCCGCGCCGGCGACCGCCTGATGCCGGTACAGGCCAACCCCTACGACCTGCAGTTCGTACCGCATGCGCCAGCCGCAGCGATCGCCGAAGGCCACCTGCGGGTGCTGGCCGTGACCGATACCTTCACTTCGGGCGGCCCGCGCGACGTCATCGCCATCTCCGGCGGCGCCCGCGACGGCATCGACAACGGCACCGTGTTCTCGGTCTGGCGCAGTGGTCGCCACGTCATCGACCGCGTGACCGGCATGGCGACCTCGCGTGCGGACGATGCGCTGAAGCCCGGCGCCGGCCGCGTATCGCTGCCGGCCGAATACGCCGCCCATGCGATGGTGTTCCGCACCTTCGACAAGGTCAGCTATGCGCTGGTGATGGAAGGCAGCAAGCCGGCCCGCGTCGGTTACGAGCTCAAGCATCCGGACGCCCAGTAAGCGCCGCGGCGCAATCCTACGCAGCAGCACGACGGCGCCCTAGGGCGCCGTCGTTGTTTCCGGATCAGCATGCGCGCATGCCAGCCCTTCCAGACCTCACCGGCGACCGTGGACAAGAAGCCGAAGCCCTGCTGGCACTGATCCTGGCCGGCGGCCCGATCCGTCCACTGCGCGACCTGCTCGAGCACCTCGGCAACGCCCGCGGCGCACTGGCGGCCAGCCCCTCCGCATGGCGAGCCGCCGGCCTCGGCCCACATCAGGTGGAGGCCCTTGCCGCCCCGTCGCCCGAGCGCATGGAGCAGGCCTGCCGCTGGCTGGACCACCCACGCCATCACCTGTTCGGCTGGCGCGATGCCGACTATCCGCCCCTGCTGCGCAGTTGCCCGAATCCACCGTTGGCTGTATTCGTCGACGGCGACCCCGCGCAGCTGTGGCGCCCAGCCATCTCCATCGTCGGCAGCCGCAATCCCAGTGCGGCCGGACGCGACAATGCCTACGATTTCGCCCGCGCCCTGTCGGCAAGCGGCCTGGGCATCGGCAGCGGCCTGGCGGCGGGCATCGATGCGGCCGCCCATCGCGGCGCGCTTGACGGAGGCAGCAGCACGTTCGCGGTGATCGGCACCGGTCCCGACCTGACCTATCCGCGCCGGCACGCCCTCCTCCAGGAACAGATCGCCGCCACTGGCGCGGTGGTCAGCGAGTACCCACCCGGCACGCCCCCGCGCATCGGCCAGTTTCCCGCCCGCAACCGGCTGCTGGCCGCACTCTGCCTGGGCACGGTGGTGATCGAGGCGGCTGAACGCTCCGGCGCGTTGATCACCGCCCGGCTGGCGGCAGAGGCCGGACGCGAGGTGTTCGCGGTGCCCGGATCGATCCGCAACCCCATGGCGCGCGGCTGTCATCGCCTGATACGCGACGGTGCAATACTGGTGACACAGCCCGCCGACATTCTTGAAGGCGTGGCCAATCTGGCCGGCGAACTGGCAGGCGCCTTGCAAAACCGGTTGCTGGCCCCCATTCCGGATGCGCCGGGCAGCCCCTGCCCGGCACCCACCCCACCGGACCCGGACTACCAGCGCTTGTGGAATGCGCTGGGCCACGACCCCACCGGTATGGATTCGCTGATCAGATGTACCGGATTGACGGCCAGCAGGCTGTCATCCATGCTGCTGGTCATGGAACTGGAAGGGAAGGTGTCGTCCGCATACGGCTGCTACACCCGCACCTGAGGTTCCTTCACCTCCACAGCGCCGCATGGCGCAGGCCGAGGGCAATGAAAGAGAGCATTCTGGACGTCCTGCTGTATCTGTTCGAACACTATTTCAGCGAGGACGCCGATCTCATAAGAGACCGCGACTCCCTGCAGAACGGCCTGATCCAGGCCGGTTTCAGCCCCACCGAGATCAACAAGGCCTTCGACTGGCTCGATGCGCTGGCCGAGCAGCGGCCGGCCGTGGGCCAGGCGCGCGTGGATGGGCCGGTGCGCATCTTCCATGGCCCGGAACTGGACAAGCTGGATGTGGAGAGCCGCGGCTTCCTGCTGTTCCTGGAACAACACGGCATCCTCGACGCCGACCAGCGTGAACTGGTGCTGGATCGGGCGATGGCGCTGGACCAGGACGAGCTGGACCTGGACGACCTCAAGTGGGTGGTGCTGATGGTGCTGTTCAACCAGCCGGGCGCGGAGGCGGCCTATGCCTGGATGGAAACGCAGATGTTCGTCGACGAACCCGAGCCGCTGCACTGACGAAGAGCAGTGGCGCCTTGCCCCGACGAAACGATTGGGGCAAGGCAAGGGTGAGGCCACACCGCAAGGCTTTACCAGCAGTCCTGGGGATGAACGCGACACCACGCACCCGGGCGCAAGACAACCGGGACGCAGCTGCTTGAACGACATGCTGCACGAAGCTTCTCCCCGTACCGCCATCCACCGCTGCAGGACATCTTCTCCCTGCGGGAGAAGGAAAGTCCGTCGCGCCGCAGGTGCGCTCCCATATGGATAGCCGCAAGGAATTCCCCGTGAGCCAGTGGTTCTATGCCGAAGGCAACCGCGAACGCCGCGGTCCGCTGCCCGCCGCGAACATCGCCGAACTGTTCCGCTCCGGCCGCATCGCAGGCGACAC
The DNA here is from genome assembly GCF_056397145.1 of Stenotrophomonas sp. 05N423. Taxonomy (NCBI): domain Bacteria; kingdom Pseudomonadati; phylum Pseudomonadota; class Gammaproteobacteria; order Lysobacterales; family Lysobacteraceae; genus Stenotrophomonas; species Stenotrophomonas sp. 05N423. The sequence continues at coordinate 132,027 of NZ_JBFTMV010000005.1, forward strand.
CCTGGTCTGGCGCGAAGGCGCCGCTGACTGGCGGCCGCTGCGCGACTTCGCCGCCGAACTCGGCCTGGACATACCGGCAGGCATCCCACCGGAACCATCCGCCCCGCCGTTGCCGCCACCGGTGCAGCACGTGCATGCCGTCGCGCCGGCACCGCCGCCCCGCTCTGGACTATCCGGCTGCGCCGTGATCAGCATCGTCGCCGCGGTGGCGGGCATCGCGCTGCTGGCGATCGTCGGCATTCTCGCCGCGATCGCGGTCCCGGCCTACAACGATTACCTGCTGCGCTCGAAAATGGCCATCGCATGGGGACAGTTGCAACCGCTGACCCGCGAAGTCGCCCATTCCGTCACCGCCAACGGGCACTGCCCGGTCAATGGCGACGACGGTTTCGACAGCCCCGAAGGCTATGCCGCCGGCGATGTCGCGAGCGTGCGCGTCGGCCGTTTCGAGAACGGCCACTGCGGCCTGGAGGCGCGTTTCCGGGCGCCCGGCAAACGGATGCTTGACGGCAAGCACCTCTGGCTCGACTACGATACGCAGACCGCCACCTGGACATGCAGCTCCGACGTGGCGGACAAACATCTGCCAGCCAGCTGCCGCGGCTGAGCCGGGACGAACAGAACCTTACGGGGAATATTGATGAGTCAGTGGTATTACGCCGATGCCCAGCGCGAGCGGCATGGGCCGGTCGAGGCCGACACCCTCCGCGACAAGTTCCGCAGGAACGAGCTGGATCTGTCCACGCTGGTCTGGCGCGAGGGCATGCCACAATGGCAGCCGCTCTCGGCGATGGCCGAGGAACTGCAGCTGCTGGTGCAGGCGGACGCCGGCAACGGCATCGACCTGCGCGCGGACTACCAGGCCATCGAGGACGGCAGCGCCGTCGCGAAGGCCAGTGCGGCCATTGCCCAGTCGCCCTATGCCGCGCCTGGCAGCACCATGGTGGGCGATGCGGTGGTCAACGGCGGCGAGATCGTCTACGCCGGCTTCTGGAAGCGCGTGGCGGCCTATTTCATCGACAGCCTGATCGTCGGCATGGTCGGCGGCGTGATCGCCATGGTCATCGGCATGGTGCTGGGCATCGGCATGGCCGGCCTGGGCGGCGGCAGCGACGCCATGGGCGCGGGCTTCATCGCGATCCAGCTGCTGACCAACCTCATCTCCATCGGCCTGTCCGCCGCCTACTACGCCGGTTTCCACGCCTCGTCCGGCAAGGCCACCCTGGGCAAGATGGCGGTAGGCATCAAGGTGGTGCGCAGCAACGGCGAGCGGATCACCATCGCGCGCGGCATCGGCCGCTATTTCGCCGCGATGCTCAGCGGCCTGATCCTGTGCATCGGCTACCTGATGGCCGCTTTCACCGAGCGCAAGCAGAGCCTGCACGACATGATCTGCGACACCCTTGTGGTGGACAAATGGGCGTTCACCGACCACCCGGAATGGCAGCAGCGCGGCCTGGGCACGGTGACCATCGTGATCCTGTCGCTGTTTGGCGTACTGGTCCTGGTGGGTACCGTCGCGCTGCTCGCGGTGATCGGCATCGCCGCCTCAAAGTTCAGCTGAGTCACACGCCGCCGCTTGACAACGGCGGCCTCTCCGTGATTTCTCTGGGAAAGAAAGCTGAACGCCCGGGCCCTGCCCCGGGCGTCGGCATATCCGGATCGGCCGCCGCGGCTTCACTAACGGACGCGTTTGCGCCACCCTAGCGCCCCCACCGGGCCCAGCCCTCCCCCGCAAGAATCCACTGACATGCCCAAGCACCTGCTCATCGTCGAATCGCCCGCCAAGGCCAAGACGATCAACAAATACCTCGGCAAGGACTTCACCGTCCTGGCCTCGTATGGGCATGTGCGCGACCTGGTGCCGAAGGAAGGCGCGGTCGATCCGGACCATGGCTTCGCCATGCGCTACGACCTGATCGAGAAGAACGAGAAGCACGTGGAGGCCATCGCCAAGGCCGCCAAGAGCGCCGACGACATCTTCCTGGCGACCGACCCGGACCGCGAGGGCGAGGCGATCAGCTGGCACATCGCGGAAATCCTGAAGGAGCGCGGGCTGCTGAAGGACAAGCCGATGCAGCGCGTGGTCTTCACCGAGATCACCCCGCGCGCGATCAAGGAGGCGATGAACCAGCCGCGCGCCATCGCCGACGACCTGGTCGATGCCCAGCAGGCGCGCCGGGCGCTCGACTACCTGGTCGGCTTCAACCTCTCCCCGGTACTGTGGCGCAAGGTGCAGCGCGGCCTTTCCGCCGGTCGCGTGCAGAGCCCGGCGCTGCGCATGATCGTCGAGCGCGAGGAAGAGATCGAGGCGTTCAAGGCGCGCGAATACTGGTCGATCGAGGCCGACTGCGCGCATCCGACCCAGCATTTCTCGGCCAAGCTCATCAAGCTGGACGGGCAGAAGTTCGAGCAGTTCACCATCACCGACGGCGACACCGCCGAGGCCGCGCGCCTGCGCATCCAGCAGGCCGCACAGGGCCGCCTGCACGTCACCGACGTCGCCAGCAAGGAGCGCAAGCGCCGCCCGGCGCCGCCGTTCACCACCTCCACCCTGCAGCAGGAGGCCTCGCGCAAGCTCGGCTTCACCACGCGCAAGACCATGCAGGTGGCGCAGAAACTGTACGAAGGCGTGGCGATCGGCGAGGAAGGCACGGTCGGCCTGATCTCCTACATGCGTACCGACTCGGTGAACCTGTCGCAGGATGCGCTGGTCGAGATCCGCGACGTGATCGCCCGCGACTACGGCACCGCCTCGCTGCCGGACAAGCCCAACACCTACACCACCAAGAGCAAGAACGCGCAGGAAGCGCACGAAGCGGTGCGCCCGACCTCGGCGCTGCGCACGCCGGCGCAGGTGGCGCAGTTCCTGACCGACGACGAGCGCAAGCTTTACGAGCTGATCTGGAAGCGCGCGGTGGCCTGCCAGATGATCCCGGCCACGCTCAATACCGTCAGCGTCGATCTTTCCGCCGGCAGCGAGCATGTGTTCCGCGCCAGCGGTACCACGGTGGTCGTGCCCGGCTTCCTCGCCGTCTACGAGGAAGGCAAGGACAGCAAGAACGCCGAGGACGAGGACGAAGGCCGCAAGCTGCCGGCGATGAAGCCCGGCGACAACGTGCCGCTGGAACGCATCGCCGCCGACCAGCACTTCACCCAGCCGCCGCCGCGCTTTACCGAAGCAGCGTTGGTCAAGGCGCTGGAGGAATACGGCATCGGCCGTCCCTCGACCTACGCCTCGATCATCCAGACCCTGCTGTTCCGCAAGTACACCGAGATGGAAGGCCGCAGCTTCAAGCCCACCGACGTGGGTCGTGCGGTGAGCAAGTTCCTGTCCAGCCACTTCACCCGCTACGTCGACTACGACTTCACCGCCAAGCTCGAGGACGAGCTGGACGCGGTGTCGCGCGGCGAGGAGGAGTGGGTGCCGCTGATGGAGCGCTTCTGGGGCCCGTTCAAGGAGCTGGTCAGCGACAAGAGCGAATCACTGGACCGCACCGACGCCGGCAGTGCGCGCGTGCTCGGCACCGACCCGGTGAGCGGCAAGGAAGTGAGCGCGCGCATCGGCCGCTTCGGCCCGATGGTGCAGATCGGCACCGTCGAGGACGAAGAGAAGCCCAAGTTCGCCTCGCTGCAGCCCGGCCAGAGCATCTATTCGATCTCGCTGGACGACGCATTGAAGCTGTTCGACATGCCGCGCAAGCTCGGCGCCGATGCCAACGGCGAGGAAGTGAGCGTGGGCATCGGCCGCTTCGGCCCGTTCGCCAAGCGCGGCAGCACCTATGCCTCGCTGAAGAAAGAGGACGATCCGTACAAGATCGACCTGGCCCGCGCCATCTTCCTGGTCGAGGAGAAGGAAGAGATCGCGCGCAACCGCATCATCAAGGAGTTCGAGGGCTCGGACATCCAGGTGCTGAACGGCCGCTTCGGCCCGTACATCAGCGATGGCACCCTCAACGGCAAGATTCCGAAGGACCGCGAACCGGCCTCGTTGACCCTGGCCGAAGTGCAGCAGCTGATGGCCGAGACCGGCAAGCCGGCGCGCAAGGGTTTCGGCGCGAAGAAGGCCGCGGCCAAGAAGACGACGGTGAAGAAGGCAGCGGTGAAGAAGGAAGCTGCGGCGAAGAAGACGGCCGCCAAGAAGGCACCGGCCAAGAAAGCCGCAACGAAGAAAGCCGCCAGGAAAACCGTCGCCAAGAAGGTCGTGAAGAAGTCGGTGGCCGACGACGCGCCTCCGTTCTGACCGCCATCACCCGCTGCCGATCCGGCAGGGGGATAATCGTCATCCCCGCATCAGGCCGCCATCGGGCGGCCTGATGCGTCTGGTCTCCTCCATGCCCGCACCTGTCGTCGCGGGAACGAACGGTGCCCCGATGCTTGAACTCGATCTGCAGAACGCCGTCCCCGCGCTGCGCGCCGGAAATGTCGTCGCCTACCCGACCGAAGCGGTCTGGGGCCTGGGCTGCGACCCGGCCAATGAAACGGCCGTGATGAAGCTGCTGGCGCTCAAGCAACGCCCGGTCGAGAAGGGCATGATCCTGGTCGCCGCCGCCGCGGCGCAGCTGGAGGGCTGGGTGCGGCTCGATGCGCTGGCGGAAGATCGCCGCCAGGCCGTGCTGGACAGCTGGCCCGGCGCCAATACCTGGATCGTCCCGGCCGGCCCGCTCGCCCCGCGCTGGATCACCGGCGAGCACACCGGCATCGCGGTGCGGGTCAGCGCCCATCCGCTGGTACGCGCCCTGTGCGAAGCGTGGGGCGGTCCACTGGTCTCGACCAGCGCCAACCTCGCCGGCCAGCCCCCGGCACGCGAGCGTGGCCAGCTCGACCCGGTCCTGCTCGCACAGCTGGATGGCCTGCTCGACGGCGCCACCGGCGGCCTGGCGCAGCCCACCCGCATCCGCGTCGCCGCCACCGGACAAACCCTCCGCGACTGACCGCTCCTGCCCGCAGGAGCGGCCGGGGCATCTCCCCCACCCGGGTCTCCGTGGCAACATGGCGCCATGCACGTCCGCCTGCTCCTGCTCGGCTCCCTGTTCCTGCCGCCCGCGGCAGTGCCGACTGCCGAGCCGCCTCCCGCCAACAACGTGCGCGTCTACCGCTGCGTCGCCAGCAATGGCGCGGTGGCGCTGCAATCCACGCCCTGCGACGACAGCCACCGCCAACAGGTGCTGGACATGCAGCGCCCGCAGGATCCACCGCCGCAACCGGCAACCCCGCTACCCGCCACGCCGCGCGCCACGATCAACGAACGCGAGATCCGCATCGTCACCGTGCAGCCGCCGCAACCCCTGTACGAGTGCATCTCCCCGGACGGCGAGCGCTATGCCAGCGACGACGGCGTGGGCAACCCGCGCTGGGTGCCGCTGTGGGTCGGCGGCCGCTACCCGCCCAGGCAGGCGGATGGCGGTGTTTCGGGCAGCGTCACGCACGGTTCCGGTGGGATCGCCATCCAGAGCGGGCGGCCTGGCCACGACCATCCGCGCCCCCATCCCGGCACACTTGCGGTCGCCACCGGCACCTGGGTCCGCGATGCGTGCCACCCGCTGCCGCAGCAGGAAGTCTGCGCGCGCCTGCGCGACCGCCGCTGGGAACTGGTACGCCGCTACAACAGCGCCCTGCAGAGCGAGCGCCAGGCGCTCACCCGCGAACAGCGCGGCATCGAGGCGCGGCTGGAACGGGATTGCGGCGGCTATTGAGGCGAACGGCTTTCCGGTCGCCGGCCCTGCCGGTCGCGGAACGTCGCCTCAGAACCCGTAGCGCAGGAAACCGCCGTCCACCGCGATGCACTCGCCGGTGACATAGCTCGATGCCGGCAGGCACAGGAAGCCGACCGCGGCGGCGACTTCCTCCGGCTCGCCGATACGGCGCATCGGGGTGCGCGCGATCACCTCGTCGTAGTAGTCCGGGTCCGACAGCGGCCCGGAGGTGCGGCGGGTGCGGATGTACCACGGCGCCACCGAGTTCACGCGGATGCCGTCCTCGGCCCATTCGCAGGCGAGATTACGGGTCATCTGCTGCAGCGCCGCCTTGGTCATGCCGTAGACCACGCCGCTGCGCACGTGGGTGATGCCGGAGACGCTGCCGACGTTGACGATGGCCGACGAGGCGTGGCGCGTGAGCAGCGGGTAGGCATGGCGCGACAGTTCGAACGCGGAAAACAGGTTGGTCTCGAAGATGCCGCGCCATTCGTCTTCGCTGTAGTCGTTGGCCGGCCTGGTGATGTTGCCGCCGGCATTGTTGACCAGCAGGTTCAGGCCGCCGTGGTCCTCGACCCAGTCCAGGATCGCCTGGCGGTCCTCGTCGTCGGCGACGTCGGCGGACAGACCGTGGATCGCGCGGGCGGGGAATTCGTCGGCCAGGTCGTCGCGCACCCGCTCCAGCGCATCGGCGTCGCGCGCCACCATCAACAGATCGGCGCCGAAACCAAGCAGTTCGCGCGCGATCGCCAGGCCGATGCCGGCGCTGGCGCCAGTGATCAGCGCGGTCTGTCCGTCCAGCCGCCAGCGGTTCGTGTTCATGCGGCAAAGGATACCGCCGAGCACCGCGCCGGTCAGGCTTCATCGACAGGGTTGTGTCAGGATGGCGCCAGCTTCCACAGGAGCCTACCGATGGACAAGCGTCATTGCCTGTTGCCGTTGACCCTGGTCCTGCTTTCCGGTTGCGGCAATCCGCAACCGCCGGATACCGAACGCCGGCCCGATCCGCAGGCCGCGGCGCTGCGCGAGCCGCTGGAAAAGGCCAGGACCGCTGCGGCCGCGACGGAAGATGCGGCCAAGGCCGAGCAGAAGGCGCTGCAGGCGGCGGACAGCGTGCCGGCCCGGTAGCGCGCCACATTGCTCCTGCGGGGACAGGCCCACCCGCGATCGCCGTTGCGGCGCTCCCGCACGGGACCGTCGCGCGCAGGTGCGCTTCCGCAACGCAGGAGGCACCTGAACGACAACGCCGCCCGAAGGCGGCGTTGTCGGCGTCACGCTGAAGCTGGCGTCACAGGCCGCAGAAGCAGTAGGCCAGCGCCTTCACCGGCGCGCTGTTGCGGTCCTTCACCGCGTCCTCGACGAAGCGCAGCTGCGTGTCCATTTCCGGCATCGCGCGCGCCAGCATCATCCGCGCCAGGCCGGAATCGGACAGCATCCAGGCGCCGGCGCGGCTGCCGGCGAAGCCGGTCATGAACTGCGCGAACGGCGTGGCCGCCTTCTCGATGTAGTTCACGCGGAACTTGTCCGGTCCGCCGAGCTTGGCGCGCGTGGCGGCGTCGGCCACCGCGGCCTTCAGGCCGCCGAATTCGTCCACCAGCCCGCGCTCCTTCGCCTGCGCACCGCTCCACACGCGGCCGCGCGCCACTTCGTCGATGGCTTCCACGTTGCGGTCGCGCGCCTGCGCCACCTTGCCGGTGAAGTCGGCGTAGCCCTTGTCGATGACCGACTGGATCACCCGGCCCACCGCCGGGTCCATCGGCCGGGTGACGTCAAACGCGCCGGCGAAGCGGGTGGTCCCCACGCCGTCGGTATGCACGCCGATCTTGTCCAGGCTGCGCGCGAAGTTGGGGATCATGCCGAAGATGCCGATCGAGCCGGTGATGGTCGATTCGTCGGCATAGATGCGGTCGGCGTTCATGCTGATCCAGTAACCGCCAGAGGCGGCCATGTCGCCCATCGACACCACCACCGGCTTGCCGGCGGCCTTGAGCGCGTCCACTTCGCGGCGGATCTGCTCGGAGGCGAACACTTCGCCGCCCGGCGAATCCACGCGCAGCACCACGGCCTTGACGTCGTCATCGTCGCGCGCGGCACGCAGCAGCGCCGAGGTGGAGACGCCGCCGACGCGGCCGGCCGGCAGGTCGCCGCCGGCGATCTCGCCTTCGGCCACCACCACCGCCACCTGCGGGCGGTTGTCGATCGGCGAACGGTGCGCGTCGATCTGGGTCAGGTAGTCGCCCAGCGCGATCTGGCGGAAGCCGCCATCGGCATCGCTGTCGGCCACGCCGCGGTCGGTGAGCAGCGCTTCCACTTCCTCGCGGGTCTTGAGCCCGTCCACCAGCTTCTGCTGCAGGGCAAAGCGCGCCAGGTCACCACCGGCGGCGGCGATGCCCTCGGGCAAGGTGTCGATGCCGGCGGCCAGCTGCGCGGCGTCGAGCCTGCGCGCCGTGGCGATGTCGCCCAGGTAGCGCTGCCACACGTCGTTCATCCAGAACAGGTCGGCTTCCTTGGCCTGCGGCGAAGCGGCGTCGAGCACGTAGGGCTCGGCGGCGGACTTGTATTCGCCGACCTTGAACAGGTGCACGTCCACGCCCAGCTTGTCCTGCAGGCCGCTGCGGAAATACTGGCGGTAGCGGCCAAGGCCTTCGAGCATCAGGCTGCCCATCGGATCGAGGTAGACCTCGTCAGCCTGTGCGGCCAGCAGGTACTGCGACTGGCTCATGTTCTCGCTGAAAGCCACGACCTGTTTCTTGGCCGCGCGCAGGTCCTGCAGCGCCACGGCCACTTCGCGCATCGAGGCGAAGCCCGACGGCTGCAGTTTGTCCAGTTCCAGGACGACGCGTTCGATCTTCTTGTCGTCGCGCGCGGCCTCGATCGCGCGGATCAGGTCGCGCAGCTGGATTTCCTCGGCGTTGTTGTCGCCGACCACCTTGGCCAGCGCGCGGCTGACCGGATCGGTGCTGTACTGCTCGACCAGCCGGCCTTCCGGCGCGATCACCAGGGTGGTGCGGTCCTGCAGCACCTTGGCCGACGAGGCGCCCTTGCCCATCGCCACCATGAGCACGATCAGCACCAGGAACAGCAGGCCGAAGAACAGCAGGTTGAGGATCAGCCGCCGGGTGAAGTTCATCACGTCCCACAGCCCGACGAAGAAGCTGGCGATGGGGTTGCGGCGGGGCAGCGGTGGGGGGTTCATGGACGCTCCGGAAGGGGCTTGTTGCAACGCAGGATACCCATAACCGGCAAGGCCGGCATGGGCTTCAAGTCAGGGTGCCGCAGGGTGGAGCAGGCGCCGGCTGCTGACCCGCAGGCGCCAGCCCATCAGTACGGCGGCGGCGGTCAGGCCCATGATCAGGCCGACCCACATGCCCTGCGGTCCCCAGCCCAGGCCGAGGCCGAGCCCGGCGCCGAGCGGCATGCCCACGCCCCAGTACGCGAACATGGCGATGAACATCGGCACGCGCGTGTCCTTGAGCCCGCGCAACGCGCCGGCCGAAAGCACCTGGACACCGTCGGGGAACTGGAAAGTGGCCGCATACAGCAACAGGGTCGAAGCCAGCGCGGCCACGGCCAGGTCGTCGGTATACAGCCGCACCACCGCATCGTGGCCCAGCAGCAGCACCGTGATCGACAGCATCTGCGTGACCAGCACGATGGCATAGCCGGCCCAGGTGGCGCGGCGCACGCCGAGTGGATCGTTGCTGCCCACCGCATGGCCGACGCGCACGGTAGTGGCCTCGGCCACGCCCATCGGGATCATGAAGCACAGCTGGGCGACATTGATGGCGATCTGGTGCGCGCTGGCCTCGACCGCGCCGATGCGGCCGATCAGCAGCGCGGTGATGATGAACAGGCCGCCTTCCATCAGCACGGTGATGCCGATCGGCAGGCCGGTACGCAGCAGGTCCCAGATCGCGCGCCAGCGCGGCGGTTCGAAATGCCCGAACAGCTGCAGGTGGGCGAAGCGCCGGGTCTTCCACAGGTAGCCTGCGAAGCACAGCGCCTGCAGCCACATCGTCACCGACGAAGCGATGCCCAGGCCTTCGGCACCCAGTTCGGGGAAGCCGAACCTGCCATTGCACAGCGCATAGCCCAGCGGCCCCAGCACCAGCAGTCCGCCGAAGCCGAGCAGCATGGTCGGCAGCGTCCAGTGCATGCCCTCGCTGAGGTAGCGCATGCAGAAGTAAAGCGTCAGCGCCGGCACGCCCCAGCGGATCGCGTGCAGGAAGCTCGTGGCCCCGGGCACGATGTCGGGCGCGATGCCGAAGGCCGGCAGGAATGCCGGCACCACGCTGAGGAAGGCGAACATCAGCACGCTCAGGCCCACGCCCAGCCACAGCGCCTGGCGGAACAGCGGGCCGATGTCGCGTTCGCGGCCGGCGCCATGCAGCTGCGACACCGAAGCGGTGAGCGAGATCAGAGTGCCGATCGGCACCAGCATCGGCAGCCACAGCAGGGCGGTGCCGATGCTGACCGCGGCGAAGGTATCGGTACCGTGGTGACCGGCGATGGTGTTGTCGACGAAAGCGATCAGGCCGGTCGAGACATGGCCCAGGACCAGGGGCAGGGCGAGCAACCCGGTGGCGCGCACTTCCTGGCGGAAGCGCGGCGTGGCGGAGAGGGTGGACATACGGGGAAGAACGCGGACTGCGGCCGGCGCGGGACGCGCTGTTGCCGGGTCGCGGGAGTCGCGCATTGTAAAGGCAGCGGATGAAGATGCGTGAAAGGCTTCCCGGCCGCACGGGGTATTGCGCCGACCGGCGCAACCGCGCGCTGCCCGGACAAGCGGCGTGCTACCGGGTTTCGGTCTTCTGCCGCAGCCAGTCGGCGCGCTCCGCCGCTGGCACGGCCAGCAGCTGATCGCGCAGCGCCTCGCGTTCCTGCGGCGGCGTGCGCTGCGACAGCACGCCCAGTTGCGCCAACTGCGCGGCGTCGAGCTGGCGCAGCAGCACCAGCATCGGCTCACGCTGGTGTTCCGGCAGATAGCCCAGCAATGGCTGCAGCTTCGGGTACTGCGCGCCCAGTTGCGGGCCCAGCCGCCAGCCGTCGCGATGCAGGCGATCCAGCCCGAGGAAACGGTCGCGCAGCGCCTCGCGCTCGCCCGCCGGCAATGCCGCCATGTCGGCCGCGGCCCGGCGCACGCGCTGGCGCTCGGATTCGGGCAGCGCGCGCCACGCCGCATAGCGCGCGCGCAGTTCGCGCTGCCGGGCCGGTGCCAGTGCCGGCCAGTGCGATCGCGGGTCGATATCCGGCCCGGCGCTGGCCGCATGCACGTCCAGCGGCAGCGGCACGGCGGCCGGCGTCGCCAGCGACGGCGCGACGGGCAGCAGTGCCAGCAACACCGGCAACAGGCGCTCAATCCTCCGCATCGACCGTCTCCAGTGCGGTACCGGCCGGTTCGGTGCGACCGGGTTGCGCCTGCGATTCGTCCACCGGCACCGGGCCGCCGGCGGCATACCAGGCGTGGAAATCCGCGTCCTGCGCCAATGCCAGCTCCGGATCGGCCAGCATTGCGGCATCGTCCGCGGCGCGGTTGTCGCCGGCGGGTGACGCGGCAGGAAGATCGTCGCCCGGCAAGGCTTCCACCTGTACCGGGCCGTTGTCCGACACCGCGCCCTCGGCCGCCGGCATGGCCGTGCCGGGCAGCGTCAACCCGTGTTCCCGCCACCACCAGACCGCGACCACCGCGAGCAGCAGCAGGGGCAGGCACAGCAGCAGCCAGGTCCGCCAGCGCCAGCGCGGGCCGGTACGGCGCGGTGGGCGGACAACGCGGATGTCGGCCTCGATCCGGGGCGCCGGCGGCGCCTTGCGGGCCGGTGTGGCATCGGCCGCCATCGCCACGCGCAGCTGTTCCAGCTGCTGCATGCGGCCGGCCGGGAGATCGCGCACCTGCGCCTGCACCTGCTCGGCCAGTCCGCGCCAGGCCAGCGCATCCGGACGGCCCTGCGCGTCCAGCGGACAAGCGCCGGCCAGCGCGTGCCGGTATGCCTCCGCCGTCACCCCGAGGACCGCCGAGGCAGTGTCTTCGTCCAGCCCAGCGCCGATACGCAGCAGCAGCGCCAACCGCTCGGCCGGAGCCAGGTCCCGCAGATGGGCCAGCGCGGGCGGCCAGTGCCCGTTCGCGGACGGCGCCCGCAATTGCGGGTTGCCGCCCAGCAGGGTCCAGAAACGGGCGGGCCAGTCGGCCATCGGCATGCCCGCGGCCGGGCCGGCGAAGGCGCGCATGGCCACGGCCACGGCGCGACCGGCGGCGTCCTCGTCGCCGCTCTGCAGGCTGGCGACGACCAGCGCGCGTCGTTCGACACCTTTCAGGAAAGCGGACAGGGCGCTGGCTGCGGCCGGTGTGGAAGAGGCGGGTGCAGCCATCAGGTGGACTCCTTCATCGCCGGGAATGATACCCAGCACGTCCCACCCTGCAGATAGCCCGGCAGTCGGCGTACACGCCGTTTTAACGCCGTTCCGGGCGCTCCATGCCGCAACTTGTGCACAGCGTCAATAGCCCGGCTGCAATCGCCCGCGATTTCCCGTCCGCAACCGTATTTCGCTTTTGTTTCACGAACAAGTTATTGATTTTAAAAGACTTGATCGTGTGGCTATTTTTTGACCAAGTTGAGGGAAAGGCTTCCAGCGCCGCCCTGGGCGCGTGGAGCACAGTGCTGATGCACAGAGTTATCCACACGTTGTGTGGATAAGCCCAAATCTCCAAGCGCGGCCTGCGTTTACGCGGTGTTTATGCTCCCGGCGGGAACAAGCGCACGCAAGTGGGCAGCGTACGGCGGACCGGTTTCCGGACCCGGCCCGGCGACCTGCGGGGGTGTGCCGGCCGACGGCCGGCACCTACACTGCCGCCCATGCCCACCTGCCCCACCCTGCGCATCGCCCTGCCGGTCCCGTTGCCGCAGACCTTCGACTACCTGCCTCCGCCCGGCAGTCCCGCTCCGGGTGCCGGCGATACCGGGCGCCGGGTCCGGGTGCCATTCGGCAACCGCGAACTGGTCGGCATGGTCGAGGGGGTCGGTACGGCAGAAGACCCGGCAACGCTGCGGGAAGCCCTCGAATGGCTGGACGGCCCACCGCTGCTGGGCGGCGAGCTGCATGCCTCGCTGCATTGGCTCGCACGCTATACCCATGCGCCGCTGGGCGAGGTGGTCGCCACCGCGCTGCCGGCGCCGCTGCGGCGTGGCGAGCCCCTGCCCGATACCCATGGCTGGGGCTGGGAACTGACCGGGGCCGGTCGCGAGGGCCATGGGCGGCTGCGCGACGGCACCCGCCCACGGCGCCTGGCCGAACTGCTGGACAACGGCACATTGGCAGAGGAAGTACTGGCCGCGCGCATGGACGGCTGGCGCGAGGCCGCCCGCGCCCTGCTCAAGCGCGGCTTCGCGCAGCGCGTGGCGATGGCGGCGACGATCCCGGCGGCCCATCCGCTTCCCGGGCCGGAGCCGAACCCGCAGCAGCAGGCGGCGATCGAGGCGATCACCGCTGCCGACGGCTTCCAGCCCTTCCTGCTCGACGGCGTCACCGGCAGCGGCAAGACCGAGGTCTATCTGCGGGCCATCGCCCACTGCCTGGCGCAGGGCCGGCAGGCGCTGGTGCTGGTGCCGGAGATCGGCCTGACCCCGCAGATGCTCACCCGCTTCCGCAGCCGCCTGGGCATCGCGGTGCACGCGCTGCATTCCGGGCTGAACGACAACGAGCGCGCACGGGTGTGGGCGGCAGCGATGCGCGGCGAAGCGCGGGTGATCGTCGGCACTCGTTCGGCGGTGTTCACGCCGCTGCCGGAAGCGGGGCTGCTGATCGTCGACGAGGAACACGACGGCAGCTACAAGCAGCAGGACGGCATCCGCTACCACGCCCGCGATTTCGCCCTGGTGCGCGGCAAGGCGCTGGACGTGCCGGTGGTGCTGGGCAGCGCCACGCCTTCGCTGGAATCGCTGCACAACGCGCGCGCGGGCCGCTATACCCACCTGCGCCTGCAGCAGCGCGCCGGCGACGCGCGGCCGCCGGCGGTGCGGGTGTTCGACGTGCGCAAGCGACCGCTGCAGGACGGCCTGTCGCCGGAAGTGCTGGCGGGCATCGAACAACACCTGCGCGCCGGCAACCAGGTGCTGGTGTTCAAGAACCGCCGCGGCTACGCGCCGGTGCTGCTGTGCCACGACTGCGGCTGGACCGCGCCGTGCCGGCGCTGCAGCACGCCATTGCACGCCACGCCGATGACCGTGCACGGCGCCGGGCGCCGCCTGCAGTGCCACCACTGCGGTGCGCGCGCGCCGGTGCCGCTGGCCTGCCCGGATTGCGGCAGCCTGGCGCTGCAGCCGCAGGGCATCGGCACCGAACGGCTGGAGGAAAGGCTGCTGCAGCTGTTTCCCGATTTCCCCGTGCTGCGTATCGACCGCGGCACCACCGCGCGGCGCGACGCGCTGGAACAGACCCTGGCCGCGCTAGGCGAGCAGCCCGGCATCCTGGTCGGCACGCAGATCCTGGCCAAGGGCCACGACCTGCCGCGGCTGACCCTGGTGGTGGTGGTCGGCATCGACGAAGGCCTGTTCTCGGCCGACTTCCGCGCCAGCGAGAAGCTGGCACAGCAGTTGATCCAGGTCGCCGGCCGCGCCGGCCGCGCCGACCGTCCCGGCGAGGTCTGGCTGCAGACCCACCACCCGGACAACGCGCTGCTGCACACGCTGGTCAATGGCGGCTATCACGCCTTCGCCGACGCCGAACTGGCGCAGCGCGAGGCCGCCGGCTTCCCGCCGTTCGCGCATCTGGCGCTGCTGCGCGCCGAAGCCAGGCAGGTGGAGCAGGCCAATGAATTCCTGGCCGCGGCGAAGCAGGCGATCGCTGCCGACAGCCCGATCGAGCGCTACGGCCCGATGCCGGCGCCGATGCCGCGCCGCGCCGGCTTCCAGCGCACCCAGCTGCTGCTGTCGGCCACGCAGCGTCGCGCGCTGCACGGCCTGCTCGACAGGCTGATGCCGCAGGTCCATGCGCTGCCGCAGGCGCGGCGCGTGCGCTGGTCGCTGGATGTGGACCCGATGGACCTGTATTGACGGCTGCCGCCGTCGATCGCACCTGCGCGCCGGAAGGCGGTCGTCCCCGCCCGTGGACCACGTATCTCAGGCGCCGAGCGCCATATCCCGGGCCGGCATCCGCGCATCCGCCGGCGGCCTCTTTCCTTCCTCGCAGATCCAGGCCAGCAGCCTGCGCGTCTCCAGCTGGGTCTCGACGCCGAGATCGCTGTGCAACGCCTGCTGCACGCGGGCGTAGACCGCCATCGCCGCAGCGCGCATGCCATGGCCCACGTAGGCGCGCATCACGCGCCTTGCATGCGCTTCGTTCCACGCATCGCGCCGCATCAGGGCGTGCGCCATCCGCAGCGCGCTCTCCCAGCACGCCGCGGCCAGCAGCTCATCGCAATAGCGCTCGGCGACGCCGACCAGCTCCGCCTCCAGAGTAAGGCGGGTGCTCTCCAGCCAGGAGCGGAAATCCACGCCGGCCACGTCATCCATGCCCGCCAGGAAAACGCACTGCCCGTCCAGCACGGCGAGCGCGCCATCGGGCTCGCACGCCAGCCGGTCGATGTCGAAGATCCCCTGCCCGGCGCGCCGCAGTTCCACGCCATCGCGCCGGATGCAGAGCACCTGCGGACCGAACTGCCCATGGCAATAGCGGTTGAGGTTGCAGAGCACCTGGCGCAGGTTGGTCATCGCCTGTGCCTCGCCCAGCTGCGGCCAGAACAGCATCGCCAGCGCCAGCCGCGAGTGGCGGCGCTCCGGCTCGGCGGCCAGATAGCCCAGCAATGCCCACCCCTTGCGGTAGATCAGCGGCGCCGGCATGGCCGCGCACGTACCCATCAGCCTTACCGGTTCGTCGCCGGCTGCCGTGTCCACGCATTCTCGCCCATGTCGGTGCATCCCCATCCCCCTGCTCGCCCATCCCCGGGCCGGACCGAACGCCGCCGATGGCATCCATGCGGATACCCGGAGCGGGTCGATCATCGGCGGCTTAGCTGCACGGCCTGCAACCGCGCATGGCGGAAGACGTTAGCCCAGCGTGGCCGGCGCCACATCCACGAAATCAGGTACGGCCGCATCGGCCGCCACCGCACCGGCCAGCGGCAGCTCCAGCACCAGCCGCGTGCCCTGCGCGTCTTCGCGCGGACCGACATGCAGTTTGCCCCCCAGCCGCTGTGCGCGCAGGCGCATGCTGGCCTGGCCGGCCCCGCCATCCCGCAGGGTCGGCGCCACGCCCGTCGCCGGGAACCCCACGCCGTCGTCGTCCACCTGCAACCGCAGGCGGCCGTCGAGCCGGCGCACATGGATGTCCACGCGCCGCGCACGGCTGTGCTTGAACACGTTGGTCAGCGCCTCCTGCAGCAGGCGCAACAGGTCCAGGCTGCGGTTCGCGCCGAGCTCGATGCCGCGGGCGTCGTCCAGATGCCAGTAGGCATCGATGCCGGCCGCGTCGAGCAGGTGGCTGGCGCGATGCCGCATCGGCACGATCAGTTCGGCCAGGTCCGCGCGCTCGTGCGCGGTGCTGTCGATCACCAGCCGCAGGTCGTCGCGCATTTCGCGCAGCAACGCCACCATCTCCCGGCGCGGCATGTCCTGCGGTGCCTGTTCCATCCGCGCGATGGCGCCCACCAGGGTGCCGCCAAAGCCGTCGTGCAGGTCGCGCACCAGCTGCAGGCGCTCGCCGGCGCGGCTGTGCGCCAGCTCGAGCGTGTGCTGCTGGCGCAGGGTCGTCGCCAGCTGCGCGGTCGCCTGCTGCACCTCATGGCGGAGCTCGGCGTTGAAGCCCTCCACCCGTTGCATTGTCCGGGCGAAGCGGTAGGCCAGCACGAAGCCCATGCCCAGCAGGATCAGCGGCGACGTGATCGAACCCAGGTAGCTGACGCCGCCGTACCACCCCATGTACACGCCAAGATCGTGCAGCGATACCGCGATGGGAATGACGATGCACAGCGCCAGCACCTGGCAGTCGCGGCGGCCGCTGCGCAGCGCATAGCCCATGAACACGAAGGACACCAGGTACAGGAAGGCGATGGTCGGCACCAGGTAGACATTGCGGTTCGGCCCCATCCATTGGGGCCAGAAGAGAGCCAGCGCCATCACCGACGCCGCCACGCCCAGCACGACGCGCTCGAACCGCGGCCAGCGCCGCTCGCTGAAGCGCAGCAGGAACACGGCATGCGCCGCGGCGGCCATCGCATAGCAGCCGCCGATGAAGGCCTGCCAGCCATCAGTGGTGGTGAACGGCCATGGGCTGGTGGCGAAGAAATTGGTGTCGTACAGGCGCCCGAAGAGCGCGCTCAACGCGTACCAGCCGTACATCGTTTCCTTGCGGCGCAGCAGCCAGAACAGGCCCATCACCGCCGCCAGGACGAAACCGATGGCACTGTCCAGCAGCTGCAGGTCGTGGCGGACCCGCACTTCGCTGCGGAAGCGCGCCTGCAGCACCTGCGGATCGCCCACGTCCACCACGCCGAGCGATGGCTGGTACGCCGCCAGGCCCGATACGCGCACCAGCAGCTCGTTCTCGCCCGTGCGCAGCAGCGGCGACTGCAGCAGGAAGTAGCGCGGCAGGTGCCAGCTGCGCGACAGGGGTTCGACCAGCGAAGGATCGCGGTCGATCAGGCTGCCGTTGAGGTAGACCGCCGCCGCCATGCAGGTGTAGTCGAGCAGCAGGCCGGTGGGTTGCGCGGCGTCCGTCTGCCGCCAGCGCAGCCGGTACCAGACCACGCCATCGTGCGCCGGCCAGCGGGTCTGCCACTGGTCGGCGAGCGCCACCGGTTCCCAGCCCTCCGCCGGCGGCTGCCCCGAATCCCAGCCCGCCCGCACCGCTTCGGCCTCGGCGATGCGGGCGACGCCGCCGGCCTGGCCATGGACCGGTGGCGCCCATGCCAGCACCAGCAACACGATCGTGAGCCATCCCAGGCAACGGATCATGGCAGCAGTCCGAGACTGCGCGCCTCGAACACCGCGGCGGTGCGCGAACCGACCGCCAGCTTGCGGTAGATATTGCGGGTATGGCTTTCGATGGTCAGCCGCGACAGGCCCAGCAGCTCCCCGATCTCGCGGTTGCCATGGCCCTGTGCGACCAGATCGAGGATACCCAGCTCGCGCTCGGACAGCCGTACCGGTGGCGTCGAGTGGGATGGCGCGGGTGCCTGCGGCAGCAGCGCCAGGATGCGGCGCGCGATCATCGGGTCGATCGGCGCACCATCGCGTTGCAGGCTGCGCAGCGCCACGCTCAGCTCGATGTCGTCGCGGTCCTTGAGCAGATAGCCGACCGCGCCGGCCCGCAATGCCGAAAAGATCGTCTCCTCCTCGGCGAACGCGGACACGATCACCGCCTGCACCCCGGGCGCATGCGCCTGCATCCAGCAGATCAGCTCGACGCCGGTGCCATCGGGCAGCTGCATGTCCACCAGCGCCAGATCCACGGGTACCGCCTGCAGCAGGTCACGCGCTCCGGCCAGATCGACCGTGGTGTGGATGCGCGGCGGCGGCTCGTCGTGTAATCCGCGCAGCAGCCGCTCCAGCCTCTCCAGCGAGGCCGCCATGTCATCCACGATCAGGATGGAAGACAGCTCCATCGATACCCGCCCCAGGCCCCGTATGGGCAAGCAGTCTAGCGCCTGGCGTGGGTTTCTCTCATTACCTCACTTTCCACCGCGGCTGCCGGGTGGCATGGCACTCCCTGCCTCCGGCGACCGGCCGCGATCCAGGGCGGAGAACACGACGAGGGCGCTCATCGGCGTTCGGCCACCGGTACCTTGCGGGGGAAGACCGCAGGGTTCAAACGACTGCTTCCCCGCCAGCGGCGCTGCCGGGGAAGCGTGAAAAAGCAAAGGCCCGCGTGCCATCGGCACGCAGGCCCCGATCGCCCGCGCCAAACGGCGTTGGCGGATGCGGAACGGGCCGCGCGGCTTACCAGGTCCTGCGCAGCGGATGCGCTTCGGTGTTGAACACCACGCCGTCGAAATCCAGGGTCTTGGCCGGGGCGAACAGCAGGTAGTAGTACTTGAAGGTCTCGGCGAACAGGAAGCTCTCCATCGAATCGTCCTTCTCCTTGCTGCGCACGTCCTTCAACGCCGAGAAGCCGTGCTCGGTGCGGGTGTACTTCACGAAGTCGTTGAAGAACTCCTTGCCCATGCCGCGGTAGCGCGCATCGCCGGTGTAGTGGTGCAGGTAATAGGCCGATTCGACGATTTCCGGGCGCAGCGCGTAGCCGGGCGAGCGCACTTCCATCGCCGCGTAGTCCAGCGACTCCGGCTCGATGCCGTTCAAACGCCACATCTTCAGGTTGGACTCCTGCAGGCGCCTGGCGCGATCCAGGTCACCGCCCAGCGCCAGCAGGCCCGGCATGAACGCATCCAGCGCGCCGTAGGTGGTGGAGGTGCGCGCGCCGCTGTCCATGTCGGCGTGGCCGTACCACAGCTCGCCTTCGCGCACGTCGTCGGCCAGGTACTGGTTGACCGGGCCGATGCTGTCCTCCCACATGCGCTTGCAGTCTTCGTCGCCGAACAGCTTCCAGCACTTGAGCAGGTACTCGTAGTACGAATCGATGCCACCGGCGATCGAGGCGTCCTTGTTGGTCCACTCGCCCGTCTCGACATCGATGTTCAGGCCGACCAGGCCGATCTTCGAGCGGCGCTTGTAGGTCTCCACCAGCGCGCGCTTGGCCTTGTCGTAGTACGCCTGCTTGCCGGTGAGCTTGGCCAGGGTGCCGAATTCCAGCAGCAGCGTGCCGGTCTCGGCCGGGTTGCTGACCTTGCCGCGGGTCTTGCCGGTACGCAGGTTGACGTGGGTGTACGGCAGGCCGGTGGGGCTGTCGAACACCGGCGACAGGCGCGTACCCAGGTCGTCGGCCAGCTTGAGCAGCTTCTCGTCGTTGGTCATCTGGTAGGCCGACAGCAGACCGCCGAGCAGGCGGATGGTGACCTCGAAGTTCTGCACCTCGACGTCCTGGTCGAACGACAACTGGTTGACGATCAGCTCGCGCGCTTCGTCGGCTTCCTTGTCCATGCCCAGCAGCAGCAGCGTATCCAGCGCATCGACCGGCGACATCAGCAGCGGTACCGGGTACCAGTCGCGCGGCTGCGCGCTGATCGGCTTCAGGTCGTCGTGGCCCTTGGCGTACTGCATGTAGCCCTGCCAGGCGTGGCGGGTCGCCTCGCGCACCTGCTCGGCCATGCGCGCGGCTTCGGCGTCATCGACGGCCGGCACGTCGGCGGATGCGGCCGCTCCGGTGGTCGCGGCGTCGGCGGGCGCGGCGGTGGAAGCAGGCGGCGCCGGATTGCAGGCGGACAGGGCCAGCAGCAGGGCGGCGGCGAGGGGGGCGTTGCGCAGGGCTCGGTTCATCATCGGGTCCTCGGGGTGGAAGCGGGGTCTTGCGGCGGGTTGGAAGTGGCGTGCAACGTGTCGCCCAGCGTGCGCAGGCGCAGCGCGGCGCGCAGGGCGTCCAGGCTGGCGTCGCCGCGCACACGCAGGTCGCGGGTTTCGCCGGGCAGCAGGTCGAAGGCGTTGTCGTCGACGTTGGCGCCGGTGTCGCCGAAATCGATCCACACCGCGCGCACCAGGCCAGCGGCGTGCAGCCTCAGGCGGTAGCTGTCGCCATCGGCGCTCAGCTCGGCACGCAACTGGTTGGCGGCAAGCGCCTGCGCCTTGGCCGGCACGAAATGCACCAGCCGCCGCGCGATCACATCGCCGCCCTGCAGCAGTTCGAATGCCGCCACGCTGCGCGCCGGGTCGTGGCCCTTGAGCAGGTCGGCATCGACCAGCTGCGCCACCTGGGTCGCAGCCATCGGCACCAGGGTGATGGTCTCCTGCTGACGCGCGAATTCGCGGCCATCGACCTCCATCACCCGTACGCGCCACTGCGCGGTGAGCGCTTCGCGGCCATCGTTGAGCAGGCTGAAGCGGGTGACGCCGTCATCGTCACGCAGCGCCGCCACCGCCACGTCGGCAAAGAAGCGGCGTGCATGGTAGTGCAGCGCCTTCCAGTGGCCGAAATAGTCCACGCTCGACCACGAGGCACCCGGCCACACATCGTTGAGCTGCCAGTACAGCGAGCCCATCGTGTACGGCCGCGAGGCACGGTGGTGCAGCGCCGCCAGTTCGATGCCCTCGGCCTGCATCACCTGGCTGAGGTAGACGAAGTCGGCGAACGAGGCCGGCGTGCCGTATTCGCGCTCGATGTAGTGCAGCAGGCGTTCGTTGCCCTTGCCGGCCATGAACTTCTGGTGGGCGCGGATCACCTCGCCATCGATCTGCTGCTCGTCGCGGCGGGCGAATGCGTCCACCGTGGACAGCTGCGGCCACGCCTGCAGCCCGTATTCGGACATGAAGCGCGGCGTCTCGCGCAGATAGGCGGTCGCCGGCAGCGCCGGGCCGCCCCACACGTCCCAGTAATGCTTGTCGCCACGCGTGGAGTCGTTGGCTTTTTCGTCCAGGTCGTTGCCCGGCGAACTGGACCAGTACGGCACGCCCAGCGCCTCCTCGGCCACCACCTGGCGCAGGTCGTTGCCGAACAGATCGACGTAGCCCTGCCACACCTTTGCCGCAAACGCAGGGTCGGCCGCGGCCAGCTGCGTACGGTGGCCCCAGTCCTTCCACGCGGTTTCTTCTTCATTGTTGCCGCACCACAGCACGATGCTGGGGTGGTGGCGCAGGCGGCGGATGTTGTCGCGCGCCTCGGCCACCACGTTGGCGCGGAACGCCGGATCGTAGCCGGGCTGCATGCCGCCGCCGAACATGAAGTCCTGCCACACCAGCAGGCCGAGCTCGTCGGCGATGTCGAAGAAATCGTCGCTCTCGTAGTAGCCGCCACCCCAGTTGCGCAGCATGTTCATGTTGGCGTCGCGCGCGGCCTGCAGGTCGCGGCGCAGGCGCTCGCGCGTCACCCGCGCCGGGAACGATTCGAACGGAATGACGTTGGCGCCCTTGGCGAACACCGGCACGCCGTTGATGACGAAGGCAAAGCCCTGGCCGCCTTCGCCATCGGCATCGGCATCGCGTTGCAGCTCCACCGTGCGCAGGCCGGTCCGCAACGTGGCCTCGCGCGCCGGATCGCCGCCGCCATCGATGCGCGCCTGCACGGTGTAGCGGTCCTGCGCGCCGTAGCCCACCGGCCACCAGCGCCGCGGCTGCACGATCTCCAGCGGCAGCTGCAATGCGTTGGCGCCGGGCTGCAGGACGATCTCGCGTTCGAGGCTGGCAACGCGGCGGCCGTCGGGATCGAGTACATCCACCATCACGCCGGCCTTGCCCGCCGTCGCGCCCTGCTCCACCTGCAGCAGCACGCCCAGGCGCGCGCGCTGGTCGTCCAGCGCATCGGTGCGCACGGCCAGGTCGGTGATGCGGTGCTGGTCCCAGCTCTCCAGGTGCACCGGCCGCCACACGCCGGCGGTGACGTAGCGCGGCCCCCAGTCCCAGCCGAAGTGATAGGCCGGCTTGCGCGCGAAATTGCCGACCATCGTGTCTTTCGGCTCATCGCCGTAGGGCGAGGGGTAATTGCCGGCGATCTTGTGCGGCATCGCCTGCACCTGCGGCAACAGGGTGCGGATCGGCGAGCGGAACACGACACGCAGTTCGTTGCCCTTCGCACGCAGGCGGCCATCGACGTCCGCGCGCCAGGTACGGTGCGCGTTGTCGGCCTTCAGCAACGGCTGGCCGTTGAGGCTGACCTCGGCGAAGGTGTCCAGGCCGTCGAAGCGCAGTTCTGCATGGCGGCGCGCCAAAGTGGCCGCATCGACGTCGAAGCGCGCGCGGTATTCCCAGTCGGCCAGACCGATCCACTGCAGCCCGGCTTCGGCCGCGCCCACGTAGGGATCGCCGATGACGCCGGCCTTGTGCAGGTCGTCATGCACGCTGCCGGGTACCCGCGCCGGGCGCCAGGCGTCCAGCCCGGGATGGGCCTGCATCTGCGCATCGCCCGGCAACAGGCGGAAGCTCCACTGCGCCTGCAGCGGTGCCGCCGCCGCGATGCCGGCGAACGCACTCAATGCGCACAGCAGCAGGACGCGCCATCCACCTGCCACCCGGCCTTGCATCGATCCAAAACGGAATGTCGCCTGCTGCATGATTGCTCTCCCGCCGTCGTCGTCGCGGATGTCGCCGGACCTCAGCCCGGCTGGCCCTCGCGCACCACGTTCAACACTTCGTGGCAGGCGCCCATGGTGTGGTAGTCGGTCTTGCCGGCCGGGCTCTTCTCGTCGTCGTACTTGCGGTTGTCCGCATCGAGGATGCGGAACCACGCGCCGTAGGTGTGATCGACGAGGTGTTCCCACGAATACGCCCACAGCTTTTCGTACCACTGCCAGTACGCATCGTCACCGGTGCGCCTGGCAAGCAGCGCGGCGGCGGCCAGCGATTCGGCCTGCACCCAGAAGTACTTGTCGTCGTCGCAGACGAAGCTGTCACCACCGATGGCGGCGCCATCCATGCCTGGCTGCCGGCGCGCTTCCGGCGCGAAACCGTAGTACAGGCCGCCGCGCGCCGCGTCCCACGAACGCGCGACGGCACTGTCGAACAGGTGGCGCGCGGTCGGCACCAGCCAGTCGGCCTCGACATGGCGGTCCAGGATCATCAGCAGCTTGGCCCACTCGGTCTGGTGGCCGGGCTGGAAGCCCCACGGACGGAACAGGTGCTTCGGGTTGTCGAGGTTGTAGTTCCAGTCGATGTTCCAGTCGACGTCGTAGTGCTCCCACACCAGTCCGCCCGCCTTGGCGGCCTGCCGACGGGTCATGTTGTCGGCCAGCTGCAGCGCGCGCTCCAGGTAGCGGCGCTCGCCACTGGCCTCGAACGCGGCCAGCATCGCCTCGCACATGTGCATGTTGGCGTTCTGGCCGCGGTAGCCGGTGAAGTTCCACTGCGCATCGGCCTCGTCGCGGTACAGGCCGTGTTGCGGCTCCCAGAAGTGCTTTTCCAGCAGCTGCCAGGTCTCGTCCATCCATTCGCGCCCCTGCTCGATGCCGGCCTTGAGCGCGCAGCTGTAGGCCAGCAGCACGAAGGCCACGCCGTAGCAGTGGTTCATGTCGTCTTCGACCTTGCCGTCGCGCAGGGTCCAGGCATAGCCGCCGGTCACCGGATTGCGGTGTACCTCCCGCAGGTAGCGCACGCCATGCTTCACCGCGTCCAGGTACTCGGCGTTGCCGAATTCTCGGTATGCCATGGCGTAGTTGAAGATGAAGCGGGTGCTGCTGACCAGGTGACGGTGGCGGGCGTCGTAGACCGTGCCGTCGTCCTTGTAGTAGTGGAAGAACCCCCCGGCCGGGTCGATGCAATGCGGGTGGTAGAAGGCCATGGTGTCGGCGATGTGCGCGCGCAGGAAGGCCGGGGAGCGGAAATCGGAAGCGGTGATGTTCATGCGATGGCGTCCTGTTGCTGCAGCAGCTGCTGCACTTCTTCGAGTCCTGGCATGGCGGCGAAGGCGCCCTTGCGGGTGACCGCCAGCGCACCGACCGCCGCGGCGAAACGCAGGGTGGCGGTGATCGCCTCGTGGTCGTGGCAGAACGCGTCGAACGCGGCGCCGGTACCGCCGCGTTCGGCCAGGCCGTACAGCACGCCGCCGACGAAGGCATCGCCGGCCGCCGTGGTATCGACGGTCGGCACGCGGAAGCTGGGCACTTCGCCCCGGGCGTCGCGGGTCAGCCAGCGCAGCGGCGCGGCGCCATCGGTGACGATCACCCAGCGCGCCTGCGCGCCGAGCAGGCGCCGCAGCACCTGCGCCTCGCCCTCGTCGCCGAGCGGTGCGGCCAGGTAGTCGAGCTCCTCGCGCGACAGCTTGACCAGATCGGCGCGCTCCAGCGCCTGCCACAGCCACGGCGTCGGATCGACCTCCTGCGGCCACAGCGCCGGGCGCAGGTTGAGGTCGAGGCTGACCACCGCGCCAGCGGCGCGCGCGCGGTCCATGCCGGCGAAGGTCGCCGCAGCGATGTCCGGCTCGGTCAGGCTGTTGGAACAGACGTGGAAGCAGCCGGTACCGTCAAAGCAGGCCGGATGGAAGTGCTCTTCGCGGAACAGCAGGTCGGCGGCCGGCGGGCGATAGAAGCTGAAACTACGCTCGCCGCCGGCATCCAGCGCGACGAAGGCCAGCGCGGTCTTGGCCGCGTCGGTGCGGACGATGCAGTCGGTGAGCACGCCGGCCTCGGCCAGGCTGTCGGCAAGGAAATCGCCGAACATGTCCCGGCCAAGCATGCCGGCGAAGTGGCTGCGCGCACCGAGCCGCGCCGCCGCCACCGCGACATTGGCCGGCGCTCCGCCGGCGTACTGCAGGAAGGCGCGCGGCGTTTCCGGCGTCGCCGGCGGCTGCGCCAGTAGATCGATCAAAATCTCACCGAAACAAACGATCTTGCCCATCTGGCCTCAGCCTCCCTGGCCGTTGCCGGCCTGCGGTCGCGAACCGACCAGGCCGTAGAAAATGATGTAGAGGTAGCACGCCACCGGCAGCGCGAAGCTCAGGTGCAGCCCGATGCGGTCGGCGAGCAGGCCCTGCAGCAGGGGGATCACCGCGCCGCCGACGATGGCCATGATCAACAGGCTCGACGCCTTGTTGGTCAGCGGCCCCAGGCGCTCGATGGCGAGCGAGAAGATGGTCGGGAACATGATCGAATTGAACAGGCCCGTGGCGACGATGCCGTACATGGCGACCTTGCCGCTGGCCGCCAGCGTCACGCCCAGCAGGATCACATTGGCCAGCGCGAAGCCGGCCAACAGGCGCCGCGGCGGGTACTGCGCCAGCAGCCACGAGCCGGCGAAACGCCCGACCATCGCGCAGCCCCAGTAGGCGGACACGTAGTTGGTGGCCTGCTGTTCGCTCATGCCGCCGATGTCCGGCAGCGCCAGGTAGTTCACCATCAGGCTGCCGATGGATACCTCGGCGCCGACGTAGAAGAAGATCGCCAGCACGCCGAACAGCACGTGGGGATGCCGCAGCGCGTCCAGCAGGGTGTGATGGCTCGTGTCGGCCTTTTCGGTGGTCTCGGTCAGGCTGGGCAGGCGGAACAGGCAGACGAACACCGCCAGCAGCGCCAGCGCGATCGCCAGGCCGACGTACGGCCCCTGCACCGACTGCGCTTCGGCCGCGCGGTAGGCGATCTGCTCGGCCACCGGCAGCGCGTCGATCTGCTCGCTGCTCTTGACCGTGGTGCTGAGGATCAGGAAGCCGCCGAACAGCGGCGCCAACGTGGTACCCAGCGAGTTCAGCGCCTGCGCCAGGGTCAGGCGGCTGGACGCGGTCTGCTCCGGCCCCAGCAACGCCACATACGGGTTGGCCGCCACCTGCAGCACGGTGATGCCGGTGGCCAGCACGAACAGCGATGCCAGGAACGCTTCGTAGGTGCGCAACGCCGCCGACGGCCAGAACCCGAGTGCGCCGATACCGGCGATCAGCAGGCCGGCGATGATGCCCTTCTTGTAGCCCAGGTGCGCGACCAGCCGGCCTGCCGGCAGCGACATCAGGAAGTACGCGCCGAAGAAGGTGAACTGCACCAGCATCGCCCGCGCGTAGTTCAGCTCGAACACCGCCTTCAGATGCGGGATCAGCACGTCGTTGAGGCTGGTCAGGAAGCCCCACATGAAGAACAGCGTGGTGGCTACCGCCAACGCGACGCGCGGCGTGACCACCGATGTGGAGGATGCGGGCGTTGACAGGGGCGTGGATGGGATCGGCATGGCGCGCCTCGGGATGCGGTGGTGTCGGAAGGAATCAGGTAGGGCGCGCCGCGCTGCTTTCGCGGATGCGCAGCTGCACTGGTGCAACCGTGCGCATCGGCGGCGCATCGGGGTCGTCCAGCCGCTGCAGCAGCAGGGCGGCGGCCTGGCGCCCGCGCTCGCGCGGATCGGCGATCAGCGTGGTCAACGGCGGCACCGCCACCGACGCTTCGGAAATGTCGTCGAAGCCGGTGACGGCGAAATCGCCGCCGGGACGGATGCCGCGTGAGGTCAGGCCCAGCATCAGGCCCAGCGCGACGGTGTCGTTGTAACAGACCGCGGCGCTCGGACGCCCGCCGTCGACGAACAGCTCGCCGGTACGCGCGGCCGCTTCCAGGCGGTTGGGCGCCGACTCGATCATCCATTGCGGACGCACCGGCAGGCCCGCTTCGGCCAGCGCCTGCTGGTAGCCGGCGCGACGCTGGTGGCAGGAACTGGACGCAGCGTGGCCGCCGAAGAAGGCGATGTCGCGGTGGCCGCGCTCGATCAGGTGGCGGGTAGCCAGATAGGCGCCCTGCTGGTTGTCCATGGTCAGGAAATCCCAGTCGGCACCGGGCAGTTCGCGGTTGAACAGCAGCACGTTGGCGTGCGCGCCAAGCACCTGGCGCAGCTGCGCGGCGTCGCTGCCTTCGGCCGGCGACAGGATGAAACCGGTCGGCGTGTGCTCCATCAGGGTGCTCAGCACCGCCTGCTGCCGCTCCGGCGATTCGCCGGTGCTGCCGAGCAGGGTCACATAGCCCTTCCCGCCCAGCGCCTCGTCCACGCCGGATGCGAATTCGGCGAAGAACGGGTTGGACAGGTCGTTGATCACCAGCGCGATCGACGAGGAGGTGCGCCGGCGCAGGTTGGCCGCGGTGCGGTTGTACACATAGCGCTGGCGGCGCAGTTCGGCCTCGACCCTGGCGCGGGTATCCACGTTGACCAGCGGGCTGCCACGCAGCACCAGCGACACGGTCGCCCGCGACACGCCCACGGCCTGGGCGATGTCGGTGACGGTGACCGCGCGCTTGCCGGCCCTGCGCGTGGATTTTCCGGTGGTGGTGGTGTCGTTGCTCATCGTCGCTCGGGAGTGGGCGGAAACGTCACAGCTTATGGCAGCCCGCCGCTCATTCCATCGTGCTGCCCGGCGTGGCGCAGTACGACACCGGCAGATCGGCCACCGCCGTGCCCCAGCCCTGCTCCGGCGCCTGCCGGGTCAGCGCGTAGCGGATCGTGCCGCCCTTGTGCAGCTGCGCCCAGTCCAGCCACACCGCGCGCTGCGGCTTGCCGTCGACCTGCACGCCCTGGATGTACTGCAGGCTGCGGCCATCGGCGCCCGGCGCCTGCAGGCGCAGCGTGCGGCCATTGCCCAGCGCGATCTCGGCCTTGGCGAAACGCGGCGCATGCAGCAGGAACTGGCCACTGCCCGGCACCGCCGGGTACAGGCCCAACGCGCTGAACAGGTACCACGCCGACATCGTGCCCAGGTCGTCGTTGCCGGTGACGCCGTTTGGCGCGTTGGTGAACAGCTGCTGCGCGGCACGCACCACGGTGGCGGTCTTCCACGGCTGGCCGATCAGCGTGTACATCCACGGCGAATGCAGATCCGGCTCGTTGTTCGGGTTGTAGCGGTACTGGTTGTAGTAGCTGTACGGGCCGACCACCCACTCCTTGCGCGCGGCAGTCAGCGGTGCCTGCGCCAGCGCGTCGTAGGCGAAGAATGCGTCCAGCCGGCGCCCGGCCTGCTCGCGGCCGTGCATCGCCGTCACCAGGCCCGGCACGTCCTGCTGCGCCAGCCACTGGTACTGCCAGGCAGTGCCCTCATGGAAGCCATGCTCCGAGCGCGGGCTGTAGTGGCCGTCGGCCGGCGTGTACCACTTGCCGTTCTCGTCGCGCGGACGCGGGAAGCCGCTGAAGCCTGTTTCGGCATCGCGCACCTGCGGGTCCCACACCTTGTGCCAGTTGCGGCCGCGCTCGCGCAGCACCGCCGCGTCGTCGGCATGGCCAAGGCCATCGGCCATCTGCGCCAGCGCGCAGTCGGCCAGCGCGTATTCCAGCGTGGCCGAACCGCCGTGGTGCGGATCCACGTCCATGCCCTTGGAGGGGAACGCGCGGTCGTAGATCACGTAGCCGTCGCGCAGGTAGCTGGCGTTGCCGGAGCGGCCGGCAGCGCGCGAATTCAGCGGCGGCATGCCGAAGGCATTGCGGCGCAGCGCCGCCCAGGCCTCGCCCTCGCGGCCGGCCAGCGCGCCGAAGCGCCACAGGTCGACCAGGAACGGCGTGACCGGGTCGCCGGTCATGATGTTGGTCTCGAAGTTGGCGTAGCCCCAGCGCGGCAGCCAGCCGCCCTGCGCGTCGATCGCCAGCAGGGTGCGGCCGATGTCGCGCGCCACGTCCGGTTTGGTCAACGCCAGCCATTGGTTCTGCGCGCGGTAGGTGTCCCACAGCGAGAAGTACTCGTAGTAGGTCCAGCCGTCGGCGCGGTGGATGGCGTCGTCGTAGCCGCGGTAGCGGCCATCGGCGTCGCTGCCGGTCATCGGCTGCAGCAGCGCGTGGTAAAGCGCGGTGTACAGCACGGTGCGGTCGTCGGCATCGCCGCCCTCGACCTGCACGCCGGCCAGCTCCCTGCGCCAGTCCTGCCGCACCAGTTCGTGCATGCGGTCGAAGCCGAGCAGGGCGTCGCCGTTCATGCCGTCAGCGCGCAGGTTGTTGCGCGCGCCCTCGGCGTCGACATGCGAGATCGCGCTGGTGGCGGTGACGGCCCTGCCGTCGGCCAGGTCGAAGCTCAGCCATGCACCGTTGGGCTTGAGCTCGCCCTCCATGCTGTGGCGCGCGCTCGGCAGGCCACCCTGCTCGCCCCAGGTGCCGAAGACCTTGAACGGGCGGTCGAACTCGATGCGGAACCAGGTGGTGTACTGGTGGCCACCGCAGAAACTCTTGGTGACCAGCTTGCCTTCCACCGCACGGTCGCCGACCACGTCGATCACACTGCCGATCACCGAATGGCGTTCGTTGGCCTGGCCGAGGTTGACCAGCAAGTGGCCCAGCCCGCTGCCGGCGCTGAAGGTGTAGCGCTCGGCGGCGGCGCGGGTACGCGCGGTGGCTTCCACGTCGATGCCGCCGTAGTCGGTCAGGCGCACCTTGTAGTAGCCGGCCTGCCCCACTTCGCCGTCATGGCTGTAGGCCGAGGCGTAGCGCTTGTGGTCGAAGCGTTTGGCATCGGCGGTGTCGAAGTCACCACCCGGGCCGATGCTGCCGGTGACCGGCAGCACCGACACCTGCCCGCCCTGCTCCCAGCAGCCGGCGCCGGACACGAACGAATGGCCGAAGCCGCGGATCTTCTCGTCGTCGTAGCGCCAGCCCGAGTAGTGACTGCCGATCGGACTGACCTGGATCAGGCCGAACGGCGCCGACGCGCCCGGGAAGGTGTTGCCGTCGTCCTTGCTGCCGATGAAGGTATTGACCTCGCGCTCCAGCGCAAGCGGTGCGGCCGGGAGCGACGGGACGAAGGCCAGCGCCAGCAGGCAGGCGAGCCCCGCGGCGGAACGGTGGCGGGGAGCGGGAGACGGCGATCGGCGCATGCGGTGGTTCCTCAGGGTCGATGTCGGTACGTGGATAGGGTGGTCCGGCCGGAGCCGGACCGGTGATGCCCGGCCCATCCCGTACGGGATGGGGAGAGAGTGCCGGGATCAGGAAACAGGTGGGTGGCGCCCGGCCCGTGCCGCCGGGGGCGGCATGCAGACGGGTGGAAACCGGCGATTCGATTCGGTCATGGTGCTCTCCCCTTTGACCGGGCGACCCACCGCTGCGGACAAGGTCCACAGCCAGGCGATCACCAGGCCTTCCATCGTTCCAAATGGGACACGTGCTGAATTTAGATCGATTCAAGTAAACCATGGCACTTCCCCGACCTGCATTCTGCGCCGCAGCATCAACCCGGTTCCTGGCATCTGGAACAGGCGCCGGCATGGTGTGAGGGCCATTGCGGTACCGGGCCCTCCTCCCGCCGGCTATACGTCGCCGCCGCCCACATCGGCATCGGCATCGGCGCAAGCCTCTTTCGAGGCCTGGGCATGGATCGCGACGCTTCCCGTCATGCCCTCGATTTATTGCGCAGCAACATGCACCGACGGTGACGCTGTGCTAAAAAATCCGCGTCATTCGTTTAGATCGATCCAAATAGAGATCGGCTGGCGACTGCCTGCGAACAGGGGAAATGGACCCGGTCCGTTGCTCGATCCATGCACGAAACGCCTCCGGTTCCACCGGGGGTATCCGGCTTCAGAACTTAGATCGATTCAAGTCCTTTCGTACCCGCGACCAAATTCAATCCAGGAGAGGGAGAGAGTGGAATGAAACAGAAATCACGCACGCACACCCGGAGCTCGTTGTCCGGCGCCATCGCCATCGCACTGGCCACCGCGGCCCTGCCGGTCAGCGCCTTCGCCCAGCAGGCGGCCACGTCGTCGCCCGATGCGACCACCCTCGATGCCGTCACCGTCACCGGTTACCGCTACGCCATCGAGAAGAGCCTGCAGCAGAAACGCGACGCCAATGCAGTGGTGGAAGTCATCACCGCCGAGGACGTCGGCAAGTTCCCCGACAAGAACGTGGCCGACGCGCTGCAGCGCGTGCCGGGCGTGATCATCACCCGCAGCGGCGGCGAAGGTAAGAACGTCAGCGTGCGCGGCCTGTCCTCGGAACTGACCCTGACCGAGTTGAACGGCAATTACATCGCCACCGCCGAATCCAACGGCGACCCGACCCGTTCGTTCAACTACACGCTGCTGCCGTCGAACATGCTGGGCAGCGCCGAGCTGTTCAAGTCGCCGGAAGCGCGCATCGACGAAGGTGGCATCGGCGGCACGGTGATCCTGCACACGCGCCGCCCGCTGGACATGGAATCCAACACCGGTTTCGTCTCTGCCGAAGGCACCTGGGCCGACACCACCAGGAAGACCGACGGCCAGCTCTCCGCCTCGTACGCATGGCACGACAAGGACGAGCGCTTCGGCGTATTCGTCGGCTATACCGACCAGAAGCGCACCACCCGCACCATGGGCGCCAGCACCGAAAGCTGGCAGTGGTATGGCCGCGACGAAGGCGGCACCGCGGTCGACGTCAACGGCAATCCCTCGAAGTTCAATTCCAACTGGTGGGGCGGCACCGGCTTCTACGACCAGAGCGGCAAGTACTACACCGGCTTCATGATGCCGACCTCGGTGAACCTCGACGTCAAGGAAGAGGAGCGCGAGCGCAAGGGCGGCCAGCTGACCCTGCAGTTCAAGCCGCTGGACAACCTGACCCTGACCGCGAACTACTTCCGCTTCGACCTGTCGCAGAACTCCCAGACCCACACCATCAAGGTGCCGGAATGGAACATCGCCCGCTACTGGGGCGACGGCAACTGGGCCGGCGGACGCCTGCTCGACGGGCTGACCATGGACCCGAGCGGCACCATCGTTACCGGCGCCGATTACAGCCGGCACCCGGGCAAGGCCTATTACTGCAGCGAGGGCGAAGCCGCCGCCGCCGGCATGGCGCCCGGCGGCTGGGGCTCGGACGACTGCACCGTGCCGACCCCGCAGATCACCGGCAGCTACAACCTGGAAAAGGCGCTGTCGCAGACCGCCGACTTCTCCGCCGAATGGCAGGGCGAGTCGGTCGACATCGCCTTCAAGGGCGGGCGCACCTGGGCCAAGGGCGGCCCTTCGCTGCAGTTCTCGGTGCCGCTCAAGCCGCGCAGCCAGAATGCGGACGGCAGCTGGAATCTGGGCAACCTCGCCAGTTCCTGGAACCTGACCGGCACGCCGTCGATGGCGTTCTCGCCGGAACTGATGCAGAACCTGAAGAACGGCATCCTGCAGGTCGACCTCGGCTCGACCGGTTCGTCGTGGACCCGCAACACCACCGAGCAGAAGTACGCCCAGATCGATACCACCTGGCACAACGACGCCGGCTTCCTCGAATCGCTGCAATTCGGCGTCAAGTACCGTGACGGCGGCATCCACCGCAGCACCGGCAACAGCTACTGGGCCTGCCCGGGCAGCGACCCGGCCGACTACGGCAACCGCTACTGGAACGGCCGCTGCAACGACCTCGCCCAGCAGTTCTCGCCCGACTTCATCTACGGCATGGGCAACCTGGCCGGCGGCATCAACGCCAGCGCGTTCCCGGCCATCAACTACCCGGCCTACATCGCCTACCTGAACAAGACCTACGGGCCGATGCAGACCCGCAACGAGGACAATTTCGTCTACAACGTGGACGAAAAAATCTACTCCACCTACCTGCAGGCCAACTTCCGCACCGAGCGCCTGCGCGGCAACGTCGGCGTGCGCCTGGTCAGCACCCGCCAGCACGCCGATTCCACCGACAAGGTCACCTCCTACAACGACTACTTCTTCGACGACGCCAACGGCAACCCGCTGGCCTGTCAGAAGACCGACCCGGTACCCGGCAGCGCACCCGCCGATACCTATTGCGGCAGCGAAGGCTATTGGAGGCTCTCGGACGACCAGCAGCGCAGCGAATCGTTCGCGGTCAGCGGCCTGGACCGCAGCTACATCGACGTACTGCCGAGCCTCAACCTGGCCTATGACCTGAGCGAGAACCTGTTGCTGCGCGCGGCGGCCTCCAAGGTGATCGCGCGTCCGAGCTACGGCAACATCGCCTCCCCGGGCAGCCTGGAATATTTCAGCCCCGAATACGTCAACGACCGCCGCCTCACGGGCGGTGCCGGCGAACAGGGCTGGTACGGCTCGGGCAGCAACAAGAACCTGGAAGCCTACAAGGCCACCCAGTACGACATCGGCCTGGAGTGGTACTTCCATCCGGGTTCGGTGGTGGGCCTGGACCTGTTCCGCAAGGACGCCAGCAACTTCTCCGTGCCGGTGGTGCAGGACGTGACACAGAACGTCGGCGGCCAGACGGTGGTCGTGCAGAACTACTCGACCACGGCTGGCGGTCGCGACGCGGTTTCGCAGGGTCTGGAGCTCTATGCCCAGCACACGCTGGATTTCGGTCTGGGCTTCCAGGCGAACTACACCTGGAACGACACCAACGAAGCGGCCATCACCCTGGAGGACGGCACCGAGATCGGCAAGTCGCCGCTGGTCGGCAGCGCCAAGAACCAGGCCAACTTCACCGTGTTCTATGAAGTGGAGAAGCTGCTGCTGCGCGCCTCGTGGAACCGTCGCGGTGAAGTGGTGCAGGGCCTGGTCAGTGGCCTGAACCTCTACGAGGAGCCTTACCAGCAGATCGACCTCAACGCCGCCTACAACATCACCCCCGCCCTCAGCCTGAGCGCTTCGGTGTTGAATCTGACCAAGGAAGAGACGCGCACCCATCTGGGCAACGACACCAAGGCCCGCTTCTACTCCAACAGCTATGCCGGTCGTGTCGTCTACCTCGGCCTGAACTGGAAGTTCTGATCACTGCCCCTCGGGGCAGCTCACAGCGACAGCCGCGCTGGTACAGGCGGCTGTCGTTGTTTGTGTGGACCGGCCTTGTAGATGCGGGGCGTGCCCCGCATGGGCTTCACCGGGAATGCATCAAGCGGTGCAAGCCTTGCATCCACCGCATTCCAGCAACCCTCAGGTCAGCGGCGTCATCACGCCCTTCCGGTAGGCCGGGCGCTGCTGCAGGCGTGCATACCAACCTGCCAGATGCGGCAGGTCCGGGCGCTGGATGGGCATCTCGAACCAGGCATAGGCGAACGCGCCCAGCGGGATATCGCCCATCGCGAATGCCTCGCCGGACAGCCACGGTTGCCGCGCCAGTTCGGCATCCGCCAGCGCCATGAGCTCGCCGCACCGCACCAGCGACGCATCGATGCGTGCGGCGTCGCGATCAGCCGGTGCGGTACGCACCACGCCCCAGAACAGGTCGCGGAAAGCAACGGCAAAGCTCGATATGGTCCAGTCCATCCACTTCTCGCTCTGCGCGCGTCGCACCGGATCTTCCGGGTACAGCGTCCCCAGCGCATAACGCGCCGACAGGTAGCGGACGATGGCGTTGGACTCCCATACCGGCAGGCCGTGATCCTCGATCACCGGTACCAGCCCGTTGGGATTCATCTCCCGGTACTCCGGCGTCTGCGTGCCGCCGAAGGCGCCGCCCACCTCGATCGACTCATAAGGCAGGCCGATCTCCTCGGCGCACCACAGCACCTTGCGCACGTTGCTCGAATTGCGGCGTCCCCAGATCTTCAGCATCCCGGTTCCCGTTGTGGCCGTTGCGAGGCCTGCACGATACGCCACGCGCGTTCACGTGTCGGCAAAGGCGGGAACGACGCTCCGCCGTCCCGGCGCCGAAGCCCGCCCATCATCATGCCGCGCCCGGCTTCCCGGTCTTGGCGGCAGCCTTCTTCGGCAGCGCACGCACATAGGACGACTTGCCGTCCTTCTTCAGCTCGAACAGGCCGATCGCCGCGAGCAGGTCGCTGAGCTTGCCGTAACCGTAATTGCGTGGATCGAACGACGCCTGGTTGCCGATCTGGCTGCCGACCGGCCCCAGGTGCGACCAGCCGTCCTCGCCCTCGGCCGCCGCGACCGCCCGGCGCAGCATCTTCACCAGCCTCGTGTCGCCACGCAGTTCGGCGCCGCTCTTGCGCGGCCGCGCTTCGTCGCCCGCATCCGGGCCGACCTCGGGCGCGCTGGCATGCGACTGGCCCAGCGCCTCCAGATAGGTGAACTTCGAGCAGGCGTTGACGAAGGGATCGGGCGTCTTCTTTTCACCGAAGCCATAGACCTTCACCCCGTCGGTCAGCAGGCGCATCACCAGCGGCGTAAAATCGGCGTCGCTGGAGACGATGGCGAAGCCATCCAGATTGCGCGCGTAGAGCAGGTCCATCGCGTCGATCACCATCGCCATGTCCGAAGCGTTCTTGCCCTTGGAATAGGCGAACTGCTGGATCGGCCGGATCGCATACTCGTGCAGCACCGATTCCCAGCCCTTCAGGCGCGGGCTCTTCCAGTTGCCGTAGGCGCGGCGCACGTTGGCCACGCCGAAGCGCGCCACCTCGGCCAGCACTTCGTCGATCTTCGCCGCCGGCGCGTTGTCGGCGTCGATCAGCAGGGCGATGCGCTTCTCGGGATCGGACATGACGTTCTCTCCATGGCACTCGGCTGGGTTCCAGTATCGATCATCGACATGACCGTGCGTACCCCGTGCGAAGATGGTGGCCGGTTGTCACGCCTTCCACCGGCCCCCACCGGAGTACCGCATGCCCCACGACCGCCCTCCCCGCCTGCTGATCATCGGCGGCGGCTTCGCCGGCCTCTGGGCCACCCGCGCCCTCGCCAGGACGAAGCTGCGCATCACCCTGATCGACCGCCGCAACCACCACCTGTTCCAGCCGCTGCTGTACCAGGTCGCCACCGCCGGCCTGTCGGCGCCGGACATCGCCGCGCCGCTGCGGCACATCCTCGGCCACCAGCGCAACGTCGAGGTCCAGCTCGGCGAAGTGGACGGCATCGACAAGCAGAACCGCCAGGTGCGGCTGCGCGACAGCGGCACGCTCGATTACGACCTGCTGCTGGTGGCCAGCGGCGCCACCCACGCCTATTTCGGTAACGACCAGTGGGCGCCGCATGCGCCGGGCCTGAAGACGCTGGACGACGCACTGGCCCTGCGGCGCCGGCTGCTGCTGGCGTTCGAGAAGGCCGAAGCCGAACAGGACCCGGCGAAAAGGGCCGCCTGGCTCAGCTTCGCCATCGTCGGCGGCGGCCCCACCGGCGTCGAGCTGGCCGGCACCCTGGCCGAGATCGCGCGCCACACCCTGCGCAACGAATTCCGCCATATCGATCCGGCCTCGGCGAAGGTGCGCCTGGTCGAAGCCGGCCCGCGGGTGCTGTCCAGCTTTCCGGAAGTGCTGTCGCTCAAGGCCCGCCGGCAGCTGGAACGGCTCGGCGTGGAAGTGCGTACCGGCATCCCGGTGACCGCCATCGACGCACAGGGCTTCCGCCTGGGCGAGGACTTCATCGCCGCCCGCACGGTGATCTGGGCCGCCGGTGTCGCCGCCTCGCCGCTGGCGCGCACGCTGGATACGCCGCTGGACCGCGCCGGCCGCGTGCAGGTGCAGCCGGACCTCACCGTGCCCGGCCATCCGGACATCTTCGTCGCCGGCGATCTGGCCGCATTGACGCAGGCCGATGGCCGCCCGGTGCCGGGCGTTGCGCCCGCGGCCAAACAGATGGGCAGGTATGTGGCCGAAATGATCCGGGCACGGCTGCAACAACGTCCCGCACCGCCGCCCTTCCGCTATCGCGACCAGGGCAACCTCGCCACCATCGGGCGCATGGCCGCCATCGTGCACATGGGCCGCCTGAAACTCTCCGGCCTGCCCGCCTGGTGGTTCTGGCTGGCTGCGCACGTGTTCTTCCTGATCGGCTTCCGCAACCGCCTGGTGGTGCTGCTCAACTGGGCGGTCGCCTACTGGAGCTACCAGCGCAGCGCGCGCATCATCTTCGGCGATGCCGACAGCGAGCCGCGCGATGGCGGATCGCCACCTCGCGAGTGAACGCCGCCACCGGCGTCAGGCGTCGCCGGGCGCGAAGCGCTCGAACACCTGCTGCCCGGTAAGCGTCTCGGTGTCGTTGGCCAGCTCGTAGAAGGCCGGTTTCTCGTCGATGAAGATCTGGCTGGCCAACGTGAAGTCATGGTCCTGGAACAGGCCGGCCGACACGTAGTATTCGCCGTCAGGCACCAGCCGGTAGTAAAGCGTGCTGCCGCACGTACCGCAGAACGCACGCTCGGCCCATTCCGACGAACGGAAGGTCTTCAGTGCGCTGCCGTCGAATCGCACCTTGTCGTCACAATGCACCGCGAAGAATGGCCCGCCGGTCCATTGCCGGCACATGCTGCAATGGCACAGCCCGATTTCGCGTGCGTCGTTGGCCGTTACTTCGATCGCGCCGCACAGGCAGTTTCCCTTCATCGTCGTCTCCGTTCGTGGATGCGGAAGCGCGAATCTACACCGCCGCGACGAAACGGGCGCGACTCCCGTCGCGATTCCGGCAGGACGATGGGCAGCGCGGCAACGGCACCACGCAACGGAAAAGCCCGGGTTTCCCCGGGCTTTTCGTGTGTCGTCGAACCGCCGGACGATCAGGCGGCGAACAGCGCCTTCATCTTCTTCAGCGCGTTGGCCTCGATCTGGCGGATGCGCTCGGCCGACACGCCATACTCGTCGGCCAGTTCCTGCAGCGTCACCTTGCTGTCGGCGTCCAGCCAGCGGCGGGCGATGATGTCGCGCGAACGCTGGTCCAGGTTGGCCAGGCCCTCGCGCAGCAGCTGCATCTGGTTCTCCTCGCTGTCCTCGCGCTCGTAGGCCTGCGACGGATCCTCGTCGCGCGCGACCAGGTACGCAGCCGGCGACGGCGGCGCGTGATCGTCGCCCTCGTCCGCCGGGGCGTCGAAGCCGACGTCACGGCCGGACAGGCGCGACTCCATCTCCATCACCTCGCGCTCGGAGACGTTCAGATCCCTGGCCACCGCGCTGACCTCGGCGGCGTTCATCCAGCCCAGGCGCGTCTTGGACTTGCGCAGGTTGAAGAACAACTTGCGCTGCGCCTTGGTCGTGGCGACCTTGACGATGCGCCAATTTTTGAGGATGAACTCGTGCATCTCGGCACGGATCCAGTGCACCGCGAAGGACACCAGGCGCACGCCCATGTCAGGGTCGAAGCGCTTGACCGCCTTCATCAGGCCAATGTTGCCTTCCTGGATCAGGTCGCCCAGCTGCAGGCCGTAGCCGTTGTAGCCGCGAGCCACGTGCACGACGAAGCGCAGGTGCGAATGCACCAGCTCGCGCGCGGCATCCAGATCCTGTCCGTCGCGGAAACGGCGTGCCAGTTCCTGTTCCTCATCGACCGACAGCACCGGGATCTGGTGCACGGCACCGATGTAGGCATCCAGCGAACCCAGCGCGCTGGGAATCGGAAGATTGTTCGCCACAAGGGCAGTAGAGGTGTTCGGGCTCATAGGACCTCATCTTAGCAGTCGAACTATTGGACTGCTCGGTACAGAAAAAGTTCCAGCGTTCCAGATTCGTAGCCAAACAGCCCCGGAAACACCTTGATGCCTCCCCGTCTGGATCAATGGGGAGCCTGCGCAGCCTAGCAGGAAGCCTGTCACCGCCGTATGACAGGACACCGGAGCGTTCAGCCGCCGGCGAGCCGGGTTTCCAGCTCCGCGCGGGGCGGCAGGCGCCAGTCGATCGGCGCCTGTCCGCGGCGGGCCAGGTACTCGTTGGCCTGGGAGAAATGCCGGCAGCCGAGGAAGCCGCGGTGGGCCGACAGTGGCGAGGGGTGCGGCGCCTTCAGCACGCGGTGGCGGCGGGTGTCGATGACCTTGCCCTTGGCCTGCGCGTAGCTGCCCCAGAGCAGGAACACCAGCCCTTCGCGCTCGCGATTGAGCACATCGACCACGTGGTCGGTGAAACCCTCCCAGCCCTTGCCCTGATGGGCGCCGGCGCGGCCTTCCTCGACCGTCAGCACGGCATTGAGCAGCAGCACGCCCTGCCATGCCCAGGGCAGCAGGCAGCCGTGGTCCGGGCGGCGGAAGGGCGAAACGACGTTGCCGTCGTCCTCCAGCTCCTTGTAGATGTTCAACAGCGACGGCGGCACCGGCACGCCGGGCATCACCGAGAAGCACAGGCCGTGCGCCTGGCCAAAGCCGTGGTATGGGTCCTGGCCGAGCACCACCACCTTCACCTGCTCGAACGGCGTGGCATCGAACGCGGCGAATATCTGCGGCCCCGGCGGGAACACCCGCGCGCCGGCGGCCTTGCGCTGGCGCAGGAAGGCCGACAATTCGCGCATTTCCGGTCGCAGCAGCCAATCGCCGATATGCGCCTTCCAGCTCGGTTCGAGCTGGATGTTCGGCGCTGCGTTCACAACACCACCGCCGGCTGCGCCAGCCGGGTCAGGCGCAGCTGGAACAGCACCTTGGTCACCAGCAGGCGCTCTTCGATCGGCTTCTGCACCAGGTCGTTGGCGCCAGCCTGCAGCAGCGCGGACTGGTTGTGCGGGTTGCTGTCGCCGGTCATCACCAGCACCGGCAGGCGACGCTTGCCGTAGCCGAAGTCGATGCGCACGCGCTCGACCACATCGCGGCCATTGAGCTCACCCTTGAGGGTGACGTCGGTCAGCACCAGGTCGATGCGCCGCGTGGTGCGGCCCAGCGATTCGGCGGTGAGCAGCGAGAACGCGTCCTCGGCGGTAAGCACGTGCACCACGTGCAGGTCGTGGCGCTCGAGCATGCGCTTGGTGGCCTCGGCCACCACCCGGCTGTCCTCGACATACAGCACGGTCGCGCCGGGCACCGGCTCGGGCTGCACGTAACCGCGGATGAAGGTCGCCAGCGCCTCGTGGCCCAGCGCCTTGTCGAAATAATCGGTGACGAATTCGTTGAAGCGGCGCTGCTCCAGGTGGCGTTGCGCATCGCCGGATACCACGATCACCGGCACATAGGCCTGCCCGGCCGCCTCGCGCACGCTGCGCGCCAGCGCCAGGCCATCGCCGTCGGGCAAGGCCAGCGACGTGGTGACCAGATGCACCGGCCCGGCTTCCAGTGCCTTGCGCGCCTCGTCGAGACCGGCACAGCCCACCACCTCCACGTCCGGCAGCTCGCGCTGCAGCACGTCGGAGATCAGCTTGCGCACCAGTTTGGAGCCATCGACCACCATCACCCGGGGGGCGTCGCTGATCAGATGCTTGAGTTCGTGCGTGGACATGCGCGTGTCAGGTATCGGTCGGGCGAGTCTGCCTGAGGAAGTGCCCGGTCACCAGCCACGCACCCAGCCAGCCCAGGACGACCGTGCCCAGCAGCACCAGCCCCGAATGCAGTGCATCGAGCCCATGCAGGGTGAACGGGCTGCCATAGCTGCCCGACAGCGCCGCCAGCGGCGGGCGCAGGGCCAGCCCGCAGGCGCCGATCAGCGCCAATGCCAAGGCGCCCGCCCCCAGTCCGTACCAGGCGCCCAGATAGATGAAGGGACGGCGGATGAAGCCGTCGCTGGCGCCCAGCAGCTGCAGTACGCCGATCTCCTCGCGCCGCGCCTGGATGTCCAAGCGCACGGTATTGCCGACCACCAGCACCGCGCCCAACCCCAGCAGCAGCGACAGCACCTGCACCAGCCGCGCACCGAAGCCAAGCCAGGCGTCGAGGCGCTGGCGCCACAGCGCATCGTGCTGGACCAGGTCGGCCTGCGGCAGCGCTTCCAGCGCCTTGGCCAGCGCCATGTCTTCGCCGCCCGCCGGGGTAACGATCAACAGGGTAGGCAGCGGGTTCCCGCCGAGCGCGTCGATCGCCTCGCCCAGCCCGGCGCTCTCGCGCAGCTCGGCCAGGCCCTCGTCGGGCGTGCGCAGCACCACGCCGGCGACGTCGGCGCGCGCGCGCAGGCTCGCGGCCACGTCCTGCGCGGTGGCACCGTCGACCTCGGGCTTGAGGAACAGATTGATGTCGCGCGACTGCTGCACGCTGCCGGAGAACACCTTCATGTTGTCCAGCGCGATCGACAGGCCCAGCGGCAGCGCCAGCGCCAGCGCCATTACCGCCACGGTCAACGCCGTCGCCCAGGGCTTGCGCAGTGCGCGGCCGAGGCTGAAGACGACGCTGTGCAGGTGGTGGGCGAACCACACGCCCAGCCGCGACGGCGCGACGGCTCCGGTATTGACGGCCTTGTCCGCCGTCTCCTTCTTCGTGCCCTTGCTCATTCGGCCAGATCCTGCGGCGAGATGTCGTCGACCAGGCGGCCGTGGTCGAGGATCAGCACGCGCTTGCGCATGTGCTTGAGCAGCGGCAGGTCGTGGCTGACCACCAGCACGCTGGTGCCGCGGCCGGGCAGTTCGGCGAACAGGGACATGATTTCCGCGGCGAGGGTCGGGTCGAGGTTGCCGGTCGGCTCGTCGGCCACCAGCAGCTTCGGCTCGGCGACGATCGCGCGGGCGATGCCGACGCGCTGCTGCTCGCCGGCCGACAACTGCGTGGGCAACGCCTTCTCGCGATGCCCCAGGCCCATGCGCTCAAGCACCGAACGCACCCGCTTGCCGGTATCGGCGCGACGATCGCCGCGCAGGATCAGCGGCAGCGCCACGTTCTCGCCGACGGTGCGGTCGGTCAGCAGGCGATGGTCCTGGTGGACCGCGCCGACGTTGCGGCGGTGCAAAGCCACCTGACCGCCGCGCACCTTGAGCAGGTTGCGCTCGCCGAACAGCACCGCGCCACGGGTCGGGCGCTCGCTCAGGTGGATCAGTTTCAGCAGGGTGCTCTTGCCGGCACCGGAATGGCCGGTGACGAACAACATCTCGCCGGCCGCCACCTCGAAGCTGACGTCCACCAGTGCCTGGTGGCCGCCCGCATAGTGCTTGCTGACATTGTCGAAACGCAGGACGCTCATGCGCCGATTATGCCGGAGGCGGACGCGCGGCGTGCATCGCGCGGGGCGATGGCGGAAACGAAACAGGAGCGCACCGGGGTGCGCTCCTGCGGTCGACAAGGCGGCCGGCCACCGGCCGGCGCCATCGCGATCAATCGCCCGACAGCATCCGGCGGATCTTGCGGCCCAGGCGGGTCAGGAACGAATCGCTGTCGTTGCCGGCCGCGCGCATCGGCGTGGCCGGCACCTGCACCGGGCCATTGCCGACGGCCACCGCGGCGGCGGTTTCGGCGCCCTCGACCGGACGACCGTGGCGGCGACGGCGACGCTTGCGCGGTGCGCGCTCGCCGTCCACCGCGGCTTCCGGCGCGCCTTCGGCACGCGGCGGGCGGGGCGGACGCGGGGCCGGTGCGGCGTCGGCGGAAGCCGCCGCCTGCTCACCTTCCACGCGCGGCTTGCGCGGGCCACGCGAACGACGCTCGCCGTCGCGGCGTTCGCCATGGCCGCCGCCGGAACGACCGCCACTGCGGCCACCACCACGACGCTCTTCCTCGGCGGCACGGGCTTCGCGCGCTTCGCGGAAGATCGCGCCGACGCTCTCGTTCTCTTCGCCATCGCCCTCGGCCGGCGCCGCACGCTCCGGGCGCGGCAGCGCGGTCAGCAATTCCTTGGTGACCGGCTCGGAGGGAATCTTCTGCTCGATGTAGGCCTCGATGTCCGGCAGGCTCATCGCATAGCGTTCGCAGGCGAAGCTGATCGCATCG
The DNA here is from genome assembly GCF_056397145.1 of Stenotrophomonas sp. 05N423. Taxonomy (NCBI): domain Bacteria; kingdom Pseudomonadati; phylum Pseudomonadota; class Gammaproteobacteria; order Lysobacterales; family Lysobacteraceae; genus Stenotrophomonas; species Stenotrophomonas sp. 05N423. Next base: position 174,562 of record NZ_JBFTMV010000005.1, read on the forward strand.
CCTTCCTCGCCCAGCCGCGCGGTGCGGCCGATGCGGTGCACGTAGTCCTCGGCGTCGAACGGCAGGTCGTAGTTGTAGACGTACTTGATGCCGTCGATGTGCAGGCCGCGCGCCGCCACGTCGGTGGCGACGAGAATTTCCAGCTGGCCCTTCTGGAAGCGGTTGAGCAGGCTCTCGCGCTTCTTCTGCGGCACGTCGCCGGACAGCACGCCGACGCGGTAGCCCGCCCGCTCCAGCGAGCGCGCCACGCGCTCGACGAACACCTTGGTATTGACGAACACCATGGTGCGAGCGCCCTCGCTGCGCGAAAGCAGGCCCAGCAGCAGCGGCAGCTTTTCCTCGTCGGACGGGAAGTAGATGCGCTGGCGCACGCGGTCGGCAGTGATGTTGTCGGTTTCCACCACCAGCTTCTGCGGCTCGTTCATGTGCTCGTAGGCCAGCTCCAGCACGCGGTGGCTGAGGGTGGCCGAGAACAGCAGGGTCTGGCGCGTGGTGCGCTCGGGCATGCGCCGCAGCAGGAAGCGGATGTCCTTGATGAAGCCCAGGTCGAACATGCGGTCGGCTTCGTCCAGCACGCAGATCTCGCAGGCGTGCAGCGAAACCACCTTGTGCTGCTTGACGTAGTCGATCAGGCGGCCCGGGGTGGCGATGATCACGTCCACACCCTTCTGCAGCAGCTCGCGCTGCTTGTCGTAGTCGACACCGCCGTAGACCAGGGCGAAACGCAGGCCAGAGTCGGAGGCGAACTTCATCGCGTCCTTGTGGATCTGGATGGCCAGTTCGCGGGTCGGCGCCAGAATCAGCGCGCGCGGGTCTTCCGGCTTGCGGTCGGCCAGCGCCGGCCGGCTCAGCAGCCGGTTGATGACCGTCACCAGGAAGGCCAGCGTCTTGCCGGTGCCGGTCTGCGCCTGGCCGGCGACGTCGCCACCGGGCAGAGCCACCGGCAGGGTCAGCGCCTGGATCGGGGTACAACGGGTGAATCCGGCTCCTTCCAGCCCGGCCAGCAGCGCCGGTTGCAGTTCGAAGGAGGAAAAAGTCACATCGGTCAGCGGTTTGTCGCTCATTATTCGGTCTTGTGTAGTGCCAGTCGGCCAGGTTGGCCGGGCGGCTTGCATCGTATCGGGCACCGTCGCACACTGCGGCCCCTGCGCCGGGTCGCGCGACGCCAAGGCCAAGCCTTTAAGTCCGCGCAATGCCCCAGTTTAGCGCAATGCGGCAGCCAACCCGGCATGGGCCGTCGCATTGCCCCAGGAGACTCCTCAAGTGAGCGATAAGGTTCTACACGTCGGCGATGCCGATTTCGACGCCGCCGTGCTGCAGTCCGACACCCCCGTGCTGGTGGACTTCTGGGCTGAGTGGTGCGGCCCCTGCAAGATGATCTCGCCGGTGCTGGACGAGCTTGCCGACGCCTACGACGGCAAGTTGAAGATCGCCAAGCTCAACGTCGACGAGAACCGCGCCACCGCGGTCAAGTACCACGTGCGCTCGATCCCGATGCTGCTGCTGTTCAAGGATGGCCAGATCCAGGCCACCCAGATCGGCGCCGTCGGCAAGGGCCAGCTGAGCCAGATGATCGACAAGGCGCTGGTCTGACCTTCCCGCCGGCGGCCTGGCCGCCGGCTCCGGGCCAGCCTTGCCGCCGGCCCAACGGGCGTTTCCCGCCACCTTGCACCGCCGCGCGCGGCGGTGTTAGTGTCGCCGCATCCGGCAGCATTCGCCTGCCGCACCCTCCGGCCGGGTTCTCGTCCGGATCATTCCCAACCAGTTCGCCGCCCCATCGGGCGCTCGCACGTCAGCGAGAGGAATCAAGCACTTGTCCGAGAACACTCCTTCCGAAACCGGGAGCGCCGACGCGCCCGTCGAGAAGCGCGTGCGCAAGCCGCGTGTCGCCAAGGCCTCCGAGGCCGGCGACAGCAGCAGCCCCGCTCCCGCCGTCACCGCTCCCGCCCAGTCCGCCCTGCCGTTGCCGGCCGGCGACGCTTCTCCCGCCCCCACCGCCCCTGCTCCCGGCAATGAAGGCCAGGCGTCCGCGCCGGCCGGCAACCCGCACGGTGGCCAGGAAGGCGGCGAGCCGCGCGGCAACGACGGCAACAACGCCCAGCGCCACGGCCAGCAGAACCAGCAGGGCCAGCAGGGCCAGCAGGGCCAAGGCCAGGGTCAGGGCAACCGCCGCGACCGCTTCCGCAACCGCCGCGACCGCAACCGCGACCGTTTCCGCGACGACAACGGCATGCCGCAGGACGGCGGCAACGAGACCTTCGTGCCGCGCCCGCACCCGAACGTACCCGAAGGCTTCCCGGCCTATTCGCTGAGCGACCTGAAGCGGATGCCGGCGCACAAGCTGCTGGAGATCGCCGAGCAGCTCAGCATCCAGGACGGCGTGGCCCGCGCACGCAAGCAGGACGTGATCTTCGCCCTGCTCAAGGTGCTGACCCGCCACGGCGACGGCGTCGCCGCCGACGGCGTGCTGGAGATCCTGCCGGACGGCTTCGGCTTCCTGCGCGCGGCCGAGGCCAGCTACCTGGCCGGCCCGGACGACACCTACATCTCGCCCAGCCAGATCCGCCGCTTCAACCTGCGCACCGGCGACCACATCTCCGGCCGCATCCGCTTCCCGAAGGACGGCGAGCGCTACTTCGCGCTGAACATCGTCGACACCATCAACGGTGAGCCGATCGAAGCATCCAAGAACAAGGTGCTGTTCGAGAACCTGACCCCGCTGTTCCCGCGCAAGCGCTTCACCCTGGAGCGCGGCAACGGCTCCTCGGAAGACATCACCGGTCGCATCCTCGACCTGATGGCGCCGCAGGGCAAGGGCCAGCGCGCGCTGATCGTCTCCCCGCCCAAGGCGGGCAAGACGATGATGATGCAGCAGATCGCCACGGCCATCACCACCAACCACCCGGAAGTGCACCTGATCGTGCTGCTGGTGGACGAGCGCCCGGAAGAAGTGACCGAAATGCAGCGCACCGTGCGCGGCGAAGTGGTCTCCTCGACCTTCGACGAACCCGCCGCGCGCCACGTGCAGGTCGCCGAAATGGTGATCGAGCGCGCCAAGCGCCTGGTTGAGCACAAGAAGGACGTGGTGATCCTGCTCGACTCGATCACCCGCCTGGCCCGCGCCTACAACAACGTCGTGCCCAGCTCCGGCAAGGTGCTGACCGGCGGCGTGGACGCCAACGCCCTGCACCGCCCGAAGCGTTTCTTCGGCGCGGCGCGCAACGTGGAGGAAGGCGGCAGCCTGACCATCATCGCCACCGCGCTGGTCGAGACCGGCTCGAAGATGGACGAGGTGATCTACGAGGAGTTCAAGGGCACCGGCAACAGCGAAGTGCACCTGAACCGCCGCATCACCGAGAAGCGCGTCTACCCGGCCATCGACATCAACCGCTCCGGCACCCGCCGCGAGGACCTGCTGATCGAACCGGAACTGCTGCAGAAGATCTGGATCCTGCGCAAGCTGCTGCACCCGATGGACGAGATCGCGGCGATGGAATTCCTGCTGGACAAGATGAAGAACACCAAGTCCAACGACGAGTTCTTCGGCTCGATGAAGCGGTAATCCATAGGAAATTGCTTGAAAACAGGGCCTTCGGACAACCGGAGGCCCTGTTCGTATCGGGATAGTGATGAGCCGGGATTGGCGGTCTGACCACCGGGTTTGACCACCAACCTTGACCACCAGACAGCTCAAGAACCCCTTGACCGCGAGGACAGGGGATTGAGCAAGAGACATTACCTACAGCAGCTGGGCCAGTCTTGGTACATCCGTATCAAGGTACCTGTCGCGCTACGCGGCAAGGTCGGGAACACACACATCCGACGTGCCCTGCATACCCGCGACCTTGACGAAGCGAACCGCCGGAAGTGGCTGGCCCTCGCCCAAGTCCGCGCCTATCTCGATTCGCTTGAGAGCGGGGCACTCGCCTCTCTCTCCCTTCATATGCCGAGCGGGATACGTGGAGTGCCCGCCCCAGTTCCACTGACGGCCGCACACTTCGACCTGAGGCCGACAACGGGCCTAGATGCTCTGTCCGAGGACTGGACCATGACCAGCGCCGTCAAGACCGTCCAGTTCCAGCGCAGGCAGACCTACAAGGAACTGCGCAGCTATCTTGGCGGAGACCTCGACCCAAACAGTGTCACAGCCGCTCTGGCGGCTGCCTACGTGGACGAGCGGCTACTCAAGTCCCCTGATAGCCCAAGTACCCGGAGGCGAAAGCTGAGTGCTCTAGGCGCGTTCTGGGAGTGGATGGCTTTACGGTGTTACACGCCCAAGGGAATGAATCCTTGGAAGGGCTTTCGTCTAGGCAAGAACGAAAGTGAACGGACCAAGCCCAAGAAGCGCCCATACACCATGCCTGAACTGGTCGCTCTGTTTTCAGGCAACCCGACCTATCCGGCACTACGAGAGGTCATGGTACTCGGCCTCTACACGGGTGCCCGTATCGACGAAATCTGTTCGCTGGCCCAAGGCGACATCCGCTTTGAAGGCGGTATTGCATACATGCAAATCGTCAAGAGCAAGACGAATGCAGGCGCCCGTACCCTCGCTATAGCGCACCCCGTCCCATTTGCAGTTCTGAAGAAGCGACACAGGAGAAAAGGCCCCGCCACTGCACAACTCTTCCACGAACTGAAGGGCGGCGGCTACGACAAGAAGCTCTCATGGCATGTCGGACAAGCCTTCCGCTATCACCGGAATGGACGCGGCCTTACGGGAGCAACCGACTTCCACTCCCTACGTCGCACCTTCATCACTCGCCTTGAGAACCTCGGCATTGACCAAGTTCACATTGCACGCTACGTCGGCCACTCGCTTCCGACTCTGGCGTTTCAGGTCTATAGCGGCGGAGCCACGGAGGCCACGCAGGCAGCGACTGGCCGAGCAGTAGGCTATCCGCATGAAGTGGAGAACGCGGCTGCTTCCTTCATAAAACAGTAAGGCTGCCCGCCCTCAAACTTTCATATTTGTGACGTATGTCACGTTAATTCTGGATATCACTAATTTTCCCAGCACTAACTAGTAGGCAGTCATAGAAAAACTGCTTGCTGCTGAGGCTAGTCCCGCAGATTGACCCCCTCCCAATAAAGGAGAGAAGTATCCAAAACAAGCTAATAATTTAGGAGAAAAGCATGTACATCACTGAAAGGATTGCCAACTACTCGCGCTATCGTGGCGCCATCGAGGTCAAGCAGGACACCTTGCCTCAACACCACACCGATGAATTATTCGATGGGAACACGAACGAGGCTCCAGCCGATAGCACCTCTAGTGTTCAGCTATATGGCGCTTGGAAGGAATTCTTAGGTTCTGCCTCCCCTTACGCCTATATGTGGACGCACTCATACATGCATCCATACAGCGATGCGAGAGCTATTGATGGCTTATGGGACTGCACGAAGCACATCAATCGTTCAATCTGGGGGCCTAGATGGAAGAAAAAAGGCGATGGAATTCACGCCACCATTGTCGCGGAACGACACAAACGGAGCCAAGAGTTACGCGGCCGCCTTCACTTTCATGTTCTTGTTCAGAAGCCAGACGCCGACCTAAGTGACGAGCGGTTCACTGCCATAGTGAACGAAGCGGCCCTATGGCTTCGTGATGACTTCAATAGGCCGATGTCTGCCCTAGACCGTATTGATGTGCGGAAAGTCTATGACACCGACGGATTGGCGAAGTACCTTACAAAAGACCTGCAAACGACTCATTGGCCGAAAGGGGACAACGTCTTTTTCCTGCGACCAAAGGGGCCGGAAGGAGTCGTCTTCCGTCTAAAGGGAAATGCGAAACTCAACGCATACCACTAAATCTGCGTAGCAGCGGACCTGTATACCTTGAACGGCGACAACTAGCCTGTATCGGGAAAGCTGTTGAATGACCCGATTCAACCATGCCTCCCTTGAACTCACCACGCCGCATCGCGAATTAGCGCTCTCTCTAGGGCATCGTGCTGCCGCTGCCAGTCGGGCATGTGCCGCGCCACCAGCGACCAGAACGCCTTCGTATGGCTCTTCTCAACCGTGTGGCACAGCTCGTGGACGATGACGTAGTCCTGCACGCTGGTCGGTAGCTCCATCACCCTTGGATGGAACTCCAGCACGTTGCGTGCATCGCAACTGGCCCACCTACTTTGGAACACGCGAACGCGGGCGCCATGGGCTTGCATGCCGGTCTTCCGCTCCCAATGGCGCACCCGCACCAACAGCTTGTCTTGAGCACGTTCACGGTAGAACTGCTCCATCAGCGCCGCGAGCGTGTCCGGCTGGATGCTGAGGCCCTCGGGGGTCTCAACGATGAAGCGCGAGGCGGTGAAGGTCAGCCGGGGCTTGTCTAGTTCCGGGGCATGCCGGACCTCGGTGAAGTAGCTTCGGCCGCAGTAACGCAAACGGCTGCCGGTAACGATGGCATCACTGGCCTGCGGCTGATTGACCAGCACCAGCTTCTCGCGAATCCAACGAGCGCGGCGGCGGACTAGAGCTTCCTGTTCGGCCACGTCCACCATCGGCCCGCGCAGCAGCACCGGCCGCCCATGCTCCACGGTCACGTAGTGCCGTTTCAGTTCTGGGTCGGGCTGGAACCGCCACTCGATGGTGGTTTGGCCGTACTGGAGCAGCGGCATCGTCAGTTCTTCAGCAGGATGTCCATGATGCGCTTGGCGTGCTCCCGCGCCACCGAACGCTCCCACCCTGCGAGCGGAATCAGCAGCTTGTGCAGCAGTGCTCGCAACTCAGGGTGCAGGTCGTGCATCTGCTTCCAGTTTGCCGCCGCCATGGTGCGGCTCAGGTCGGCATCCTCGAACAGCTTGGTCGTGGCGATGCGTGCCGTGTCCTCACTGAGCAGCGAAGCCAGATAGTGATAGACCGCCGAATGGGCCGGGTGCTCGAAACCGGTCTTGTCCTTGTCCGCGACGCGTTGCCCGAACAGGTCGAGTTGCTCCAAGAATTGCGCCTGACTGATGCGTCCCGCAGCTTCCTCAGCCAGCAGCTTTTCAAGCTCCTCAGCCAGCTTGTTGAAGAAGGCTGGGTCCTTGTCTCTGCCGGTTGCAATCGTGTGCTTCAACTGGTTCTTCATGACCAGCGCCCGACTGCCGGGAGTGGCCAGCTTTTTCAGACGGGCCATGTCGCTGGCGTCCAGAATGGACACCTCTTTGCCCAGTAGGCTCTTGGCCGGGCTGGCGTCGATGTACTCGTCCAGCAATTGCTGCAGCAGCGCGGATTCCAGTCGCGTGATGCGCTCGCGATGGGTCGCACCGGGCAGCTTGTCGCGCAGCATCAGCCGGATTTCCGCGAACAGCGTGAAGTAGGGCTTAAAGGGCACACCCCGCACATCCGGCAAGATGATGTCGATGCTCCGGTTGAAGCGCTTCACCAAGTCGAGGAAGTCCTCTACTACGTCCAACCGCGTGGCGGGGTCGAGGATACGCTCGGCATCGTCCTTGTAGTCCTCGCGCTGGCTGACCGGGTCGTGCTTCTTTGGTAGCAGGGTCAGGATGCGGTCGAGGGTGGCCTGCAGCTTGGGCAACTCGCTTTCCACCCCCTCCCACACTTGGGCCGGTTGAACCTCGCCACCGTAAATCTTCAGCGCGTGGTCAAGGTGCTCCACCACACCGTGGTAGTCCACGATGTAGCCCGCGTTCTTGCCTGCCATCGTCCGGTTCACCCGTGCAATGGCCTGCAGCAGCGTGTGCTCCTTCAGCGGCTTGTCGAGGTACATGGTGCCCACGATGGGGGCGTCCCATCCCGTTAAGAGCATGTCGGACACTATGCAAAGGCCGATGTTGTTCGCATGCAGCTGCCCGTCCTTGCCCTTGGACTCGTCGCCGTAGGGCAGCGGGAACAGCTTGGAAACGAAGTTGGCAATCTGCTCGGTCGGCAATGCGACGGGCTGCTTGCCCGCCTTGATTTCAGCCTTGACCCGCTCTTCGATGGTCTGAACCGCTTCCTTGTCCGCCCCGCGCTCTGCGGCCTCTTCGTGTTCGCTGGCGCCCGAGCGTGATGCGGTGGCACTGGCCAGCGAGATGACGACGCGGCTTTCAAAGGTCGGCAAGCCCTTGGCCTTCCGCTCCTGCATCAGCCCATCCAGCAGGTCCTTGTACCGAACCGCCATGTCGCGGCCGTCGCAAACCAGCATGGCTTTCAGGCCCTTGGCTTGCACGTTGGTGATGAAGTGCTCCACCAGATGCGCCGCCACCTGCTCCATGCGGTCCCCGGCCTGCCGCCACCGGGCCAGCAGTTCCTTCTTCAGGGCCTGCTGTCTGGCTTCGTCTTCCTGCGCGAACTGGTCCTTGAAGGCTTGGTCCAGCTTGCTGCTGGGCGCGAGCTTCACCCATGCGTCTTGGTACTTGATGGGCAGCGTGGCACCGTCAGCCACCGCCTCGTGCAAGCGGTATTCGTCGATGTAGGTGTCGCCGCCGAACTCGGCCAAGGTGTGCTTGTCGTCGTTCAGCAGTGGTGTGCCGGTGAAGGCGATGAACTTGGCATTGGGCAGGCTGGCCCGCATGAAGGCCGCCAAGAAGTCGTACTGGCTTCTATGTGCTTCATCCACCAGCACATAGAAGTTCGGCTTGGCGCTCAGTACCCGGAAGTTCACCTTCTCCCGGCTGACCTCTTCCCACTTGGCGTCCAGCAGCACACCGTCCTCATCGTGCTTGCCGAAGTTGACATTGCGCTCCTCCAACATGAAGAAGTCCTTGCCCTCGCGCACCCGTCTATGCCGGGTGGCTTGCAGAAGGTCATCTTCCTCATCCGCTGCGCTGTCGCTGGCATCAGCAGCAGGTTCGTTCTCTTGGAACTTCTGCACCGTGCTGGTGAACACGCTGCCGTAGTCATTGCCCAGCAGCTTGACCAAGCCGTCCACCGACACCGCCTGAATGGCCTTAATACCCACGGCGTGGAAGGTGTCGAAGATTTGCTTGTCGAGGTCCTTGCGGTCAGTCAGCACCAGCACGGTCGGGTTGTTCAAGCCCGTGCTGTCTGACCGCAGCATCCGGGCCAGAAGTGCCATGGTGAGCGACTTACCACTGCCCTGCGTGTGCCACACCACCCCGCCAATGGGCTGGGCTGCCGTCAACCGGGCGATGGTCTTACGCACCGCCCGCCACTGCTGATAGCGCGGCAGCTTCTTGACTGTCCTGCCGTCGCGGGTCTCAAACAGGACGAAGTGCGTGATGAGTTCCAAAAACCGGCCCGGCTCGAACAAGGCCCACAGCAGTTGGTCCTGCTCACTCGGGTCAGCACCCAGCACGGCAGTCACCGCAGCCAGTTCCGCGTCCTGCAGCCGGTAGCGTGCGTAGAAGGCCGGCTTGGTCAGGATGGCGCCATACAAGCCCTGTCTGCGGTTGAGGCCCACACAAACTTGGTTGAACACGAACTGGGCGGGAAAGCTGGCTTGGTAGCCATCCAATTGCGCCAGCGCTTCGTCCAAGCGATGGTGGCTGGCTTTGCATTCGACGACGGCCAGCGGCAGGCCGTTGACGAACAGGAGCAGGTCCGGCCGGAACAGGTCGCCATCGGCATTCCTGCCGACGTACTGGTCCACCACATGGAAATCGTTGTGGGCGACCGTGTCCGCGTCGAAGAAGCGCACGCTGCGCGGCTTGCCCTCGGCATCCTTCACCTGAATGTCCGAGCGGTGCACCACCTGCTCCCAGAACGCCTTGTTGGCTGGCAGCAGTTCGTCGTTGACCCGCTTGCGCAATTCAATCAAGGCTGCATCCACCCCACCGGGCGCCGTGGCCAGCCACGGGTTCAGGGCCAGCAGCCGGGGCCGAAGCACATCCTCAAGCACCGGGGCGAGGTGGCGGTGCTCTACCCGCACCGCATGGCCGGGCAGATGGGTGTAGCCCAGCTTGAGCAGCGACTCGATGGCAGGCGTTTCGACACCAGTCTTTTCAGGTGACTGGCTCATGAGCTTTTCTTCCCTTGCATGCCGGCTTCCTCCTGACGGCTGCGATACCAGATCTCGCCGCAGCCTTGTTCTGTGTTCACCGTCCTGCGAATCTCGAATTGCCGAGACTCGTGAATGACTTGCCGCCAACTGCCACAGCCGTAGCGCTGGGGATGCTGGTCAGGGTGTTGTGCGCGAATCCATGGGGTCGCGGTGTTGAGCAGAGTCCACCCCTCGGTCGCGAACCGGGTCTCGGCTTCGCGCAGGCAGCGCACGGCCCCGCTGGCAGGCCAGTCCACCGTGCCGTCCGGTGCAATGCCATTGACCAGCAGGTCTTCGAACGTCGTCGTGCTCATGAACGAGGCCATCGCCGCGCGGGCCTCATCCATGCCCTGCGCCCAGTCGCGCAAGGTCAGGTAGTGGCCGTCGATGGTCTCGTAGCTGGCATCCAGATAGGCATCGGCGGCCTCGCAGCCCTGCGGCTCCCAGATGTTGAAGCGCTGCAGGAAGTGGTGAACCAACTCGTTGCGCAGGTCCACCAACTCTTTCAATGCCGCCGTGGTGGCTTGATGCTGTCTGGCATCCAGCCCTACGTGAAAGCGGAAGCGGAACCACATGCCGCCATCGCCCTGCGGCTCATCGGTGCTGTCATCCTCCTCGGTCGAGGTCAGATGGCGCTCGGTCAGCATGCCGACCAAGCTGCCCAAGGTCTTTTTCTGGGCGCAGGCCACCTGTGCGTCCCGGACTGACTGCAACTCCGCAGGTGGCCCGGCAATGTCACCGAGAGCCACCAATGCCTTGAGCAGGATTTCGTATTGCTGCAGACGAAGCAGGCACCGCCCCAGCTTGCGCTGCACATCGCGCTGCAGTTCAAGCGGTGGGTCTGGGGGGAGCAATGCCTGCGACGCCATGTCTGACCCTTACGTTCCGGTCGCGCTAGCGACCACGTTGACCCGCCATTCGCCCGTGAGGAGCTTCTGCATCAGGCCCCGCTTCAGGTCTTGGAAGCTCGATTGCTTGTCTTCGAGTGCTTGGAGCTTCTTGGTCACGGCAGAACAGATAGAGCAGATGCGCACCCGTTCTGCGACAGATGGCAGCGGGATGAGGACTTCGCGAAGCGCTTTGAGGTTGATGACCTGCTGCGCCGACCCAATCATCCCTACGAGCAAGAATGACTTACCGACTGGAGACGACAAGTAGTAGTGGATGAACTCAGACGTAGACACGCTCCCGGTACGAATCATTCCAGCCTGCCGGGCAATGTTCGCTCCGGCAAGTTGGCTAGGGACCACGGCTGTTTCACCGGGGTAGCCCACGAGCGACACCAGAAGCTCGCCCCCTTTGAGAATCGTCCTCTTGAACTGATTAGAGATTTCCGTTGAGATGGTGCGGAGGTTTGCTGCAATCCGACCGCCTTTGATGTCGCCACCACGTACAAGCGGAATGCCGCCCTCAACGCTTTCACCGGGCTGAACGACTCCGTAGGTGATGTTCTCAATTGCCAATTCTTCGAGCGGCATCAAGGTCCAACCCGCCGGAATCTCCCCAAGCTCACTCTCCTTGAACTCGGCGTGCGGCACCCAGCGGCCATCGGTATCTTGGGTGCCGACACCCCGGGTGAACAGGGTCTGCATTAGCCCTTGCTTGAGGGTCTTGGTGGCTTCAATCTGGCGTGCAATCACGTCCAGCTTGTCGTCCACGGCCGTCAGGATGGCGGCGATTTTTTGTTGTTCGGGGAGCGGGGGAGTGGCGACTTCCAACCCGTCAATGAGACCCTTGCTCAAATTAGGTTGAGCAGCACCCTGACACATCGAAAGCAGCTTTTCTGTGCTGCTCTCCATCACCCAGAACAAGAAATCATTATCAATCGCACCTCCGATGGACCTAATGGAAAGAACGGCTTGATTGATAGCAGCGTCAATTTTCAGGCGAGCAACCTTACCGGCCGTTGCCCCGTACATCGCAACCAGTACAGAACCGCTTTCAGCCAGCTTCGCAGATGATTTAGAAAGCGCAATTTCCGAGATGCGCTCTTCTGTTTTCGTAATTTTTCGAAAGTTGACTTCACCCGATTTGACCCAAGGAATATCACCTTCAAAGTAATCCGATTTACTTCTGTCTGGCGTCCCACCTGCATAGCTCTTCGTCAAGGCAGATAGACGTTGAACCTCCCAGTCGAGCGGAAGCCACCCCAACGGTGTGAGCTGATAACCGGGGCGTTCAGCAACACTCATGATGTTGACCCCAGCAGCCCCAACTCAGCTAGGTAGCCGTTCAGAAGCGCATCAATCTGGGCTTCTTCCTCGGCCAGTGCGGCCAACTGCGACAAGGTGGCCGCCACATCGACGGTCTCTTCGGTCTCGCCGTTGTCGATGTACCGAGCGATGTTGAGATTGCTGTCGTTGCTGCGGATTTCGTCCAGCGTGACGACCCGACAGTAGTTCTCGACATCCGTCCGGTGTTCGAAGGCCGCTTTGTGCGTGCTGGCAATGCGAGCGATGTCTTCAGGGCGGAGGCTGTTCTGGGCCTTGCCTTCAAAGTAGTCACGGCTGGCGTCGATGATGATGACCTTACCCTCGAGCGCAGCAGGCTTGCGCTTGTTCAGGACGAGCACACAGGCCGGAATGCCGGTGTTGTAGAACAAGGCGGAAGGCAGGCCAATGACGGCCTCGATGAGGTCGCCGGGCTGGTTGCCGCTGGCCGCGTCGGTGCCGAACAGCAGGCCCTCGCGAATCTTGCCCTCCTCGCCGCTGCGGAACAGGACCCCGTGCGGGAGGATGATGCCCATTCGGCCATCGGCCTTGAGGCTTGCGAGCATGTGCTGGGCGAAGGCAAGGTCGGCATAGCCACGCGGCGGGATGCCATAGACGAAGCGGCCGTAGGGGTCGCTGACTTGCTTGTAATTCGGCGTCTTCGGCTTCTTGTCGCCTTCTTGCTCGGCCTCGTTGGCCAGTTCCAGCGGTGACCACCACTGCTTGGCCGAGAACGGCGGGTTGGCAATGACCCGGTCAAACGTCTTCAGGTAGTCCCCGTCGAGATGCTTCGGCTCGACCAAGGTGTCACCGCGCTCAATATCGGCCCGCATGTTGTGCAGGGACAGATTCAGCTTGGCGATGGCCCATGTGCCAAGGTTCTTCTCTTGCCCGAAAAGCAGCACATTGGGCTTATCGCCCAAAAGCAGGCCACCCGGCAGCTTGGCGATGTGGTGGGCGCTTTCCACCAACATGCCGCCGCTGCCGCAGGTGGGGTCGTACACGCTGTGGCCGGGCTGCGGGTCGATGAGTTCCACCACCAGTTGCACCACCGCCTTAGGCGTATAGAACTCGCCTCCCTTCTTACCGGCGTCGTCGGCGAACTGCTTAATGAGGTACTCGTAGGCGTCGCCCAGCATGTCGGCCTTATAGAGGTCGGCATTGCCCAGCTTGTACTGGTTGAAGTGGCGCAACAGGCGCTGCAAGGTAGCGTCGGACAGCACACGCTTGTCGCCGTACTGGGTGGCGGTCAGCACGTGCTGCAGTTCGGGGTTGTTCGCTTCGATGGTGGCGAACGCCTTGTCCAGCGCCTCACCGATGTTCTCGGTCCGGGCAATAAGGTTGGGCCAACGAGCGCTGGTGGGGAAGTGCCCCCATTTGTCCTCGACTTCTTCCTCGGCGTCCTTGCCGCTCAGGCCTTCATCTTTCACCAACTGGGCGACCCGCTCCTCGAACACGTCGTTGAAGCGCTTGAGGAACAGCAGACCGAAGATGTAGTTCTTGAAGTCGGATGAATCGATTGAGCCACGAAGAATGTTGGCAGACTCCCAAAGCCATGATTCGAGGGCCTCGAGACTAAGTTGGTTGCGCATGTATGCTGAACTTCTTTTCGGAAAGAGCCTGCGCAGCCTCCGCCAACTGGCGCCCGGCAGCTACAGGGTGACGACACCGATAGAGTAGCCCAACAAGGCTCCGGAGCGCGGGGCGACGCCCCATAGGCGGCCACCGGCTCTGATAGTTGGCCCACCTCTTTTTCTGCATTGACGGGGATTGGTCTCCTGCCATGTCAGTTCAAAATGTATACCTCTTGGGACACTGCCATTGGCGTTCCACAACTCATGCCAAAATGATAAGATCACAAACTCTTAGGAGTTTTGAGACAGCAACCATGGAAATTGTGGGATACGCCCGTGTCTCGACTGTCGGCCAGTCGCTGGATGTCCAGCTCGATAAGTTGACCAAAGCAAACTGCAGCAAGGTCTTTAAGGAGAAGCGCTCTGGCCGACAGGCGGAGAACCGCCCGCAGCTTCAAGCCGCTCTGGAGTACGTCCGAGACGGTGATGTGTTGGTGGTCAGCAGGCTGGACCGCATGGCCCGCAGCGTCCTCGACTTGGCAAAGATTGCGGACCTCCTCAAGAAAAAGGGGGTAAGCCTTCGCGTTCTAGACCAAGGCTTGGACACATCGACTGCAGAGGGTGTCCTCCTCTTCAACCTCTTGGGTGCATTCGCAGAGTTTGAGGCTGACATCCGTGCTGAACGTCAGCGTGATGGAATCGCGCTCGCCCAGCAGAAAGGGACCAAGTTTGGCCGGAAAAAGGCGTTGACAGCCGCTCAGGAGGAACGCATCAAGCGGATGCGGATCGAAGAGGGCTTCAGCATCGAGCAATTGGCGGAGCGCTTCTCAATCAGCCGCAGCAGCGTGTATCGCGCACTGCAAACGCAAGAGGAAGCTACCTAACCTCGTCATTGGTCAGCCGCCGCAACTCCTCCGCCAGCTTGCGCTGCTTAGCAGACGGCAAGGAGGCGGCTGCAAGAATGATATCTGCGAGAGCATCGCTATCAGCGAACAGATAAGCCAATGGCACATCCATTGCCTCATGCGCCTCCCCGGCTCTCCGATGACCTACAAGGAAGTAGTCCGGAAAATGTGGAGGACTTCTGGAGCACGGTGCGGCGACCCAAACTTGAACTTCCCGAATAGCGATAATTGGCTTATCGAACTGGATAACGACTGCAAGAGGAACGAATTGACCAACTACGCTCTTAAGAAGTGCGACAACAACCTCGATGGAGCGCCCATAATGTTTATGCCTATTCGACCTGCAACTTAAGAACTGGATTCACTTCGCGGGAGGCATCGGTCTCAGGTATATCGTTATCACACAGCTCAGGGGAGTCAGCCCTCCCTGATTTACTATTGAATCAGCCGCAAGCACGCAACAATCAATCACAGCTAGCGCAATCCTATTTCGCCACACTGACACAACCCTTGGTGCAGTTTCATGAAAAAGACTATTCGGATTCAGGGGCGAAGTCGCGCGCAAGCATTGTAGATGCTGACGAAGGAGTCAGGGCATTAGGTCCAGAATTCTTCTGTGCAATCTGATAGCCCTCAGCGCGGAACAACTCCAGACTCTGGTGAAGGTCTCCTATCCGATGAGTGTCCAGAACAAGACGTAGCGCTGTCCCCGGGATGTCGCAGGAGTAGTCAGCTTTACGGCTCTGCTCCAGAAAAATCCCTGAACAGCCACTAGCAATAAAGAAACTCCCTCCCTTTCTGCAAAGACGGCTAGTCATGTAAAGGCCGTAACCAGAGTTCTGCCAATGGTCATTGGGCCGGCGACGAACGCCCTTAAACATCTTGCCAGAAATGCTAGGCATCAGAGCTAGCTGTATGGCTGTGCGGTCCGAATCAATCGCGAGATGAGGGTTGGCCGAAAGGGATGACCTCACCCCCATTCCCGTATCCAAGACGGCAATCTCGACGCGATGCCGTGTGGGCCAGTACTGAGCACAGTAAGCCAACTGAGATGCGCCAGAATGCTCGACAACATTGCGCAGAATTTCTCTCATTGAGAATGTGAGCGTGTCGACCAATGGCCCTTCACTCTCGCGAGTCAACACGCCAGCCAGCCTCGCGGACTCCCGGTCTAATGTCTCTCCAACGTTCTCATAAGCATCTGCGGCCGCAGCCCTTATGCCATCAACATCCAAATGCGTCAAAGGCAAGTAGTTGGCGTTACCAGAGGCCTCACCCGGCTTGTTACCGTGGGCCAGACCAAAGCCTTGAAAGAAGCCCATGTGCGCAGCGTAAGTGTTTTCCTCATGCCCTTCAGCAAAAAACTCGGTCTGAGGTCTAGAAGCACGAAATCGCTTCAGCTCAGATGCGAGCAGAGTCATAGTAAAGGGCTCGACCCGCCCCATTCGGCTGAAGTCAAAAGCTATTTGCTTAGCTTCATCTAAACCCCACAGTCTCGAACAGAAGTTCAGAGACTCGTTGAGGGACTGATTCTGTGGCACTCGTACACGCAGCACGCAGGTTCTCAGCGAAATTCAAATTAATATTCTAAACGCATCTCTCTCGAGAAAAGCAAGACTGAAAGCGATGGTAAAATTCAAGAACGCGAATTTCGAAAAGGCCGTTGGCCTGCCGAACAGCATCAACCTCACTTGACCCAGCCCACACTCAACGAGCGCGCGCAAGCAGAAGTCGTTGCACAAACTCATCAAAGCCCATCACGACCATTAATCCGCGCTCAGGATGAGTTCGGAGAGCTTAGCAGCGAGCTGCAAATACCTATCAGCTTCGTCCTGCGTGAGACCGAAGTCGGGCAGATGCGCCGCCTGATTCCTCAACTTGCGCAACTGCTCCAGAAGTGAGGCATTGCTGGCGGGCAGCTTTCCATGCCTTATCAACTCTTCAACGAATAAGGAGGCATTCACCCTTGGCGTAATGGCACCTTGGACGTATCCAGATTTCGCAGCAGCCTCTTCGACCAAGACCCATGCCTCAAGAATCGAAGCACGAGGGGATACATCTGCTATACGGCGCAACTGCTCCAACCTAGTTGATAGCTCTGGCTGTGCACCTTGCCTCCCTATCTGAGGGATAGCAGCAGCGTTCGCTTCCGCCTTTGCCAGCCCGTCCGCAAAGCTTGCCTCAGCATGTTTGTACTTAAGCTGTGAGATGCGCTGCAGGAGAGACCGAATATCGCTCTTGAACAGGAGTGCAACCGAGATGACAGTAACAGGCCATGCTATACCGACCAAAAGATTTACAAACAGCTCCATGCCTGCCCCCAGCCAAACTTACGCTGCGTCCGATTCTGCCACTGCTCGTTCCCCTGTGTACACCTACTAAGACACTACTTAGCCTCGTTCTTAGCCAACTGCTGCAGCTCCCCTGCCAGCTTACGCTGGGTAGCCACCGGCAATGAGGCTGCCGCAAGAATGATATCGGCAAGAACATCGCTATCAGCGAGCAGATAAGCGAGTGGCACACCCAGCTCTTTCGCCAGCTTGCTAGCTGTGACGAAATCAGGCTCCGAAGTACCACGCTCGTACCTTGTAATCCTGCTGGACACTACGTCCTCCGATAGGCCTATTCGCCTCCCCAACTCCCGCTGTGAGATGCCCAAGGCCAAGCGAGCCTCTTTAAGGCGCTTGGTGAACATGCTTGGAAGAGTTGGCGACGACATAACCGGGACGGACGCATAGCTGTAGCTCGCCACAGGATGGCCCGTTCCCTCTGGACTCGTATGCTACATTATCTGTAGCATTGGCCATGGAGGAATTGTTTGTACCTCTGGGAAGGTGCTGAAAGAAGCCCCCTAAGAAGCAGGAAAACAGGGGTTTCCGGCCTTCTAGACCAACTGCCAAGGTGCAAGTGCGTTAACACGCCTGGCCTATCCCTCGTATCACTCAAGCACCGCCAACGGGGACGTATGCAACAACCCAAGGACAACATCGAGCCGCCGCCTATGCCACTGCCGGAGCACGTTCGAGCAAGCCTGCGGCGGTATGACACCCACACCACCATGACGTGCCTCGAATGCGGGTATGCCGGACTTATGGGGGTCAAGAGAAGCACCAAACCTTGGTACCTCTCTTGGTGGATGTTCTTCGTCTATGCCGTCGTCTTCGCGCCACTGAGCTGGTTCTTCATCATCTGTTTCGTACTCGCCGAAATTTTCATGAAGACACATAAGACCGAATGTCCCAACTGCGGCATCGAGCTTGTCAGCAAGCGACATGTGCTCTGACAACAACCATCAATTTCGATTCATCACAACAAGGAGCGCAGAATGCTGGGGATACTAGTACTGGCAGTAGTTACAGCAAGTGCTGTGTGGGTGTACATAGATGCAGCGAATCACCGCATCGGGAAGCAACCCAATGAGAGAGGGTTCTTCAACCTGTCCGCAGGCGGTTGGGGCGCAGTAGTCCTTCTGCTATGGATTGTTGCCTTCCCATGCTATCTGGCCAAGCGTAGCGACCTCATCGCAGAAGCCAAGAAATCCCCTGTAGTGGTCACCAGCAAGGCTGGTCCATTGCTACTGATCGTTGCAGGTGGCGGACTGCTGATGCTCCAGCAAGCAATTCCCCTTCTTGTACGAGCAGGAGCAAATGGCGCGCCATCAAACTATATAGCGGCATGCGCCGACTACTACTACAACGCTGCAAATTCCCTGCCAAACCCGGAAGCGAGGAACAAGCGCGAGATTTGGTTGCGCACCTGTAGCTGCGCCAGCCAACGGGATGGCGGAAGGACTGCTCAGGACTTCGAACGAAATCTCAGCACTTCGGAAACAGCACATATCGATGCTATGAAAAGTTGCCTTTGAGTAGGAGGACTGTCGTATGGCCACGTATGAAGTGAAAATGAGTCGCCCCGGTGGCGGAAGTAGCACTTTCGTTGTCAGGGTCAACGCAGGCACACCTGACCAAGCGAGACGCAGCGCTGAGGCACAGAATCCCGGCTACAAAGCTCAGTCAGTCTATCGCCTCCCATACGCAAGCTGACCAATTATCAAGGAAGAAGTGATGCAGACACGAAATGCACTATTGGCGACATTGGTTCTTCTTGCTTTCGCGCACCCGGCGCAATCCTCTCCGCAGACTGTCGGTGCCCAATGGGAGTACACCGACGCATCGGGCATAGAGACAGATGAAGGCACCAGCCTTTGCCTCCAACTGGAAAGAGCCTCAATCGCTCGTGTCCCCCAATCACAGCGCTTCAACGGTACGTTCTGCGTATCCAATCCGAGCGATGCTGCGCTACTGCTTGGCATCGGAGGAACTCGAAAGGATGGCTGCCGGTACTCCGCCAAAGGGCAGGCCACCATCACCCTTTCGAACATCCAGTTGCTACCCGAAGACGAAATGTATGATGAGCGCCTAGAAGCCGATTTGGTGGCCGTCAGGCAGAACACCGTCACCCTCCCCTTGACTGATTCATGCAAAGGCAGCGCAGAGTCTGCGAGTGGCTTCCACGACGTTCGTGCAGCCGTTCGAGCACTAGCATCACATGCTGACTATCGAGGGCTGAAAGATTCTGACTTCGCTAACATTGACGAAGCAACCGGACTTGCCGAACTCGATGCGAGCACGCAGATGTACCTACCGGAAGGCTCTACCGATACACTCGTCATCTATACCGAGAACAATGCTGGCACACCATTCCTGACCGTGGAACGCTTCGACGGCCTGCAATGGAGGGATGTCAGTGCTGCGACTCTGCCCGGATATGTCAACAGGAATGGCAGCAACTACTACCTTGATGAGACAGCCGGAGTTGTCAAAGTCCGAAGCCTTCCGGCAAAGAAGGCTTGGCGGTATAGCGGAGGGCGATTTGTCCAAGAGGGCTAGGATTCTGGCGCAACAAGTTTGGCCCTGCGAGGAGTCGCTCTTCTAGGTACTTCCTTGTTCGGCTAGGTGAAGACTGGGCGAGCGGCATACTTGCACCCCAATCTTGACCACCAAGCCCCTGCCCGTCATGCATCGCTGATGCATTTCTACCATCGAAAAACCGCATCAAATAGAATTCATAACGCACTGTAAAAACAGGGTTTTTGACTGTCTGGGAAGATGCAAATCCTCGAAAAGCTCAGAGCTGCACCCGATGGACGAAATCGCCGCGATGGAATTCCTGCTCGACAAGATGAAGAACACCAAGTCCAACGACGAGTTCTTCGGTTCGATGAAGCGCTGATCCAGGCAGCATCGAAAAAGAGCCCCGCGATGCGGGGCTCTTTCGTTTCCGGCGGCAGCCGCCGGCGCGCTCAACCGTCCAGCGGCGTCAACAGTTTCGGCCCCTTGCCGCGGCCCGCCATGTAGATGCCGCCATCGGCCAGCGCGTCCGAGCCGTTTTCCCAGTCCTCGTCGCTGATCCACGGCGCACGCTCGCGCGGTCCGGGAATGTAGGCGCGCCACACGCCGTACTCGTCATCCGGCAACGATCGTCCTTTGTCGACGATCGCGTAGCGCACCGGCACGCGTATGTTCCAGTGTGGCTGGCCCGCCTCCGCGCCCTCCGCCGGCACGCGGAATTCCCATCTGCGCGCGGCGAGCATCGCGTTGCTGCCCAGAACCTGGCGGAACCTGCGCATCTGGCTCTCGCTGGCCACCACGGTCATGTTGACCTGTTCCACGTAGAGGTCCGCAACGTGGCCGTCGCGTCCGACCTTGAGGATCAGGTAGACATCGCCCTGCGCGCCCATCTCGTACATCGAGCGCGGATAGGTCGGCGGCGACATGTTCGACGCGGTGACCGACGTCCTGCTTTCAGGGTCGTAGGTCTCGAAGCCTGCACTGCGGATGGCCACCTGCGTATTGCCGTCTTCCAGCCGCTTGCCGACCAGGCGCAGCATCAGCGGCGAGCGCGCAGCGACAGGCTTGCCGTCACGGACCACCGGCTCGAAGGCCCAGGCCATCACCGATGCCTGGACGAAACGCGCGAGCCCTTCGCTCAGCCGGTCCTTCTGATCCAGCCGCACCGCTTCCACGCTGCCATCGGGCGCGATATCGATCTGTCCCGACAACTGCATGCCCATCTCCGCCTGCCTGCGCACGCCGCCCGGCCCGACGGCGGATGCGGTACCGGCCGCCAGCAGCAACACGGCCACCGTCCCCCAACGATGCAACAACTTCAACATGATGCCCTCCCTGCCAGTCATGGTCCGGCGCCGACTGTACCGTTTCCGGTACCGGCGTTCACGCCAGCCGCAGCGCGCGCGGATAGGGCGGCGTATCGGGGAACTCGCCACGGGTGAAGGCAGCCTGCAGGCCGCGCCACCACCGCGGATCGAACAGCTCGCCGTGCGCCTCGCGTACCGCCTCCATCAATGGATGCGGCAGGCCCATGAACAGCGGAAAGCGTTCGGGAAACACGTCGTTGGGCGCAATGTGGAACCACGGCTCGGCAGCCATGGCCTCTTCGGCGCTGCGCGGCTGCGGCCAGTCGCGGAAGGTGCAGTCGGCGACCCGGCATAGTTCGTCGTAGTCGTAGAACACGGCGCGGCCGTGGCGGGAGACGCCGAAGTTCTTCAGCAGCATGTCGCCGGGGAAGATGTCGTTGCGCGCCATGTCGGCGATGGCCTGGGCGTAGTCCAGCGCCGCCGCGCGCGCGGCCTCGGCGGTCTGCTCGCGCAGGTACAGGTTGAGCGGGCGGAAGCGCCGCTGCACGTAGCACAGCGAGATCACCAGGTCGTCGCCCTCCACGCGCACGCTGCGCGCGCAGCTCTCCAGTAGTTCGTCGCGCAGTTCCGGGGCAAAGCGCGCCAGCGGGAAGCGCAGGTGGCGGTAAGGCTGCGCGTCGAGCAGGCGGCCGATGCGGTCCAGGTTGAACACCAGCGCGTAGCGGTCCTCGACGTCCTGCCGGCTCATGGTCTTGGGCCAGGCGAAGCGGTCACGGATCAACTTGAACACCAGCGGGTAGCTGGGCAGGGTGAACACCGCCATCACCATGCCCGGCGTGCCCTCGGCCTGCACCAGCCGCTCGTTCGCATGCTGCTGGAAGTGGCGGAAGAAGGTGCGGTAACGCTCGGTCTTGCCCTGCTTGGCGCGGCCGAGCACGGTGTAGATCTCGTCCACCGGCTTGCCCGGCAGCAGGCTGCGCAGGAACACCACGGCATCGGCGACGGTGGGCAGGTCGGCCTGGAAATAGCTGCGCGACACGCCGAACAGGTGCGCCACGTCGCGGCGGCGGCTGAGCACCGCCTCCGCGCGAAGGCCATCGCCGTCGTTGACCAGCGCGATCACGCAGGGCGAGAAACGGTGCTCGCCGAATACGCGCCCGACCAGGTAGGCGCGGCGCTCGCGGTAGAACACGGTTTCCAGCAGTTCGATGGCGCGTACCGGATTCGGCCCCCAGTGCGCGAGGTCGTCCTGCAGGCGCACGGCGATGGCGGCGGCGCAGCGCAGGCGGTGCCGGTACGGCACGTAGAAACGGTAGTCGGCCAGCACCCGCTCGAAGGCGTCGGCCGGACGCGCCTCGGAAACGGTGTAGACGTGGCGCGCGACCGGATGGGTGATGGCATCGGACGGTTCGATGTCGATCGCCATGAACTCGATCGCATCGTCCACGCCGCGGGTGGCGAACAGCCGCCGGGTCAGCGTGTTGTAGAAGGTCTTGTACAGCTCGCCGTCGATCAGTCCTTCGACCAGCACGGCGAAGGCCGCACGCACCTGCATCCATGACCCGCGGCCGGGCGTACTGCCCGCGGCGGCCTGCAGGCGGGCCATGCACTCGCCGATGCACAGGTCGTACAACGCGATGCGCTCCACCGCATCAATGCGCGCCGCCGCCCAGTCGCGTTGCTCGAAGCGCAGCCGCGCGCGCCGGGTGATGGCGGAAAAGCGCGCGTGGTAATCCTCGAAACCATCGCGGATGCAGGCGGCAATGGCGTGGGCGGGTTCGGTGGCAGGCATCGGCATTGCGGGAGTCGGGGCACCGGGCTTCACCCTACCGCACCGGGGCAGCTTCATGGCCATCTGCAGGAGCGCACCGCCATCCACAAATGAAGAACCCGCATCGCCGGGGCGATGCGGGTTCTTGTCAAACCACCTTGCCTGCCGCGATCAGAGCGCAGCCAGCGCGGCGTTGAAGGTCGCGCTGGGGCGCATCGCCTTGCCGGCCTTGTCCACGGCCGGGCGATAGTAGCCGCCGATATCCACGGCCTTGCCCTGCACTGCGACCAGTTCCTCGACGATCTTCTGCTCGTTGTCGGCCAGTGCCTTGGCGAGCGGGGCGAACTTCGCCTTCAGCGCCGCGTCCTCATCCTGCGCGGCCAGCGCCTGCGCCCAGTACATGGCCAGGTAGAAATGGCTGCCGCGGTTGTCGATGGTGCCCAGCTTGCGGCCCGGCGAGCGGTCGTTGTCCAGGAACTTGCCGTTGGCTTCGTCCAGCGCCTTGGCCAGCACCGCGGCGGCGGTGTTGCCGTAGCGCTGCGCCAGGTGTTCCAGCGAGGCGGCCAGGGCCAGGAACTCGCCCAGCGAATCCCAACGCAGGTAGTCCTCCTCGACGAACTGCTGCACGTGCTTCGGCGCCGAACCACCGGCGCCGGTCTCGAACAGGCCGCCGCCGGCCATCAACGGCACGATGGAAAGCATCTTGGCGCTGGTGCCCAGCTCCAGGATCGGGAACAGGTCGGTCAGGTAGTCGCGCAGCACGTTGCCGGTCACCGAGATGGTGTCCTGGCCCTTGCGGATGCGCTCCAGCGAGAACCGGGTCGCGTCTTCCGGCGACAGGATGCGGATGTCCAGGCCGCTGGTGTCGTGGTCCTTCAGGTACTTCTCGACCTTGGCGATCATCTGCGCATCGTGTGCGCGGTTGCTGTCCAGCCAGAACACGGCCGGCGTGCTGCTCAGGCGCGCGCGGCTGACGGCCAGCTTCACCCAGTCCTGGATCGGCGCATCCTTGGCCTGGCACATGCGCCAGATGTCGCCCGCTTCCACGGCGTGCTCGAACACCACGTTGCCGGCGTCGTCGCTGACGCGCACGGTGCCCGCGGCCGGGATCTGGAAGGTCTTGTCGTGGCTGCCGTATTCCTCGGCCTTCTGCGCCATCAGGCCGACGTTCGGCACCGAGCCCATGGTGGCCGGGTCGAACGCGCCGTGCGCCTTGCAGTCCTCGATCACCACCTGGTAGACGCCGGCGTAGCAGCGGTCAGGGATCAGCGCCTTGGTGTCCTGCAGCTTGCCTTCGGCATTCCACATGCGGCCGCTGTCGCGGATCATCGCCGGCATCGAGGCATCGACGATCACGTCGCTGGGCACGTGCAGGTTGGTGATGCCCTTGTCGGAATTGACCATCGCCACGGCCGGGCGCTTTGCATATTCGGCGGCGATGTCGGCCTGGATTGCTTCCTGGGTGGCTTCCGGCAGCGACGGCAGGCGCGCGTACAGGTCGCCGATGCCGTTGTTCGGGTCGAAGCCGGCCTGCTTGAGCTCGGCAGCGTACTTGGCCAGTACGTCCTTGTAGAACTCCTCGACCACCACGCCGAACATGATCGGGTCGGAGACCTTCATCATGGTCGCCTTCAGGTGCAGCGAGAACAGCACGCCCTGCGCGCGGGCATCGGCGATCTGCGCGGCGACGAAGGCGGCCAGCGCGCGGCGCGACATCACCGAGGCATCGACGATCTCGCCGGCCTTGACCGCGGTCCTGTCCTTCAGCACCACATGCTTGCCGTCGTCCTGCACCAGCTCGATCTTGAGGCTGCCGGCGCTGGCCAGGGTGGCCGACTGCTCGCTGCCGTAGAAATCGCCAGCATCCATGTGTGCGACGTGCGACTTCGAATCGCTGCTCCACGCGCCCATGCGGTGCGGGTGCTTGCGCGCGTAGTTCTTGACCGACAGCGGCGCGCGGCGATCCGAGTTGCCCTCGCGCAGCACCGGGTTCACCGCGCTGCCCTTGACCTTGTCATAGCGCGCCTTGATGTCGCGCGAGACGTCGTCGGTCGGCGCATCCGGGTAGTTCGGCAGCGCGTAGCCCTGGTCCTGCAGTTCCTTGATCGCGGCCTTGAGCTGTGGCACCGAGGCGCTGATGTTGGGCAGCTTGATGATGTTGGCTTCCGGCCGGGTCGCCAGCTCGCCCAGTTCGGTCAGGTCGTCGCTGATCTTCTGCCCGTCCTGCAGGTAGTCCGGGAACTGCGACAGGATGCGGCCGGAAAGCGAGATGTCACGGGTCTCCACCGCGATGCCGGCGGTGGTGGCATACGCATCGATGATCGGCAGCAGCGACTGCGTCGCCAGGAACGGGGCTTCGTCGGTGAGCGTGTAGATGATCTTCTGCGTATCGGACATGGGGGATGGTTTCCGTCGGAAGTAAAGGCTGGAAGTCAGCGCGGCATTGTCGCGCGTCGCGGCGGTTCGGGCAAAACGGGCGGGTACGGTTCCGGCCGCATGCCTGCCGCCGCGGTTCATTGCATTTGCTCATGTGGCCTGCATCAGCCGGATGCGCACGAGGCGATGCGTGCTGCACCGATCCGGCAGGGTCGCCGGCATCGCTGGATGAAGGACGCCCCCTGGAAAGCAGGGGCACGGGAAGCCAGCGAGCAGCCCATATCCGATGACCTGAGGACCATCCCAGGGACGCGGCAACAAAAAAGGGCGCAGTCCTGCGACTGCGCCCATGGCCAGCACCTGTCGGGAGAGAGGGACGACAGGTGGATGCCGCTTGCTCTACTTCACTTCGAACTCCTGGGTCATGCCGGCCGGTTGGCCATCCAGGGTCACGTCCGCGCGGTATTTGCCGGCGGGCCATGCGCTTGCCTTGCTGAACTCGATGTTGGTGGTTTCCGCGCCGCTGGTATTGAGCATGGCGTTCTGCTCGCCTGCCACCTGCCCGTCCTGGTAAGTGAGCTTGGCGGCGAGATTGGCATTGCTGGCGGCACCATCGGTCTTCACCGATACGATGATCTTGTCCTTGGCGCCCAGGGTCGCCAGGGGCAGCACCGATTTGTCGGCTGCGGCCGTGCTGCCCACCGTGATGGAGGTGACGGCGAGCGCCGGCGCGGCCGGAGCCGGGGCCGGCCCGCTCATCGGTGCGGGCGCCGGGGCGCTGGCCGCCGGTGGAGGCGTGGTTTCTTCCTTCTTCTTGCAGCCGGCCAGGGCCAGCGTGCCGGCCAGGGCGATCATCAGGGCACTGCCGAGCGAGGTCTTCTTCATGGGATGCTCCGGAATGGGGATGGGAGGGGCTGCGCGGCCGGACGGCCTCAACCCTGGCGGGGCGGGATCTTCAGGGTCTGCCCGGGAAAGATCTTGTCCGGGTCGGAAAGCACGTCGCGGTTGGCCTCGAAGATGCGCTTCCACGCGTTCGCGTCGCCCAGCAGGCTCTTGGCGATCCTGGAAAGGTTGTCGCCCTTCTGCACGGTGTACTGCTGCTCGCCCACGATCTGCGCGGTGGAATCCACCCGCGCCGTCACATCGGAAAAGTCCGCCTTCTGTACGACCTCGGCCGTGCTGTCCACCTTGGACGTCACGTCCGAAAAATCGGCCTTCTTGTCGTTGCTCATCGGGTCGTTCCTCTTCGGCTGGGGGCAACGATTGCACCGCCCGCGTTAAGGAACCATCGCGCCGGCGTAAAGCCGGCGTATACCCGGGAAACAATCCCGCCGGATTACTGGCGGGGATCGCGGAAGGGGCGGTGGCCGGCGGCGAAGTCGGCGGTCGAGCGGCGCGGATTGATGTCCAGGCCGCCGCGGCGGGTGTAGCGCGCCTCCACGTCCAGCGAGCGGCAACCGCAGTGGCGCATCAGGTCGAGGAAGATGCGCTCCACGCATTGCTCGTGGAATTCAGCGTGATCGCGATAGCTGGCCAGGTAGCGCAGCAGGCCGCCGCGATCGATGCGCGGGCCTGCGTAACGGATGCTCACGCTGGCCCAGTCCGGCTGCCCGGTCACCGGGCAGTTGGATTTGAGCAGGGCCGACACCAGGGTTTCGGCGACCGCGTCGCCGGCATCGGCGTGCAGGAAGCCGGCCTGCGGCGGTCCGTAGTGGTCGATGTCCAGGTCCAGGCCGTCGATGGATTCGCCCTCGGCCTCGGCCACGGGCGGCAGGCCGAACTCGACCGCGACCTCGGCCCCGGCACAGGTGGACAGATCGGCGGCGATGCATCCGCGTACATCGGCGGCGCTGTCGAAACGTGCGGCATTGAGGGAGTTCAGGTAGAGCTTGAGCGACTTGGACTCGACCAGGTTGGGCGAGGTGGCCGGCACCCACAGCGTGGCGGTGGCCACGCAGGGCTTGCCGCGCGTGTCCAGCCAGCCCAGTTCGTAGACATGCCAGCGGTCCTGGCCGACGAAGGGCAGCGCGGCGCCGAGGCCGATCTCGGCGCGGGCGGCGGCGCGCGGAATCGGGAACAGCAGGCCCGGGTCGTACTGCGAGGGGTAGGCGACCTCGCGGCCAAGGCTGGAATCTTGGGGGGTGTTCATGCGGGGATTGTAGGAGCTGTTACGTTAGCCGCGCCTGCACCGGGAACCGACCGCCATGATCCGACGTTCCGCAACGCTGCCACTGCTGCTGGGCCTGGCCGCCTGCCAGGGACAACCGCCACAGGCCACACCCGCGATCGTCCAAGCCCAGTCCGACGCCCTGAACCCGCTGGGCGTCGGGCAGATCATCGAGATCGCACTGGAAGGCAACGCCGGTACCGGCTACCTGTGGCAGGTGGTCGCGGACGGACAGCCCCAGCTGGCCGCCGTGGCGCCTTCCGCCGATGCCACCACGGCGATGCCGTCCCGGCCCGGTGGCCCTGTCCTGCAGCGCCTGCGGTTCCGCGCCGAGCAGCCCGGGCAGGCGCTGCTGCGGCTGGAGTACCGGCGGCCCTGGGAGCGCGGCGAACCGGCCGCGCGCACCGCCGAATACAGGGTCGACGTCCGCTAGAGCTTATCCCTGTGCGCCGTGCAGGTAGTCCAGCGACACCTGCAGCAGCGCGCGCAGGCCCACGTCCAGCGCCTTCTCGTCGAGCAGGAACCTGGGCGAGTGGTTGCTGGGCGCGGTGGCCGGGTCGATGCCCTCGCCGGTGGAGCCGACGAAGAAGAACATCGCCGGCACCTGCTGCGCGTATAGCGAGAAATCCTCCGACCCCATCTGCAGCGGCGGCTCGTACACATTGCCCTTGCCGACCACCGCCTGCAGGCTCGGCAGCATGCGCGCAGTCAGTGCCGGATCGTTGACCGTGGCCGGGTTGCCGTCCTTCTCGTAGATGTCGGTGGTGGCGGTAGCGCCGTGGGCGGCAGCGGTGTGCTCGGCGACGTTGCGCAGGTCGGCGAAGATCTGCCGGCGCATGTCGGGGTCGAAGGTGCGGATGGTGCCGACCATCTCCACCGAGTCGGGGATGATGTTGTAGCGGATGCCGCCCTTGATCGCGCCGAAGGTCAGCACCGCCGGCTGTTTGGACAGGTTGGCGCGACGGCTGACGATGGTCTGCGCGGTGCCGATCAGGTCGGAGGCGGCGACGATCGGGTCGATGCCGTTCCATGGCGCCGAGCCATGGGTCTGGCGGCCGTTGACGGTGATGGCGAAGCGGTCGGAGGCGGCCATCAGCGGGCCGCCGCGCACGGCGATCTGCCCGGCCTGGACGCTGGAGAACACATGCAGGCCGAACACCGCTTCCGGCTTGAAGTCCTTGAACAGCCCTTCCTTGAGCATCAGCTCGGCACCGCCCTGCTCCGGCGGCGGCGCGCCTTCCTCGGCCGGCTGGAAGATCAGCATCACCTCGCCGGGCAGCTTGTCGCGCATCGCCACCAGCGCGTCGGCCACGCCGAGCAGGGTGGCGGTATGCGCATCGTGGCCGCAGGCATGCATCACCCCGACCTTCTCGCCGCGGTACTCGGAGGTGGCGGTGGAGGCAAACGGCAGCCCCGTCTGCTCGGTCACCGGCAGCGCGTCCATGTCCGCGCGCAGGGCGATCCTCGGGCCCGGCAGGGCGCCCCTGATGATCGCCACCACGCCGTTCACGGCCACGCCGGTCTGCGGCTTCAGGCCCATCGCGCGCAGGCGCTCGGCGACCTTGGCGGCGGTGCGTACTTCGCGATTGGACAGTTCCGGATGCTGGTGGAAGTCGCGGCGCCACTCCACCACCTGCTGCTGCAGGCGCGCGGCGGCGGCCTCCACCTCCGGGCGCTGGCCCTCGGCGGCCAGGGCGGGAACGGGGGCCAGAGCGCACGACAGCGCGGCCAACAGAACGGTCTTGCGGATCATCCGGGCTTTCCTCATCGGCAATCGAGAAGTGAATGTAGGGCAAACGGAGCGGGGAAAGGAGTGTCAACGGACAGGTTGCGGAACCGTTCACCACCATTACGGGTCTGAGCGCGTGGCCCATCGGTCATGCGCCGGCCGTCACGGGCCGGCGTTATGCTCTGCGCCGTTCCGCCAGCCCCTTTGCCAATCGGTTCCTCGGGAGTTTTCCGCATGTCGCGTTTCTGGAAGATCGTGCTGCTCGTCGTCGCCATCCTGCTCGTCGCGGGAATCGGCTACCGGGTGATGGGAGGCGGCAAGAAGGCCGGCGGAACGCCCGCGGCCGGGGGAGCGCCGGGGGGCTGGGGCGGCGGCGACAAGGACCGCGACCCGGTGCCGGTCACCGCGGTGCCGGCCGAGCGCAGGAACGTGCCGGTCTATGTCACCGCGCAGGGCACGGTGGCTGCCTACAACACGGTCACGGTCAGCCCGCAGGTCGGCGGCGAACTGCTGAGCGTCGATTTCAAGGAAGGGCAGGCGGTGAAGAAGGGCGACCTGCTGGCCCGCATCGACCCGCGCACCTTCCAGGCCCAGTACGACCAGGCCATCGCCAGCCAGCGCCAGAACCAGGCCCTGCTGGCCACCGCCCAGTCCAACTATGAGCGTTCCAATTCCGAGGCCTACCGCCAGTACGTGGCGCAGACCGACCTGACCACCCTGCGCAACCAGGTCGCCCAGTACCAGGCGGCGGTCGCCGCCGCCCAGGCCACGGCGAGCCAGAGCAAGGTGCAGCTGGGCTATACCCGCATCGTCTCGCCCATCGACGGCGTGGCCGGCATCCGCGCGGTCGACCCGGGCAACGTGGTCGGCGCCGGCACCGCCCTGGTCACGCTGACCCAGCTGCAGCCCATCTACGTATTGTTCAACCTGCCCGAGCAGCAGCTGGACGCGGTGCGCACGGCACAGGGCAACGGGCCGCTGGAAGCGGCGACGCTGGACCGCGCCGGCGGCGCGGTGGTCAACGCCGACGGCAAGCTGCAGGTGGTGGACAACCAGATCAGCGCCACCAGCGGCACCTTCCGCCTGCGCGCCGAATTCCCCAATGCCGACAAGGCGCTGTGGCCGGGCCAGTTCGTCAATGTACGCATGAAGCTCAACGAGCTGCCCAACGCGGTGGTGGTGCCGGCCGAAGCCGTGCAGCGCAGCAGCACCGGCGATTTCGTCTACCTGATCAAGCCGGACAACAGCGTCACCCTGCGCGATGTGGTCCAGGGCGGCCAGGTCGACGACAGCCATGTCGTCATCAGCAAGGGGCTGGAAGCGGGCGACAAGGTGGTGACCGAAGGCCAGTTCCGGCTCAAGGAAGGCGTCAAGGTCAATCCGCTGCAGCCGGGCCAGGCGCCGCCGGCGCCGACCGAGGAGCAGCTGAAGGCCGCCAGCCAGAAGCGCGGCGGCGGCGGCAACCGGGGCGGTCGTGGCCCGCGCTGACGTTCCACGCGCGGCCATCCGCGCGCCACTGCCGGTGGCCCGCGATGGCGCGATGCAGGCAGCGGACATGTACGCATGCGTGAGCGCCCCGTGCGGGCCACGCGACGCGCGCGGCGGGAGCATGGGCCGGCCCTGACCGCCCTGCGCCGCGCACACACTCACCACAGGAACCGACCGTGGGCTTCTCGACTCTCTTCATCCGCCGCCCCATCGCCACCTCGCTGCTGATGGTCGGCCTGATGCTGCTCGGCATCCTCGGCTACCAGCGCCTGCCGGTTTCGGCACTGCCCGAGATCGAGGCGCCCAGCCTGGTGGTGACCACGCAGTACCCCGGCGCCAGCGCGCAGACCATGGCCTCGCTGGTGACCACGCCCCTGGAGCGGCAGCTGGGCCAGATCTCCGGCCTGGACCTGATGACCTCCGATTCCTCGGCCGGCCTGTCCACCATCGTGCTGCAGTTCTCGATGGAGCGCGACATCGACACCGCCGCGCAGGACGTGCAGGCGGCGATCCGCCAGGCCACCCTGCCCGGTTCGCTGCCGTACCAGCCGGTGTACAACCGGGTAAACCCAGCCGATGCACCGATCCTGACCCTCAAGCTGGCCTCTGACACGCGCCCGCTGCGCGAGGTCAACGACCTGGCCGACTCGGTACTGGCGCAGCGCCTGTCGCAGGTGGACGGCGTCGGCCTGGTGTCGATCGCCGGCAACGTGCGTCCGGCCGTGCGCATCCAGGCCAACCCGGCGCAGCTGGCCAACATGGGCATGACCCTGGAAGACCTGCGCAGCGCGCTGACCCAGGCCAACGTCAACGCGCCCAAGGGCTCGCTCAACGGCAAGACCCAGAGCTACACGCTGTCCACCAACGACCAGCTCAGCGACGCGTCGGACTACAACGACATCATCGTGCGCTACAAGAACGGCGCGCCGGTGCGGCTGCGCGACGTGGCCAGCGTGGTCGACGGCGTGGAGAACGACCAGATCGCCGCCTGGGCCGACGGCAAGCCGGCGGTGCTGCTGGAAGTGCGCCGCCAGCCCGGCGCCAACATCGTCAAGACCGTACAGAACATCCGCCAGATCCTGCCCGGCCTGCAGAACATGCTGCCGGCGGACGTGAAGCTGGACGTGTTCTCCGACCGCACCGTCACCATCCGCGCCTCGGTGCACGACGTGCAGTTCACCCTCATCCTCACCATCTGCCTGGTGGTGGCGGTGATCTTCGTGTTCCTGCGCCGGCTGTGGGCCACGGTGATCCCGTCGGTGGCGGTGCCGCTGTCGCTGCTGGGCACCTTCGGCGTGATGGCCTTCGCCGGCATGTCGCTGGACAACCTGTCGCTGATGGCGCTGACCGTGGCCACCGGCTTCGTGGTCGACGATGCGATCGTGATGATCGAGAACATCGTGCGTTACATCGAGCAGGGCAAGGAAGGCCAGGACGCGGCCGAGACCGGCGCGAAGGAGATTGGTTTTACCGTCCTGTCGCTGACCGTGTCGCTGATCGCGGTATTCCTGCCGCTGATCCTGATGCCGGGCGTGACCGGCCGCCTGTTCCACGAATTCGCCTGGGTGCTGTCGATCGCGGTGGCGATCTCGATGCTGATCTCGCTGACGCTCACCCCGATGATGTGCGCCTACCTGCTCAAGCCCGACGCCCTGCCCGAGGGCGACGACGCCCACGAGCGCGCCGCCGCACAGGGCAGGACGACGGCATGGTCGAAGCTGGTGCATCTGTACGAGTCCAGCCTGGACTGGGTGCTGCGCCACCAGCGCATGACCCTGGGCATCGCGCTGGGCTCGGTGGCGCTGACCGTGCTGCTGTACATCGCCATCCCCAAGGGCCTGCTGCCCGACCAGGACACCGGCATGGTCACCGGCGTGGTGATCGCCGACCAGAACGTGGCCTTCGAGCAGATGCAGCAGCGCACCCAGGCCGTGGCCGAGGCGCTGCGCCAGGACCCGGCGGTGAGCGGCGTGGCCGCCTACATCGGCGCCGGTTCGATGAACCCCACGCTCAACCAGGGCCAGCTGAACATCGTGCTCAAGGACCGCGGCGAACGCGGCAGCCTGGACGCCATCCTGCCGCAGCTGCAGGCCGCCGCCGCGCACATTCCCGGCGTTGCGCTGTACCTCAAGCCGGTACAGGACGTGACCCTGGACACGCGCGTGGCCGCCACCGCCTACCAGTTCTCGCTGTCGGACATGGACAGCAGGGAGCTGGCCGAACAGGCCGCGCGCGTCACCGATGCGCTGCGCCGCCTGCCCGAACTGGCCGACGTGGACAACAACCTGGCCAACAACGGCCGCGCCCTGCACGTGGAAGTGGACCGCGACAAGGCAAGCCGCTACGGCGTGCCGATGCAGACCATCGACGACACGCTGTACGACGCCTACGGCCAGCGCCAGATCTCCACCATCTTCACCCAGCTCAACCAGTACCGGGTCGTGCTGGAAGTGGCGCCGGAATTCCGCACCTCCGACGCGCTGATGAACCAGCTGGCGATCGGCAGCAACGGCAGCGGCGCGCTGACCGGCAGCAACGCCACCAGCCTGGGCCAGGTCAGCTCCAGCAACTCCTCCACCGCCACCGGCATCGGCAACAGCAACACCGGCATCGCGCTGGGCGCCGGCGGCACCATCCCGCTGTCGGCGATCGCCAGCGCCACGCCGGGCACCGCGCCGCTGATCGTCAGCCATCAGCAGCAGCTGCCGTCGGCGACGATCTCCTTCAACCTGGCGCCTGGCTACTCGCTGTCCGAAGGCGTGGCGGCGATCAACAAGGCCGTCGCGGACCTGCAGCTGCCGCAGCAGATGCAGGCGCAGTTCGTCGGCACCGCCGCCGAGTTCTCCAGCAGCCAGACCGACGTGGTGATGCTGCTGCTGGCCGCCATCGCGGTGATCTACATCGTGCTGGGCGTGCTCTACGAGAGCTGGATCCACCCGCTGACCATCATCTCCACCCTGCCCCCGGCCGGCGTCGGCGCGCTGCTGGCGCTGTACCTGTGCGGCATGAGCCTGTCGGTGGACGGCATCGTCGGCATCGTGCTGCTGATCGGCATCGTCAAGAAGAACGCGATCATGATGATCGACTTCGCGCTGGACGCGCAGCGCGCCGGCATGAACGCCCACGATGCGATCCGTCGCGCCTGCCTGCTGCGCTTCCGCCCGATCATGATGACCACCGCCGCGGCCATGCTCGGCGCGCTGCCGCTGGCGCTGGGCACCGGCATCGGCTCGGAGCTGCGCCGCCCGCTGGGCGTGGCCATCGTCGGCGGCCTGCTGCTGTCGCAGCTGGTCACGCTGTACACCACGCCGGTGATCTACCTGTACTTCGAACGCCTGTCCGAATGGGCCGCCAGGCGCCGCGAGCAGCGCGCCGCCGCGCGCCTGCAGGCCGCCCGGTAAGTGCGCCGGATGAATATTTCCGCGCCCTTCATCAAGCGCCCGATCGGCATCGGCCTGCTGGCCATCGGCCTGTTCTTCGCCGGCCTGCTCTGCTACCTGCGGCTGGGCGTGGCGGCACTGCCGAACCTGTCGATCCCGGTGATCTTCGTGCAGGCGAGCAACATCGGCGCCGACGCCGACACCATGGCCGCCACCGTCACCGCGCCGCTGGAACGCCACCTCGGCCAGGTGCCGGGCATCAGCACCATGCGCTCGAGCAGCAGCGACGGCCGCAGCATGGTGTTCCTGATGTTCGACACCAGTCGCGACATCGACGCCGCGGCGCAGGACGTGCAGGCGGCGATCAACGCCGCCATGGCCGACCTGCCGGCCGGCATCAACACGCCGACCTACCAGAAGGCCAACCCCAACGACGACCCGGTGATCGCGCTGTCGCTGACCTCGGAAACGCAGTCCGTCGCCGAGCTCTACAACCTGGCCGACTCGCTGCTGGCGCAGCGCCTGCGCCAGCTGCCGGGCGTGTCGCAGGTGGATATCGCCGGCGCCTCCACCCCGGCGGTGCGCGTGGACCTCAACCTGCGCGCGATGAACGCGCTCGGGTTGAGCCCGGACGACCTGCGCAACGCCATGCGCGCGGCAAACGTCGCCTCGCCGCTGGGCTTCCTCAGCGACGGCAGCAACCAGACCGCCATCGTCCTCAACGACCAGGTGCGCAAGGCCGCCGACTTCGCCAACGTCGCCATCGCCACCCACGACGGCGCGGTGGTGCGGCTGAAGGACATCGCCACCGTCTACGACGGCCAGCAGGACGCCTTCCAGGCCGCCTGGTTCAATGGCAAGCGCGGCGTACTGATGTACGTGTACCTGCGCAGCGGCGCCAACCTGGTGGCGACCGTGGACAGGGTGAAATCGGAGATGCCGGCGCTGTCCGGCTACCTCGACGCCGGCACCACGCTCACGCCCTATTTCGACCGCACCCCGACCATCCGCGCCTCATTGGCCGAGGTGCAGATCACCCTGATGATCAGCCTGGCGATGGTGGTGCTGACCATGGCGCTGTTCCTGCGCCGGCTGGCGCCGACGCTGATCGCCGCGGTCACCGTGCCGCTGTCGCTGGCCGGCGCGGCGGTGGTGATGATGGTGCTGGGCTTCACCCTCAACAACCTGACCCTGCTGGCGCTGGTGATCGCAATCGGCTTCGTCGTCGACGACGCCATCGTGGTGATCGAGAACATCATGCGCCACCTGGACGACGGCATGCCGCGCATGCAGGCGGCGATGGCCGGCGCGCGCGAGATCGGCTTCACCATCGTCTCCATCACCGCCTCGCTGGTGGCGGTGTTCCTGCCGATCATCTTCGCCCAGGGCATGCTCGGCGCGTTCTTCCGCGAGTTCACCCTTACCCTGGTGGCGGCGATCATGGTCTCGGCGCTGGTATCGCTGACCCTGACCCCGGCGCTGTGCGCGCGCTTCCTGCAGCCGCACGAGGCACACGTGCGCGAATCGCGCATGCACCGCCTGCTCGACAGCGTGCACGGCGGCATGCTGAAGGTCTACACGGTCGCGCTGGATTTCTCGCTGCGCCACGCGCTGCTGCTGGCGCTCACCCCGCTGCTGCTGATCGTGGCCACGTTCTACCTCGCCGGCGCGGTCGGCAAGGGCAACTTCCCCGAGCAGGACACCGGCCTGATCTGGGGCCGGGCCAGTTCCAGCGCCACCGTTTCCTTCACTGAAATGACCACGCGCCAGCGGCGCCTGAGCGACATGTTCCTGGCCGACCCGGCGGTGAAGATGGTCGGCGCGCGGCTGGGCTCCAGCCGCCAGGGCAGCAGCGCGCAGTTCAACATCGAACTGAAGACCATGGCCGAGGGCCGGCGCGAGGCCACCAGCCTGGTGGTGGCGCGGCTGAGCGCCAAAGCCGCGCAGTTCCCCGACCTGGACGTGCGCCTGCGCGCCATCCAGGACCTGCCCTCCGATGGCGGTGGCGGCGGCGGACAGGGCGCGCAGAACCGCGTCACCCTGCAGGGCAACGACGCCGCACAGCTGGCCGAGTGGCTGCCGAAGCTGGTGGAAGTGCTGAAGCAGAACCCCAAGCTGCGCGACGTCGGCTCGGACGTGGACAAGGGCGGGCTGATGCAGCGGATCGTGATCGACCGCGAGAAGGCCTCGCGCCTGGGCGTGAGCATCGGCGCCATCGACGGCGCGCTGTACGGCGCCTTCGGCCAGCGCCAGATCTCCACCATCTACGCCGACCTCAACCAATACGGCGTGGTGGTCAACGCGCTGCCGGAGCAGACCGGCAGCCCGGCCGCGATCGACGACGTGTACGTGCGCTCCAGCAGCGGGCAGATGATCCCGCTGACCGCCTTCGCCCACCAGGAGCCGGGCCTGGCGCCGTCGCAGGTGACCCACCAGAACCAGTACACGGTGATGGACCTGAGCTACAACCTGGCCCCCGGCGTGAGCAGCGGCGAGGGCGATGCCATCGTCACGGCCGCCATCGACGGCCTGCGCATGCCCGGCGACATCCGCCAGGCCGAGCCCGGCGGCTTCCGCCAGGCGCTGGACCCCACCGCGATGCTGATGCTGATCATCGCCGCCATCGCCACGGTCTACATCGTGCTCGGCATGCTGTACGAGAACCTGGTGCACCCGGTGACGATCCTGTCCACCCTGCCCGCCGCCGGCATGGGCGCACTGCTGGCGCTGTGGGCGACCAGCACCGACCTGTCGGTGATCTCGACCATCGCGCTGGTGCTGCTGATCGGCATCGTCAAGAAGAACGCGATCATGATGATCGACTTCGCGCTGGTGGCGCAGCGCGAGCACGGCAAGTCGCCGGCCGAGGCGGTGCGCGAGGCCAGCATCGTGCGCTTCCGCCCGATCATGATGACCACCATGGTGGCGATCCTGGCGGCGCTGCCGCTGGCGATCGGCCTGGGCGAAGGCTCGGAACTGCGCCGCCCGCTCGGCATCGCGATGATCGGCGGCCTGCTGATCTCGCAGAGCCTGACCCTGCTGAGCACGCCGGCGCTGTATGTGATCTTCTCCTGCCTGCAGCAGCACTGGCGCGGCTGGCGCGCACGGCGCAGGGAGCGCAAACAGCAGCGACGGATCGCGCGGGCCTGATCGTCTCCTGCACGGGGCTACGTTCCACTGGAACGTAGCCGGGAAAGCTTCTGCCGGGCATTGCCCGGCGCTACGGAAATCACCGTCACGACGCGCTGCCGTTGCCGTTGCCGTTGCCGTTGCCGAAGATTTGCCGTTATTCCTCGTTTTTGACTTCCAGGTCCCCTTCCGCAGCGACGGAGCCGGCGGGAAAAACCCGAAGGGCGACGTGCATGGGTTCGGCGGAAAAGGCGAAGCACTGCTTCGCCCTGCCGGACGGGCAGGCGCCGTGCGGCGACTACCCCGGACTCGACCGCGAAGCGGGCGAGCACGTCGTTTTTCTACGCGACATGGATGTCGCGTAGAAAAACCCCCCCGGCGGAGTGGACCCGCGGCACGCAGGCAGGGGCGTGTTGACCAGCCATTCGGCTGTCGGAAAGGCCCTTCTTTGCTCGTGCAAATAAAAGGTAGCCAAAAGAGAAGATTTTCAACAGCCGAATGGCTGGTCAACACGGGCCGGACGCGATCCATCGGGCTACGCCCGCCGGTCCCCTGCGCTCCTCGCGGGCCAGGGGGACGGCGCACAACTCGCTTCGCTCAGACGCGTGCGCCTCTTCGCCACTCGCCACCCTGCGGTGCCCGGTTCGCTCTACGGCCGGAGAAATCAGAAGCAAAGCAGAATCATCAGTAGCAACTGCCAGATTCCCTTACGATCATGCTGACAGCCAGCCAGCGAACAAGCTGGGCCATCGCCGCCCGCCACGTGCCTCGATCCGGCTCCCCGACCATGGCCTTGCCGCCACGTCTTCGGCTAGCATCCGGTACAGGACCAAAGGGGCAGTCAGGATGACCGGACCGTGATAGAGCTGCGCAACGTACATCGGCACTACGCCATGAGCGGGCAGACCGTGCAGGCATTGGCCGACGTGAGCCTGAAGATCGGCGCAGGCGAATTCGTCGCCATCACCGGCCAGTCCGGCTCGGGGAAATCCAGCCTGCTCAACATCCTCGGTTGCCTCGACCACCCCACCAGCGGTCACTACCTGATCGAGGATCGCGACGTCGCCACGCTCGACGACGAGGCCAGCAGCGACATCCGCAACCGTCGCATCGGCTTTGTTTTCCAGAGCTTCCACCTGCTGCCGCGGCTGACCGTGCGCGAGAACGTGCTGTTGCCGCTGCGCTTCCATCGCCAGCCGCCGGCCGAAGCGCAGGAACGCGCCGATGCGCTGCTGGAACGGGTCGGCCTGGCCGAACGCCGCCACCATCGGCCCAACGAGCTTTCCGGCGGACAGATGCAGCGTGCCGCCATCGCCCGCGCCCTGCTGCTGCGCCCGGCACTGCTGCTGGCCGACGAGCCCACCGGCAACCTCGATTCGCGCAGCGCCGCCGACGTGCTGGCACTGATCGACGAGGTGCACCGCGACGGCCAGACCGTGGTGCTGGTGACCCACGACAACGACATCGCCGCGCGCGCGCCGCGCCGGGTTCGGCTGCACGACGGCAGGATCGAGCATGATTCGGCGCTGCACTGAACTGGTGGTCGTGACGGCGCTGTGCATCACGGCCGCCATACCCGCGGCGGCGAGGGTGGTGCTGACCGGCGAGGTCCGCGCGATCGATGGCCAGGTCATCCTCACCCCGCAGTCGAACAGTTCGCCGGTGGTGATCCGCTATTTCGTGCCGGAAGGTGAAGCGGTGAAGAAGGGCGATGCGGTCCTGCGCATCGACCCCGGCCAGTCGGCGGCGATGATTCCCGATCTCGAGGCGCAGATCGAGCAGTCCGTGGCCAAGGGCAACAAGGAGATCGCCGAACTGGAGGTCAAGGCGGTCGATGCCGAACTGGCGCTGGTCGATGCGCAGGCCAAGCTCGCCGCGGCGAAGATCGACGCAAAGATCCCCAAGGGCCTGGTTTCGGACCTCGACTACGACCGCTACCAGGGCGAACTCGGCAGCACCACGCGCGAGGTGGAACTGCAGCACCGCCTGCTGGCCGAAGCACGCGAGGCGGTACGCCGGCGCCGCGAGGACAACCAGCTCGAGATCCGCAAACTGGAGGTCCAGCGCGACTACCACGCCGCGTTGGTCCGTACCGTCGAGGTGCGCGCCGACCGCGACGGCATCGTCGTGCACGGCTTCAACAACAATTGGATCGGCGGCCGCATCGACGAGGGCTCTTCGACGATGCCGGGCAGCCGCGCCGGCGAGGTGGTCGCCAGCCCCAGCCGGTTCTCGGTGCGTGCCTGGGCGCTGCAGCCCGATCGCCAGGCGTTGCGGGTCGAGCAGGCGGTGCGCCTGGGCTTCGACGCGCTACCCGGCACCGATGTGCGCGGACGCATCGCCACCATCGGCGGAGCGCCCGAACGCCGCCCCGAATGGGGCAACGGACTGTATTTCCCGATCGACATCGCGTTCGACCCCGGCAAGCTGACGCTGTTGCCAGGCATGAGCGTACGCGTGATCGCCGATGCGCCGGCTGGCAAGGAAGGGACGCCGCGATGAAGTTCCGCCATGCACGCATGTGCCTGTGCTTCCTGCCCGTCCTGGCGCTGGCGGCCTCGGCCGCCGGTGGCGGCGCGCTGCGCGTCGACGGCGAGGTCTACGCGCAGCGCGCGGCGCAGTTGATGTCGCCGTCCGTGGACCGCATGTGGCAGTTCAAGATCACCCAGCTCGCCGCCGATGGTTCGCCGGTGCGCAAGGACCAGCCGGTACTGGCCTTCGACAGCAGCCAGCTGCTGCGCGACCTCGGCGAGAAACAGAGCAAGCTCCAGGAAAAGCAGCGCGAGCGCGAAAAGCTGCTGCTTGACCTGGCCGAGCGCCAGCGCACCGAACAGCTGACCACCGCCGAGGCCCGCGCCGCCCTGGAGAAGGCGCAGCGCAAGACCGAACAGCCGCGCGAGCTGATCGCCGCCATGCAGTACGACAAGCTGATCGAGGAACGGCGCCGGGCCGAGCAGCGCATGGCGCTGGTCCAGGCACGCGAGCGGTTGGCCGCCGGCCAGCGCCTGCAGGAACAGCGCCTGGTTGATTCCGAGCTCGCCCAGTTGCGGGCCGACGTCGAACGGCTGCAGGCCTCCGTGGCGCGGATGACCATCCTGGCGCCGCGCGATGGCGTCATGGCGCACAAGAGCAGCTGGAACGGCGAGAAGTTCGACGTCGGCTCGCAGGTTTGGCTGGGCCAGACCGTGGCCGAGATCCCGGACGCCAGCGCGCTGGCGGTGCGGGCGCAGCTGCCCGAACGCGACCTGCTGCGCGTGGCGGTCGGGACGCCGGCGCGGATCGTGGTCGAAGGCGGCGGCGGCAGCGCCCATCACGGGCGGATCGCCAGCGTGGGGCGCGCGGTGCGCAGCAAATCGCAGGTGCAGCCGATCCCGGTGATCGACATCGTGATCCAGTTCGACGGGACCGCCACCCAGCTGCGCCCCGGACAGGCCGTCCGGGTGGAACTGGCGGCCGCGCCGCCGGCGAAGGAGCGTGGCGCATGAAGCCTGGCCTGCGGCTGTTGCTGCCCCTGGTGCTGGCGCTGTCCGGCTGCGCCGCCGATAGCGTTCCACCGGCGTCGGAAATCGTATCCGCCGGCGAACTGCTGCTCGGCATCGACGGCGAGGGCGAACTGCGTTCGAGCAAGCCGATGCCATTGAACGTTCCCGGCCAGAACTGGTCCTCGCGCCAGGTCGAATGGATGCTGCCCGAAGGCAGCGTGGTGAAAAAGGGCGATCTGCTGGCCCGCTTCATCGCCCCCGACGGCAAGCAGCAGCTCGACCAGGCCCTGCTCGACCTGCAGCGCAACGCGCTGGCGCGCCTGTCCAAGGAGGGCGACCTGGAAGCCACGCAAGGCCGGGTTTCGGTGGACCTTGCGCAGGTCGCGGTCCAGCTCGGCATCGCCCAGCGCTATGCCGGCGCCGATCTCTCGGCGTTGGCGCGCAACGACGTGCTCGATGCTATCGAGGACAGCCGCTATCTCGGCGAGAAGCAGGACACGCTGCAGTGGCGCCGCGCCCAGGCCGGCACCCGCGGCGGCGCCGAGCTGGCGGTACTCGACGCGCAGCGCGCCACTTTCGACCTCACCGCCAAGGACCGCCAGACCGACCTGGATGCGCTGGAACTGCGCGCGCCCAACGACGGCGTCCTGCTGCTGACACCCAGCTGGTCCGGCGACAAACCGGCCATCGGCGCGGCGATGTATGCCGGTACCGAATTCGGCAGCCTTCCCGATACGTCGGCGATGGAAGTGCAGATCGACCTGCCGCAGATCGAGGCGCAGGGCGTCGCCACCGGCAACAGCGTCGAGCTGCATCCGCTCGGCCGCCCCGACCAGCGCTTCACCAGCCAGCTGGCGTGGGTCGCCAGCGCGGCCAAGACGCTGGGACGCGAGAGCCCGGTGAAATACCTGTCGGTGCGCACGCCGGTGCCCGCGGACGTGATCGCGCGGCATGGCTTCGTTCCCGGGCAGCGCTTCACCGCGAAGATCGTGCTGGCGCGCGAGGCCGACGCCATCGGCGTCGCCAATGTCGCCATCGAGCAGCAGGACGGCAAGCACTGGGTGCGGGTACGCCAAGGCGGCGAATTTGTGCGCCGCGAGATTGAACTGGGCGTGCGCGGCAGCGCACGGTCTCGGGTGCTCAAGGGCCTGGCGGCGGGCGACGAGGTGCTGCTGTCGGCGGGTGGCCCGGCACAGCCGGCCGATGGACAGCCAGGCGAGGCAGCGGACGAAGCCACGGACAAGGACGCAGGATGAAGGCACGGCTTCCACAATTGCCGCAGGTGTGGCGCGAGGCGGTCGAGGAACTCTGGCGGCGGCGCCTGCGTACCCTGTTGACCCTGCTCGGGCTGATCTTCGGCGTCGGCGCGATCGTGGCGATGCAGGCGGTCGGCGAAGGCAGCCGTCGCGAAGCGCTGAAGCTGGTCGAAGGGCTCGGCCTGCGCAACCTGATCGCCGAGGCACGACCACAGGACGACGCGACCCTGCGCGAGAACCGCGCGCGCAGCCTCGGCCTCACCCTTTCCGACGCGCAGGCGGCGCTGCAGGTGGTACCCGGCGCCGACCGGTTCGCCGCGGAGAAGCGCATCCACACCTATTCGGTGTTCAGCGACCACGCCGGCAGCGACGCGCAGGCCAGCGGAGTGAGCCCCGACTGGTTCGAACTGTCCTCGTTGCAGCTGGCCAGGGGACGCGCATTGAGCGCGGAGGACGATGCCGCGCTGGCATCGGTGGCGGTGCTGGGCCATCAGGCCGCTTCCAGCCTGTTTCCCGGCCGCGACCCGGTCGGGCAGCTGCTCAAGGTCAACCACGTCTGGCTGGAAGTGGTCGGCGTGCTCGCCGATCGCGACCTGGGCAAACGCGACTTCGAAGGCGTGCAGCTGGGCTCGGAGAGCAACCGGGTATTCGTGCCGCTGGCCAGCGCACAGGCGCGCTTCCGCTTCCAGCCGCGCGAGGACCCCATCGACCGGTTCCTGCTGCGCCTGGACACCCCCGACAAACTGGCTGCCGGTGCCGGCGTGCTGTCGGCGGTGCTCGACCAGCGCCATGCCGGCGTCGCCGATTACCAGCTGGTGGTGCCGCAGCAGTTGTTCCAGCAGCACCAGAAGACGCAGCGCATCTTCCAGGTGGTGATGGGCGCCATCGCCGGCGTCAGCCTGCTGGTTGGCGGCATCGGCATCATGAACATCATGCTCGCCAACGTACTCGAACGGCGGCGCGAGATCGGCCTGCTGCGCGCCCTGGGTGCGCGCCGCAACGACGTGGTCGCGCAGTTCCTGCGCGAGGCCAGCGTGATCTGCATCGCCGGCGCGCTGCTGGGCCTGCTGTTCGGCGCCGCGCTGGCCTACCTGATCGCCGCCTTCGCTGGCTGGCAAGTGGCGTGGGCGCCGCTGCCGGTGCTGCTCTCGGCCGGGTTCTGCGCGCTGGTCGGCCTGGCCTTCGGCGTCTATCCGGCGCGCCAGGCTGCGCAGCTGGATCCGATCGCGGCGTTGCGGCAGGA
This sequence comes from Stenotrophomonas sp. 05N423, assembly GCF_056397145.1. Taxonomy (NCBI): domain Bacteria; kingdom Pseudomonadati; phylum Pseudomonadota; class Gammaproteobacteria; order Lysobacterales; family Lysobacteraceae; genus Stenotrophomonas; species Stenotrophomonas sp. 05N423. The sequence continues at coordinate 217,363 of NZ_JBFTMV010000005.1, forward strand.
GTGAATGCGGCCAGCCTCACGGCTGGTCGCTTGCGGCAGCACTACGACGTCCGCGCCGATCGTTGCCGTTGCTCCTCGCTTTTGACTTCCGGGTCTCGGCGGGAATAACCCGAAGGGCGACGTGCATCCATGCGCGTCGCGCCTGTGGGGTCTTCTCCATCGGCTCCGTCGCTACGGAAGGGGGCCCAGAAGAGCAAAAGCAAAGAAAACAGCAGGAGCCAGCGGGCACCCCCCCGCTGCTACGCGACGCAGGCGCCGGGCTCGTCCGGCATGCGGATCAGGCCGACAACTGCGCCAGCGACTCCGCCTGCAGCCGCTCGTAGATCGCGAACTCGTCCGCCACCGACGCACCCAGCGCCTGTTCGAACGCCTCGCGGTTGGCACGGGCCGCATAAGCGCGCTGCTCCTCGCCACCGAGGTTGGACTGGAAGATGCCCGCCGCGCTGACCGGCAGGAAGTCCTCGTAGACGATGGGTTCGGCGGCAGCCAGTCCACGCTCGATCAACACCTCGGCCGGCACCGCGCGTTCGGCGGCCGGTGCGGCGCGGCCCGCGTCGGTCAGCGCGTAGCGGTAATACCCCAGGCCTTCACGGCGCAGGGTGGCGTGGTCGTCGGGGAAGCCGGTGAACGCGGCCTGCAGGCGCTGCGCGTAGTCGCCGCCGGTGCTGCCGGCGCCGCCGTTCTCGCGCGCCTGCGCCAGCAGCGCGTCGTACAGCGCGCGCCCCTTCGGGGTCAGCGCCAGGCCGCGCTGCTCGATCTCGCCGAAGCGCGCGGTGTGCGTGCCGGCGGCGTTGTCTTCGCCCGACGGAAAATGCACCAGTTCCTCCAGCGCCTTGAAGCTGGTCTGGCGCAGCAGGATCGGGCAGTCGCGGCGCGGCGGGCCTTCGATCACCGCCTTGGCGGCAAGACCGCGCGCATGCATCGACGCCTGCGCGGCATCGATGTCCAGCGTGCGCGGGGTCAGGTGATTGATGTGCGGGCCGCGGAAGCTGACCACGTCGGCGACCAGTCGGTGTGCGCCGTGCAACGCATGGTAGGTGGCCAGCGACACCGTGGCCTCGTTGTGCCAGCGGAAGGTCTCCAGCGCCTCGACCACGAAGCGCCACGCGTCCCCGTCGGACAGGCCGCCATCGCGTTCGCACTGCTCGATCAACTGCAGCACGCCCGGAGTGAAGATCGCGCGGCGGGACAGGATCTCCGCAGCCTGCACGCGCAGTGCTTCGTCCTCGATCAGTTCCAGCCGCAGCAGCGAGGTGAACACGCGGAACGGGTTGCGGTTGAGTGCTTCGCCGTCGACCGGGCGGAACGCGGTGGAATGCACCGGCACGCCGGCCACCGACAGGTCGTAATAGCCCACCGGCTGCATGCCCATCACCGCGAACAGGCGCCGCAGCGTGGACAGTTCCTGCGCGGTGCCGACGCGGATCGCGCCGTGGCGCTCCACGTCCAGGCGTTCGCGCTCGCCGCTGCGCTCCATCTGCGCGGCCAGTTCCGGCTGCGCGGCCAGCACGCCGGCATTGACCTCGCCGACCAGCTCCACGAGGGTGCCGTACAGCGGCACCTCGGTGCGGTACATGTGCGACATCGCCTGCGAGAACAGGCTGCGGATGTGATCGGTGGAAACGAAACGGTCGGCGGTCATGGCGGGGCGCGGCGCGGCAGGGGAAAGGCGCCATTTTCGCCCGGATGGGGGCACGGGGTCATCCATTGCATCGGATACTTCCGCCGCGCTCCCGCATCGCGGGCTGCGCCACGGATGCAGCCGCTCAATCGTGCGTGCGGGCCGCCGCGTCGCGCCTGGCGCGATCGCCGAGCTGGCGCTGCAGCAGCGCGTCCAGGCGGATCGGCCGGTCCCAGTGGTCGTAGCTCGCGACCAGTGCGTGGCGCACAGCACGCCAGTGCAGGTTGCCCGGCGCCACCGGTAGGCTTTCCACCACGGTATTCCAGCCTTCCCCGGGGTGCCGGGTGCGGGCCTGCACCGGCTCGCGGCAGCTGGCGCCGATGGCCTGGCCCCAGAAGCAGGCGAACCAGACGTCGCCCGCCGCCCAGCCATGCTGCTGCATCAGAGCCTCGACGTAGCCGCGGCGCGCGCCACCGTAGCGCACCACCTCGTCTATGAAGGCATCGGGATAGCGCGCGGCGTACAGGTTGACGTCGGCCAGCTGGCGGTCGAGCCAGGCGTCGCCGGTGCGCGGCTCATAGGGAGCAGCAGCCGGCGGAGCCGAGGTCTCCTGTGCCGATGCCGCGCCGGGAAGGACGAGGAACGCGCAGAGAGAAACGAGGAGCGAGAGAAAGCAGCAACCCAGCCACTTCGTTCCTGCCTTTACTCGTCCCTCGCTCCTCATCACTCGTTCCCGGCTTCGATCGCCGCCACCGCTTCCGGCCACTGCCAGGCGGTATCGGCCAGGCGCAGGCGCGGTTCGTCGCTGGAAACGCCGTGTTCGGCCTCGTGCGCCCAGGTCACGGCATACGGGGTATGCACGCCCCAGCCACCGAGCGCCAGCACCGGCTCGATATCCGAGCGCAGCGAGTTGCCGACCATCACGAAGCGTTCGGCCGGCAGGTCGAATTCGGCCAGCACCCGCGCATAGGTGGAGGGGTCTTTCTCCGAGACGATCTCGATCCGCGGGAACAGGTCGCGCAGCCCCGAGCGCTCGATCTTCTGCTCCTGGTGGAACAGGTCGCCCTTGGTGATCAGCACCACCGGCCAGCGCGCGGCGATGGCGGTCACCGCCTCGCGCACGCCGTCGATCACCTCGACCGGATGCTGCAGGGTGCGGCGGCCGATCTCGACGATCTGGCGCAGGTGCGCGGCGGAGATGCGCTCGCCGGTCAGTTCGATGGCCGCTTCGATCATCGACAGGGTCATGCCCTTGGCGCCATAGCCGAACACCGCAAGGTTGCGCCGCTCCACCTTGAGCAGGTGCTGCGCGGTGCCGGCATCGTGCAGGTCGATGTAGTGGCCGAGGACGGATTCGAAATCCTGTTCGGCCTGGCGGTAGTAGTCCTCGCTCTTCCAGAGCGTGTCGTCGCCGTCAAAGCCGACCAGGCCGATGGAGGAGGAATGTGCGGATGCGGGAGATGGGGAAGTCATGCGCCACAGGATAGCAATCGCCCCGTATGGCGGACATGGAGAGAGCGGCCCGCGGCCGCTCTCTCCATGCAGGGCGGCGCGGCCGCCGATGCGTTACTTCTGCTGCGAGGCGGTATAGGCCCGGTACTCGTCCGGGGTCAGCTTGCCGTCCTTGTCGGCATCGGCGGCATCGAAGATCCGTGCCAGGCCGGCATGGGCCTGCGATTCGGCGCGACTGATGCTGCCATCGCCATCGGTATCCAGGCTGGCCCAGGACTGGTCGTTGCCGCTGGTCGATGCGTCGGCGGCGGTGCCCTGCCGAGCCTGCGCGGCCTGTTCCTGCGCCTGGCGTTCCGGCTCGGCCCGGGTGTCCTGGGCCATGGCCGGCATGGCCAGTGCGGCACCAACGGCGGCGACGAGGGCGAACAGCGGGTTGCGGTTGCGAACGGTCATCAGGTGTTTCCTCCTGCGGTCTGGAAAGCGCGGTGATTCCGCACGCCTCCACCCTCGCAGGCCGGCCCTGAATCGCATGCACCCCACGAAAGCGCTGAAAACACGCTGTTAACCAACGCACGCCGACAAACGGCTACCGCCCTGGTTAGCGTTGCGTGAGACGCAGGTAAGGCACGCATTCGGGCGTTCCACCCACTGCACGCACATGCCTGTCGGACGCGATTACCCGCCGCGGCTGTCGTCTTCCGATGCCGTGCGCGGACTGAACGCCCGCCATCCCAGCCCCACGCCGACCAGCGCGCCGGTCACTTCCAGCACCACGCGCGTGCCCAGCTGGTCCGGATCGTGGATGCCGGCCAGCGCCAGCCGCGCATAGAGCGGCGAATCCAGCTGCACCATGCCCAGGTAGAACAGGTTCCAGCCATCCACGCCGGCGCCGATGGCGACCGCGGCCAGGCAGGCCCAGGCGATGGCATGGCCCTGCGACAGGCTGGCGCGGCGACAGATCTGCCACCACAGGAAGAACACCACGAAGCCGACTGCCAACGCGATCAAGGCCGCTTCCAGCGAGCCCAGCAGGCCGTAGTGCAGTTCCAGGTTCATCGGCTATCGGTCATGGCAACAGGGAGTCGCAGTGTATCCGCCCGGCCCGCCACGCGTATGGCACTCCATCGCCGGAGCGCAGGGTAGGAGCGCACTTCAGTGCGCGATGGGGCTTTTCACGAGCTCCCACAAGGAATGCAAGGGATGTTGCAGAGGGGGCATGCAAGCCCCATCGCGCACTGAAGTACGCTCCTACGGAAGCGAAAGATCAGCGCACCAGGAAGTCGTAGGCGGTATCGGGCGTCGGTTCCGGCCGGAAGGTGTAGTGCCACCATTCCATGGGGTAGTTGGCGAAGCCCTCGGCGCCCATCGCGTCGAGCAGCCGCTGGCGGTTGTGGCGCTGCTGTGGCGTGATGTCGGGGCTGTCGGTATGGGCCAGCGGATCGAAGCGGTCGAAGCCGGTGCCCATGTCCACTTCCACGCAACCGCCCTGGCGGCAGTCGAGCAGGCCCAGATCCACGGTGGCGCCGCGGCTGTGGCCGGAATGTTCGGCGATATAGCCGTCCAGCAACCGGCTCTTGTCGATGTTCGGGTAGTAGCGGGCCTTGGCCTGCTGGTCGGCCGGGTCGTGCGCCCAGGCGACGAACGACTGCACCGACCGCACCGGACGATAGCAGTCGTACAGGCGCAGCGCGTGGCCCTGCGCCTGCAGCGTGCGCTGCACGCGCGCCAGTGCCTGCGCGGCGGGCGCGAGCAGGTAGCAGCGCGGCGCCTCGTAGCCGGGCACTGGCCTGCCGGTGAAGTTGTCACTGCCGGCATAGCGCATGTCCAGCGAGAAGCCCGGCGCCAGCGTGGCGACGTCCAGCATGCCGGCCTGCGACGGCGTGCTGGCCGGAGATACCGCCGGTGCCGCCTGCGCGTTCGTGCAGGCCAGCAGCAGAACCAGTGCACAGCCTCGGATACGCATTGCAATCTCCTGTGGGCTTGTGGTGGCAGGAGCGCATGTAGGAGCGCACTTCAGTGCGCGATGGGGCTTCACCGGGAAAGCTTCTTCGCGCACTGAAGTGCGCTCCTACAAGTGCGCTCCTACAGGTCAGTTCCGCTCGCGCAGATAGCCGTTGAGGCCCTTCTCGCGCAGTTGCCGTGCGGCGCCGGCCCAGTCCAGCGGCTTGCCGCTGTCCAGGCGTTCGAGCACGGCGACGATCGCCAGTTCCACCTCGGGCAGCTGTGCCGCCTCGGGCAGGCGCGCACGCTGGTCGATCGACTCGTACAGCACGACATTGGCTTCGGCATAGCTCAACGGCACGGTATCACCGTGCTGCGCGCGCCAATGCTTGCCGCCGAGCACCGCGTTGACGTGCGACTGGATCAGGTAGGTTGCGCGGCCGATCAGCTTGAGGTTGCCCGGCTGCACTGCGGTCATGGTGTTGCCGACCGTGCGCCCGAGCCGCGCCATCACAGCGGTCGAATGCGCGTTGAGCAGCATCTTCAGCGCCAGCGTGCGGTCCAGGCCGAGCGGGTCGCGTCGCTGCGGCAGGTCCAGCGCGATGCCCTGATCCGCGCCGTCCAGGCCCTTCAAGGCATCGCCCGAAGCCGCGCCATGCCCCACGGTGACGGTGAGCCGGCCGGCACCGGCATCGCCGAACGCCTGCCACCATTGCCGCGCGAGCGCGTCCACCGGTTCGCCGGCGTAGCGCAGCAGCACGCCCAGGTCGCCCGGTTGCGGCGGCAGGCGCTCGCGGTTGGCTGGCGACCAGGACAGGTCGTACAAGGCCTGCTGCTCGGCACCGGCGCGCTCCAGGCTGCGCAGCGCGGTCGCGCGCAGCGCCGGGTCGTCCACCTTCTGCTCGAACTGCGGGCGGTACTGCGCGGCGTCCAGCCCATGGAACGGGCGGTGCAGCAGGGCGTCCCACGCCGCCTGCGGCGTCGCCACCGGCGCCCACACGCGGATCCACGATGCCGGCGGCGCGGTGTCGGTGCGGTCCAGCGGCGCCAGCCGGAAGGTCGGCGCGCGCTCGGTGACATCCACGAACACCGGCATCAGGGTTTCGCCGGCCAGATAGGTGGCGTGGCGACCATCGGTGTAGGCCTGCGCTTCGCGCACGGTCCACTGCGCCAGCTGCGGCGCACTGCCGGCCACGCTGCGCTGCAGCCCGGCGAAGCCGCGCAGGCGGCTTTCGATGCTGTCCTTCGCATCCAGGCCGAGGCGCTGTGCGTCGGCCGCCGGCAGGTGCGGCAGCAGCAGCGCGCGCAGCGCGTCCTCCAGCACCAGGCCCAGCGCGTACAGGCTGGTGGTGGTGGCCTGCATGCGGGTCGAGCCGGTGATCGCCTGCGGACCGGTCGGCAGCGCGATCTTGTGGATGCGCGCGTCGTCGAGCACGCGGCGGCTGCGTTCGAACGGGCGCAGCACTTCGTCCGGGTTGTTGTAGACGAACCAGACGCGGTCGGTGCCCGCTCCGCGCTGGTCGGCGGCGGCCAGCGCGGTGCCGATCACCGCCGAGGTCTCGCCGCCTTCGGTCACCGCGAACACCACGTCGTCGGCGCCGATGCCGTCGTCGCGCATCTGCAGCGCGCCGATCAGCTGCAGGTCCTCGAAGCCTTCCAGCGAGCTGATCAGCGCGCGGTCGCCGCCGGTGATCTCGCCGCGCACGCGCTCGCCGAGCTTGGCCGGCAGTCTGGCGGCGATACGCGGCCACGCCGGATCGGACTGCATGCGGTTCCAGAACGGACGCCACACGCCGCTTTCCAGCGTCTCGGCGAGGCGACCGGTGGAGCCGGTGCCATAGAAGTAGATGCGATGGCCATCGCGCAGCGCACGCTGCACCGCGCTTGATGCCGCGTGCAGTTTCGCCATGCGCTGCGGATCGTCGGCGAGCGCGGTGAAGGCGCGGGCCACGTCCTCGTCCACCGAGAACAACTGCGACAACGCCTGCGCCGGATCGGTCGCCGCCGCTTCGCTCAGGTTCCAGGTTTTGGGGTGGCGCTGCTCGGTCAGCAGCGTGTGCAGCTGGAACTGGGTGCGCTGCTGCACGAACTCGGCCGATGCCGGCGACGGCGGCAGGCCCAGCCGATCAACCGTTTCAGCGGCGATGGCGGCCGGGCTGATCGCCGCCAGGCTCAGGGCGAACGTCATGGCGATGCGTCCGGTACGGGGGAGGAGTGCGCGGTTCGGTCGAGTCATGCGGCCGGCCTCAGTTGTTCGCGGTGGGAGCGACAGGATCGCGCGGGGCCAGCGCATGCAGGATGCGCAGGTCCTCGGCGTCCAGTTCGCTGCCGCCCTGGCCGCGGAAATGGTTGCGGAAGGCGCGCACGGTGGCGGCGCGGTCGTCCAGCGGATAGCCGATCAGGCGCAGCGCGGTCCACGGGTCGAATCCGGCCGGCGCCGGCGGCGCATCGGCGGCAGGCCAGCGGCCGAAGCCGGCATCGGCCAGGCGCTTCCACGGGAACAGCGGGCCCGGATCGGGTTTGCGTGTCGGTGCCAGGTCCTGGTGGCCGATGATCTGGCTGCGCGGAATGCGCAGGCGCGTGCACAGGTCTTCCAGCAGCACCAGCAGGCTCTGGATCTGCGCCTCGGCGAACGGCGACTGGCCATCGTTGTCCAGCTCGATGCCGATGGAGGCGGAATTGAGGTCGGTGAACGATCCCCAGCTGCCGGAGCCGGCATGCCAGGCACGGCGCTCATCGCTGACCAGCTGGTAGTTCCTGCCATCGGCACCGATCAGGTAGTGCGCGCTGACCGGACCGCCGCTGTTGCGGCTGCGCAGGGTGTCCAGGCTCTGTTGCACCGAATGCTGCTCGGTGAAATGGATGACGATCAGGTTGGGCCGGCGCACGTCCTCGTTGGGTGAAGGCACCCAGGTCGCCAGCGGGTTGCGCGGGGGCGTGTGGCCGCAGGCGGTGAGCAGGGCCAGCAGCGCGGCCGGGAGCAACAGCTTGGTGGACATCTTCATCATCGCCTCGCTTTCCACATCGGTTCGTCGATCACGACAGGCCGGCGTGCGGCCTGCCGACAGCAGGAACGGAAAACGTCGCCGCCGGGCTGCCCGGCGGCGACGGGTAGTACCGTCAGGTCGGATGCCGCATCACTGGAAGCGGTATTCGAGCAGGACGTTGAAGGAACGGCCACGCGGGTCGGCCACACGCGCTTCCCAGCCCGCGCCGTCGCCATCGTCCAGGTAGCGGACGGTGAACGGCGGATCGGTGTTGAGCAGGTTGCGGATGCCGAAGGTCGCCTTCAGGTTCTCCATGCCGGACCAGGTCAGGCTGTAGTTGTAGGTGATGTAGGCATCGACCTTTCCGTCCCAGGCCGGCGGGGTGTAGCCATTGACGACGCCGCCCGGCTTCCAGTCCTTGTAGCCGCCACGGTAGACCTGGGTCAGCGTGTGCGCCCAGTCGCCCTTGGCCCAGCCGAGGCTGACGGTGTGCTTCCACTTGATCGGCAGGTTGTAGTAGCGCTCGTACTCGCCGACCAGGTTGTCGCTGTAGGGCAGGCTGTCGAAGGTCTTGGTCTTGAAGGTATCCAGGTAGTTGCCGTTGAGGTGGATGTTCCAGCTGCCACCGGCCAGATCGCCGCGCAGGTTGGAGTCCAGCTCGATGCCGCGGGTCAGCGTGCCACCGGTGTTGATGTAGCGCTGGTCGATGGCGATGATCTTGCCGCTGCTGTCGCGGATGAAGTTCGACGCATACAGCGGGTAGTTCGCCGTCATCGTCGAGAGGTTGAAGCCGCTGCGGATGGTGTTGAGGCGCTCGATCTCCCACCAGTCGACGCTGAGGTTGAAGTTGCCGTTCGGCGCGATCACGAAACCGACGCTGCGCTGCTTGGCCTCTTCCGGCTTCAGGTTCGCGTTGCCGCCGGTGATGATGTCCGGGCGGATCTGCTCGCTGCAGTTGGCCACGTCCGGGTTGTACTGGCCCTTCGGGCAGGTCGCCGGATCGGCCAGGTCAAGGCCGGTGTACTGGCTCTCGGTGACGCCGCGGAACAGCTTGGCGAAGTCGGGCACCTTGAAGCCGGTGCTGTAGGAGCCGCGGAACACCAGCCAGTCGATCGGCTGCCACTTGAACGAGTACTTCGGATTGGTGGTGCCGCCGAAGCCGTCGTAGCGGTCGTGGCGCACGGCCAGGTTGAGCTCGAGGCTGTCGATCACCGGCAGGTTGAACTCGGCGAACACGGCCTTCACGTTGCGCGTCTTCGGCGACATGTAATTGGCCGCATCGCCCGGCGCGCCGAACACGAACGCATTGCCGGCCGCCCATTCCGACGGGCCGCTGAACTCGTATTCCTCACGGCGGATGTCCACGCCGGCCGCGGCCTGCACGTCCTCCTCGCCCCACAGCTTGAAGCCGAGGCTGCCGCTGAAGCTGGCGTCGAACGTGGTGGTGCTGGACACGCCCTTGTACAGCAGCAGGCCGCTGGCGTCGGCGGCGGCCATCGCATCGTAGGCCGCCTTCGACTGGTCCTGGCCCGGCATCAGGAACGGATTGAGCACGCCGTTCTTCAGCGCCGCCTTCAGCTGCGGCGTGTAGTAGTAGCCGCCGGCGAGCACCGACTGGGCGCGGCTCTCGGCACGCGACAGGCCGATGTTGTAGTCCCAGGTGCCCACGGTGCCGGTCATGCCGAACAGCATGCGGTAGGCCTTGGTCTCGGTTTCCAGCTGGCGCGGGCCGCAGATCTCGCAGCGCCAGCGGTAGGCGATGGGGCTGCCGTAGACCAGGTTGGCCTGGTCGCCGAAGTAGTCGTGCAGCTGGTTGTAGATCGCGTCGTAGGTCGCCTTGGTGTTGGCGTTCAGTTCGTACGCGTCGAGCTGGGTGCCGGTGGCGTTGATGCTGGTGGTGATCTGCTGCGCTTCGAACTGACGCTTGGAGGTCACCTTGGAGCCCATGAACTCGGCGAAGAACTCATGGTTGTCGCCGACCTTGAAAGTGGCACGGCCGATGCCCTGCACCGTGTCCACCGGCTGCTGGATGGTGCGCGCACGGCCGTAGTCCCAGGCGCAACCGAAGCTGGCGCCGGGGCTGGCCCAGATCTTGTCGCCGTAGTCGCCCATCATGTCGCCGCCGTTCTCGCAGCCGGCGCCGCCGGGCAAACGCAGCGTATTGATGGTGGTCTTGGTCAGGCCGCTGCCAGGATCCTTCAGACCGCCGCCGATCATGCTGCCGGTGCCGCTGACGATGTTGGCGAACGGCGTGCCGCGCGTATCCGGCGACAGGCCGCGGTCGGGCTGGAAGCTGTTGACGAAGTCGCGCTGGTTGCCGCGCAGGATCTTGTTCTTCTTGACGTTCAGCGCCGCCCACACGTTCCAGCGGTCGTTGTCCAGGTCGCCCCAGCCGCCGAGCAGGCTGCCGTGGTAGATGTTGCCGCCCCCTTCCTGGGTCACGTCGGCACCGGCGGTGACGGTGATGCCCTGGTAGTTGTTGCGGGTGATGAAGTTGATCACGCCGCCGATGGCGTCGGTGCCGTACACGGCCGATGCGCCGTCGCGCAGCACTTCCACGCGCTCGATCGCGGCGAAGGGAATCGAGTTCAGGTCCACCACCTGGCCGGCCAGGCCATGGGCGGCGACGCGGCGGCCGTTGAGCAGCACCAGGGTCGCATCGGCGCCCTGGCCACGCAGGTTGGCGCCGGAGACGCCGTTGTTGCCGCGCGTGCCCGGAGGCGCGATGCCGCTGTTGGCGGCCAGGCTGTCCGGGCCGCTGCTGGCGATGTTCAGCTGCTGCAGCAGCTGTTCGGCCGAGGTGATGCCCTGGGCTTCGATCTCGGCCTTCTGGATGATGGTGACCGGCAAGGCGGCTTCGACATCGGTGCGCTGGATGCGCGAACCGGTGACCGAGACGCGGTCGAGGGTGCGCGCCTCGGGCGAGGTGCTGCCGGTGGCGGGCTGGGTCTGGGCGAAGGCGGCGAACGGGCTGCCGAGCGCCAGCAGCAGGGCGGCGCTCAGGTGGTGAAGCCGCGGGGTACGTGACAAGGCGGACATGCTCTCTCTCTCCAAAGGGAACGCGTAACGGGGGGATGTTTCGGGAACGATGCTGGCCCACTTCCATGCCCGCCTCGGCGGGGTACGGCGACCATCCATCGGTCCATCCTCAAGGGCGGCACGATTCCGCCAATCCAACCAGGATGCGCGCCACCTCCCCGGCGGCCGCACCTTTCCTTCCGTGGTTGCACTGCGCCGGGTAGCCTCCCTGTCTGCCGGCCTGCACCATGCCAAGCCCGACTGCAGGCCTGTCCGCCGGGATTTCCTCCTCCGCGGGCCGCATCGTGCGGACCCTTGGAAAGAAGCACCGGCCGCGCATCCGCGCCCGGTCCAACCCGGCTTCACAGCTGTTTAACACGTGCCGAATCCGGCGGTCAATAAACTATTCCCCATACCCTAAGGCTATGGAAATAAAATATTTTCGTGATGCGCCGCACAACACGCGCCGCGTCCTCCATTGCCATCGCGCATGACCGCGGCGGATGCGCGGCCTGCGGTTCGCGGCATGCGGCCTGCTTCGGTCCCGTACGCACTCACGGACAATCGCCGACCCGGTGGAATTCCAGGTCCTGGTAGTCGTAGCTGAAATCGATGTCCGGATCGACGGCGCGCATGCGCAGGATGCGTTGCGCGCCCTCCCCGGAGAACTCCAGCCACGCCTCCGCGTCCTCGCCCAGCCCCTGCCACTGCACCCAGGAGCGGCCAGCGGACGACATGACCCGGCCGCGCATGGCCGGCGACTTCGCCGATGCGAAAGCGATGCCTTTCCCGGCCGGGCACAACGTGACCTGCCCGAACCAGGGATCGGCCCACACGCCGGCATCGGTTCCGAAACTCCGCGACGCGACCGCGACGGCCGGCGCCATGGCCGGGCGTGCATGACCGTCGGAGCGGCGCTGCGCCCGCTCCCGCTCCAGCAGCTCCGCGTAATGGAGGACATCATGGCCGGCGGCAGGCGCGGTCTGGCGCTTGAGCAGGGCCTGCATCAGGGCGGTGCGCGCGTCCTCGCCTTCGCCGTTGATCAGGATGACCGCGCCGCTGCGCCGGTCCGGCAGCAGCGCCAGCGAGGAATACATGCCCGACAGCGTGCCCGTATGCGCCACCTTCCACTGTCCATCCATGTCCGACAGGCGCCAGCCGTAGCCGTAGGCGAGGAAGTGGGTGTCGTCCCAGTCGCGCAGGCGCTGGCCGATGGGCATCGGCATGTGCGCGGTCCACAGTGCGCGGCGCTGGGTGGCGTCCAGCCAGCCCGGAACCTGCGCCGGGTCGAGCAGCACCTGCATCCAGCGCAGCATGTCGTGGAGGCTGCAGCGCACGCCGCCGGCGGCCATCGACGGGAAATCCACGGCGACATCGCCGTCGCGTCCGCCCACGACGTTGCGCCCGTCCTGCCGGTAGTGCGGCTGGGCGACGTCGCCCACTGCCGTGGGCGACCACTCGCCAACCTGGCAACGGTCCATGCCCAGCGGCGCAAAGATCTCCTGCCGCACCAGCGCCGCATAGGGCTTGCCGCCGGCGACCGCGGCCACTTCACCCGCCACCACGTACAGCAGGTTGTCGTAGGCGTAGTCGGCGCGGAAGCTGCCCGCAGGCTTGAGATGCGCCAGCCCGGCGATGATGTCCTGGCGGGTGAAATGGTTCGGCTCCGGCCACAGCATCAGGTCGCCGGCGCCCAAGCCCAGGCCGCTGTTGTGGATCAGCAGGTCGCGGACCTGCATGTTGCGCGTCACCCACGGGTCGTACATGCGGAACGACGGCAGGTACTTCGTCACCGGGTCGTCCCAGCGCAGGCGCCCGGCCTGCACCAGCCGCGCCAGTACCGCCGCGGTCATCGCCTTTGTATTGGAGGCGATCTTGAACAGCGTATCGGCATCGACCGGCACGCCCTCGCCCGCAACCAATTCGCCACGGGTGATGGTGCGGACGATCCTGCCGTCCTCGATCACGCCCACTGCGATGCCGGGCAGCCGGTAGTGCTCGAAGGCCTGTTGCACGGCCTTGTCGTAGAACGCCGCATCGTCCGTGGAGGTCGTCGCGGCGTGGGCGATGCCCGGCAGCAGGGCGAGGCAGAGCAGGAGTCGTTTCATCAGCATGGTTCCAGAACCCGGCGGCGGGAATCGCCGCCGGGAGGTTGCCGCAGGGAGAGCTGCGGCAACGGCTACCGAAAAGCCCGGTCCGGCATCAGAAATCGATGTCGAGGTTCACGTACACCGCGCGTCCCATCAGGCCGTAGATGCTCTGGTAGTACGGGAAGGCGGTGTAGGTGTCGTCCTTCGGGCCGTAGTTGTCGAATACGTTCACCACGTCCACGCCTAGGCGCATGTGCTCGGTGATCTTCTTCGACACGTTGGCGTTCCATTGCACGAACGGGCGCAGCTTCGCGGTCGCGTAATAGTTCATGCGCGAACTGTTGCGATAGCCGTACAGATTGACGTTCCAGTCGTCGCGGTTCCAGGCCAGCGTCCAGTTGGTGCGGGTGCGGAAGGCCACGCGCGACGTCCAGTTCATCGCGTCGTCCCAAGCGTCGCCGGCGGCGACCTGTTCCTCATAGCCCAGTACGCGGGTAAATCCGGCATTGAGGCTGAAGTCGCCCCAGCGTCCGCCGCTCCATGCGTACTTGACGCTCGCGTCGAAGCCATCGGTGCGTACGCCAGCCTGGTTGATGGCACCTGCGCTCAGGCCGGTGATGTGACCTTCCGCATCGCGCTGGACGTAACCGGCGTACATGGCGCACTTTCCGGAGTTCGGATCGACCTGCTCGCCGTTGGGCTTGGAACCCATCAGGCAGTCGGTGTTGCCATCCAGGATGTCATAGACGCTCAACAGCGTGCTCTTGCCGCTGAGCTTGATCTTCCAGTAGTCGGCGCTGATCGAAAGCCGGTCGGCAACGTCCCATACGAAACCGATGCCGTCGGACTTGGCGGTTTCCTCGTGCAGCTGGGTGTTCTTGCCACCGGCCAGCCACCACAGCCCATCGACATAATCGCTGTTGTCGCACTGGTCCCGGCCGGCCGTGGTCGACAGGTCCATTCCGGCGCGACGGCACTGGTAGTCGTTGATGAAATTGCCGTAGGACGACACGGGTCCGCCATACACCCACATCAGGTTCGGTGCGAGGAAGCTGGTCTGGTGGTTGGCGCGGATCAGCAGGCTCCGCAGCGGCCGCCACTCCATGGCCGCGGCCCAGGTGAAAGCGCCGCTGATGTTGGAGATGTCGTCGTACTTGTCGTAGCGGCCGGCCACGGTGGCGGTGAGGCTGTCCAGCACCGGGACGCGCAGCTCCAGGCCGGTGCCGTAGCGGTCGCGCGAGCCGCCGCCCCAGGTGGCGTTGTAGTTGAACGTGTGGTCCTCGCCCTCGTAGGAGTTGCGCGAGCGCACGTCCGGCGCCAGTTCGTACTTGGAATGCGAAGCTTCGGCGACGAAGGCCATCTCCACCTCGCCGGCCGGCAGCTTGAACAGCGGGCCGCTGAACACGAACTGCGCCGAGGTCGCGGAGGAGGTGTTCTTGTTGCGGACGATGTCGGTCATCGCCGCGTAGTCCGCCGCCGAGGTCGGGCCGAACATGTGCTGGAGCTGTTCCGGCCCCAGGTTGTACAGCGGCCCGTCGTTGGCCGTGCCGATCGCCTCGCCGAACAACCAAGTGTGCACCTTGTTGGTCAGGCCCTGCCGCCACGAGCTGCGCATGTCGTCGCGGGAAACGGTGATGCTGGCATCCCAGTCGAAGCGATCGAACACGCTGCCGCGCAGGCCGAGGTTCGCGCTCAGCGCCGTATCCTCATACATGCGCTGCGGCATGCCGCCGATCTGGTTGGCATCCAGCACACGCTGGTATTCGAACCAGCCCAGGTTCACATCGGTGGCGTTGCCCTGGTTGAACACGTACAGGCTGGCGCGGCTGGTCATCTGGTCGCGCGAATGCGTCACCAGCAGCTGGCCGTAACCTTCGACGTTGTCGGTGAAGCGGTAGTTGCCGGCGATGTAGGCCGAGGTCTTGTTGTACTTGTTCGACAGCGTGGCCCAGTCGTAGTAGTTCATCGCCGCGCAGCTGGACGGCGTGTTGCCGTCGGCCGCGAACGGGTAATACGGCATGTAGACGGAACTGGCGTTGCCGCAGCTGTACTGCAGCGCACCGCCGGCATCCGGCGATGCCGGCGATGCGGTGACCAGCTGGCCGGCCTGGTTCATCCAGGTGTTGTAGTGCATGTAGCCACCCGGCGTGTCATACAGATAGAAGGCCAGGCCGCGGGTCGGCGTATAGGTGGGATGGTTCGGGTCACTGTTCTGCTGCGGTGCGTGCCGCGGGTCGCCCAGGCCCTTGTCGTAGCGCTGCCAGGCATAGACCGGCTCGCGGTTCAGCTGCTCGAACGCATAGGTGATGCTGCCGCGCTCCCACGCCTTGCCGCCGCTGAACTGCAGATTGCCGGTATCGCCGCCGCCAGCGGTGGTGGTGCCGCCGCGGATGCGCAGGTGGTTACCTTCCCAGTTGTCCTTGGTGATGATGTTGACCACGCCGGCGACCGCATCCGAGCCATAGATGGCCGATGCGCCGCTGCTGAGCACTTCGATGCGCGCCACCGCGGCGGCGGGAATGCTGCCGACGCTGATGCCGGTATCCGAAGGCGTGGAGGCCGCCGCATAGTCGGCCATGCGCTTGCCGTTGAGCAGGATCAGCTGGTAGCCGACGCCGAGGCCGCGCAGGTTCAGATAGGAGGCGTCCGGCGCCTGGTTGCCGAAGTTCCATTCGCCGCCGACCACGGCACCGGTGTATTGGGTCAGCGTGCCCAGCGCCTCGGCGACGGTGGTGAAACCTTCCTTCTTGATGTCCTCGGCGGTGATCACCACCACCGGCGATGGGCCTTCGACTTCCGAGCGCTTGATGCGCGAACCGGTGACCTCGACCTTGTCGAGGGTGCGGGCGTTGCGGGCCGGTTCCGGGGCCGGCGCGGGTTCGGTATCGGCGGACTGGGGAACAGGGGCCGCAGCGGCGGCGCCGGCGAGGGCAGGCAACGCCAGCCCGACGATGATGGCCGCGACGAGGCGGCACCGCTGCGGTGGTGCATGACGGACAGGCATTACGACCTCTCTCCGGTTTTCCCGGTGTGGTGGAAGGGTGGAGGTTCAGCGAGGTGTGGCGGCGATGCAGGCCAGTCCCTGGCCGGATCTCTCCTGTACATGGCGCCGGGCCGTGCGGCCCGGGCCCGGTTCAGTCCCGCGTTCGCAGCAGCGGACGGCTCAGGCCGTAAAGGATGCGCAGGTCCTCGGCATCGAGCTCGGCCCCCTGGCTGCGCATGCCGCGGAAATGATGGCGGAAGGATTGAAGCGCGTTGGCGCGGTCGTCGAGCGGATAGCCGATGGCGGCCATCGCCAGCCAGCCATCGAACTCCGGCGGCGGATCGCCGGCGGCCGGGTCGGGCCAGATGCCGAAACCGGCGTCGTGCAGGCGCTTCCAAGGGAACAACGGGCCCGGATCGATCTTGCGTCCCGGCGCCAGGTCCTCGTGGCCGATGACCTGCTCGCGCGGGATGCCCAGGCGCCGGGTCACGTCATCCAGCAGCACGATCAGCTTCTCGATCTGCACGTCCGGGTAGGGGGTGTAGCCGTCGTTGTCGATCTCGATGCCGATCGACGCCGAGTTCAGGTCGGTGATGGTGCCCCAACGGCCATCGCCCGCGTGCCAGGCGCGCTTGTCCTCGGTGACCAGCTGGTACAGCGTGCCGTCCTTGCCCAGCAGGTAGTGCGCGCTGACCGGGCCGTTGCTGTTGGCGGTCTGCAGCGTGCGCAGGCTGCCCTCGGCGGTCTTGCCGGCGGTGTAGTGCAGCACCACCACCACCGGCCGGCGCGTGTCGAAGTTCGGCGAGCGCTCCCACTTCGCCAGCGGATTGTGGTGCGCGCAGGCACTCAGGAGCAGGAACGAGAGGAGAAGAGCGAAGAGCGAGAGGGAGCGGGAAACCCGCCTCCTGCCCGTCACCTGGCCCTCATTCGCTCCCCGTTCCTCCGTTCCTCGCTTTTTCATGCCTTTCTCCAATCCGTGGCCGGCTGCTCGCCGGCCAGCATTTCATCGAAGCTCTGGCGGCGGCGCACCACCGCATAACGCTCGCCGTCCACCAGCACTTCGGCCGGCAACGGGCGCGAGTTGTAGGTCGATCCCATCGACGCGCCATAGGCGCCCGCACCGAGGATCGCGACCAGGTCGCCGGCCTCGCAGCGCGGCAGTCCGCGCGCGGTGGCGAAGGTATCGCCCGTCTCGCAGACCGGCCCCACCACGTCGTAGACGACGGTTTCGCGGCCAGCCGCGGCGCCTACCGGCACGATGTCGTGCCAGGCGTCGTACAGGCTGGGGCGCAGCAGGTCGTTCATGGCCGCGTCCAGCACCAGGAAGCTGCGCGCCTGGCCATGCTTTTCCAGCAGCACGCGCGTCAGCAGGATGCCGGCCTCGGCCACCAGCCAGCGCCCGGGCTCGACCAGGATGCGCCCGCCGAAGCCGGCCAGCGCCTGGCGGATCGCATCGGCGTATTCGCGCGCATCCGGCGCCTGCTCACCCTCGCGGTAGCGCACGCCCAGTCCGCCGCCGACATCGATGCTGGCGATGGCGTGGCCCGCGGCCGCCAGTTCCTTCCAGAACGCGGCCATGCGCGCCAGCGCCTCGCGTACCGGATCCAGGCTCAACAGCTGCGAGCCGATGTGCATGTGCAGCCCGTCCAGGCGCACGTCGGGCCATTGCGCCTTCGCGTCGAACCAGGCGCGCGCCTCGGCGATCGATACGCCGAACTTGTTCTCGGCCTTGCCGGTGGAGATCTTGGCGTGGGTCTTCGCGTCCACGTCCGGATTGATCCGCACCGAGGCGACGGCGGTGACGCCGCGCGCGGCAGCGATGCGCTGGATGGCGTCGAGCTCGGCGCGGGACTCGATGTTGAAGCGGCCGATGCCCACATCCAGCGCGAGCGCGATCTCCGCGTCGGACTTGCCGACGCCGGAAAAAACGATATCCGCCGCGGCGATGCCGGCGCGCAGCGCGCGTTCGAGCTCGCCGCCGGACACGATATCCGCGCCCGCGCCCTCCTCGGCCAGCAGGCGCAGCACCGCGCCGTTGCCGTTGGCCTTCACCGCATATCGGATGCCGGCATCCAGGCCGGCGAGCGCATCGCGCAGCGCCCGCACCCGCTGGCGGAGGGCGGGCGCCGCGTAGACATACAGCGGCGTGCCCTCGCGGGCGGCCAGACCTGGCAGGTCCGCCTGCCGGAACGCGTCCGGCAAAGCGTGCCCGCCACTTCGTGTAAATCCCTGATCCAAGGCATTGCTCCAAAAAGATGGCGGCCCCATGCACGGGCCGCCAGAGGAGGAACTCAGTACCGCAGTTGCGTCGTCATCGTCGTGGCTGGATCAGAAGTTCCAGGTCACGACCAGGTTCATGTAGCGCGGCGCCTGCCACACCGTGCCTTCGCCGAAGTAGGGCATCTGGTTGCCGGGCGTGCTTTCGTAACGGGAGTGCACGTTGACCACTGCCTGCCGGTTGAGCAGGTTGTAGACGGAGAAGCGCGCCTTCAGGTCGATGCCTTCCACCGGCAGGGTCCACGTCACGTTCGCGCCGAGGTCATAGACCCACGGCATGCGGCCGAACGCGCCGAGCGGCGAATACACCAGTTCCCGCGTTTTGTAATCGGAGCAGTTGGCCACGCACAGCCAGCCCGAGCCGCCACCGCTGTACTCGCTGGGTCCACCCGCGCTGCGGTTGTCGTTGGGCCAGCGCACGCCGTAAGCGGTGATGGGCCCACCGGAGCGCGCGGACAGGGTGGCGCCAAAGCTCCACATCTCGTTGAGCTTGTAGCTGCCACGCAGCTTTATCTGGTGGCGCGCATCGTTGAACAGGACGCCGTAGCGCTCGTTTACAGCCGGATGGTCGTAGTACTGAACCAGATTGGTGTCGTTATACCCGGTACCCGAGTTCACCGGGCCTTCCATGTTGCCTTCGCTCTTGGACAGGAGATAGCTGGCATTGAAGGCCCACTTTCCGTCCCAGGCGCGATCGATCTGGAATTCGATCGCCTTGTAGGTACGGCGCGGCTTCTTGTAGCCCATGACCACGTTGCTGCCCGACGTGATGTAGCCATCCTTGGAATTGTCGAAAGTGACCCAGCTGTTGGTATCCGGGCACCACAGCGTGTTCGTCTCGCCAGGGTTGAGGATCGGCCAGTCGCCGGAGTACCAGTCGCAGCCTTCCACGTGGCGGATGCTCACGTCCTCCACCGCTCGCGTCATCTTGCGGTATGTGGCGTTGATCCCGTACGACCATGCCTGGTCGATCATCTGCTGGAAGCCCAGGATGTACTCGTCCTGGAAAACCTGCTTCAGATCGCGGGCAACCGCGGTGCGGACATCATCAGGCGCCGGCGCGTTCATGCTGGTGTCCACCGGGCCGAGCTGCGCACCGAGTTCCGGCCGCAGATACTTGGCGCCGGTGGTCTGGTCCACCTGTTCGCTCCAGCCGTTGAGCACATAGTAGGTGTGCTCGTCGGTGGTACCGCCACCGAAGTAGTCGGTAATCTTGTTGGTCAGCGGAATGTAGTAACGGCCGGCGTTGCCGAACACCTTGGTCGAGCCGTCTCCACGCATGTCCCAACTGAAGCCCAGGCGTGGAGAAATCATGTCGCTGAAGTCGGCCTTGGCGAAGGTCGCGCCCGAGGCGAGGGTGTTTTCGAACTTGTCGGCGCGGACGCCGAGGTTGAGCAGCAGGTTCGGAGTGACGTTCCAGTTGTCCTCCACGTAGAACGCCTGTGCCTTGACCGAGACCGGGGCACCGGTGATGTAACGACGGGCGTCGACGTAAGCCGTCACGCCCACGGGAACCATCGCGCCGTTGGGAAGCTCGCGATCTTCATCGGTCGCGTCGGGCTTCATGCCCAGCACCGTGTAGCCCACGCCATCACCCGGATAGAGCACGGAACTGCGCGAGTCCATGATTTCCTGGTCCAGGCCGAAGCGCAGCAGGTGGTCGCCCAGCGCCCATTCGAAATCCAGGCGCGCTGCTTCACGCTTGTCGTAGCGGCTGCTGATGCTGCTGTTGGTCGGATGACAGCCCTCTTTCTGCGTCCTGTCGCCGAACAGTTCGCTGTAGGTGCTGTCCCGACCGACCCGGCTGCAATAGCTGTCCCAGGGCGGACTGCCACTGGTGGCGCTGCGCTTGTTCACACCGTACATCGCCTTGGCGGTGAAGTTGGCGCCAAAATGGCCCGTATAGGTAGCCGACCAGTTGTCGCCACCTGAACCCCCCGTGCTTTCACCCAGCTTGTCGCCGAACGTCGCCGTGTCCCAGTCATAGTCGTAGCTGCTGGTGACCGAATCGGCCTTGTCGGAGAACGCCAGCAATTCCAGCGTATGGTCGTTGTTGATGTTCCAGTCGAGCTTGGCGCCCCAGAAGTCGTTGTCGCTGACGGTCTTCCACGCTTCGACCGTGTCGATGTCGCGGGAATCGGCGTCGCGTTTCTCATACATCGCGAAGAAGAACAACCGGTCCTTCACGATGGGACCCGATGCCCACAGGTTGGTCTTGAACAACGGGCTCCTGTCGCGGCTGGTGCGATCGCGTTCGTCGATGCTGCCATCGCTGTGGAAGTGATCCTTCTTCGGCGCCGCCCAGGCCGAGGGTTCCATGGTCACTTCCACGCCACCATGGAAATCGTTCGTACCCGAACGGGTGATGGCATTGATGACGCCACCCGTGCTACGGCCGAACTCCGCCGAGTAGCCACCGGTCTTGACCTGGAACTCCTCGTAGAAATTGAACGGTACCGACGAGAAGCCCTGCCGGCGATACGGGTCGGTCACGTTGAGGCCGTTGATATAGACCGCATTCTCCGCCACCGATGAGCCGCCGAAGCTCAGGCCGCCAAAGGTGGCGCCGGACGAAACAACGCCCGGTGCGAGCAGGGCGACGGCCGCCACACTCTGGTCCACCGGCAGCCTCGCCAGTTCCTGGCGGCTGATGTTGGTGGCGCTCTCGGTGGAGCGTACGTCCACGCGATTGACCACGCGCGACCCCACCACCTGTACGGCATCCAGGTTGACCGCGCCGTCGTTGCCCAGGTTGACCGTGGTCGTCCCGCCCAGCGAGACACTTACGGACACCGGCGCGGCGTCGCCGGCGGTCAGATTGTAGTTGCCAGGTGGCAACTGGCCGATGCGATAGCTGCCGTCCTTGCCCACGGTGACCGTGCGGCTCAGACCGGTTGCGCTGTTGGTGATGGTGATGGTGTCGCCGGCGCTGGCGCGGCCGGCAACGGCACCCGTGACGCTCTGCGCCATGACCGTGGGCGCCAGCGCCCCCAGGCACGCACCCAATGCGACGCTGAGCGCCGCCTTCTTCAGCATTTTCCTGTTCATCCCCTGCCCTCTCCTGCAGTGTTGTGGAATACAGCGGTGTGACGGGCCCTCAATCCTTCGGTGGCGCCAGTACCTGCCACTGGAAGTCGTAGTCCCATTGATCGAAATAGAGATTGCCGCCCGCCCATTCGGCCTCGCCGCGCTGCGAGTCCACGGTTTCGGAGCGGAAGTGCTGCTTGGCCGGTACCAGCGGCTGCGCGTAGTCGTCGTTGAAGGCGATGCGGTAGGCGTCCAGCCCGCCGAAGTAGAAGTCGCGCACCGCCGGCACCGGGCTGTCGAGCGCGCCGGTGGTCACGTCCATCGGCACCCAGCCGTAGGGCGCCAGGTACAGCGCGCCCCAGTCGTGCAGGTTGCTGTAGCCCACCGCGTCGTCCGAATACACCATGCCCGACTGCCAGCGCGCGGGGATGCCGTTCAGGCGCAGCAGGCTCATCAGCAGCAGCGTCTGCTGCCCGCAGTCGGCGTGGTTGGAATGCAGGGCGTAGTCGCTGATGTTGCCGATGGTCGAGTACTCGCGCGCGCCGCCCCAGGGAATGCGGTCGACCGCGTCGAACAGCTTGCGTGCGATCCGGTAGGGATTGGTCTCATCCCCCACCACGCGTCGCGAGAACTCGCGCAGCGCCGGGGTGAACACGATGTGCGGTGTGCGCTCGGCCAGGTAGGGCGCCAGCGCCGGATCGTCCGGCGTGGGCTGGACCGCGTCCGGGTCGATGGCGAAATGGCGCGCATGGATCGTGACTTCGTAGCTGACCGAGAATTCGGTCGGCGTGCCGGCCACCGCCTTGCGCTCCAGGTAGGCGGTACGCTGCAGCGTCGCTTCCGGCGCGATCTGCGCGCCGGCCGGCACGCTGCCCAGCCAACGGATGTCCTGCTGCTGGCCGGGGATGGCGCGCGGATACGGGATCCAGGCGCGCACGGTCTCGCCGGCCGGCACCGCATCGGCCCTGACCTTGAGCGACTGGGTGACCCGCACCCGCCGCGGCGCGATGCTGGTGGCGCCGGCCTGCGCAGCTTTCAGTACTTCCAGGTGATGCGGCGTGACCACTTCGAAAGGACCGGGCGCCGGCGGCTTGATCGTCGGCGCGCGCCGCGCGGCCGCGGCATCGCTGACCAGGAACAGGTTCGAAGGCGCACGGTTGAACCAGCGGCGCTGGCCGTCGATGTCCAGGTGTTCGATCAGCCCGGCCTCGTCCCAGGCGCGGAATTCGTCTTCGCGCAGGTCGGGGATGGAGCGGCGCACGGCAGCCATCGCGCGCTCGCGGTCCAAGCTGAAATCCAGCTGCATGCGGTGCATGCGCTCGCGCTGGAACAGCCAGGCGTCGCGCTGCGCATCGCCCAGTGCCGGCTGCTGCAACGCAGCGTCGATCTGCGCACGCGCACCGGCGAAGTCGCCGCGATCCACGCGCGCGGCCAGTTGTTCCAGCGTGTCGGCAGCGCCCGCGGCGGCCGGCAACAGGCACAGCAGGCCGGCCATGAGCCGGTACCGGGCAGGCCTGAAAGCGACTGGGACTTGGCGCAATGCTGGATCCACGGCAACACTTCCACGAACACGCGGGATAACGGTTGTGTAACACGCATGCGACAGTGGGTCAATAATTTATTCTTGATTTCACGGAAGAAAGGAATAAGTATTCCAATGCATCCAGAGGGAGTCCTCATGAACGCTATTCCCGCCCGGCCCCGCCGCCGGCACCTCGCCCGGGCCTGCTGGTCCTTGCTGCTTGCCGCGCCGCTGTGCGCGGGACCGGCCTTCGCGCTCGGCGCGGTCACCGCTTCGCCGCAGGACTACGCCGGCGTGATCGGCCTGCGCGAGGACTACCTCTCAGCCGCGCACTGGATCGCCCAACTGTCCGATCCGGACCGGGTGATCCTGGACCGCGCCGGCATCGCCGCGCAGAACGCGCGCATGCGCCAGCTCGACGGCTCCATCCACGATCTGCGCACCCTGCCCGCCAGCGTGACCCGCAGCTTCGTGCGCGAGCAGATCGAAGCGATCTCGCGCCTGCCGACCCGCGCCCTGTACGACGTGCAGGGCAAGGCGATCGGCGCGGCGCAGCTGCGCGCGATCACCGACAACCTCGCGCTGGAGCGCATCGCCGACAACCGCCCGCTGCGATACGGCCTGGTCGTGCACCGCGCCGCGCTGCGCGCCTTCCCCACCGGACTGCGCGCCTTCTCCAGCAGCGACGACACCGACATCGACCGCTTCCAGGAGTCGGCGCTGTTCCCCGGCGACGCCGTGGCGGTGCTGCATGAAAGCGCCGACGGCGACTGGCTGTTCGTCGCCAGCGAACGCTACGTCGCCTGGGTGGAGAAGCGATTCGTCGGCATCGGCGACGCCGCGCAGGTGTTCGGCTACGGTGCCAGCGGCCCGCACCGGGTGATCACCGGCGCCACCGCCACCACCGCCTATACGCCGGAAGAACCGCGCGTGTCGCGCCTGCAGCTGGACATGGGTGTGCGCGTGCCGGTGCTCGCCGACTGGCCGGCACTGCAGCCGGTCAACGGCCAGCAAGGCCATGCCGCCCACGTCATCCAGTTGCCGGTACGCAACGACGACGGCCGCCTGGCACTGGTGCCGGCGCTGCTGCCGCGCTCGCAGGACAGCAGCGACGACTACCTGGCGCTGACCCCCCGCAACCTGCTCGCCCAGGCCTTCAAGTTCCTCGGCGAACGCTATGGCTGGGGCCATTCCTACGACACCCGCGACTGCAGCGGCTTCGTCTCCGAGGTTTACCGCAGCTTCGGCGTGCTGCTGCCGCGCAATACCAGCGCGCAGGCGGTGAGCCCGGCGCTGGACCGCATCGCCTTCGGCGACAAGGACGGCAAAGCCAGGCGCGACGCAGCGGTGGACGCGCTGCAGGTCGGCGACCTGGTCTATATCCCCGGCCATGTGATGATGACCATCGGCCATGCCGACGGCATGGCCTGGATGATCCACGACACCTCCGGTGGCAGCTGGTTCGGCGCCGACGGCAAGCGGATTCCCGCCCATCTCAATGGCGTCTCGGTGACGCCGCTGCAGCCGATGATGGCCAGCGACACCGCCAGCTACGTCGACCGCATCACCAACATCCAGCGCATCCGCCCGCATACCGCCAAATGAAGATCACCGACATCGAACTGGGCATGCTGCGCGTGCCCCTGAAAACCCCGTTCAAGACCGCGCTGCGCACCGTCGAATCGGTCGAGGACATCGTGGTGCTGGTGCGCACCGACAGCGGCCACACCGGCTACGGCGAGGCGCCGGCCACCGCGGTGATCACCGGCGACACCCACGGCTCGATCATCGAAGCCATCAACAACTTCATCAAGCCGCGCCTGATCGGCGAGGACATCGCCAACCTCAACCGCATCTGCGGGCTGGTGCAGTCCTCGCTGGAACGCAACACCAGCGCCAAGGCGGCGGTGGAGATCGCCATCTACGACCTGTGGGCGCAGCTGCACGGCGCGCCGCTGTACCAGATGCTCGGCGGCGGCGACCCGGTGATCACCACCGACATCACCATCAGCGTGGACTACATCGACAAGATGGTGGCCGATTCGCTGTCGGCGATCGAACGCGGCTTCGAGTCGCTGAAGATCAAGGTCGGCAAGGACATCGGCCTGGACATCGAGCGGGTCAAGGCGATCCATGCCGCGGTCGAGGGCCGCGCCCTGCTGCGCCTGGATGCCAACCAGGGCTGGACCGCCAAGCAGGCGGTCTACGCCATGAACGCGCTGGAGAACGCCGGCGTGGTGCTGGAGCTGCTGGAACAGCCGGTCAAGGCCGCCGACATCGACGGAATGAAATACGTCACCGAGCGGGTCAATACGCCGGTGATGGCCGACGAGAGCGTGTTCGGCCCGCACCAGGTGTTCGACCTGATCCACCAGCGCGCGGCGGACATCATCAACATCAAGCTGATGAAGACCGGTGGTATTTCCAATGCGATCAAGGTCGCCGACATCGCCTCGCTGTACGGCATCCCCTGCATGATCGGCTGCATGCTCGAGTCGAGCATCAGCGTAGCCGCCGCGGTGCACCTGGCGGTGGCCAAGGCCGGCGCGATCACCAAGGTGGACCTGGACGGGCCGTCGCTGAGCCTGTTCAACCCGGTCAACGGCGGGGTGATCTTCAACGAGTCGGAGATCAGCATCACCGATGCACCGGGGCTGGGCATCACCGAGGTGCGCGGGCTGGAGATGCTGAAGGCATGACCGGCATGGCGACGGCAACCGACCCTGTTGCTGTCGCCCTTCCTCCCGGGTGTGCCGCATCCGAGGAAGCAATGGGGAATGCTTCTGCCGTCGCTTCTGTTTCTGCCGTTGCCGTTGCCGTTGCCGTTGCCGTTGCCGTTGCCGTTGCCCGTGATTTTGCTCTTCGGCTTTTGACCTCCCCGGCCGTAGAGCGAGCCGAGCACCGCAGCGGGGCAGGGGGCGAAGAGGCGCACGTGTTTGAGCGAAGCGAGTTGTGCGCCGTCCCCTCGGCACGCGAGGAGCGCAGGGGACTGGCGGGCGCAGCCCGACGGATCGCGTCCCGGCCCGTGTTTCTTTGGGCCACGTTTCTTTGCACGAGCAAAGAAAGGTGGCTCGCTCCCCGGAGGGGAGCGAAAGCCCTTGATCCTGCTTCAGCCGTTGCTTGGGTTTTTGCTCTGGAAAGAAGCAACAGCCACAGCGCGAAGCAGCCAAGGCATGAAGCAGAGCTTTCGCCCCTGCTTCGCAGGAGCGAGTTACTTCTCTTTGCTCGTGCAAAGAGAAGTAACCAAGAGAAATGCCTTTCCAACAGCCGAATGGCTGGTCAAGCACGCCCCTGCCTCCGCGCCCACGGCACTACGTGCCGCGGGTCCACTCCGCCGGCGGGATTTTTCTACGAGACATCCATGTCTCGTAGAAAAACGACGTGCATCCATGTACGTCGCCCCTGCGGGGTCTTGTCCGCCGGCTCCGTCGCTGCGGAAGGGGGCCCGGGAAGTCAAAAGCACATGCAACTATCAAGAGCAACAGCCGATCTTCCCCCGGCTGCCTTGCCAACGTAACGTCCCGGTTGAATGCCAAGCCTTACCGCCCCCGCAAAATCCTTTTAGAGTCACCCCATCGCAGCCGACGACCCACCCATGCCACCCCTGGTAAAAATCCGCTCCGAACGCGAACAGATGTCGGCGATCGAACGGCGCATCGCCGACTTCATCCTCGACAACGCCCACCTGCTGCGCGACTACTCGTCCCAGCAGCTGGCCAACGCCCTGGGCATCAGCCAGTCGAGCGTGGTCAAGTTCAGCCAGAAGCTGGGGTTCAAGGGCTACCCGGACCTGAAGTACTCGGTCGGCGCGGCGGTGGCGCTGGCCAACAACAGTAACGGCGATGTCACCGAATGGCCGCCGGAAAGCGACCCGCACGGCTACCTGCAGGTCGCCGACGGCCTGCGCCGCAGCAAGGCCGCGGCCGAGGAGGAGACCCGCGTCGCCAATCCGCAGGAGGAGGTCGAGGCGGTGATCGCGCTGATCGACGCCGCGCCCAAGGTGTTCGTCTACGGCCTGGGCGACGATGGCCTGTATGCGCGCGAGTTCGCCATGCGTCTGGCGCTGCTGGGCATCCTCACCGTGCAGCACGCCGACCCGATCCTGATGACCGCCAACCTGTCGGCCGCGCGTCCCGGCGATGTGCTGCTGGTGTTCTCCGAGTTCGGCAAGCTGCCGCAGCTGTGGCAGCTCTCGCGCCAGTTCCAGGAGATGGGCGGCAAGGTGGTCTCGATCACCCGCCACACCGCCAACCCGCTGCGCGCGCACGCCGACGCCTCGCTGGCGATCTGCGCGCACGATCCGCAGCCGCCGGTGGCGCAACTGCTGTACCGTTGTTCGCTGCAGTACCTGCTGGACTTCGTGTTCGTGCTGCTGTGCCATGCCAACCCTGATCGCCAGCGCCAACTGGCGTTGAACCAGGAACGCATCCAGCAGTTGATCGACAACTGATTGCCGGAGCCGTCGCCATGTCCTCCCTGTTACGTTCCTTCGCCCGGCGCCTGCTGCCGTCGCTGTCCGCCATGGCCCTGATCGGCACCGCTTCCGCCGCGCCGCTGGACACGCCGGTGCACGACGCGCGCCAGCTGGTGGTCGTCACCACCCCATCGTGGGACACGCCCTCGGGCCACCTGCAGGCCTACGAGCGCACCGCCGACGGCTGGCGCGCGCACGGAGCCGCCTTCGACGTGGCGCTTGGCCGCAACGGCAGCGCCTGGGGGCTGGGCCGGCATCCGTCACAGCAGGACGGCCCGCAGAAGCGCGAGGGCGACGGCCGCAGCCCGGCCGGCGTGTTCGGCATCGGCGAGGCGTTCGGCTACGCGCCGCGCATCGACAGCGCGATGCCCTACCAGCCGATGCTGGCCACCAGCTACTGCATGGATGTGCCCGACTCGCCGCTGTACAACCGCATCGTCGACGCCGAGGCGGTGGGCAGCGAGGCCGTGGAGGGCTCCAGCGAACCGATGCGGCTGGACCTGCACAACAAGGGAGACCGCCGCTATCGCGAGGGCTTCGTGATCGAGCACAACCCCCGGGCCGAGCCCGGCCAGGGCAGCTGCATCTTCGCCCACCTGTGGCGGCAGAGCGGCGAGGCGACAGCCGGCTGCACCGCGATGGAACCGGCGCGCATGGAGGCCCTGCTCGGCTGGCTGGACCCGGCAGCGCATCCGTTGTTCGTGCTGCTGCCCGAGGCGGACTACGCGCGCCTGCAGGGAAGCTGGGGCCTGCCTGCGCGCACGCCGTAGGAACGATCCGGCCAGACCCTGACGTGTTTCCGTTCCAGATCCCGCGCATGGATGTGCGGCCATGGCAGAGCGATCTGCATGAAGCCCCGCCACGCACCGCAGTGCGTTTCCACCACTTTACTGGCCATCCATGACCACATCCACCCGACGCTTCCGGCTCTCCGCTCCCGTCAAAGTGCTGATCTCGCTGCTGGTCGGCGCGGTGGTCGGCCTCTCGCTCACCCACCATGACCCGGTGCTCGCACTGCAGGTCGCCGAGTTCGCCCGGCCCATCGGCCGGTTGTGGCTCAACGCGCTGCAGATGACGGTGGTGCCCCTGGTCACCGCGCTGGTGATCGTCGGCGTCAATACCGCGAGCAACGCCGCTGCGTCCGGACGCACAGCGCGCAACGCGATCCTGGTGTTCATCGTGCTGCTGGTCGCCGCGGCCAGTTTCTCGGCGGTGATCACGCCGGCACTGCTGGGGCTGGTGCCACACGACAGCGCCACCATGCAGACCTTCCGCGCCGCCCTGCACGCACCGGAGACGCTGTCCAAGGCGCCCACCGCGGCGCAGTGGATCTCCTCGCTGATCCCCAGCAACGTGCTGGCCGTGGCCTCGGCCAATGCGATGCTGCCGCTGGTGGTGTTCGCGATGTTCTTCGGCTTCGCGCTGAGCCGGCAGGACGCCGAGCGCCGCGACCGCATCCTGGAGATCATCAAGATCGTCGGCGACACCATGATCACCATCGTGCGCTGGGTGCTGTGGGCCGCGCCGCTGGGCGTGTTCGCGCTGGTGCTGGTGGTCTGCGCCGAGGTCGGCATGAGCGTGCTCGGCATCCTCGGCTACTACATCCTGCTGATGTGCACGGTCTACATCCTGATCACCCTGCTGCTGTACGTGGTGGCGGTGCTGGCCGCGCGCGAGGGCCTGCGCCGTTTCGCCTCGGCGCTGGTGCCGGTACAGGTCATCGCCGGCAGCACGCAGTCGTCGCTGGCCTCGCTTCCGGCGATGATCGACAGCGCGCGCAACCGGCTGGGCTACCCCACCGCGCTGACCTCGCTGGTGCTGCCGATGGCGGTCTCGCTGTTCCGCGTGACCAGCCCTGCGCAGTACATCGCCGTGGCCAGCTTCATCGCCTGGCTGTACGGCATCGACATCTCCTTCTCGCAGTATGCGGTGGCGGTGCTGCTGGCCGCGGCCATCAGCATGGGCTCCACCGGCCTGCCGGGCCAGGCCAACTTCATGACCAACAACATGCCGGTCACGCAGAGCATGGGCCTGCCGGTGGAACCGCTGGGCGTACTGCTGGCGGTGGACACGATTCCCGACGTGTTCTGCACCATCGGCAATACCACCGGCGACATGACCGCCACGTCGATCGTCGCCAAGCGCATGGCACCGGCGGACGAGGCCTGACCCGGTGGTCGGCAGGGGACACGCGACCGCTCCCTGCCGACGCCGCCGGCGTGCCTCGCACGCCGGCTTCGCCTAAGGTGTGGGCTCCACCGCTTTCCGCCCTGGAGTACGCCATGCCCCGCCCCCTGCTGCTCAGCCTGGCCCTTGCCCTGACGCCCGTCCTGTTCACCACCGCCTGCGCCGCGGATCCGGCCGCCGAGGCGGCGGTCAAGCCGGCGCAATGGCCGTTCGCCGCCACCGAGGTGGCCCGCTTCGACGAACCGTGGGCGATGGCGTTCCTGCCCGACCGCAGCCTGCTGGTCACGGAGAAGGCCGGCAAGCTGGTCCATTTCGATCCGGCCAGCGGCCGCCGCCATGAGATCACCGGGGTGCCGAAGGTGGCCTACGGCGGCCAGGGCGGCCTCGGCGACGTGGCCACGCATCCGCATTTCGCCCACAACGGGCTGGTCTATTACAGCTACGCCGAGGAAGGGACGAACGACACCCGCGGCGCCGCGGTGGCACGCGCGAAACTGGTGCTCGATGCCGAGGGCGGTGGCCGCCTGGTCGATGCGCAGGTGATCTGGCGGCAGACGCCGAAGGTGAGCGGCAACGGCCACTATGGGCACCGGCTGTTGTTCGGGCCCGACGGCAAGCTGTGGATCAGCTCCAGCGAACGGCAGAAGTTCGACCCGGCGCAGGACATGGGCGGCAACCTCGGCAAGATCATCCGCCTGAACGACGACGGCAGCGTGCCGGCCGACAACCCGTTCGCCGTGCAGGGCTCGCCGGCCAACCAGGTGTGGTCACTCGGCCACCGCAACATCCTCGGCCTGGCCTTCGACGCGCGCGGGCGGCTGTGGGAAGACGAGATGGGTCCGAAGGGCGGCGACGAGCTGAACCTGATCCAGCGTGGCGGCAACTACGGCTACCCGCTGGTCTCCAACGGCGACCACTACGACGGCCGCGACATTCCCGACCACGACACCCGGCCGGAGTTCGTCGCGCCCAAGGTCAGCTGGACGCCGGTGATCTCCCCGTCCAGCCTGATCATCTACAGCGGTGCGCTGTTCCCGCAATGGCGCGGCAACGCCTTCATCGGCGGCCTGTCCTCGCAGTCGCTGGTACGCATCGCCTTCGACGGCGACAGCGCGCGCGAAGCCGAGCGCTTCGACATGGGCAAGCGCATCCGCGCGGTGGTGCAGGGTCCGGAGGGCGCGCTGTGGCTGCTGGAGGACGGCAGCGGCGCGCGGCTGCTCAAGCTGACGCCACGCCAAAACCCCATGTAGAAGCGCATCACAGGAGCGCCTGTAGGAGCGCACTTCAGTGCGCGATGAAGCTTTCCCGGCAAAGCCCCATCGCGCACTGAAGTGCGCTCCTACGGTTTCCGGCGCATGCGCAGGTGCAGGCCGATGGCCTGCACCAGTCCATAGCAGACCAGGGCGGCGGCCAGGCCAAGGGTCAGCGGACTGGCGTTGGCGGCACCGGGCGCCATGCCCTGGCTGAAGGCACCGTCATGCCAGCGCCACGCCAGCCGTGCGACCAGCAGCAGCGACAACGCGCCGCCGATCCACGGATTGGGCGTATAGCCGGGCCGGCCCTCGCGCTCGTCGAAGCGCGTGTGCTTCAGCGCGAACCACGCCAGCCCGATGCCGGCCAGCACGCCCACGGCCATGCCGGCGGCCACGTGCGGCACGAAGGCCGCGGCCAGTCCGAGCATCGCCGCCACCAGCGCCAGGATCACGATGCGCACGAGGGTGCGGCGCGGCTGCCAGGGCTGCCAGGGCTGCCAGCCGAAGTGGCGGCGGAGGCGACGGTAGTACATCCAGCCGAAACCGGCGGTCATCAGCCACGGCAGGTAGGTGGGCATCGGTGCAGGCATCGGCGGGTCTCCAGCGGGCGCGGCGACAGCATCGCACGCCCGCCGCCCGCAGCAAGATGCCGGTCGTCACCCCTCGCCGCCCGGCAGGCGGGCCGGAGATACGAGATCAGGGCGCCAGCAGTTCGAACCGCACCGGCTCGCCGCTCGCCGACGAGGCGCAGATCCACAGATCGAACAGGCCCGGTTCGGCGGTGAACACGCCTTCGCTGTTGGTGAAGGCCAGTTGCCCGCGGTCGAGCCGGAACACCACGTCCTTCGCCTCGCCCGGCGCCAGCAGCACCTTCTCGAACGCCTTGAGCTCGCGCACCGGGCGCACGCGGCTGGCGACGCGGTCGTGCACATACAGCTGCACGACCTCTTCGCCGGCCACCACGCCGGTGTTGGTGATGGTAGTGGTGATGACCAGTCCGCCGTTCCAGTCCAGCTGCGGTGCGCTCAGGCGCGGCGCCCCGTAGGCGAACGTGGCGTAGCCCAGGCCATGGCCGAAGGCGTACAGCGGCGCGTCGGGGATCTCGCGCCAGCGCGCCTTGAACTCGGACATCTCCGGCAGTTCCGGGCGCCCGGTGCGCGGGTGGTTGTAGAAGTAGGGTTGCTGCCCGGAATGCTGCGGGAAACTCACCGGCAGGCGCCCGGACGGGCTGTAGGCACCGAACAGCACATCGGCCACGGCATGGCCGGTCTGCGTACCGAGGAACCAGGTCACCACGATGGCCTGCGCGTCGCGCACCGCGCCATGCAGCGCCAGCGCGCGGCCATTGCGCAGCAGTACCACGACCGGCGTGCCGGTGGCGGCGACCGCTTCGGCCAGGGCCTGCTGTGCCGGCGGCAGCACGATCTCCACCCGCGACTGCGCCTCGCCGCTGTAGCGCTGCGGTTCGCCGAGCGCCAGCACCGCCACGTCGGCGCGTCGTGCCGCGGCGACCGCTGCCTCGATGCCGCCTTCCAACGCCTCTTCCAACGCGCAGCCGGGCACCACTTCCAGCAGCGCGTCGTCGCCCAGCGCCGCGCGCACGCCGGCTTCCAGCGTCACGTAGCGCGTCTTGTCGCCGAACAGCGTCCAGCACCCTTCGATGTTGTCGCGGTCCTGGGCGAGCGGGCCGATCAGCGCGATCTTCTGCCCGCCCCTGCGCAGCGGCAGCAGTGCGCCTTCGTTCTTCAGCAGCACGATCGAACGCCGCGCCGCGTCGCGGGCCAGCGCATCGTGCGCGGCGATGTGCGAGGTGTCGGCCTCGCGCGCCGGGTCCAGCGAACGGTAGGGATCATCGAACAGGCCGATGGCTTCCTTCAGGCGCAGGATGCGGCGCACCGACGCGTCCAGTGCCGCCATCGGCACCTGTCCGCTTTCCACCAGCCCGGGCAGGTGCGCGGCGTAGAAGCCGCTCTGCATGCTCAGGTCGAGCCCGGCGCTGAATGCCTTGCAGGTGGCGTCCACTTCATCGGCGGCGTAACCGTGCGCGATCAGCTCCATGTCGGCGGTGTAGTCGGAGACCACCACGCCGTCGAAGCCCCATTGCCCGCGCAGCAGGTCGGTCAGCAGCCAGCGGTTGGCGCTGGCCGGCACGCCGTTGATGTCGTTGAAGGCGCTCATCAGCGCGCGCGCGCCGGCCGCCAGCGCCGCCTTGAACGGCGGCAGGTGCACGTCGTGCAGGGTCTGCGGCGAGATGTCCACCTGCGCGTACTCCATGCCGGCCGCGACCGCGCCGTACGCGGCGAAATGCTTGGGCGTGGCCAGCAGCGAATCGGCGGCGGCCAGATCCCCGCCCTGGAAACCGCGCACGCGCGCGGCGGCGAAGGCGCAGCCCAGCACCACGTCCTCGCCGGCCGACTCCGCGCCACGGCCCCAACGCTGGTCGCGGGCGATGTCCACCGCCGGCGCATAGGTCCAGTGGATGCCGGCGGCGGTGGCCTCGATGGCGGTGGCGCGGGCGGTGCGTCCGGCCAGTTCCGGCTCGAAACTGGCCGCCTCGCCCAGCGGGATCGGGAACACCGTGCGCATGCCGTGGATCACGTCGGCGGCCAATGCCACCGGGATGCCGAGCCGGCTCTCCTCCACCGCCACGCGCTGGATTTCGCGGCCCTGCGCGGCGCCGACGCCGTTGAACAGGCAGCCGACGCGGCCGGCGCGCACCTGTTCCAGCACCTGCGCGGCGTTGCGCACGTTGGCTTCGGGGTTCACGTCCGGCGCGAACGGGCGGACCATGTCGGCGAAGACCCCCAACTGGCCCACCTTTTCCTCCAGGGTCATGCGGGCGATCAGGGATTCGATACGGTCTGCCACGGCGGCCCTTGTATGGAAACGCTTACAAAGCGCGGATTCTAGCGCCGTCGCCGTGAAGCCCGGGAAGCCGGCCCACCCTTGCGTACCGCTAGGCGGACACCGGCCCGCCGCGCATCGCCAGCAGCATCGCGTCGCTGGATTCCTGGAACACGCGCAGGCCGAACTCGGGCAGGATCGCCAGCAGGTGGTCGAATACATCCGACTGCGTGGCCTCGTACTGCCCCCAGGCGACCGACGCGGTGAAGCAGTAGATCTCCAGCGGCAGGCCCTGCGGCGTCGGCGCCAGCTGCCGCACCATCAGGGTCATGTCCTGGTGGATGCCCGGATGGCTGCGCAGGTAACGCTCGACATAGGCGCGGAAGGTGCCGAGGTTGGTCATCCGGCGTGCATTGACCTCTTCCGGATGCGCCTGCGCCACCTGCGCGTTCCACTGCTCCAGTTCGGCGCGCTTGCCGGCCAGGTAGGCGTCGAGCAGGCCGAACCGGTCCAGCCGCGCCAGCCCCGCCGCGTCGAGGAAGCGCACGCTGTGCTGGTCCAGGAAAACCGCGCGCTTGATGCGCCGCCCGCCCGATTCCTGCATGCCGCGCCAGTTCTTGAACGACTCGGTGACCAGCTTCTTGGTCGGGATGGTGGTGATGGTCTTGTCCCAGTTCTGCACCGTCACCGTATGCAGGGCGATGTCGACCACGTCGCCATCGGCGTTCTGGCTGGGCATCTCGATCCAGTCGCCGATGCGCACGCGGCCGTCGCCACTGATCTGCACGCTGGCCACCAGCGACAGGATCGTGTCCTGGAAGATCAGCATCAGCACCGCGGTGGCCGCGCCCAGCCCGGTGACCAGGTAGCGCAGGTCCACGCCGGCCAGGGTGGCGACGATGGACAGGCCGGCGACCACGAAGATCACGATCCTGGCCACCTGCAGATAGCCCTTGATCGGCTTGTCGCGCGCATCCGGACGCCGCTCGTAGAGATCGTTGGCCGCGTCCAGCGCGTGCGACACCGCCAGCGCGATGGTCAGTACCGCCCACGCCTGGCAGGCGCCGACGATGAAGGCCACCACGCCCGGCGGCAGGTCCGGCACCACCTTGATGCCTGCGGCGATCACCTGGCTGGGCACCACGTTGGACAGGCGCGCGATCACCCGCATCAGATGGCTGCCACGCCCGGTCTCGGCGCCGGGCAGGCGGCTGAGCAGCCGGCGCAGGCCGCGCAGCAGGATGCGCTTCGTGATCCAGTTGGCCAGGCCCGCCGCGACCAGCAGGACCGAGACCATCAATGCCAGGTAGGCGCCGGGATAGGGTTCCAGTGTGTTCTGCAGCCGCTCCAGCCACTGTGCCGCCACCACCGCATCCACCATCGATCGTCTCCTGTGTATTCCGTTGTTCTTGAAGTCGCCGGCCGCTGGCCGGCATCCCGGATTGGCGAGCTTGCCGGCCGGCGGCCGGCACTACGTCCGTCAGGCCCGTTCGCGCTCGATGATCACGCCCACCGCGCGCGCGCCGCGCACCGCGCCGGGCTTGCTCAGCTTCAGGCGCAGCCAGCACACGTCGAATTCATCCAGCACGATCCCCGCGCAGCGCTCGGCCAGGGTTTCCACCAGACCGAAATCCGATTCGCGCACGTATTCCTGCAGGCGCTTGCTGACCGCCTTGTAGTTGAGCGTGTCGGCAATGTCATCGGTCGCCGCCGGCCTGCGGTTGTCGAACCCCATCTCCAGGTCGAACACCAGGGTCTGGCGGATGCGCCGCTCCCAGTCATAGATGCCGATCAGGGCGTCGATTTCGAGGCCCTCGATGAATACCTTGTCCATTGCGTCCGTCGCGGTGAATGAACGGACATGGTAACGAGCCACTGCTGAGCCTGCCGTGCACAAGGCTCCTTATGCTCTGCGCAGGAACGCAGCTTGGCGCGCTCCTACACCGGCGGCAGCGTGGCCATGTCCCAGCGCGGCACCACCTTCACCTCGGCCGGGCTGTGCTGGCCGGCCTGCAGGCGCAACGCGCCGGCGAAGGCGATCATCGCGCCGTTGTCGGTGCACAGCGCCGGGCGCGGGAAGCACACGCGGCCGCCGCGGCGCTGCGCGGCGTCCTGCAGCTTCGCCCGCAGGCGCTTGTTGGCGCCGACGCCACCGGCCACCACCAGCACGTCGCAGCCGGCCGCCTCCAGCGCGCGGTCGCACTTGATCGCCAGCGTATCGACCACCGCGTCCTCGAAGCCGCGCGCGATATCGGCGCGGGTCTGCTCGCTCTGGTCGCTGTCGCGCCAGGCCAGCAGCACCTGGGTCTTGAGCCCCGAGAAACTGAAGTCCAGTCCCGGCCGGTCGGTCATCGGCCGCGCGAACCTGAACCGGCCCGGCGTACCAGCCTCGGCCAGCCGGGCCAGCTGCGGACCGCCCGGATACGGCAGGCCCATCAGCTTGGCGGTCTTGTCGAAGGCCTCGCCGGCGGCGTCGTCCAGGGTTTCGCCGAGCAGGCGGTAGCTGCCGATGGCGTCCACCGCGACCAGCTGGGTATGCCCGCCGGAAACCAGCAGGGCCACGAACGGCGGTTCCGGCGGGTCGTCCTCCATCAGCGGCGCGAGCAGGTGGCCTTCCATGTGGTGCACGCCGATGGCCGGCACATCCAGCGCCCAGGCCAGCGAACGCGCCACCCCGGCGCCGACCAGCAGCGCACCGACCAGCCCGGGGCCGGCGGTATAGGCCACGCCGTCCAGCTCGGAGACGGCGATGCCGGCCTCGTCCAGGGTCTGCCGGATCAGCGGCAGGGTCTTGCGCACATGGTCGCGGCTGGCCAGTTCCGGCACCACGCCGCCGTATTCGGCATGCAACGCGATCTGGCTGTAGACCGCATGGGCGCGCAGGGCGTCGACGCCCGACAGCGCGGTGTCATACACCGCCACGCCGGTTTCGTCGCAGGAGGATTCGATGCCGAGGACTTTCATGCCGGTATTGTGAACCCCAAGGCGCGCGTTTACGAACCGCGCGGGCGCCTGCATGCCCGCCACGAAGCCCCGCCGGCGGGGCCGCGGCGCCATCGGCGGGCCGCTTCCTGCGACTGCCGTCCCGGAGCCGATGTCCTGCCCGGAGGACGCCACCCACCCGCTTCCCCGCGGCCCCGCCTTCCCCGCCCACTTGCGCCCGGATTCAAAGCGGCTATAATGCGCGGCTCACCGGGCGTGACCCGGTCTCACTGTGTCCCGGAGATTCCATGCCCAGCGTCAAAGTCCGCGAGAACGAACCTTTCGAGTTTGCGCTCCGCCGCTTCAAGCGCACCTGCGAAAAGGCCGGCGTGCTGGCCGAGACCCGCAAGCGCGAGTTCTACGAAAAGCCGACCCAGGAACGCAAGCGCAAGGCCGCTGCTGCCGTGAAGCGCCAGCTGCGTCGTTCCTCGCGCGACGTCACCAAGCGTCAGCGCCTGTACTGATCGGACGCAACTCCTGAACGGAGGCTTCGGCCTTCCGTAACTGGAGTGAAAGCCGGCACGCGCGAGCGTAGCCGGCTTTTTGCGTTCCCGCGCCATTGCGCACCCCCGCATTCCGATCCCGCAAGAGGTGATCCATGAGCCTGAAACAGCAACTGACCGACGACATGAAGGCCGCCATGAAGGGCGGCGACAAGCACTCCCTCGGCGTGATCCGCCTGATCAACGCGGCGATCAAACAGAGGGAAGTGGACGAGCGCATCGAGCTGGACGACGCCGCCGTGATCGCGGTGCTGGACAAGATGGTCAAGCAGCGCAAGGACTCGGTGACCCAGTACGAAGCCGCCAACCGCGAGGACCTGGCCAAGGTCGAGCGCGACGAGATCGTGGTGATCGAGCGTTACCTGCCGGCCAAGATGGGCGAGGCCGAGATCCTGGCCGCGATCAACACCGCCATCGCGCAGACCGGCGCCGCCAGTGCGGCCGACATGGGCAAGCTGATGGGCGTGCTCAAGCCGTTGCTGGCCGGCCAGGCCGACATGGGCCTGGTATC
The DNA here is from genome assembly GCF_056397145.1 of Stenotrophomonas sp. 05N423. NCBI lineage: Bacteria > Pseudomonadati > Pseudomonadota > Gammaproteobacteria > Lysobacterales > Lysobacteraceae > Stenotrophomonas > Stenotrophomonas sp. 05N423. The sequence goes on from NZ_JBFTMV010000005.1 coordinate 255,035, forward strand.
GAAGCTGGTCAAGCAGGCCCTGGTGGGCTGATTCCGTCGCATCCCGCGGGCCGGCGGGGCACCGTCCATCACGGCGCCTACCGGGACGGCCATGCGATCCTGCGCGCCATGTCGCCCCTGTCACCGGACATGAAACACCGCTTGGAACGGTTGCAGCAGAGCCTGCCGGCCGCCCTGGCCCGCCGTTTCACCGAAGCGGACGTGATGACCCAGGCGGCCTCGCTGGCGTTCTACACCCTGCTCTCGCTGGCACCGCTGCTGGTGCTGCTGCTGTGGCTGACCGCCTCGCTCTACCCGCCCGCGCAGCAGGCGCTGATCGGCCAGATTGGCGACCTGGCCGGCAGCAGCGTCGCAGAGGTGGCCGACACGGTGATCGCCAATGCCGCCGCGCGACCCGACCTGGGCTCGCTGGCCGGCGTCTGGAGCCTGTTGCTGCTGTTCGTCGGCGCCACCGTGGTGTTCGCCCAGCTGCAGGGCGCGCTGAACCGGATCTTCCACACCGACCTGCAGCGTTTCGACGGCGTGCCCGGCTGGCTGAAGAAGCGCATCTTCTCGGCCGGCGTGGTGCTGGCCCTGGGCTTCCTGCTGATCGTGTCGATGGTCGCCACCACCGCGCTGCAGGTGGTGTTCGCACACCTGCCCTCACTGCTGCCCGCGGTGGGCTACCTGTCCACGCTGGTGCTCTACGCGCTGGGCTTCGCCTTCCTCTACCACTACCTGCCCGACCGGCCGGTAGCCTGGCCCCAGGCCTTCGGCGGCGGCGCGATCACCGCGGTGCTGTTCACCCTGGGGCGCTACGGCATCGGCCTGTACATCGCCAATGCCGCGCCCGGCAGCGCCTACGGCTCGATGGGCACGCTGGTGATCATGCTGGTGTGGGTGTACTACGCCAGCGTGGTGTTCTTCGCCGGCGCCCTGGTCACCGCGGTCATCGACGAGCGCGCGCATCCGTAGGATGCGCACTTCAGTGCGCGAGGGGGCTCTACCGGGAAGGCCACATCGCGCACTGAAGTGCGCTCCTACATGCCATGCCACTGCATGGCATCCTATGCGTCTGCCATGGCCCGAATCCCCGACGCGTTCATCGACGACCTGCTCGCCCGCTCCGACATTGTCGAAGTGGTCGGCTCGCGCGTGCCGCTCAAGCGCCAGGGCAAGGAATACGCGGCGCGCTGCCCGTTCCACGACGAGCGTTCGGCTTCGTTCACCGTCTCACCGACCAAGCAGTTCTATCACTGCTTCGGCTGCGGCGCGCACGGCACGGCGATCAGCTTCCTGATGAACTACGACCGCCTCGAGTTCCTCGACGCGGTGGAGGAACTGGCCAAGCGCGCCGGCATGGAAGTGCCGCGCGAGACCAACCCCCGCAGCCCGCAGCAACAAGACGACAGCCGTGACCAGTATTCGGCGCTCGATGCCGCCACCCGCTTCTTCCAGAAGCAGCTGGAAGGCAGCGACAAGGCACTGGCCTATCTCGACGGCCGCGGCGTCGACGCCGACACCCGCTCCCGCTTTTCCATCGGCTACGCGCCGGACGGCTATAGCGCGCTGAAGGACGCACTGGGCAAGGACGAACGGCGCATGAAGCTGCTCGAGCGCGTCGGCCTGTTCTCCAGGAACGACCGCGGCCACGTCTACGACAAGTTCCGCGACCGGGTGATGTTCCCGATCTTCGACCGCCGCGGCCGCGTCATCGCCTTCGGCGGCCGGGTCATGCAGAAGGACGACGGCCCCAAATACCTCAACTCGCCCGAGACCGCGCTGTTCCACAAGGGCCGTGAACTGTATGGCCTGTGGCAGGTGCGTCAGGCCAACCAGAAGATCGAGCGGCTGATCGTGGTCGAGGGCTACATGGACGTGGTCAGCCTGTTCCAGTTCGGCGTCACCCAGGCGGTGGCGACGCTGGGCACCGCGACCACGCCCGACCACGCCGAGCTGCTGTTCCGCAATGCGCCGGACGTGTATTTCTGCTTCGACGGCGACAACGCCGGGCGCAAGGCGGGCTGGCGTGCGCTGGAATCGGTGCTGCCGCGGATGAAGGACGGGCGCCAGGCGTTCTTCCTGTTCCTGCCCGACGGCGAGGACCCTGACACCATCGTCCGCAAGGAAGGCGCCGAGGCCTTCGACACGCGCCTGAGGCAGGCCACGCCGCTGTCGCAGTTCTTTTTCGACGAGCTCACCCGCGAGATCAACCTGGGCACGCTCGACGGCAAGGCGCGCCTGGCCGAACGCGCGAAGCCGATGCTGGCGCAGATTCCCGATGGCGCCTTCGGCGATCTGATGAAACAGGAACTGCAGCGCCTGACCGGCGTGGGCCGCGCGCCCGGCGGCAACGCGCCGGCCGCCGCGCCCATGCGCCGCGCGCCGGTCGCGCCGGTGCAGAAGCGGAGCCTGGTGCGCGCAGCCATCGCCCTCCTGCTGCAGCAGCCTTCGCTGGCGTTGAGCCTGGAGGGGCACCACGCCATCACCGGCCTGCGCCTGCCCGGCATCGAGCTGCTGCTGGAACTGCTGGAACTGGTGCAGCAGCGCCCGGACATCAGCACCGGCGCGCTGCTGCAGCATTTCGATGGCCGCGAAGAACAAGCCGCGCTGCACCGCCTGGCGGCCATGGCCCTGCCCGGCGACGAGGCCAGCTGGTCCCAGGAACTGCACGACGCCATCGTCCAGCTGGAAAAGCAGCTGCTGCAGCAGCGCCTGGACGAATTGCAGGCCAAGCAGCGCCAGCAGGGCCTGGACGAGACCGACAAATACGAACTGCGCGAGTTGCTGAAGACGCGCGCGACCATGCGCTGATGCGCGGACGGAGAAGAGCGATGAACCTGCATCTGCCGAAACTGCTGTTCCTGCTGCTGGCCTGCGCCGGCACCGCCAATGCCGCCGAGCACGCGTTGAAGCAGCCGCGCCCGGGCCTGTTCACCGGCGGCCAGCCCAGCGCACAGCAGCTGCGCGATGCGGCGCAGTCCGGCGTCACCACCGTGATCGATCTGCGCATGCCGCAGGAAGATCGCGGCTACGACGAAGCGGCCGCCGCCGAGAAGCTGGGCCTGCGCTACGTGCGTCTGCCCATCGACGGCGCCGGCGGCATCAGCGAGGCCAACGCGCGCGCGCTCGACCACCTGCTCCGGCAGGACACCGGCACCACCTTGCTGCATTGCGCCTCGGGCAACCGCGCCGGCGCGCTGCTGGCCCTGGCGCAGGCGCGGGTACATGGCGCGCCCGTCGATGCCGCCCTGCAGTTCGGCCGCGATGCCGGCCTGACCTCGCTGGAACCGGCCGTGCGCGCGGCGCTGGAGACCCCCGCGAAGCCCTGAACCCGGCTTCATGCCCACAAGGACACCCCCACCGATGACCCGCTGGTGGTCGCGCCTGCGACCGGACAACTTCACCCTCGCCCTGCTCGCCACCGTGGCCCTGGCCACCGTGCTGCCGATGACCGGCAATGCCGCGCACGGACTGGATCGCTTCACCGATTTGGCCATCGCCGCGCTGTTCTTCCTGCACGGCGCGCGCCTGCCGCGCGAATCCATCGTCGCCGGCATGCTGCACTGGCGCCTGCACCTGGTCATCCTGGCCTGCACTTTCGTGCTGTTCCCGCTGCTGGGACTGGCGTTCAAGCCGCTCGACGGGCGGGTGCTGACACCGGACCTTTACATCGGCGTGCTGTTCCTGTGCGCGCTGCCGTCCACCGTGCAGTCGTCCATCGCCTTCACCTCGATGGCCGGCGGCAACATCCCGGCGGCGGTCTGCGCGGCCTCGCTGTCGAGCAGCCTCGGTGTATTCCTGACCCCGCTGTTGATGGGCCTTCTGGCCGGCAGCCAGGGCGGCATGGCCGACCCGCTGCACGCGGTCGGCGCGATCATGCTGCAGCTGCTGGTGCCCTTCGTCGCCGGCCATCTGCTGCGGCCGTGGATCGCACGCTGGGTGGAGCGGCAGCGCGCGCTGCTGCGCTACACCGACCAGGGCACGGTGCTGCTGGTGGTTTATGGCGCCTTCGGTGAATCGGTGGTGGAAGGCCTGTGGCACAAGACCCCGATCGGTTCGCTGCTCGCCGCCGTGGGGGTGGCCGTGGCGCTGCTGGCCATCGCCATGCCCGGCATCACCTGGCTGGCGAGGCGGCTGGGATTCAGCCGCCAGGACGAGATCCCCATCGTGTTCTGCGGTTCCAAGAAGAGCCTGGCCACCGGCGTGCCGATCGCCAAGGTGCTGTTCGCCGGCGGCAGCCTCGGCGCGATCGTGCTGCCGATCATGATCTACCACCAGATCCAGCTGATCGTCTGCGCCGTGGTGGCGCAGCGTTATGCGCGGACGGCAGAACGGTAGGAGCGCCCCCTGGTGCGCTCGTGCGCGTGCGTCAAAGCCCGGGCAGCAACCAGTGGTCCACCAGCAGGAAGGCGAACAGCGCCATCAGGTAGACCACCGAGTAGCCGAACATCTGCATGTTGAACATCTCGTCCGGCGGGTCCTGCATCTTCCACGCGTACCACAGGAACACGAGGTTCAGCACGGTGGCGCCGCCGAGGTAGAACACGCCGCTCATGCCCAGCGCCACCGGCAGCAGGGTCACCACCACCAGCACCACCGAGTAGAACAGGATCTGCCGGCGCGTATGCGGCACGCCATGGGTGACCGGCAGCATCGGCACCGCCGCCTTGGCGTAGTCGGCGCGGCGGAAGATCGCCAGCGCCCAGAAGTGCGGCGGCGTCCATACGAAGATGATCAGCACCAGCAGTGAGGCATAGGCCCAGTCCGACGCGCCCTGCATGCCGGTGACCGCGGCCCAGCCCAGCAGCGGCGGCGTGGCGCCGGCGAGGCCGCCGATGACGATGTTCTGCGAGGTCGCATGCTTGAGGTACACGGTGTAGACCACCGCGTAGCCGATCAGCGAGGCGAAGGTCAGCACCGCGGTGATCACGTTCACCCACAGCACCAGGATGGTCATCGACAGCGCGGCGAGCGCGGCAGCGAACACCAGCACCTGGCGCGAGGACACCTTGCCGACCACCAGCGGGCGCCACGAGGTGCGTGCCATGTTCGCGTCGATGCGCGCATCCAGCAGTTGGTTGATAGCTGCGGCGGCCGCCGCCGCCAGCCAGATGCCGATGAAGCCCAGCGCGCCGGTCGTCGCCTGCGCGGCGGTCGGCCAGCCGGGAATCGCCAGGAACATGCCCACCAGCGCGGTGAACACGATCAGAGCCACCACCTTGGGCTTGGTCAGATCCCAGTAATCGCGCACGGTCGTCGTCATCGGCTCACTCCGGGGCACGCAGCCGCGCCAGCAGCGAGACCAGCACGAACAACAGGAATACGGCACCGCCGTTGTGCATCACCGCCACCGCCAGCGGCAGCGCGAGCTTGACGTTGAGCACGCCCAGGGCGACCTGGAGCAGCACCAGCACGCCCAGCGCGCTGGCCCAGCCACGCATGCCCGGCAGGCGGAACATGCGCGCCGACAGCACCAGCAGGTACAGCGCCACCACTACCGCCACCATCCGGTGCGCCATCTGGATGGCGATGCGCGAGGCGCCGTCGAGCACGCCGCCTTCGTAGTCCACGCCGATGCCGCGCCACAGGGTGAAGCCCTCGGTGTAGTTCTGCGGCGGCCACCACTGGCTCACGCAGCGCGGGAAATTGTCCAGCGAGGCGCTGCCGCCGCCGCAGGCGAGCGCGGCGTAGTTGGCGCTGACCCAGCCGCCCAGCGCGATCTGCAGCACCAGCAGCGCCAGCCCGGCGCGCAGCCACCAGCGCAGGCGCGGCGCCTGCGCCAGGGTGATCGGCAGGTGCGTGGCCTTCCATGCCATCCACACCAGCAGGCCGAACATCAGCATGCCACCGAGCAGATGCCCCATCACCACGATGGGCTTGAGCAGCCAGGTTACCGTCCACATGCCAAGCAGCGCCTGGAAGATCACCACCGCCAGGGTCAGCACCGCCGCGCGCGACAGGTCGATGTTGGACCAGCGCAGCGCCGCCAGCAGCAGGATCGCCTCGCCGCCGATGGCCAGCACGCTGGAGGCGACATGTTCGCCGCGCATGTACAGGGGGATGGCCAGCGCCACCAGCACCGAGGCGGTGACCACCTGCGCGACGCCCCAGCGGTGACGGCGGGCGGCCAGCAGCGCCAGGGTCAGGATCTCCACGCCCAGCAGCCCGGCCAGGAAACGGTGCACCTGCTCGCGCCAGGCCTTGTGGCTTTCCAGCGGGCGGATCTCGCTGGCCACATGCTGCGCGGCTTCCACCTGCGTCTGCGGCCAGGTGATGCGGCCGTAGCAGGTCGGCCAGTCCGGGCAGCTCAACCCTGCATCGGACAGGCGCACGAACGAGCCGAACATGATCGTGCTCGCGGTCATGATCAGCGCGAACCACGCCAGGCGATGGAAATTGCGGTACAGCGCCGGACGCGCGGGGGCATTCATCGAACGGGACTCACTTCAGTTTCAACAGCCTGGAAAGATCGGTGCGCAGGCCACCGGGGTCGAAGCCCGGCGCGTAACGCAGTACCACGAAGCCGTTGGGATCGATCACGTACACCGGGATGCCGGCGGGGTCGTCCACCCCCGGCAGCTTCGCCCGGAACGCAGGCGAAGCCTGCAGCACCTTCAGCGCCGGCGAGGCGGCCACCTGCTCCGGCGGCTGGCCCAGCCACAGTACCTCGACATTATCCGCGTTATGGCCGAACAGCTGCCACACCGTGTCCAGCTGCTGCGACAAAGTGACGCAGGCCGGCGCGCAGTCCGCCGCCGGTGCCAGCACGATGCGCCAGTGGCGGGCGGCCGGATTCCATTCGTATGGACTGCCGTCGGCCAGGCGCAGCTGCTCCTGGCGCAGGTCCAGCGGCGGTTCGAACAACTGCCCGTGGTTGCGGTTCACCTGCGGCATCCAGCCGGAAAAGCGCAGGATGCCCGCCAGCGCCATCGACCCGAAGAACATCGCGAAGATGAGCAGCAGCACGCGGCGGCCGCGCTTGCGGATGACGAGTTGTTCCGGAGTCAGGGCATTCATGTGCGGCATTTTCCCATGGCTTGGCGTTCAGCGCCCACGGCGGCGGCGCCGGTGCAGCACAACGGCGATCACCAGCACCGCCAGCGCCATGGCGAACCATTGCACCGCATAGCCGAGATGGCGCGAAGGCGGCAGCGTATTGGGCAGCAGGTCCAGGTCGCGGGTGTAGCCCAGCGGCGAAGCCGGATCCAGCCGCAGCACATGGCCAGCCAACCCTGCGGCCGGAAGCCGCAGCTGCGCGGCGATGGCGGGGAAGTCCAGGCGCGTGGCCAGCCACACCTGCGGCTGCGGGGTATCGGCCAGCGCCGGCCCCAGCGCGATGCCGGACGATGGCGCCGGCGCCCACAGGCCCTGCACCTCGATCCGGCCCTGCAGGGGCGTGATGCGCGGCAACCGGCGGTCGGCCGGCAATGGCAACCAGCCCAGATCGACCAGCACCGCGCCGCCATCCGCGCGCGCGACCTGGTAGACCTTCAGCCCGGCGCGGCCTTCGCGCAGCTGGTTGTCCAGCAGCACCGTGGCGGGCAGGAACTCCAGCTGGTCATGCACCCAGTGCAGCGCTTCCGGCGCGCGCATCGCCTGCGTCAGCGCCATCGCGCCACTGCGGTCCGGCGGCGCCTGCGCCAGCAGCGCCTGTTTATCGTGCATGCGCTGCAGCTGCCATACGCCCAGCGCGCTGAACGCGGCGGCGACTACCAGCGCCAGCAACCAACCGAAGATGCCCGTGTGCTGTCGCGTCATGACAAGCGCGCCGCGAGCAGGTGATATAGCACCGCCTTCCCACACTCAGAGCCGTGCATGAATGATTCGCTGAAGACACTGCTGGTGATCGCGTTCCTGATCGTCATCGTCTGGAATCTTGGCGCCGGGCTGTACTACCTGATGATCGATCGTGGCCAGACCAAGCGCACGGTCAATGCGCTGACCCGGCGCATCGTGCTGTCGGTAGTGCTGATCCTGCTGGTCGTCCTGGGCATCTACAGCGGTTGGATCAAGCCGCATGGTGTCGGCGGCTGAAGCCAGGGGTGTCCCTGAAGCGGGCAGACCCGCGAAGCGGGCGAGCCCATCAAGTGAAGGGGAGCGGAGAACCGGGGTAGATCCCCGATGCTCCGCTCCCTGTTTTCTTCCCGCCGCTTACAGCACGTAGACGAACAGGAACAGCATCAGCCACACCACGTCGACGAAGTGCCAGTACCACGCCGCGGCCTCGAAGCCGAAGTGGTTGTCACGGGTGAAATGGCCCTTGGCCGAGCGCAGCCACATGACGATCAGCATGATCGTACCCAGCGCCACGTGCGCGCCGTGGAAGCCGGTGAGCATGAAGAAGGTGGAACCGTAGATGCCCGAGCCCAGGGTCAGGTTGAGCTCGCCGTAGGCATGCATGTATTCCTCGGCCTGGAAGAACAGGAACACGCAGCCCAGCAGCACGGTGGCGCCCAGCCAGATCAGCAGCTGGCGGCGGTTACCGGCCTTGAGCGCGTGGTGGGCGATGGTCAGGGTCGCGCCGGAGGTCAGCAGGATCAGGGTGTTGACCAGCGGCAGGCCCCAGGCCGGGATGGTCTGGAACATGCCGCCGACGCTGCCCGGGCCGTTGCTCGGCCAAGCGGCCGAATAACCGTCCCACAGGATCTCGTTGGTCGCCACGCCATGGCCCTCGCCGCCCAGCCAGGGCAGGCCGTAAACGCGGGTGTAGAACAGCGCGCCGAAGAAGGCGCCGAAGAACATCACTTCCGAGAAGATGAACCAGACCATCCCCATGCGGAACGAGCCGTCGACCTGGCGGTTGTAGTTGCCGCCGACCGATTCGCGGATCACGTCGCCGAACCACAGGAACAGGGTGAACACCAGCATCGCCAGGCCGAGGAAGAAGGTCCAGCGGCCCCAGCTGGCGTCGTTGAGCCAACTGGCCACTCCGACCATCAGCACCAGCATGGAAATCGAGCCGACGAAAGGCCAGCGACTCTGGCTCGGCACGAAGTAGACGTTGGCATCAGGCGTGTTGTGGGCCATGGCTTGCTTCCGGATCCGTGGTCAGGGGGCCGCGTGCGACGAGCCAGCGGCCGAAGCCGGTGCCAGCTGCGCCGTCAGCGCGTCGTTCTTGTAGAAGGTATAGGACAGGGTGATCGTGCGGACGTCTGCGGGCAGGTCCGGATCGACGATGAAACGCACCGGCATCTCGCGCTGCTCGCCGGCCTGCAGGGTCTGCGCAGTGAAACAGAAACATTCGGTCTTGTTGAAATAGCCGGAGGCGCGCGCCGGCGCCACCGAAGGCACCGCGCTGCCGACCAGCGCGTGCTCGCTTTCGTTGCGGGCGAAGTACAGCGCCTCGTTCAACTCGCCCGGCACCACGTCCATCGTCAGCTTTTCCGGATGGAAGGCCCACGGCAGCTTGGAGTTGACGCCGCCGTCGAACTCGACCCGCACCACGCGCCTGTCGGTCGTCGCCCCGGTGGCAGCCACTTGGCTGGCGCCGCGCTCAAGACGGACGCCGAACACCTTCTCGCAGGCGATGCGGTACAGCGGCACCAGCGAGAAGGTCAGCACGAACACGCCCAGCGCCACGCCGAGCAGCCGGACGATACCGGCGCTGCGTTCGGGCCGGGGCGCGGGCGTGGTCAATGCGCCAGCACTCCGGACAGGATGAAGCCGGCGTAGATCGCCACCGCGATCACGCCCACCACCAGCGCCGTGCGCCGCGAACGGCGGCGGCGCAGGGCCAGTTCATCGGCTTGCCAATCGGGACGGCTCATCGACACGCGCCTCAGTGGGTGACGTCGTCATGGGCCAGATCGCCCGGCTGGATCACCGGCGGCACGGTGAAGGTATGCGCCGGTGCCGGCGACGGCACGGTCCACTCCAGGCCCTTGGCACTTTCCCACGCGCGCGCTTCGGCGCGCTTGCCGCTGCGCAGCGACGACAGTAGGATGCCGGCCATCAGGAACGGGGTGACGAACATGCCGAACGCACCGATCGAGCTGACCAGGTTCCAGTCGGCGAACACCGGGTTGTAGTCCGGGATGCGGCGCGGCATGCCGGCCAGGCCGAGGAAGTGCTGCGGGAAGAACAGCAGGTTGACGAACACCATCGTCCACCAGAAATGCACCTTGCCCCAGAACTCGTTGTACATGCGACCGGTCCACTTCGGCCACCAGTAGTAGACCGCGGCGATCAGGGCCAGCACCGCGCCGGTGACCAGCACATAGTGGAAGTGCGCGACCACGAAATAGGTGTCGTGGTACTGGAAGTCAGCCGGCACGATGGCCAGCATCAGGCCGGAGAAGCCGCCGATGCTGAACAGCACCACGAAGGCGATGGAGAACAGCATCGGGGTTTCGAAGGTCAGCGAGCCCTTCCACATCGTGCTGACCCAGTTGAACACCTTCACGCCGGTCGGGATCGAGATCAGCATGGTGGCGAACATGAAGTAGATCTCGCCGCCCAGCGGCATGCCCACCGTGAACATGTGGTGCGCCCACACGATGAACGACAGGAACGCGATGGCCGCAGTGGCGTACACCATCGCCTGGTAACCGAACAGCGGCTTGCGGCTGAAGGTCGGGATGATCTCGCTGATCACGCCGAACGCCGGCAGGATCATGATGTAGACCTCGGGGTGCCCGAAGAACCAGAAGATGTGCTGGTACATCACCGGGTCACCGCCGCCGGCGGCGTTGAAGAAGCTGGTGCCGAAGAACTTGTCGGTCAGCAGCATGGTCACCGCGCCTGCCAGCACCGGCATGACCGCGATCAGCAGGAACGCGGTGATCAGCCAGGTCCAGCAGAAGATCGGCATCTTCAGCAGGTCGATGCCCGGCGCGCGCATGTTGAGCACGGTGGCGATGATGTTGATCGCGCCCATGATCGAACTGATGCCGGCCACGTGGATGGCGAACACGCTGAAGGCGACGTTGTAGCCGCCCTGCAGCGACAGCGGCGGATACATGGTCCAGCCGCCGGCGGGCGCGCCGCCGGGCAGGAACAGGGTCAGCAGCAGCAGGGTGAAGGCCACCGGCAGCAACCAGAACGACCAGTTGTTCATGCGCGGCAGCGCCATGTCCGGCGCGCCGATCTGCAGCGGGATCATCCAGTTGGCGAGGCCCACGAAGGCCGGCATCACGCCGCCGAAGATCATCACCAGCGCATGCACGGTGGTCATCTGGTTGAAGAATTCCGGCTTCATGTGCTGAAGCCCGGGCTCCATCAGCTCCCAGCGGATCAGCACCGACATGAAGGCGCCGACGATGAACATCAGGAAGCTGAAAAGCAGGTACAGCGTACCGATGTCCTTGTGGTTGGTGGAGAAGAACCAACGCTCGAAGAAGCTTTGCCGGTGACCGTGATGGTCGGAGTGGCCCACTGCGGAGTTCGCCATTGCAGCTATACCTCGTTATCCAGTTTCCAGGCATCGCGCCGGCCAGTGCCGGCGCGCAGCGGTATCAGGCGCCGGCCGCCGCGGGCGCCGGTTCCGCGGCGGGCGCGGCCTCCGGCTGCGGGGCGTCGGTGGCGGGTTCAGCGGCAGGCGCCGGTCCGGCCGCCGGTGCCGGGACGGGCTTGCGCGAGGCCAGCCACGTCTTGAACTCGTCCTTGGACACGGCCTTGACCACGATCGGCATGAAGCCATGGTCCTTGCCGCACAGTTCGGCGCACTGACCGCGGTACACGCCTTCCTGCTCGATGTTGGTCCAGCGCTCGTTGATGAAGCCCGGCACGGCGTCCTGCTTCCAGCCCAGCGCCGGCACCCACCAGGCGTGGACCACGTCGTCGGCGGTGATGACGAAGCGGATCTTGGTGTCCACCGGCAGCACCAGCGGGTTGTCCACGTCCAGCAGGTAGTGCGGGTCGGTTGCCATCGTCGGCACGGCGCCGCTCTGCCGCACCTGGTCGGACTTGCGGTCCAGGCGGCTGGTGAACTCGACGTTCTCGCCCAGGTACTCGTACTTCCACATCCACTGATAACCGGTGATCTTCACCGTCATCTCGGAATCGCGGGTGTCGTACATGGCGATCAGCTTGGCCGTGGCCGGCCACGCCATCACCACCAGGATGATGATCGGGATGACGGTCCAGATGATCTCGGCCTTGGTGTTGTGCGAGAACTGCGCCGCCACCGCGCCCTTGGACTTGCGGAACTTGAGGATCGCATAGCCCATCGCGCCGAATACGATCACGCCGATGACCGTACACACCCACAGCGCCACCATGTGCGCGTCCCACGCCATGCGCGCGGTATGGGTGACGCCCTTGCCCATGTTGAGCTGCCAGGGTTTCGGATCACCCGCCTGGGCCCATGCCATCGGTGCCGCCAGCGCCAGCGCCGCCAGCCCGAGACCTTGCCTGCACCACATTCCCCATCTGTTGCTTTGCTTCATTGCCTAGACCCTTGACGTCATCGGTTGCGGCCTTCATTTGCCGCGAGCAAGCCTTCCAGCGTCGCCGCCAGTTCCCTGCGTTCGGCGGGTGCGAGGAGACTCCCCACTTCGACCCACTTCCCGCTGGAGACCAGCGCGACCCGTTCGTCCTCGACCACCAGGCGCACCCAGTAAGGGTGGGCCCGGAAGACCGGCGGACATCCGGCCGCGGGAATCACTTCCACGCAGTCCGGTCCAACCCGGATCTCTTCCCGGCGTTCGCCGCTGCGCCATGACGCGCGCAGGGCGGCTCCCACCAGGAAGCAATGCAATAACGCGAAGGCCGGGGCGAAAACGTTTCCAGACAGCCAGCCCAAGCCTGCCGAGAACGCCATCAACCCTGCCAACGCGGCGAACAAAAGGACGAACTGCCGGGCGCTGAGCGCCCGTGGTGGATGCAGCACCAGCTGCGCACGTGAGCCGCCTTCAACCAGCCGAAGCATCTCGATCATGTCGCAACCGCGTCCGTACCGCGGAAAACGGCTTCGATGGTAGCCCCGCCCAATCACCCCGGCAAGCTCTCATTCATCATTGTCGTGATTGTTGCACCGCACACAGGATTCGTGACCGACCAAATCGACATCGGCGGATAATTTGCCGGATTCAGCACAAATTGAATGCACCTGGTATTTTTGGGCGGATCGCCCGTGTACCAATGGTTCCACGACCATCAGGTGGTTGCCGGAAAGGCTGGGAAATCCGTCGCCAAGGATTAAAATGGCCGAATCCCAACGTGTCCCGATGTGGTCATGCCCATGAATGCAACACCGTCCACCCACACCGCCGCGGCCCAGCCGCTGCTCTCGCCCGAACTGCCACCGGCACCGGCCGCACTGCGCCAGGCCATCACCGATGCCTGGCTGAAGGACGAGGCCAGCCACGTCCGCGAACTGCTCGAACAGGCCCGCCTGCCCGCCACCGAACAGGCCCAGGTCCAGGCCACCGCCGCCGACCTGGTGCGCCGGGTGCGCGCCCGCGCCAAGAACCAGGGCGCGATCGAGGCCTTCATGCGCCAGTACGACCTGGGCAGCGAGGAAGGCGTGCTGCTGATGTGCGTGGCCGAAGCGCTGCTGCGCATCCCCGACCAGGAAACCGCCGACAAGCTGATCCGCGACAAGCTCGGCGAAGCGGACTGGAAGAAGCACATGGGCCAGTCCGACTCGGTGCTGGTCAATGCCTCCACCTGGGGCCTGATGCTGACCGGCCACTTGGTCGACCTGGCCGACGCCACCAAGCGCGACGTGCATGGTGCGTTCAAAAGGCTGATCGGCCGGGTCGGCGAGCCGGTGATCCGCCTGGCCGTGCGCCAGGCCATGAAGATCATGGGCCACCAGTTCGTCATGGGCCGCACCATCGACGAAGCGCTGTCGCGCTCGCACAAGGGCGACAACAGCAACTACCGCTACTCCTTCGACATGCTCGGCGAAGGCGCGCTGACGATGAAGGATGCGCTGCGCTACCTGGAAGACTACAAGCGCGCCATCCACGCCATCGGCAGCGACAACATCGCCCGTGGCGGCAAGTCCGATGGCGACGTGACGAAATCGCACGGCATCTCGATCAAGCTCTCCGCGCTCTACCCGCGCTACGAGCATGCCAAGCGCGAGCGCGTGCTCAAGGACCTGGTCCCCGGCGTGCTGGAGCTGGCCCAGCTGGCCAAGTCCTACGGCATCGGCTGCACCGTCGACGCCGAGGAAACCGACCGCCTGGAGCTGTCGCTGGACATCATCGAGCGCGTGGTCAGTGATCCCTCGCTCAAGGGCTGGGAAGGCTTCGGCATCGTGGTGCAGGCCTACCAGAAGCGCACCCCGTACACGATCGACTACCTCGCCGACCTGGCCCGCCGCATCGGCCATCGCTTGCAGGTGCGCCTGGTCAAGGGTGCGTACTGGGATGCGGAGATCAAGCGCGCGCAGATCGACGGCCTGCCCGGCTACCCGGTGTTCACCCGCAAGCAGAATACCGACGTGTCCTACCTCGCCTGCGCCAGGCGTCTGTTCGGCCACCGCGACATGCTGTACCCGATGTTCGCCACGCACAACGCGGCGACGATTGCGGCGATCAGGCAGATCGCGCAGGGCCGCACCTACGAGCACCAGAAGCTGCACGGCATGGGCGACGACCTGTATGCCGAAGTGATTCCGGCCGACCGCCTGGATGTGCCGTGCCGCGTGTACGCGCCGGTCGGTTCGCACGAGGACCTGTTGCCCTACCTTGTGCGCCGCCTGCTCGAGAACGGCGCGAATTCCAGCTTCGTCAACCGCATCACCGACGAAGACGTGTCCATCGACGATCTGATCCGCGACCCGGTGGAAGCCGTGTCCTCGTTCGCATCCATTCCTCACCCCAAGATCCCGCTGCCGGTCGATCTGCTGCGCAGCCAGAACCACGACAGGAACAACTCCATGGGCATCAACCTCGCCAACGACAACGCACTGCGGGCCCTCGCCGAGCAGCTCAACGCCGCGATCAAGCCCTGGCAGGCCGCCCCGCTGGTGCCCGGCGCCAACGCCACCGGCCCATCGCAGGCGGTGACCAATCCGGCCGATACCCGCGAAGTGGTCGGTCACTGGCAGGCCGCCGACAGCGCCACCGTGCAGCAGGCGCTGGCCAATGCAGCCGCCGCGCAGCCGGCCTGGAACCGCACCCCGGCCGCCAGCCGCGCCGCCATCCTTGAGCACGCCGCCGACCAGCTGGAAGCCCGCATCGCCGAGTTCATGGCGCTGTGCGTGAAGGAAGCCGGCAAGAGCCTGCCGGACAGCATCGCCGAGGTGCGCGAAGCGGTGGACTTCCTGCGCTACTACGCCAAGCAGGCGCGCGAGCAGTTCGGCAACGCCGAGAAGCTGCCGAGCCCGACCGGCGAGAGCAACGAACTGCAGCTGCATGGCCGCGGCGTGTTCGTCTGCATCAGCCCGTGGAACTTCCCGCTGGCGATCTTCCTGGGCCAGGTCAGCGCCGCGCTGGCCGCCGGCAACAGCGTCATCGCCAAGCCGGCCGAGCAGACCAACCTGGTCGGCTATTACGCAGTGAAGCTGCTGCACGACGCCGGCGTGCCGGCCGAGGTACTGCAGTTCCTGCCCGGCGACGGCGCCACCGTCGGTGCCGCGCTCACTGCCGACCCGCGCGTGGCCGGCGTGGCCTTCACCGGCTCCACCGAGACCGCCCGCGCCATCAACCGCGCCATGGCTGCGCGCGATGCCGCCATCGGCGTGCTGATCGCCGAGACCGGCGGCCAGAACGCCTTCATCGCCGACTCCTCGGCACTGCCGGAACAGCTGGTCAAGGACGCGATCGGCTCGGCCTTCACCTCCGCCGGCCAGCGCTGCTCGGCCGCGCGCGTGCTGTTCGTGCAGGACGACATCGCCGACAAGGTGATGGGCATGCTGTCCGGCGCGATGGCCGAACTGAAGGTCGGCAACCCGGGCGAACTCTCCACCGACGTCGGCCCGGTCATCGACACCGATGCGCTGCGCATCCTCGAAGACCACGCCGCACGCATGGACAAGGAAGCACGCCTGATCGCCGCCGCACCGCTGTCCGATGCCGCCGCGCACGGCACCTTCTTCGCGCCGCGCGCCTATGAGCTGAAGGACCTGGGCCAGCTGCACAGAGAGATCTTCGGACCGGTGCTGCACCTGATCCGCTGGAAGGCCGACCAGCTGGACGCGGTGATCGACCAGATCAACGCCACCGGCTACGGCCTCACCTTGGGCGTGCATTCGCGCATCGACGAGACCGTCGACCGCATCGCCTCGCGCGTCAATGTCGGCAACGTCTACGTCAACCGCAACCAGATCGGCGCGGTGGTCGGCGTGCAGCCGTTCGGCGGCCAGGGCCTGTCCGGCACCGGCCCCAAGGCCGGTGGTCCGCATTACCTGCTGCGTTTCGCCACCGAGAAGACCGTGACGGTGAACACCACCGCGGCCGGCGGCAATGCATCGCTGCTTACCCTCGGCGACTGATTCCGGACGCCCCATTGCGACAAGCGAAAAACCCCGCGAAAGCGGGGTTTTTCATGGCGCATATCCGTGTGCGCCGCCCTTTCGGCGGCTTCGCCGTGAGGACGGCCGTTCCGCGGGCGACGCGGTGCGACCCGCGGAACCGGCAGGGTCAGGAAAGTACGGGATTCAGAAGCCCGCTGCCGCGCTCAAACCACTCGTCGGCACGCGCGCCAGCTCCGCCTGCACGCGTGCGATGCGTGCTTCCAGCGGACCTTCCAACAACACGTATTCCACGCCACGCTCGCGCAGTTGCTGCTGGTACCACGCGTGCTGCCGCTCCCGGAACCCGGTGCCAACGCGGGTGCCGTCCTGCTCGAACGGAATATCCGGCGCGCACAGGAACAGCAGATCGTAGGGACGCGCCGCCGCTTGTCGCAGCACCTCCCGGGCGCTGCCATCGAACATCCAGCCGCTGTAGCCCAGGGTCACCAGCGGCGTGGTGTCGCAGAACAGCCAACGATGGGCGCGCAGGACGGTGGCGCTTTCATGCTGCAGTTGCGTAGTGGCGATCCGCGCCAGGTCCTGTGGCTGCAATATGCCACCCTGCCTCTCCCACAGCGTGCGGCCGTATTCCGGCACCCATGCCGTCTCCAGACGCTCCGCCATTGTCCGTGCCAGCGTGGTCTTGCCGGTGGATTCTCCGCCGATGAAGGCCACACGCCGCACATGGTCGGCATATACGCCAGGGCCAAGACTGTCGCGATGCACATGCGGATCGCCACGCAGCTGCGTGCCGCTGGCCTGGCCCTGGTCGAGTGCACGGTCCAACCGCTGGTGCACCACGCGCGCGCCAAAAAATCCGGCCAGCGTCTGGGCGAAACCGTCGCCATAGTCCTCGCCGGTGAACACCGCCTGCACCGGTCCGCCGAACAGCGCGAGGCACAGCCACGCAGTGAATTCGCGCTGCAAGTGGACACTGGCGTCGTCCGGCGGCAGTGCACGTACCGGCACGCCGTGGCGCGTGCACAGCACCGCCAGCCTCGCGTCGTCGAGCACCGTCGCCTGGACCTGCGGGAAGCGCGCACGCAACCAGCGCTCGCGGTGCGCCGCGCTGTAACCGGCGAAGCCGGGCTGCGACCAGCCGATCACCAGGAGTTGCCCGCAACGCGCGGCGGCGAATTCGATCAGGCGTTCATGCCCGCGATGCAGCGGGCAGAACTTGCCGACCACCAGCCCACGTGGAATCCGCTCAGGCGACCGCATCGGCCGCCCGCGCTCCGGCCTCGTCGCGCATCAGATGCCGCCAATGGCGCAGCGCCACCAGGGCGTTGATCCAGAAGCCGACATAGAGGATCGAGGTCAGGTGCAGCCCACGGCTGTAGTACAGCGGCACCGCGATGCTGTTCACCAGCAGCCACAGCCACCACGATTCCAGCTTGCGCCGCATCATCAGCAGCTGCGCGATCATGCTCAGCACCAGCACCGCCGAATCGACATAGGGCGCATAGGCATTGGTCAGCCGCGTCAGCATCCAGCCGTAGCCGGAGGTGGCAAGCACCGCCAGCGGCACCAGCCATATCCAGGATCGCGGAGGCAGGCGGCTGATCGGCAGCGGTGTGCCATGGTCGCCCCGCAGCCACTGCCACCAGCCCAGCACGCTGACAGCGATGAAGAAGAACTGCAGGACCATGTCCGCGTACAGGTGCGATTGCTCGAACACCAGCGCGAACAGCGCGCAGCCGACGATACCCAGCCACCAGGTGTGCACGTTGTTGCGGCCGGCAAGCAGGATCGAGCCGGCGACGGCGATATTGGCGGCCAGCTCGAGCTGGAAGGCGGGATCGGACAGGTTCATGCCCTATTGTCGCCCGCGGCGCAGCACAGGGCCACGCAGATGAAGCCGGGTGTGCGCCCGGCATCAACGCAGAAGGCCCCGCTTGCGCGGGGCCTTCCAGGTTACGGCATCAAGTACAGGCCAGGATCAGAACTTGTAGTTGATCGAAGCGGCCAGGATGTCGCCAGCCACCTTGTACTTGCCCTGCAGCACATTGCCGGTGGCCGTGGTGGCATTGATCGCCGGCTCGTTGGTGAACAGGTGGGTGTAGCCGAAGTTGAACTCGGTGTTCTCCTTCGGGGTCCAGCCCAGGCCGAACGACAGCCACTTGCGGGTCACGTCCGGAACGCGCACGTCGCGGTGCGCGTAGCTGGTCGGGGATTCGTCATAGGCCACACCGCCACGCAGGGTGATGGTGTCGGACAGCTTGTACTCGGTACCCAGCGAGCCGAAGGTGGTGTCCTTGTACTTGAACGCCAGCACGCTGTCCGCCTGGTTGGAAGCGAAGTCCACGGTCACCGTATCGAACGCCGGTGCCCATGCGGTGCGCGACACGTCGCCCATCACCATCCAGCGGTCGTTGATCTTGTGGGTCACGCTCAGGGTGGCCGAAGCCGGCAGGGTCACGGTGGCCTTGCCACTGGTGTCGACGAACTGGCCCAGAGCCTTCAGGTGCAGCAGGGCTTCGACATTGCCCGGCACGTCGAAGCGGGCCTTGCCACCAGTGATCTTGTGCTCGACCTTGGAGCGATAGCTCAGCGCGATGTTGGTGTTTTCGGTCGGGCTGAAGGTGCCGCCGATCACATAGCCGACGGCGTTGTTGTTGCCCTCGATGGTGGAAGAGCCATCCGCGCTGCCCGGGACGATGCCCAGCCCGGCGCTCGCGCCCTTGCTGGCGCTGAAAGCCACGGCGCCGAAGTCCACAGCCTGGCCCAGTTCGATGGTCAGGTGCTCGACGAACACGCTGGCGCCGAACGACACGTACGGGTTGACGTCATACGAGAACGCCGCGCCCAGGTCGACGGCCTTCAGGTCGGTCTTGGTGCCGTGGTAGCGGCCCACCCAGTTGCGGTCGTAGTCGGTCTTGAAGCCGAACGGCGCGGTCAGCGACAGGCCGAAGTGCATGTTGTCGTTCTCGCCGAACGGCACGTGGAAGTATGCGGCCGGAACCGGGGCGATCATGCCGGCGTCGCCGCCGTTGCCGCCGGAAATCGGCGAGCCCTTGCCTGCGCCGGTCGGGCCGGCATTGCGGGCGCTGTAGATGTCTTCCATCTTGGCCGAGAAGCTGATCGCGCTCAGGTCGGCCTGGAACTGGCGACCGTTGAGCAGGCGCATCGAGGCCGGGTTGGTAGCGACCACGGAAGCGTCGTCCCAGGCGGAAGTGGAACCAGCAAAGGCACGGCCCAGGCCCTTGGCGCTGTTTTCCTTGAGCTGGAACGCGGCAGCGTCAGCGTGGCTGAAAGCCAGGGCACCAGCGATGCCGACGGCCAGGGCGGTGACGCGTGCGAGGGTGGAAGCGGTATGCATGTTGGATGCTCTCTCCGTAGGACGGTGGTGATTCGTTGGTGCGCCTGCACCCCAGTACCGCCAAGCGGCCCTGCGGTGCGCCGGATTCCCCTCCCGACATACGACGCCGTATGCAGTATCCATCAAGCTTGTTAACTAAACAATAACGCTGCCCGCATTCATTTCCGCTCGCTCCATCACCCTGTCCGGGGCTGTCACGGGGTAGGCTTGCGCGCCCATGTTCATTTCCCTTCCCTCCCGCAACAAACCCGGACTGCGCTGGGCAGTACCGCTGCTGTTCGCGGCGATCTGGCTGGCCTTCCTCTGGTCGATCTCACGGCCGGACGAGGCCCGGCGGTCGCTGTGGATGGACTGGGGTGCACTGTCCACCGGCCTGGGCAATCCCCAGGACTGGTGGGCCGCGCTGCGCGACGGCAGCGTGCTGCGTCTGTTCACCGCCCTGTTCCTGCACGCGGACTGGTCGCACCTGCTCGGCAACCTGGTGTTCCTGCTGATCTTCGGGCTGCCGGCCGAAAGGGTGCTCGGACCATGGCGACTGTTGCTGCTGTTCCTGCTGGGTGGCGCCGCGGCCAACCTTGCCGCGTTGTATGCCATGGGATCGCCGGACCAGATCATCATCGGCGCCAGCGGAGCGGTGTCGGCGCTACTGGGGGCTTACCTGGCGCTGTTCCCGGGCGCGCGGCTGGGCGTGGTGGTGCCGCTGGGTCTGTTCCTGGAGTTCGTGCGCGCCCCTGCCTACCTGCTGATCGGGGTATGGGCGGCGCTGCAGGTGGTATTCGCCTATATCGGCCCGAGCTTCGGCATGGTCGCCTGGTCGGCGCACGTCGCCGGCTTTCTGTTCGGCATCGTCTATGGGTTGTACGTGCGTGCCGCGATCGCCCGGCGGCTGCGCAAGCGACATGGCTTCTAGGCGCGGTCGCGCCTGCGCGCCGTCCTTATAATTATAATCGGGCGATGAGCAACAAGCCCCTGTACAAGATCACGTTCCTCAACCACGGCAAGGTCTACGAGCTGTATGCCCGGCGCGTGGGCAGCAGTCACCTGTGGGGATTCAACGAAATCGCCGAGCTGGTGTTCGATCTTCATGACGGCCTGGTGGTCGATCCCACCGAGGAGCGGCTGCGCGAAGAATTCGGCGACACCAGGGTGCTGCACCTGCCGATGCAGAGCATCGTGCGCATCGAGGAAGTGGAGAAGAAGGGCCAGTCGGCCATCCGCGATGCGACCACCGGGGAGAAGGTGGTCACGCCATTCCCGATGCCTGCCAGGCCGCGCTGAGGGTTTCTTCCGGGGCGCGGCGCGCGCTTGCCCGGTACGCCCTGCCTGCATCCATGCAGTGGCGTGAAGCGCGGCATGAAGGTTGGGCGAAGCTCGCACATCCGTTACTTGTCACCAGGCTTCACCAACGCCTTCCCGGCGGAAGAGGGACTTCCTCAACGCCGCCAGTGCGGGCGCCCTGCCGCGCGACAACGAAGTCAGGTGACCCGCCGCCGCCAGGCAGACGTCGTTACTTGCCGCTGTCCTCGGCTTCCGGCCTGGGCTCCTGCGGCTTGGCCGGCACGGTCACGCCCGCAGGCGCCGGAGCCACTTCCGGTTTCGCTGGAGCTGCCGGCCGCGGTGCGGCCGCAGCCTTTGCGGCGAGCGAACCCGGCTGCTTGAGTTCGCGCAAGGCCGACTGGATCGGCCCGTCGCCCGGCAGCACCACGCCGGTGGCGCCTCCGCTGGCCTCGTCGTCGCCACGCAGATGGCCCGGCAGCTTGGCCTCGCTGAAGTCAGCGATGGAAGCCGGCATGTCCTTGACAGCATTGGCCGGATCCGGCGCCAGCTCCACGTCCGGCACGATGCCGGTGGCCTGGATCGATCGGCCGCTGGGCGTGTAGTAGCGCGCGGTGGTCAGCTTGACCGAATCCCCGTTGTCCAGCGGCAGCACGGTCTGCACCGAGCCCTTGCCAAAGGTGCGACTGCCGACGATGCGCGCGCGCCGGTTGTCGTGCAACGCGCCGGCGAGCACTTCCGAGGCGCTGGCCGAACCTGCGTCCACCAGCACCACCACCGGCGCACCCTTCATCAGGTCGCCCGGCGTGGCCTCGAATTTTGCATCGCTGACCGAGATGCGGCCGCGCGTGCTCACGATCACGCCCTTCTCCAGCAGATCGTCGGCCACCTGTACCGCCGCGGTGAGCAGGCCGCCCGGATTGCTGCGCAGGTCCAGGACCAGGCCCTTCAACTTGCCACCGGCCTGCGCCTGCAACTGCGCGACATGCTTCTGGAAATCGGCGCCGGTATCGGCCTGGAAGGTGCTGATGCGCACATAGCCATAACCCGGTTCGAGCAGCTTGCTGCGCACGCTGGTGACGCGGATGGTCTCGCGGGTGACGGTGACGTCGAACGGCTTGTCCTCGCCGCGCTCGATGGTCAGCACCACCTCGCTGCCGGCCGGACCACGCAGCGGCTCCATCGCCTCGATCGCGCTGATCGGCTTGCCGTCGATGGCCACGATGAGGTCGCCTGCACGCAGCCCGGCGCGGGCGGCGGGCGTGTCGTCGATCGGCGAGACCACTTTGAGCGCGCCATCCTGCTGCAGCAGTTCCACGCCGATGCCCTCATAGGCACCGGTGGCCTGCTCGTCGAAAGCCTCGGCGTCTTCCTTGTCGAAATAGGTGCTGTGCGGGTCCAGGTCCAGCAGCAGGCCGCGCACGGCCGACTGCATCAGCTTCCTGTCATCCACCGGATCGACATAGGCTGCGCGCACCGCGTTGTAGACGGCGACGAAGCGGCGGATTTCCTCGAGCGGCACGCGCGAGGTGACCGATTCCTTGGCATCGGGGTCGTCCGCCTTCGGCGTCTTGTCCGGGGCGCTCTGCGCCAGGCCGACGGCCGGCGACAGTGCGAACAGCAGGGCAGCAGCAAGGCCGGCTACACGCATGAACCACTCCATGAAAAACGGATGCGCACCATGCGCGTCGGGTCGATTATGCGCGAAGCCCGGCCGAATTCCCGTTGAACGCGGGGCATCGGCCGCACCGCCCGCTCAGCGGGCGGTCACTGGCGCTGCAGCCAGGTGGCCGGGTCCACCGGCTGGCCGTTGCGGCGCAGCTCGAAGTAGAGCGCCGTCACGCCCTGCCCGCCGGAGTTTCCGACCCGCGCGACCGCCTCGCCGCGGCGCACGCGCACCCCCGAGTCGCGCAGCAGCGTGTCGTTGTGGGCGTACAGGCTCATGTAGCCATTGCCGTGATCCACGATCAGGATCATGCCGTAACCGGTCATCCAGTCGGAAAAGACCACCGTACCGTCGGCGACCGCGGTCACCGTGGTGCCGGGAGGCGCACCGATCAGCACGCCACTGCTGGTGCGGCCGTCCGGCAGGCGCCCGCCGTAACGCGCCAGCAGGTTGCCCGACAGCGGCCAGCCCAGCCCCCCGACCTTCGGTGCGGGCGCGTTCGCAGTGACCCGCGGCGGCACCTTGCCCGGCGCGGGCCTCGCCGCCCCCGTGGCCACCTGGCGCGACTGCTCGGCTTCGGCGCGGCGCGCGGCCGCCCTGCGCTCGGCCTCGGCGCGTGCGGCCGCCGCGCGCAGGCTGGACAGCAGTTGCTCGAGCGCCCGCGCGTCCTTGCCCAGCACCTTCTCCCGCTCGCTGCGATCCTGGTAGCGCTGGTCCAGTTCCGTCGCCACCTGCGCCCGCTTGCGGCGATCCTCGGCCAACGCCGTGGCCTGTTCGCGCTGCTGTGCGCGCGCCTGTTCCAGTTCGCGGCTGCGCGCCAGGATCTCCTGCTCGTTCGACGACAGCGCCTGCAGATCGCCGGTGAGCGAGGCGATGGTCCGCGCCCGCTCGCGCTGCAGGTAGCGGTGATAAGCCAGGTCGCGGTTGGCATCGGCCACGCGGTCCTGCGACAGCAACAGCTTCAACGGCGCGTGGTTGCCCAGTTGGTAGGCCCCGCGCAGCAGCGCGGTGAGCTGCTGGCGCTGCCGCCCCAGGTTCGCCTCCAGGGAGGCGCGGCGCTGCTGCAGTTCGACCAGCGTCTGCTGCTCACGACGCATTGCCGCCTCGGTATCGGCTACTGCCCGGCCGCTGCGTGCCACCTTCTGGTCGGCTTCGCGCAGGCGCCGGGACGCCGCGTCCCGTTCGCTTTCCAGGCGCTGACGCTCCTGCGCCACGTTCTTCAGTTCGCCACGCACCTGCTGCAGCTTCTTCTCCGCATCGCGGGAGTTGCTCTGCGCCTGCACGAGGGGGGCGACCAGCGACAATGCCAACAGACAGCCGGCAACCCGGGCCGGCAATGCCGGAGAGCGGACGGGCTGACGGTGGCGGCGGTATTGTCGCAATGGCATTCCAGTGACTTCAGGCAGATGCGGATTGTACCCAGCCATGCTGCCATCCATCCTCGTCCACAGGAATTCCCGACGGAGACGCGCGATGAAACGATTCCTTCTTCTGCTAGCCCTGGGGCTGGCCAGCCCGCTGGCGATGGCGTCTGACGACATCAGCAAGGTGAACGGGAGCATCCACACCGAAGCCGGCACCGCCTACCGCGACCTGGACACGGTCAACGGCAGCATCCATCTGGCAAAGGGCGTGCAGGCGCGCGGCGTGGAGACCGTCAACGGCAGCATCAATGCCGACGACGATGTGCAGGCGCGCAGCCTGGAAACCGTGAATGGCGCCGTCCGCGCCGGACGCGGGCTGGTCCTGTCCGGCGGCGTGGAGACGGTCAACGGCAGCATCTTCATCGACCAGGGCGGCCGCATCGGCGGCGGCGTGGAAACCGTCAATGGCGGGATCGGGCTGGTCGGCACCGAGGTCGGGCGCAATATCGAAACCGTCAATGGCGACATCACCGTGGGCATTGGTTCGCACGTGAAGGGCGGCATCCGCGTGACCAAGCCGTCGTTCAGCCTGTCGCTGACGCCTCCCCGCAAGCCGCGGATCATCATCGGCCCGAACGCAACGGTCGACGGAGCGCTGAACTTCGAACGGGAGGTGACTTTGTACGTGCATGACAGCGCCTCCATCGGCCCGGTCAGCGGCGCCACCGTACGCCGCTTCGACACCGAAGCCGCGCCGAAGGACTGAGCGCTTCCCCGCGCATCTGCCTAGAATCGGGCTTCGCCCCTCATCCGGAGCCCGGTTCCATGTCCCGCAAGATCCTGTTGTGCCTCGCCGCGAGCGCGGCACTGGCCGCCTGCCAGCCGGAGGCCGCTCCTCCTCCGGCTCCCGCGCAGGCGCCACCGCCGGCGCACATCTTCTCCAGCGACATCAACGCCGCGGACTTCGCCGAGCTGGTGAAGACACTGGCGTCGGACGAGTTCGAGGGACGCGCGCCTGGCAGTCGTGGGGAAGAGCTGACCGTCGCGTACATCCGTGACCAGATGCAGCGCATCGGACTGCAGCCAGGCAACGGCGACAGCTGGTTCCAGGATGTGCCGATGACCGAGACCATCGCCGATCCCTCGACCGTGCTCACACTCCGCCACGGCGATGCCAGCCGCACACTCGGATTCGGCGGCGACATGGTGATCGGCACCCGCAGCGGCCAGCCGGAAGTGAAGATCGACGCCAGCGACATGGTGTTCGTCGGCTACGGCGTGGACGCACCCGAACAGGACTGGAACGACTACGACGGCCAGGACTGGAAAGGCAAGACCGTGGTGATGTTCGTCAACGACCCCGGCTTCCATGCGGATGACGCCGGCTTGTTCGAAGGCAAGCGCATGACCTACTACGGGCGCTGGACCTACAAGTTCGAAGAAGCCGCGCGCAAGGGCGCCGCTGCGGCGCTGATCGTGCACGACACCGCCGGCGCCTCGTATGGCTGGGACGTGGTCAGGAGCTCCTGGGGCGGCGCGCAATACGACCTGCCGGCAGCCGAAGACAAGGAACCGCGCCTGCAGGCCCAGGGCTGGTTGAGCGCGGAAGCGGCCCGGCAGCTGTTCACCGGTGCCGGCCTCGATCTGGACAAGGCCTATCGTGATGCCGGCAAACGCGGCTTCAAGCCGGTGCCGCTGCACACCACGCTGTCGCTCGACCTGAAGAGCCACATCGCCGAAAAGAAATCGCGCAACGTCGTTGGCGTCCTGCCCGGCAGCAAGCGCGCCGATGAGGCAGTGCTCTACATGGCGCACTGGGATCACCTGGGCAGGCACGGGGGCGAGGCGCACGGCACCGATGGAGACGATGACATCTACAACGGTGCGGTGGACAACGCCACCGGCGTGGCAGGCATCCTCGAGATCGCCGACGCCATGGCCCATCAGCAACCGGCACCGCAGCGCTCGGTGGTGTTCCTCGCCGTGACGCTGGAGGAATCGGGCCTGCTCGGCTCCCAGTACTACGTCAACCACCCCACCTTCCCGCTGGACAAGATCGCTGGCGTGATCAACATCGATGCGATGTCGGTCAACGGCCGCGCCCGCGACATGACCGTCACCGGCTATGGCAGCTCCGGGCTGGAGGACATCCTCAAGCCGCTGGCGGCCAGGCAGAATCGGACCCTGCATGCAGAATCTTCGGTGCAGAGTGGCTTCTACTTCCGCTCAGACCATTTCAACTTCGCCAAGGCCGGCGTGCCCGCGCTCTACGCCGGCGGCGGCCAGGATCTTCTGGAAGGCGGCATCGAGGCAGGCAGAAGAGCTGCCGAAGCCTATGGCCGCGACCGCTACCACAGCCCCCGCGACGCGTACGACCCTGCCACCTGGAAACTCGACGGCACCATGGAGGACCTCGAACTGCTGTATGGCGTCGGCAGGGAACTGGCCGGTGGTGAGAGCTGGCCCAACTGGTACCCGGGCAACCCGTTCAGGGCCAACCGTGACCGCATGATGGAAGGCAAGCGCACCGACTGAGTGCTCCATGACACACGGTACGCTGCATGCAGATGTCGTTGTCAGGTCTGGATCGTCGCGTTGATTACCTCAACACGCACGGCACCTCGACGCCGTTGGGAGACATTACGGAGCTGGGTGCGGTGCGCGAGGTATTCGGTGATGAGTTGCCGCCGATCTCCTCG